>NZ_JBSGIB010000012.1:0-209582 GCF_053604885.1 Nocardia sp. NPDC003999
GCGTGTTCGCGGCCCTCTTATGGCTCGCGTGTGCGCGACCGCCGCTTGCTCCTTCGTCGCGTACGCGGCGGCCGCGCACACGCGAGCCGAGCCGCGAACGGCGCATGCTCGGTCTCGCTTCGCTCGAAAGAGGTGGTCGGGGTGCGCTGGACGCGTCGTATCGAAGCTCACTACCGCGTGCACCCGGGTTGTAACGGCTGGCTGTCGGCTCGGCCCGAATGCGCCCGCTTGGCCGTTCGTCGCGTACGCGGCGGCCGCGCACACGCGAGCCGAGCCGCGAACGAAACAGGCTCGGACTCGCTTCGCTCGAAAGACGTGGTCGGGGTGCGCTGGACGCGTCGTATCGAAGCTCGCTACCGCGTGCACGCGGGTTGTAACGGCTGGCTGTCGGCTCGGCCCGAATGCGCCCGCTTGGCCGTTCGTCGCGTACGCGGCGGCCGCGCACACGCGAGCCGGGCCGCGAAACGGCGGCGCGGAGAAGCGGGCGCCGGTGTCGGTTTGACAACGCATCAACCCGGTGTGTTCGCCGCCTGCATCGCTCGTGCGGCGGCCGCTTGCTCCTCCGTCGCTTCGAGGCGGTCACTCTTGGGCGCGCCGAGTCGCGGCGGCGCAATAGGCGCTGACTTCACCCGGCATCGCGACTGGGCCCGCTGTGGTCACGCGTGAACGATTCGGCGCATGGACCGGCCGTCACCGGGCCAGGAAGTGCCAGCCGAGCCATGCCCACACGAGTACTGCGGCGATTCTCGTCGCCCGGGTGCCGGTCAGATAGGCGATCGTCTCTCCCAGCGTTGCGATCAGGTCCCGGCGCAGGCGCGTGATCACTACTGCGGCGAGCGCGGCCGTCAGGAGCAGGGCGAATCCGAGGAGGACGGTGGTTCGATCGCTCATCCGGAGACCAGCCACCATCCGGCTGCGAGCCACAACAGCCATCCGGCGAATCGCAGCGGCCATTGTTCGAGCGCCGGGTCCAGCAGTGTGGACAGTGTCGGGTGTTCGTGGCTCGGCCGGTTCAGGGCGGGCTGCCGCAGAAGGGCGTAGACCTCCCATGCCGACGCCGCGACCAGCAGTGCCGACCACACGGCTGTGCCGCGCCTGAGCCGGGCAGTGGACGGGGGTCGCTCGATTCGTACGCGGAAGGCCAGCACCATCCCCGCGAGTGCCGCCACCGCCACCATCGCGGTTGCCTGCCAGCTGAACGGCCTGGTCGCGGCACCGCACGCCGCCAGCACTACCCACACCGCCAGCGGCGTCGCACGCCGTCGGAACCGATGCGCCGAGCGCGCTGGTTGCTCTGTCACATGCGCAGGATAAGACCCCGGTTGCCCAGAACGGGGCAGGCGGTTACGACCTGCGCGCGGATTTCCGGCGAGGCGACATCGCTTCCCCGCGGACCCGCGGTGCCTCGCTATCGGCCGCGTTCACCCGTCGGCGCGCAGCAGCCCCGAGATCAGCAGCAGCACCGATTGCTGGGTCTGGGCGCGGGCGAGGTCGGGGTCTTCGGCGTGCGCGACGATCAGGGACGCCTCGCTGACCACGCTCACGACGAGCTGGGCCAGCACGGGAACGGGGGCGTCGGCGATCAACCCGGCGGCGCGGGCACGCTCGAGTTGCGCGGTGATCAGGCCTAGACCGTGGGCGGATTCGAATTCGCGCCAGGCCTGCCAGCCGAGCACGGCGGGGGCGTCGGTGAGGGCGATGCGCAGCATCGCCGGACGCTGGCAGATCTCGAGGAACAGCGCGAGACCCGCCGCCATCCCGGCCATCACATCGTCGGAATCTACTGCGGCGATGGCGTTTTCGATCTCCTCGGTGATCTCCGCCTCGATCTGCTTCAGCACCGCGAGGAACAGTCCGCGCTTGTCGCCGTAGTGGTGGTGCAGCGCGCCCCGGGTGACGCCGGCCTCGGTGACCAACTCCTCGGCGGAGGCGCCCGCGAAGCCGCGCTCGGTGAACAGGCGGCGTCCCGCCTGTTCGAGCGCGGCTCTGGTCGCTCGGGAGCGGTCTTCCTGGCTACGGCGTGGCATGCAGCCGAGTGAACTCCAGAATCGATTCGGCGAGCAACTCGGGCTGATCTTCCGGCAGGAAGGTGTAGGAGTCGTCGATGAGCTTCAGCGTCGCGTCCGGCAGGTCGCGAGCCAGGCGTTCGGCGAACGACACGGGGAACAACCGATCCTCCCGCGCCCAGGCCAGCAGCACCGGAATGTCGACTTCGGCGAAGTGACGGGCGGCTTCCAGGGTGTATCGGCGATGCGCCGATTTCAGGAAGCGCCGCAGATCTTTCCGGATCGCGGCGGAGTCGCGGCTCGGCAGCAGGTAGGAGTCGACGATCTCCGGCGGGACCGGCCGTTTGGTGACCCAGCCGAAGGCCACCGGCAGCCGGTGTAGCGCGCGGATGCGCAGCAACTCGGTCAGCGGGCGCAGCGAGCCAGGAATCCTGGCCAGCAGCGGCAGCGTGGTGAACGGCTGCGGCAGGAAGCCCTCGTAGCTGTCCACCGAGGCGAGCACCACCCGGCCGACGCGGGAGCGGTCGCGGGTCAGCAACACCTGCGTGATCGCTCCGCCGGTGTCGTTGGCGACCAAGGTGACGTCGGTGAGGTCGAGGCGTTCGAGGAACGCGGCGATGAGATCGGCGACACCGGCCGGAGTCAGTTCCGCGTCCGGCACCGGGATCTCGTGCGAGCCGAGCGGCCAGTCCGGCGTCAGGCAGCGGTACCCGGCCGCCGCGACAGCGGGCACCACCTTGCGCCAGAGGTCCGCGTTGACGAGCAAGCCGTGCACGAAGACGACAGGGGCGCCCGCACCCGTCTCGTGGTAGCGGATACGGCCGCCGGGCAGGTCCACATCGTGGGTGCGGCCTAGTGCTGTGCTGGTTGCCATGAGTCCTCCCAGTGGTCTCGGTTCCCGACCACTGTTACATACATACCGTATGTATGTCTAGACCCGCAGTGCGCGGCGGATCAGCTGAACACCGCCTTGACCGCGTCCTTCGACGCCGTCACCGCGGTCGCCAGAGAGGCGACGCCCGCCACCGACTCCCCGACCGCGTAGAGCACCCCCGTGAGCACGATCCGATTCGGTCGCTCCTTCGCCGCCTCGGCCGCCGCCCGCCGAGTCGTCTCCTCGACCAACTGCCGTTCCGCCAGATCGATGTCACACCGGCTGATCCGGTCGAGCAGATCGCTCAGGGAAGACCGCAATTCCTCCACCGCCTCCGCTGCCACCGCGTCGTACCTTCGGCGTGAACGCACGCCACATCTGCGGCAGAACGCGTAGTCGTCCCGGTTGGAATGCTGGCACTCGGCGCATCGCACCTCGCCAGCCAAGCATTCGCCCGCCGCCGAGCCGATCACAATCCGGGTGCCGTACCAGGTCTGACCGGCTGTCACGGCACCCGGGTTCCATTCGGCTCGATATGGATACGTGCCAGCAAGACCTTGCCGATGGGAGGCGTCAAGACGGCACCCGGCAACAGCGTCTCGAGATCTACTCGGTACCGGCCCGACGACAATCCGCTGCCGCAGGCGATCAACCGCCCGGCCAGACCGGCCAAGGCTTCCGCGAGCGTGACCGCGGCGGCCAGTCCGTCGCGGTCCCTGTGGAGTGCGTTGCGCAGCAGAAGGCGCTCGGTTGCACGGATCCTGCGAGCAAGATATTGCGAGCTAGGACGGTACCGAGGCAAGCATCGGTGAAAAAGACTGTCGACCAAGCTATTACGCACCAGATGAGCTTTTCGGAGTGCCAGATCCCACATCGATGATCCCCCCGCGACCGTCTCTCCGAGGTCCATACTTGATTCCTGTTCCAGCACCGCCGACGCGACAGAGAACTCTCCACCCGGGGGACCATGAGAGGGGAACCGATTCATGCGACTTCTCGTCGTCGCACCGCTCGGAGACGTCATCGAGCCGACGCCGTCGACGTCGTTCCCTGCGGCGGATGCCGCCGTCGCGCCACCGAGCGGAACGGGCAGGGCGCTGATGCCGGACCGGGAGTGCCGAAAGCGGGCTGTGCCGTCAGGTGAATCGCGGACCGAGGACATCGGCGTGCCCATTTCGGCGGCACCAGCTGATGAGGTAGTGCGCGTGCTCACCGCACCAGCGAAATACCGCGCCCTGGGTCAACGGCGTGCCCTCCGGCAACTCCTTCCGAGCGAGGATGATCGGGCCGATATAAGTATTGGTCGCCTTGTTTGCGGTGTTGAGACCGACACGAGCGACCTGGGCGAGAGAGTTGTAGTCCCACGCCGACTTGGCCGCGATCGCACCCGCCAGCCGGCCCGCCGTCTCGCCACGCTGTTCGGTGAACAGCGCGCACAACGCGGGCGGCCCTTGCGGCGGCGGCGCGACCTGGTCGCTGCGGCCGGTCGCGGCGCGCTGAATGGCATCCAGCAGCGCGGGCACGCCGGAGGACTTGTCGTAGAACTCGGCGATTTCGTCCGCGCGCAGCCGCGCCTCGTCGAGATGATCGCTCTCCATGCTGTGCCCTTGAGCCGCGAGCAGGACCTCGCTCTGCCGTTTGGTTTCCCGGAGCAAGTCCAGAACATCCAAACCGTCGAACCGGTACTCCATTTCGGGTTTGTTCCAGATCAGATCCGAGATGACCACATCGAACCGGAAACGTCCCACGATTCGACCGCGCACCTCGTCGACGTCGGAGGCGACCGCGACGGTCGACGCCGGAAAGTACTGCGACAGCACAGGGGCGATGATTCCGCCCAACGGCGAGGCGACAAGCACTCGTAAGTTCGGTTCCATAGCGCGATCTTCATCGCTGCCGACACTCGTCGGCAAGACTCCAAATGTCTATCGAACCGGTAGGTTTCGTAATGCGTATCGCACAGCAAGATCTTGCTCGCCCGGCCGGTTGACGAGTGCCGCAGCCGGCGATCCGGCGCTCGAAGACTACCGATCGCCGACGTGTCGATGACCTCATCGCTTTTCGATTCCTCGGCGGACGACTCGGGTACTGCAAGATCTTGCTGAAAAACGAGTGTTCGAGCAATATTCCAGCGACACCCCTCGGAAGCGGCAAAAATCGGCCCACCGGCCGGAATACGGGTCGGAAATCACCGCGAAGTTCGCTGATCAATCACCCACGGCGACTTATATGCTTTCAATCCGGTGCGCCACCCGAGCCTGTCGCACCGTTCCCCCTACCGGAAGGACCAGCAATGGCCGAAGTGTGTCCACAGTGCAGCAAGAAGACCGGAATGGATATCGGCGAGAAGGATCGTCAGGGGTGGCAGAAATACCAGTGCCAGATGTGCAAATACGAATGGAAGGCACCGAATCCCTGATCGTTCTCGCCGACCGTCCGGCGCCCGTCGTGCGGCTTATCCGATGAGACCGCGGGGAAAATTGTTCCGATCTCGAATTTTCGCAGTATCAATTCGCGTGCATCGTCACCAGATGCATCGGGAGGGCAATCAGTGGCACACACCGTCGGTATCGATCTCGGTACCACGTATTCAGCGGTCGCCGTCGTCGGCGCGGGCGGGAAACCGGAGATCCTGGTCAACCGAGACGGCGAGCGGATCACGCCTTCGGTGGTCTTCTTCGACTCCGACAGCGTGCTCGTCGGCTCGATGGCCAAACGGTCCGCGGCGACCGCGCCGCTGGATGTCGTGCAGTTCGTCAAGCGGCAGATGGGCAATCCGGACTGGCGATTCGTCACCACCGATGATCGCGCCTATTCGGCCGAGGAAGTCTCGGCGCTGATTCTCAAACGGCTGAAAGACGACGCCGAATTGATCCTGGGGCAGGGGCAGGTCACCGACGCGGTGATCACGGTCCCGGCGTTCTTCGACGACGCGCGCCGCCGGGCGACCAGGGACGCGGGAACGATCGCCGGACTCAACGTGCTGCGCGTGGTGAACGAGCCGACCGCGGCCGGGTTGGCCTTCGGGCTCGACCTCGGCCGCAGCGGCACCGTCATGGTGTACGACCTGGGCGGCGGCACGTTCGACGTCACCGTGATGCGGATCCGCGACGGCGTGTTCGACGTGCTCGGCACCGATGGGCTGCACGAACTGGGCGGCTTCGAATGGGACAACCGGCTCATGCGACACCTCAACGAGGAGTACATGGCTCGAGGCGGCGGCGATCTCGACGACGCGTTCGAGACCCAAGCCGATCTGCGCGAGAAAGCAGAACTCGCCAAACGCACCCTGAGCTCCGCCGGATCCACGCGAGTCGTGCTCAGCCACAACGGCGTCACACACACGCTCACCGTCACGCGGGAAACGTTCGAGGACCTCACCAGCGACCTGCTGAACCAGTCGCGCGACCTGACCCATTCCCTCGTGGAGGAATTGGGCCTGAGCTTCGCCGACCTCGATCACGTCTTGCTCGTCGGCGGCTCCACGCGCATGCCCATGGTGGCGGCGATGCTGGAGGAACTGACCGGCAAGCCGCCGTTGCGGGCGGGCAACCCCGACGAACTCGTGGCGCTCGGCGCTGCGATCCGCGCCGAAGCGGAGACGTCCTCGAGCACGGCGCCGAAGCCGGTCATCCTCGACGTCACCTCGCAGGCGCTGGGCACGGTCGCCCTGAACGACAACCGGGAACCGAAGAACAACATCGTGATCCCCCGCAACACCAAGATCCCAGCCAAGGCGAGCAAAGTGTTCGGCACCGTCGCCGACGGCCAGACCGAACTGCGGATCTGCGTCACGCAGGGCGACGACGAGGATCTCGACTACGTCCGGTTCGTCACCGAAGGAAAGTGGCCCGACGGCGGGCAGCTCTTCGCCATTCCGCCCTATCCGGCGAATGCTCCGGTCCAGATCACATTCCACTACGACATAGACCAGACCATTCAGGTCGAGATCACGGACCTCACCGCGGACAAATCGCTCGGCACGTTCGAGGTCGACAACGTCGCCAACCTCAGCGAGGGCGAAATCCGCGTCGCACGCACGAAGAACGAAGACCTCGAGGTGAATTGAAGCATGACCACGACAACCGAAGAATTCGTCAACTACTACGAAATCCTCGGCCTCGCCGAGACCGCCGACCCGGATGCCATCAAGACGGCCATCCGCGAGCAGCGCAGAATGTGGAACAAGCGCGCGGGCCAGTCGGATCCCGTCAAACGCGCGCAGGCCGAAGCCCGGGTACGGCACCTCGGTCAGGCCGAGCGCGTGCTGCTCGACCCGAACCAGCGGCGGCAATTCGACCAGCAGGCCAGGCAGTATCGTCCGGCGAGTAATCAGCCCGCGCCCGTGGTGCAGGGCGGCCGGGACTGGCTGAGTCTCGCACGCGAGTATTTCGAGCGCGGCAACGCTCCGTCCGCGTACTACTGCGCCCGCGAGGCGATCTCGGTCAACGGTGCGAACCACGAAGCGTGGGCGGTGCGGGCGAACTCGTCGTTCGTCATGGGCAACTACAAGGACGCCGGCTTCGAATTCCGGGAGGCCATCAGCCTCAAGCCCGACAGCCCGGAATACCACTTCGACTACGCCGAAGCGTTTCTCGCCACCGGGGCGCTGAACGAAGCGCTCGGCGAATACGAGACGGCGCTGCGTCTCGCGCCCGGCGAGCCGCTGTACCGCACCGCCATCGCCAACGTCTACCTTCAGCAGCACAAGAACGACAAGGCGCTGGAACTGATGGAGGACGTGGTCCGGCACCATCCGAACGAGCAGATCTTCCAGTACTACCTCGCGCTCGCGCTGGAGCAGGTCAACCTGGGGATGTGGTCGGAGCTCCGCAGCGGGGCGTACTGCATCACCTCCGAAGCCCAGATCGCCGTCACGCACGAAATGTCCGGCCGCGCGTTGAAACTCCGGTTCGACGACGCGCCGCTGCGCGCCTCGCTGCAGGAGAACATCGAACTCGCCGAGCGGGCCGCCGTGGCCAAGTGGTTCCACAGCGGTGCGGGCGCGTGGGCGGTGGCCCTGGTGATCGGCCTGGCGCTGATTCCGGCGAAGGGCATCGGCCTGCTGATCGTCGCGGGCGTCATCGCCGGCTACACGCTGACCCACCGGATGCCGGTCTGGAAGCACAACTCGAAGCGATACGACATCGCCAAGCGCGGCATATGAATGCGGCTCCGGACGTGGGTGATCCGCTGACCGCGCTGGCCGGGGAGATCGCGCAATTGCGTGATCTCTTCCAGCGCAGGCTGCTGGAGGACAAGGCGAAGAATCGGGCGTTGGACGACCTGCACGAGCAGCTCGCACTCGCGCGCGGCGGGCTCGCCGAACAACTCCTGGCCCCGCTGTTTCGCGAGCTGCTCAGACTCGTCGATCGCGTGACGGCACTGAACGACGACGACGCCGTGCTCGGCAGCATCGTCGGCGAACTGCACGAACTGCTCGAACGTCGTGGCGTCCGGCGCGTGCCCGCCACGGCCGACTTCGATCCCGAGGTTCACGAAGCCGTCGCCGTCGCCGAGGCTTCCGGCAGATCACCGGGCACGGTGCTGCAGGTAGTCCGGCACGGATACCTCATGGGTGAACGCCTGCTGCGGCCGGAACAAGTCGTCGTCGCGGCGCGCTCCGCGCGATCGGAGTCCGCCGTTCCCCCCATCGAAAGGTTCGAATAATGCGCAAGACCCTCCGCGTAGCCGTTCTCGTCTCCGCTTCCACGGCGTTCCTCGCCCTCGGACTGCCGAGCGCATCGGCGTCCACCACCGTGAGCGGCACGATCGGCTGCATCAACAGCGCGTCGCCGGTAGGAGTCTGGGTTCAGGCCAAGACATCGAAATCGGGATGGGCGCGGACCAAGCTTCCGGTCCGGCTCGGCGGCCACTCCAAGGTCGACTACTCCTTCGAGCTCGACAAGGGCGGCGACTACCAGGTGCATGTCGGGTGCGGGGGAACGCCGCAGAAGTGGGCGAAATCCCTGAAGTCCAAGAATGTCTCGGGCACCAAGAACGACTTCCTTTGCAACGACATGGACCGGCTGTCGGTGGCGGCGTTCAACGCTCTGGTCGGCCGGATGTTCGGCCGGCCGGACCTCACCCAGGGCGTGCCCTACGGTGAGTGCAAGCACATTCCGTGACATGAGTACTCGGACCTTCTCGGCCAGAGCACAGGCCCGCTGCCGCCGATCTTCTCCGCGGCGGCACGCAGGCGCCGGACCGATTCCGCGTCCTCTGTGGTGGGTCATCTGGAAGACCCAGCCGAGCGAGTAGGTTCGATCGCACAGGTCGCCGTTCGGTGCGCGATCGAAACCGGGCGGGGTCGATAAGGACGGCGGCAACCGACACGACTGGATATGCCAGCTGTTCGATCGGTTCCCGACCGGGTACGCCTGGCGACTGCTGCCCGCCGAGCTCGTCCCCTGCGACAATCTGGACGATTGACCAATATGGCGCTACCGTCTGTAGATCACGACGAGACGGAGCTCACATGACGGTGTCCGATCCTGCCCACGTATCCGGCACGCGGGAACTGGGCCTGGCCGAACTGGCGGCCGCGATCGCGAGCGGCGCGATCACCTCGACCGCGGCGGTCGGCGGCGCACTGGACCGGATCGACGCGGCGCAGGGCACGCTCAATGCCTTCCGGATCGTGCGCCGCGAGCGGGCCCTGGCGGAGGCCGCCGACGCCGACCGGCGGCTGGCCGCGGGAGAACGACTGCCGCTGCTGGGCGTGCCCGTCGCGGTGAAGGACGACACTGATGTCGCGGGCGAGCCGACCGCGTTCGGCTGCGGCGGCGACTTCGCACCGAAGACCGAGGACGCGGAATCGGTCCGGCGCCTGCGTGCCGCGGGCGCGGTGATCGTCGGCAAGACGAACACCTGTGAACTCGGACAGTGGCCCTTCACGAGTGCCGCATGGTTCGGGCACACCCGCAATCCGTGGGACCGCGGCAGGACGCCGGGTGGGTCCTCCGGCGGAGCTTCGGCTGCCGTCGCCGCCGGATTGGTCCCCGCCGCTCTGGGTTCCGACGGCGCGGGCTCGATCCGCATCCCTGCGGCCTGGACGAACCTGGTCGGCATCAAACCGCAGCGCGGACGAATCTCCACCTGGCCGGAAGCCGAAGCGTTCTACGGGCTCACCGTGAACGGTCCGCTGGCGCGTACCGTCGCCGACGCGGCGCTACTGCTGGATGCGGCGGCCGGTCCGCACCAAAAAGATCTGCACACCCCGGAGCCGATCACCGCGTCGGACGCCGTCGGCCGGGATCCGGGAAAGCTGCGAATCGCCCTGTCGCTGCGTATCCCCTTCACCGCGACCAGGACCGCGCTGGATCCCGAGGTCGAGCGATCGGTGCGCCGCACCGCCGACACACTGGGCGCGCTCGGACACACCGTGACCGTGGCGGACCTGCACTACGGCATCCTGATCGGCGCTTCCTTCCTCCCGCGTTCGCTCGCCGGGGTCCGGCGGGTGTACGACCGCATGCCCGGTCTGGAAGTCGATCCGCGCACCACCGCCAACGCCCGAATCGGACGCGCGCTCGACGGCCCCGCCCTCTACGCGGCACGGCAGCTGGAACCGCTGCTGCACAAGCGAATCGGCCACTTCTTCCGCGACTACGACGTGGTCCTCGCCCCGACCACCGCCACCCCACCGCCCCGCGCCGAGGAAATCGACGGCATCGGCGTCAACGCCACCAACAACCTCATCACCGCGGCCTGCCCCTACACCTGGCCATGGAACGTCCTCGGCTGGCCCAGCATCAACGTCCCCGCAGGCTTCACCGACACCGGCCTCCCCGTAGGCGCCCAACTGATGGGCACAGCAAACTCCGAACCCCTCCTGATCTCCTTGGCCGCCCAACTCGAATCCGAACTCCAGTGGCACCGCCACCGCCCCGCCCCGTGGTGGTGACCCGAACCATCGACAACTCGGCGTCCGTGTCCGGGCGTTTCGGCATGCGCAGCGGGCCACGTCGAACTCGTCGAGTTCGACGTGTGCCCGATTCGCATTCCACCTGATGCACACACCGAGGGTGTCCACCCGCCAGGCGTACACAAAAGAAGTTCAGTCCGTCGGCTGCGCCGGATCGGCCTGGCCGCCGCAGAACACCTCGTCGACGAGCCTCTGGGTCGCCTGCTGGAACGGCACGGCCAGGGACATGGCGGCGTCGTCCGCGTAGTTCAGGGTGCCGGTCAGGGTCTTCTTGCCGTCGGGTGTGCTGTACATCAGCGCCGCGTGACCCGCTGCGCCGCCGTTGTGGGTGACGACCGTGCCGCCCAGGCCGGTGTCCTGCACGAATACACCGAGGCCGTAGCCCATGTTCGGGATGCCTGTCGGGTGCGGTGCGCACATCTCGGCCAGCAACTCGGCAGGCAGCAGCTTGCCGCTCATCAGCGCGGAAATGAAAGTTCGCAGGTCCTGGGTGGTCGAGATCATGTCACCGCCGCTGGAGATCCAGGAGGGGTTGTGGCTGGTGACGTCGACCGTCTTCTCCTGCCCTGCGTCCTCGTATCGGTAGTAGGCGTGGGCGTGCGGCTCCGGGAGCTCGGTCTGGGTGGTCGGGGCCACGGTGCCCGACAGCCCGAGCGGCCCGAAGATCAGCCGCTGCATCTCCTGAGCGACCGGGCGGCCGGTGACCTTCTCGATCAGCAACCTGGCCAGCACGTAGTTGGTGTTGGAATAACTCCAGCCCGTGCCTGGTTCGAACCGCGCGGGCTTGGACAGCGCCAGCCGCACCAGCTCTTCGGGCTGGTAGGTCTCGAATCGGTTGTCCACCCACTCTTTGCCCGCGGTGGTGGCGGGGATTCCCGGCACGACGGTCCCGTCTTCGTAGTACTCGCCGGTGAAGTTGAACACCCCGCTGGTGTGCTGCAACAGCATCCGCACCGTGATCCGCGAATCGAGTTCGAACTCGGGCAGGTAGTGGGCCGCCGGGTCGTCCAATCCGATCTTGCCCTCGGCCACCAGTTGCAGGACCAGAGTCGCGGTGAAAGTCTTTGTATTGCTGCCGATCCGGACGTGCCCGTCGGTCGGCGGCTTCGCGGTCTCGCCCAGCCTGCTCACCCCGGCGCTGCCGACCCACTCGCCCCGCTCGTCGTGCACGCGCAGCGTGATTCCGGCGAAACCAGAAGCGACGATCTCATCGAGGGCCTTCTGGAGTTGCGGGCGATCCGGCCCGGCGGCAACCGTTCCGTTGTCGGCACCGGCCACCCCGGCGGCATCGAGCGCCGCGATGATCTTGCGGGCCATCTCGGCCGTGGCCGGGCCGGGCTCGCCGTGGTGCGGCTGGGCTGCTGCGTCGACGGCGATGCGGACGGTGCCGCGGAAGTTGTCGGCCTCGGCCGGATCGTGCCGCTCGAGCAGGTGCACGGCCGAGGTCAGGGCAGGCAGTACCTGGTCGGCGAGTTCGGCGACGGTCTTGCCCTTCAACTGGATGTCCTTGGACTTCGCGGCGAGCACGTGCCCGACCAGGCCGGTCGCCGACGTCAGGGCGATGGAGCCGTTCGTCGCGGCCACGTGCGGCGTGCCGGTGGCGGCCATCAGCGACAACGCGCCGTACGCGGCGGTCCGCAGCGTGCTCTTGTCCTGGTCGGAGAGGGTGGTGGAAGTCGCGATCGCTGTGCTGTTCATGTGACTACTGTCGCGAGCCCGGCTGATACCGAGCTGACGCCGTTCTGACACGACCACTGACACGGCACTCGCCTCGAGTACAGCCGACACATCGGTGGATCACACGGAATCATCGGCAGCCGACCGGACGCCCCACGCCAACGAAGACGCCTCCAAGACTTCCACGCACGCCCCAGCGACGCCCGAACCGGTCAGAAACCCAGTTTGCCCAGCTGTTTCGGGTCGCGCTGCCAGTCCTTGGCCACCTTCACGTGCAAATTCAAGTAGATCCGGGTGCCGAGGATGTGTTCGATCTGCTTGCGGGCGTTGGTGCCGACCTCTTTCAGCCGGGAACCGCCCTTGCCGATGACAATGGCCTTCTGGCTGGGCCGCTCGACGTAGAGCAAGGCGTGCACGTCGAGCATGTCCTCGCGCTCCTCGTAGGGCAGGACCTCCTCGATGACGACGGCCAGCGAGTGCGGCAACTCGTCGCGCACACCCTCGAGCGCGGCCTCGCGAATGAGCTCGGCCATCAACGTTTCCTCGGGCTCGTCGGTGAGCTCGCCGTCGGGGTAGAAAGCCGGGCCCTCCGGCATCTTCGAGGCGATGACGTCGACGAGGACTTCCACCTGCTCACCCTTGACCGCCGACACCGGCACCACGTCGGCCTCGGGGCCGAGCAACTGGGCCACGGCGAGCAATTGCTCCGCGATCTGCTCGCGGCTCACCTTGTCGATCTTGGTGACCACGCCGAGCAGCGTCGTCTTCGGCGCCATCTGCTTGATCTGCTGCACGATCCAGCGGTCACCCGGACCGATCTTCTCGTCGGCCGGGATGCACAGCGCGATCACGTCGACTTCCGAATACGTATCGCGCACAAGGTCGTTGAGGCGCTGGCCGAGCAAGGTGCGCGGGCGGTGCAAGCCCGGTGTGTCGACCAGGATCAGCTGGGCGTGCTCGCGGTGCACGATGCCGCGAATCGTGTGCCTGGTGGTCTGCGGGCGCGACGAGGTGATCGCGATCTTCGCGCCGACCAGGGCGTTGGTCAAGGTCGACTTGCCGGTGTTCGGCCGACCGACGAAACAGACGAACCCGGAACGGAATTCGCCCTTCTCCCGCGCGTCAGCCACCGCGGACCTCGCCGGAGTCGGCGCTCACCGCGTCGGCCGCGTCGGCGGAGTCGTCGACGATCTCGAACACCGCGCCGTCACGATCGGTGAAGATGATCCGCGCCTCCGCCGAAACCTCCCGCACCGCCGTCACACCGAAGTCGGACAACCGCCCGCCGACCACCACGGCCGCCTCGAAGCCCTCCGCGCCGCTGGACAACGCCGCGGCCACGGCGGCTTGCAGCGCCGTCAACCGCAGCGCGGTCAGCGTGACCTCGCCCGCGGCGTAGGTGCGACCATCGGTATCGCGGATCGCGGCTCCACTCGCCCCTCCGGTGCGACCGAGCGCACCACGGGCCAGCGTGACCAGCTTGTTGTCCTCGGCGTCCAGTTCGGTCATTCGGTGTCTCCGTCCTCGTCGCGATCGGCCGCGATATCCCGCTCCGATCCGTTCGCCTTGCGCTTGCCATTGGGATTGTCCCCGTTGGTCTTCCCCGCGGGGACCTTCTCGCGCGCTTTGCGTACCACCACGGTGTTCACCCGCATCCGGCCGCGCGCGTCCGGTCCGCCTTCACCGCGCAGCACCAACCCGTGCGCCTCGATCTTCGAACCGGGCAGCGGCACCCGGCCCAGCTCGTGCGCGAGCAGGCCGCCGACGGTGTCGACGTCCTCCTCCTCGATCTCCAATCCGAACAGCTCGCCGAGATCCTCCACCGGCAGCCGGGCCGACACGCGGTAGCGCCCGTCGCCGAGATCCTCGACGGGCGGGGTCTCGTCGACGTCGTACTCGTCGGCGATCTCTCCGACGATCTCCTCCAGCACGTCCTCGATGGTCACCAGACCCGCGATGCCGCCGTACTCGTCCACCAGCAACGCCATGTGGTTGCGCCTGCGTTGCATCTCGTCGAGCAGGCTGTCCAGCGGTTTGGAGTCGGGCATGAACACCGCGGGACGCATCACCTCACGCACCCGTACCTTGCGGCTGCGTTCGGCGAACGGCACGAGGTCTTTCAGATACACCACGCCGCGAATGTCGTCGACGTTCTCGCCGACCACCGGGATCCGCGAATGCCCGGAACGCACCGCCAGCGACATGGCCTGCGCCGCGGTCTTGTCCGCTTCGATCCAGACCATCTCCGTGCGCGGCACCATCACCGCACGCGCCGCTGTGTCGCCGAGTTCGAAAACCGACTGGATCATCCGCCGTTCGTCGTCGGCCACCACTCCGCGCTCACCGGCCATCTCGACCACTTCGCGCAACTCGATCTCGGAAGCGAAGGGCCCGTTGCGAAAACCCTTACCGGGGGTGATCGCGTTACCGATGAGGATCAGCAGCCTGCTGATCGGGCCGAGCAGCGCGCCGATGAACTGCAGGGGCAGGGCCGCGGCCAGGGCGATGGAATACGCGTGCTGCCTGCCCAGCGTGCGCGGGCCGACACCGATCACCACGTAGGACACCAGCACCATCACAAGCGCGGTGATCAGCAGCGCCCAGTTCCTGCCCCAGACCGTCATCAGTCCCGCTGCCAGCAGCACCGTCGCGCCGATCTCGCACAGGATGCGAAGCAGCACCATGAGATTCACGTAGCGGGCCCGGTCGTCGACGACCCGGCTCAGCCGCACGGCGCCGGGCCGGTCGGCTCGCACCAAGTCCTCGACGCGGGCGGGCGAGATCGTGTTCAGGGCGGAATCGACCCCGGCGAAGACCCCACCCACGGAGATGAGCAGGACCGCGAGCAGGACGAGGGTCAGGGCATTCACGCGGGACCCAGGGACTCACCCGGTGTGGTGAAACCCGCCTTACCCAGCAACCGCGCGTCGCGTTCGGCCAGTTCGGCGCGCCGCTGCGCCTCCCGCAGGCTCTCGTACCACTCCTCGAGCAGCCTGGCCTGCAACGCGAACATCTCCTTCTCCTCGTCCGGCTCGGCGTGGTCGTAGCCGAGCAGGTGCAGCACGCCGTGCACGGTGAGCAGAGCGAGTTCGTGATCCAGGGAGTGCCCCGCCTTACGGGCCTGACCGGCGGCGAACTCCGGGCACAGCACGATGTCGCCGAGCATGGATGGGCCTGGTTCGGGGCTGTCGGGCCGCCCGCCCGGCTCGAGTTCGTCCATGGGGAAGGACATGACGTCGGTCGGGCCGGGTAGGTCCATCCAGCGCATGTGCAGGTCGGCCATGGTGTCGAGATCGACGAGCACCATCGACAGCTCCGCGGCGGGGTGCACGTCCATCCGGGCGATCACGAACCGCGCGACGCTGACCAGCTCTTCTTCGGGCACGTCGATACCCGACTCGTTGGCGATCTCGATACTCACCCGAACAGCCTACGATCCCGTCGATCGTGTCGGCGGAGCGGAGCCCCGCCCGGCGAGACGAGTTACCGCCGGTCCGCCCGGCTCGCCGCGCGGCGCTGCGCTCGGTTGCCGCCGTAATGCGGGGCGACCTGCGGACGCGACTGGGCCTCGAAGCGGTCGTAGGCGTCGACGATGTCCGAGACCAGCCGGTGGCGAACCACGTCGCTACTGGTCAGCTCCGCGAAGTGGATGTCCTCGATCTCGGTGAGGATCTCGCTGGCGGCGCGCAGACCGGACCGGGCGCCGGTCGGCAGATCGACCTGCGTCACGTCACCGGTCACCACGATCTTCGAGCCGAACCCGAGGCGGGTGAGGAACATCTTCATCTGCTCGGCGGTGGTGTTCTGCGCCTCGTCGAGGATGATGAAGGAGTCGTTCAGCGTGCGTCCGCGCATGTAGGCCAGCGGCGCGACCTCGATGACACCGGCCGCCATCAACTTGGGAATGGCCTCCGGGTCCATCATGTCGTGCAGTGCGTCGTAGAGCGGGCGCAGGTACGGGTCGATCTTCTCGTTCAGCGTGCCGGGCAGGAAGCCGAGCCGCTCGCCCGCCTCGACCGCGGGGCGGGTGAGGATGATCCGGTTGACCTGCTTGGTCTGCAGCGCCTGGACCGCCTTGGCCATCGCCAGATAGGTCTTGCCGGTACCGGCGGGACCGATGCCGAACACGATGGTGTTCGCGTCGATCGCGTCGACGTAGCGCTTCTGGTTCAGCGTCTTGGGCCGGATGGTCTTGCCCCGCCGAGACAGGATGTCCAGGCTGAGCACCTCCGCGGGGGACTCGCTGGAGCCCTCGGTGAGCATCGAAACGGTGTGCCGCACCGCCTCGGGCGTCACCACGCGGTTGCGCCCGGTCAGCGCGACCAGCTGCTCGATGACCCGCTCGGCGAGCGCGACGTCGGCCGCCTTGCCGGTGAGGGTCACGGAATTCCCGCGGACGTGGATGTCCGCGTCGAGCAGCGTCTCCAGTTCGCGAAGATTCTGGTCGGCCGAACCGAGGAAGGGGAACACGGATTCAGGAGCGAGTTCGATGCTCGAGCGCACGGTGCGCGCTGCGGGACCCGAACCGTTGTCGCCGGCGCCGATGCCTGCCGCTGGGGTGGTGGGGTCGCCGATCTCGCCTTGTGTTCTCAAAAGTGGCTATAGCCTGCTTTCCGGTCTCGACTGCTGCTGTATGGAGAAAGTTTAACCCGCCCCACCGACACCGCCCAGTGAATAAGCCGTGGGCAAAACCGGCCCCTCACGGGATTCCCCCACGTCGCCGCGCCCAATCCTCGGCGAAATCACGAAAGCGTCGCACCGCGTCGGGTGGTGTGGTAGCGGCGGGCCAGATCAGCCCGACCGCGCGCGCGGCGCCCGCGTCCGCGAGCGGGACCGTCACCGGGCCGGACAGCGGGCCCGCGGACAGCGGATCTTCGCGCGGCAGGATCGCCACCCCCAACCCCGCCGAGACCAGCCCGGCCACCGTGACGAGATCGCTCGACTCGAACGCGATCCGCGGCCGGATGTCCGCGGCGGCGCACAGTTCGTCGAAGATGCGCCGCATCCCGAATCCGTGGTGCATGGTGACGAACTCCGCGTCGGCCACCTCCGCGAGGCGGACCTGCCGCCGTCCGGCCAACCGGTGTTCCGGCGGCACCGCGAGTACCAGCGGCTGTCGCAGCACGGCGCGCCAGCCAACGCCTGCGACGGCCGGGCGCGGCGAGACGATGCCCAGATCGCTTTCACCCGCGAGCACTCGCTCGGTCACCGCGGCTGCCGCTCCCTGCCACAGCGTGATCGTGATCCGGCCGGAGATGCGCCGGAAGCCGCTGATCAGCTGCGGCACCAGCGAGCCGCCGAAAGAGTGCTGGAACGACAGCCGCACGACGCCCCCGGCCGGGTTGGCCCGATCGGCGAGGACCTGTTCCGCCGCGTCCAGCTCGGATTGCGCGCGGCGGGCGTGCTCGTAGTAGATGCGACCGTATTCGTTCAGGACGATCCGCTTCCCGTGCCGGTCGAACAGTTCGACTCCCACCCTGCGCTCCAAGCGAGCCAGCATGCGCGACAACGTCGGCTGCGCCAGGTGCAACCGCTCCGCGGCGGCGCCGACCCGTTCGAGTTCGGCGAGTGTCGTGAACCACTCCAGATCCTCACCAAGCACTGCCCGACCTCTCTATATGCGCTCGGGGAATGAACTCACTTCTCATTATTCATTTCCTTCCGGAAAACCGCCTGGCGATGCTGGACGAAAGGAGGACCCGATGACCACGACACGGATCGAAGCGGCGAGGGACGTCGCCCACGAACGCAGGATCACCATCGCGCTGTTCGCGGCCGGTCTGACGACATTCGCCTCGATGTACAGCGCCCAGGCACTGCTGCCGAGTCTCTCGGCCGCGTTCGGCGCGACGCCCGCGCTGGCGGCACTGGCGGTGTCGCTCACCACCGGGTTCCTCGCGCTGGCCATCATCCCGGTGAGCGCGCTCTCGTCGCGGATCGGCCGGACCAAGGTGATGATCGGTTCCGCCGTCGCGGCGGCGGTGCTCGGACTGCTGCTGCCGCTGAGCCCTTCGCTGGATCTGCTGCTGGCCGGACGCGCGCTGCAAGGCATCGCGCTGGCCGGTGTGCCCGCGGTGGCGATGGCCTATCTGGCAGAGGAGATCGGCGGGGACGGGCTGGGCGCCGCGATGGGCATCTACGTCGCGGGTACCACTATCGGCGGGCTGGCCGGGCGGTTGATCCCGGCGTTCACGTTGGACGTGGCGTCCTGGCGGTGGGCGCAGGCGGTGGCCTCGATCGCCGCCGCGGCCTGCACCGTGTGGTTCGTCCGCCTGCTGCCGCCCTCGCGCGGCTTCGTGCCTCGCCCCGCCGGAATCCGGACGGTCCTCGGCGACCTCGGCAGCCCCTTGCGTCACCGCGGACTGCTCGCTCTGTTCGGACTGGCGTTCGTGCTGATGGGCGGGTTCGTCTCGATGTACAACTATCTCGGCTACCGGCTGACCAGCGCGCCCTTCGGGCTCCCGGAAGCACTGGTGGGGCTGGTGTTCGTGCTCTATCTGGCCGGAACGGCGGCCTCGGCGGCATCCGGCCTGCTGACCGATCGGATCGGCCGATCCTGGGTGCTCGCGATGTCGCTGGCCGTCATGGCGATCGGGCTCCTGGTGACGATTCCCGACCACATCGGCACCGTTTTGCTCGGCGTATTGCTCTTCACCGCGGGTTTCTTCGGGGCGCACACCGCGGCGAGCGCGTGGGTGGGGGCGATGGCCGAAGGCAACCGGGGCGCGGCGTCGTCGCTGTATCTGTTCGCCTACTACCTCGGCAGCGCGCTCGTCGGCGGAACGGCGGGCATCGCCTACGCCCGCTCCGGGTGGCTCGGGCTGGTCTGCGGCATCGGATCGCTGATGGTCATCGCGGCACTGCTGCTGTGGGTATCGCATCGGGCGTCGACGCGAGACCTCACCAACGCGGCGTCAGTGCGCCGAGCGCCCCGAGAGCGACCGCTGCCGCGGTGGATGTACGCAGCACGGTCGGGCCGAGCAAGGTGATGTCCGCGCCCGCTTCGGCCAACGCCGTGAGCTCGGCGTCGTCCAGCCCGCCTTCCGGACCCACGACGAGGACGATTTCGGCGGCCTCGGCGAAGGGCAATTCGGTGAAACGGGCGGCGCCGGATTCGTGCAGCGCCGCGACGATCGCACCGCGGGCCTTCGCCGTGCGGACCAGATCCAGCAAGTCCTGGGTGCGGTGCAGGTCGGCGACTTGCGGAATGTAGGCCCGGCGGGACTGCCTGGCGGCCGAGCGGGCCGCGGCCCGCCACTTCTCGACTCCCTTGGCCGCCTTGCCCTCCCAGTTCGCGACGCAGCGCGCGGCCTGCCAGGGAACGACGACGTCCGCGCCCGCCTCCGTCATCAGCTCGACCGCCAGTTCCGAGCGATCGGATTTCGGCAGCGCCTGCACGACGGTCACCGGCGGCGTCTGAGGTGCCGCGAGCACCCGCTCGCGCACCGCGAGCTCGAGCCGGTCGCGTTGCGCGGCAACGACTTCCGATGCGGCCAGTACCCCGCGCCCGTCGGAGAGGGTGATCGGCTCGCCGACCCGGATGCGGCGCACCGTGGCGGCGTGCCTGCCCTCCGGGCCGTCGAGCACCGCGACCGCGCCCGGCTCGGGCACCTCGTCGAGGTAGAAGACCGTCGCGGCCACCTAGCGCCCGCTGAAAGACGCGCGCAGTCGCGCGAACAGGCCACTGTTGTGCTCGGATTGCGCCGACATCACTTCGGCGCGTTCCCGCTCGCGCAGTCCCTTGTATTTGCGCAGCAGTTCGGTCTGCTTGCTGTCCAGCTTGGCCGGGATCACGATGTCCAGATGCGCCAGCAGGTCGCCGCGCGCGCTCGAGCGCAGCCGCGGCATGCCGTGCCCGCGCAGCACCGAGATCTCGCCGGGCTGGGTGCCCGCCGGAATACTCAACTCGGTCGGGCCGTCCAGGATGGTGTCGATCACGACGGTGGTGCCGAGCGCCGCGTCCACCATCGGCACCCGGATGGTGCAGTGCAGATCGTCCCCGTCCCGGACGAACACGTCGTGCGGCTGCTCCACGATCTCGACGTAGAGGTCGCCCGCGTGACCGCCGCCGGGGCCGACCTCGCCCTGCGCGGCCAGCCGCACCCGCATGCCGTTCGCGACGCCCGCGGGGATCGGGGCCGCGATCTCGCGGCGCGCCCGCACCCGGCCGTCACCACCGCATTTGTGGCACGGGTCCGGGATGGTTTCGCCCGCGCCGCGGCAGGTGGGGCACGGGCGCGAGGTCAGCACCTGGCCGAGGAAGGACCGCTGCACGGACTGGACCTCACCCGCGCCGCCGCAGGTTTCGCAGCGCACCGGCTTGGACTTGCCGTTGGTACCGGAGCCCTGGCAGATATCGCACAGGATCGCGGTGTCCACGGTCAGGTGCTTGGTCACGCCGACCGCGCACTCGGCCAAGCTGAGCCGGGTGCGGATCAGCGAGTCGGCGCCGGGCTGGACTCGACCGCGCGGCTTGCGCGCACCGGCCGATCCGCTCATGCCGCCGAAGAACGCCTCGAACACGTCGCCGAGCCCGCCGAAGCCCGCGCCGTTGAATCCGGCCCCACCACCGCCGGATTCCAGCGGGTCGCCGCCCATGTCGACGATGCGCCGCTTCTCCGGATCCGACAGCACCTCGTAGGCGGCCGACACTTCCTTGAACTTGGCCTGCGCCGCCTCGTCGGGGTTGACGTCGGGGTGGAGCTCACGCGCCAGCTTGCGGTATGCCCGCTTGATCTCCTGGTCGGTCGCGTTCTTCGCGACGCCGAGCAGTCCGTAGTAGTCCCGTGCCACTTGAGTTCTCTAGTCCTTGGTCGTTCTCGACAGTGCCGCCGGTGCCCGCGCCGCTGTGAAGCGCGCCGACAACAGCATTAGTCTTGTGCACTCAACTTTATCCGGCCGAAAGATCGAGCGTAGCAGTGGCGTCGTCGCGTCAGCGCTCGGCGAGGACCTCGCCGATGTATCGGGCGACGGCCGCCACCGATGCGATCGTGCCCGGGTAGTCCATCCGGGTGGGCCCGAGCACCCCCATACCGCCGAGCACGGCGCCCGCCGCGCCGTAGCCGGTCGACACCACCGACGTGCCGCGCATCTGCTCGACCTGCGTCTCTTCTCCGATCCGCACCGTCACCGTCCCCGGTTGCTGGGCCGCGGCGAGCAGCTTGAGCACGATCACCTGCTCCTCGAGCGCCTCCAAAACCGAACGCAGCGAGCCGGGGAAACCGAAGTCGGCGGCGTTGCGGGTGAGGTTGGCGGTGCCGCCGAGCACCAATCGCTCCTCCGGGTGCTCCACCAGGGTCTCCACCAGCACCGTGGACACCCGCACCAGCACGTCGCGCAGCCGCAACGGAGCGTGCTCGGGCAGCTCGGCCACCGCCGCGGAGGCCGCGGCCAGGCGTTTGCCGTCCATCGCGCCGCCGAGCATGCCGCGCAGCGCGGCCAGATCCTCGTCGTCGACCAGCGCGCCGAGCTCCACCAGGCGCTGGTCGACCCGGCCGGTGTCGGTGATCACCACCAGCAGCAGGCGGGCGGGATTGAGCGCCACCACCTCGATGTGCCGCACCGTGGACGCCGACACCGTCGGGTACTGCACGACGGCGACCTGCCTGGTCAGCTGAGCGAGCAAGCGGACGCCCCGGCGCAGCACGTCGTCGAGGTCGACGCCGGACTCCAGGAACTCGAGGATCGCCCTGCGCTCCGCCGAGGACAGCGGCTTCACCTCGGAGATCCGGTCCACGAACTGCCGGTAGCCCTTGTCGGTGGGGATGCGGCCGGAACTCGTGTGCGGCTGGGTGATGTAGCCCTCGGCCTCGAGCACCGCCATGTCGTTGCGCACCGTCGCGCTGGAAACACCCAGGTTGTGCCGCTCGACCAGCGTCTTCGACCCGATCGGCTCCTTGGTCGCGACATAGTCCGCGACGATGGCGCGCAAGACCTCGAAGCGCCGATCCTCGGTGCTCGACATCGGCCGCACCTCCTCGCTCTCGTCTCCCGTCACGCCGTACCCGGCGCCGACGTCCCGTGACCGCCGCACATCGCGGGCCGACCACGGTTCGTCCGTCGATCCAGTCTAATTGTCGGTAACCGGATCTCTCGCCTGCAACGGGACGTGACGAGCGGCGCGACGCTCAGCGCGGAACGGCGGCGTCGATCACCGCGGCCACGGCGTCGGGCCGGGAGACCAGCGAGGCGTGCGAGGCCTCGATCTCACCGGTTCGAGCCGCCATGCGCTGGGCCATGAAGCGCTGGGAGGACGGCGGGATGACCCGGTCGTCGGCGGAGACCAGATACCAACTCGGAGTGCCGGACCACGCGGGCGGCCCGGACGGTTCCAGATTGGCCTTCACGGCGATGGAGCGCTGATGGACGATCATGTCGGCCGTGGTCTCCGGGCCGACGTCCTGGGCGAAGACGTCATGGAAGCTGGCGGGTGCGACATACGCGTCCAGGTTCTTCCCGGCGACACCCGTGACGTCGTCGACGAGCTTCACCTGCAGCGCGGGCGGCAGCAGCTGGCTGCCCGGGAAGCGGATCGGGTCGAGCTCGGCCTGCGCCACCTCGCCTTCCACCGGCGCGAAAGCCGCGATGTACACCAGCGATTCGACCTTCGGATCGTGCACGTTGCTGATCACGAAGCCGCCGTAGGAGTGCCCCGCCAGCACGACGGGACCGCTGATCGTGTCCAGCGTGCGCTGCACGGCGGCCGCGTCGTAGGCAGGCCCGCGCAGCGGATTCTCCGGCGTCACCACGCGGTAGCCGCGCTCGCGCAGCACGGCAGCGACACCGTCCCAGCTGGTGGTGTCGGCGAAGGCGCCGTGCACGAGCACGACGGTGGGCAGCGATTGCGCTCGCGCCGGCCCGGCCGCTGTGGTGGCGGCGAGCAGGAGGGCCAGCGCGGCCACAGCACGGCGCAGGTAGCGTTTGTTCGGCATCGGGTCTCGGCTCCTCAGCTCTTCAGGAAGTTCAGCAGATCGGCGTCGAACGCCTTCTCGTAGTCGCCGCACAGGCCGTGCGGAGCGCCGGGGTACACCTTCAACTCGGCCCTCGGAAGCAATTTCGCCGTCTTGGCGCCCGCGGCGGCGAGCGGCACGATCTGGTCGTCGTCGCCGTGCGCCACCAGCACCGGGATCTCGATGCTCGGCAGCTCGGCGGTGAAATCGGTCTCGGAGAACGCCTTGACGCAGTCGAACGCGCCCTCGAGCCCCACCTGCATGCCCATCAGCCAGAAGTGGTCGCGCAGTCCTTGTGAGACCTTCGATCCGGTGCGGTTGGCGCCGTAGAACGGGATCGCCAGATCCTTCCAGAACTGCGAGCGGTCGGCGGCCACGCCCGCGCGGATGTCGTCGAACGCCTCGATCGGCGTCCCTTCCGGATTGCTCGCGGTCTTCAGCATCAACGGCGGGACCGCGCCGAGCAGCACCGCCTTGACCACCCGCGAGGTGCCGTGCCGGGACAGATACCTGGTCACCTCGCCGCCGCCGGTCGAGTGCCCGACCAGAATCGCGTCCTTGATGTCCAGCTCGTTCAGCACCGCGGCGAGGTCGTCGGCGTAGTGGTCCATGTCGTGCCCGTCCCACACGTCGCTCGAGCGTCCGTGCGCGCGCCGATCGTGGGCGATGGCGCGATAGCCGTTGCTCGCCACCAGTTTCATCTGGTTGTCCCAGGCGTCCCCGTTCAGCGGCCAGCCGTGGCTGAACACCACCGGACGTCCGGCACCCCAGTCCTTGTAGTAGATCTCGACGCCATCGGTGGTGGTGATCGTCGGCATGACAGTTCCCTTCGATCTGGACGGATGTCGGGTGAACCGGGGATCGATCTTGGTCGACCGACAGCGTATGACGGGCGGCCGCCGGAGAAACGACTCTGCGTGCACGATCGTCGGCTCAGAATGCACGGCCCGGTCGGCGGGTTCCATGCGAGGATTGCCGAATCTGTCTCATTTGCGACGGAGGCTGTGATGACGGTCGTGTTCAATTCGGACACCATCGCGCCGCGCGAGCGGGCGGACGCGGTGGCCGCGGCAGTACAAGAGGCATCGGTCCCGTCCCATGTCGTGCTGGACGGGCCGGACGAGCGTGTGCACGCCACGTTCGACGTGTGGTGGTTCGGCGAGGCGCGCATCGTGCGTGCCAGCACCTCGGGCATCCAGCTGATCCGGACGCCGAAGCAGGTCAGGACCTCCCCCGCGCCGGTACTGGCGGTCGCGGTGCAGCAGGCGGGCGACGGACGGTACGAGCAGGGCGACGTCCGTCGCGTCGTGCGACCGGGCGATCTGCACGTCATGGATCTGAACGCGCCCTACGACTTCAGCCGGCGCGGCGACGGGGCGTCGACCTGCCTGCACGTGCCGCTCGATCAGCTCGGCCTGCCCGCCGATCTGATCGGTCAGGCCGCCGCCAGAGTGCAGGACAGCCCGCACTACCGGCTGGTGGCCAACCACATCGTCCAACTGACCGCCGACGCGGACGCGCTCAGCGCCGACCCCGCGGCCGCCCTGTCGGGTTGCGCCAGCATCGAGCTGATCCGGGCACTGTTGTTGTCGGCGTGCGCCGACGACGGCTCCGTCGTCCCCTCCGACATCCTGCTGTCCCGGATTCGCGCCTATATCCGGCGCAATCTGGCGGATCCTGGTCTCGGCGCGGAACAGATCGCCAAGGCGCACAACATGTCGGTCCGGCAGCTCTACAAGATCTACGCGAACACGGAGTGCAGCCTCGAGCAGGGAATCATCAGCCAGCGTCTCGAGCGGGTACACGGCGATCTGACTCGTCCGGACCAGAAACATCGGACGATCGCGATGATCGCGCGCCGCTGGGGCTTCCGCGATCCGTCACATTTCGCCCGGCGCTTCCGCGCCGCCTACGGGCTCACGCCACGGGAATGGCGCAGCACCGCCCTCGCCCCGGACGAGGCGTAATGGTCAGCCGCAGGTTTTCGCCTGTTTGCCCGCGAGCGCATCGAGACCGAGCATCGCCAGCAGCGACTCGCAGTCGGCGGCGTTCTCCGCGTAGCTGGCGACAGTGCGGGCGGCGACTGCGCACTGGCGCGCGTTTTCCGCTTTCTCCGCTGCTCGCGCCTCCGCGAACTCGCCTGGTTCATGGATAAGGGTCATACGTGGTGCCGAAGCCATGAGTCTCCTTGGGGTTGATCGCAGACTACGCGGCCGGTGCGCACCGAGTTACCGGAACGAGACATAAAGTGCATCGCGTTGACCCGACCGTGATCCGGCACGGGATCAGTCGAGCAGTTCACGGACGACGCCGTCCGCGAGCAGACGGCCGCGGTCGGTGAGGACGAGCCGGTCGTCCGCGGTGCGCACGGCGAGGCCGTCGGCGACCACGCGATCGACGGCGGTGCGCGCGGAGGACGCCAGCTCGGCCAGCGGCAGGCCGGTGCGCAGCCGGACGGCGAGCATGACCCGCTCGGTGTAGCGCTCGTCCGCGCTCAGCGCCTCCCAGCCCGCGGCGGGCAGCCCGCCCGCGCCGACTCGATCGGCGTATCGAGCGGGGTGCTTCACGTTCCACCACCGCACGCCGCCGACATGACTGTGCGCGCCCGGTCCTGCGCCGAGCCAGTCGCCGCCGTCCCAGTAACCGAGGTTGTGCCTGCAGACCGCGGCGTCGCCCACGGCCCAGTTCGACACCTCGTACCACCCGAATCCGGCCGAGCGCAGTCGGGCGTCGATGCGCTCGTAACGTGCGGCGAGCACGTCGTCGTCCGGCGCGGGCAACTCGCCGCGGCGCACCCGCCTGGCCAGCGCGGTGCCGTCCTCCACGATCAGCGAATACGCCGATACGTGGTCGACGCCCGCGCCGAGCACCGCGTCCAGGCTGGCGTCCAGATCGACATCGCGCTCACCCGGTGTTCCGTAGATCAGATCGAGGTTGACGTGCTCGAATCCAGCGGCGCGCGCCTCCAGCGCGGCGGCCACCGCGCGGCCGGGGGTGTGCGTGCGATCGAGCACTTTCAACACGTGCGCCGCGGCGGACTGCATGCCCAGCGACACCCTGGTGAACCCGGCCGCCCGGATGCGCTCGAAGAATTCCGGCGAGGTGGATTCCGGATTGGACTCCGTGGTGACCTCGGCCCCGGCAGCGAAGGTGAATTCGGCACGCACGGCGTCCAGCACCGCGGCGAGCCCGTCGCCGCCCAGCAGGGAGGGCGTCCCTCCGCCGACGAAGACGGTGGAGACTTCCGGCGTCGCGGTGGGCAACGCCGCGAACTGTTGCGCGGCGGTCGCCAGCTCGCCGCGCAACGCCGCCAGCCACGACTGCGGCGAGGCCGAACTGCCGAGCTCCCCCGCGGTGTAGGTGTTGAAGTCGCAGTAGCCGCACCGCGTGGCGCAGAACGGCACGTGCACGTAGATCCCGAACGGACCGTCGCCGAAGTCGCGTAGCACCGGCGCGGAAGTGTCGGTACTCGCGGTAGCGGCGGAAGAACTCACCTGTCCAGTGTGAACGTCGCCGCGACCGCGCCGACGGCCGGGACTCCGCTACCGGGCCCTTCAGTCCGCCACGACCGGAGTGTTCTGGTTCGCGGTGAGCAACCAGCGGCCGTCCTCCTTGGACATCACGTACATCGGGCTGCCTTCGCTCTCCAGAACGCCCGCGTCGGTGAAATAGCGCTGGCGGACCTTCACCGCCGCCACGTCCGGGCGGATGAACAGCACGTGCTCGACCTCGTAGGTCGCCGTGCCGTGTGCGGTGGCCCCGGGCAGCACCTGCGCGGTGAACTCCGCGATGGCCGCCCGTCCGAAGAGACGTTTGCCGTGTCCGGTGGTCCAGATCGCGTCCTCCCGGAACAGCGCGACGAATTCGTCGACGAGCTCGTTGCGCTGGGCGTGCTGGACGCTCGCGACCACCGCGCGGATGGCTTCGAGCTCGCCGGTGGCGTCGACAGTTGTGGTACTCATGACGCCGAGCGTCCAACCTCCACTTCGCTCGAGGTCAAGCGAGGTGCGCAGTGTCACAGACGGCGCGGTCGCCGTATCACGCGCCTGGTTGGGGCTCGCGACTATGACTGCCGTCACAAACTGGGTCGAACGTCCAGGGGATTTCCCGCAGATTCACGGGAAATACCAGACGCAGGGTCGGAAGGCCATCGCTGACGTGGCACAATAGGCCGCATGCGCGCTTTGGAGATTCGACTGGTGGCCCGTCGCCACGTCGATTACAAGCGCGTCTGTAGCGCCTGCTGTCTGCCCGGTTCCCTCCGGTAGTTCAGCGCGCCCGATCCCCGGGTCCCCGGCGATCCCGACTTCATCGGCCCGCTGACACCGCAGGCGTGAGTCAGCCCCTCGCGCCCCTCAGCAGGATGTACCACCCACCCCGCAGGAGCGACCCCATGACGTCGAGCACCGACGCCGGTCCGACCGATCAGCCCACGCCCGAATCCCAGCCGGAGCGCCGCGCGCGCCCCGAACGCCCGGCCTCCGAACGCCGGGTCCGCCCGGATCGGCCGCGTCCCGAGGCGACCACGACCGGACCGCGCGTGCGCACCGGCAAGCCCGTGCGCCGCAAGGCCGAGGGTCAGTGGGCGCTGGGTTACCGCGAGCCGCTGAACCCGAACGAGCAGTCCAAGAAGGACGACAACCCCCTCAACGTCCGCGCCCGCATCGAGAACATCTACGCCAAGACCGGCTTCGACGGCATCGACAAAGGCGACCTGCGCGGCCGGTTCCGCTGGTGGGGTCTGTACACCCAGCGCGAGCAGGGCTACGACGGCACCTGGACCGGTGACGAGAACATCGATCTGCTCGAAGCCAAGTACTTCATGATGCGCATCCGCTGCGACGGCGGCGCGCTGAACCTCGCGCAACTGCGCACGCTGGGCGGGATCTCCACCGAGTTCGCCCGCGACACCGCGGATCTGTCCGACCGGGAGAACGTGCAGTACCACTGGATCGAGGTGGAGAACGTCCCGGAGATCTGGAAGCGGATCGAGGCGGTCGGCCTGAAGACCACCGAGGCGTGCGGCGACTGCCCGCGCGTGGTGCTCGGGTCTCCGCTGGCCGGCGAGTCGCTGGACGAGGTCATCGACCCGACGCCCGCGATCGAGGAGATCGTGCGCCGCTACATCGGCAAGAAGGAGTACTCCAACCTGCCGCGCAAGTTCAAGACCGCGATCTCCGGCCAGCAGGACGTGGTGCACGAGATCAACGACGTCGCGTTCGTCGGTGTCGTGCATCCCGAGCACGGCCCCGGTCTGGACCTGTGGGTCGGCGGCGGGCTGTCCACCAACCCGATGCTCGCCAAGCGGGTGGGCGTGTGGGTGCCGCTGGACGAGGTGCCGGACGTATGGGAAGCCGTCGTATCGGTGTTCCGCGACTACGGCTACCGCCGCCTGCGCACCAAGGCGCGCCTGAAGTTCCTGATCAAGGACTGGGGCGTCGAGAAGTTCCGCCAGGTGCTGGAGGACGAGTACCTGAAGCGCAAGCTGATCGACGGCCCCGCGCCCGAGCAGCCGACCAAGCCGATCGACCACGTCGGCGTGCAGCGGCTGCGCAACGGACTCAACGCGGTCGGCTTCTCCCCCATCGCGGGCCGGGTGTCGGGCACCGTCCTGACCAAGGTCGCCGACGCGGTCGAGCGGATCGGCTCCGATCGTGTCCGGTTCACCCCGTACCAGAAGCTGATCGTGCTCGACGTTCCCGACGACAAGGTCGACGCGCTGATCGACGAGCTGGAACCCCTCGGCCTGCAGGCGCGGCCCTCGCTCTGGCGGCGGAATCTGATGGCCTGCACCGGTATCGAATTCTGCAAACTCTCCTTCGCCGAGACGCGCAAGCGCTCCCAGGCGCTGGTGCCGGAGCTGGAGGAACGGCTGGCGGATCTGAACGCGCAGCTGGACGTCCCGATCACGATCAACATCAACGGTTGCCCGAACTCCTGCGCCCGCTCGCAGATCGCCGACATCGGGTTCAAGGGCCAGCTGGTCGACGACGGCACCGGGAATCAGGTGGAGGGATTCCAGGTTCACCTCGGCGGCAGCCTCGGCTTCGACAGCGCGTTCGGGCGCAAGCTGCGCCAGCACAAAGTGACCACCGGGGAACTCGGCGACTACATCGACCGGGTGGTGCGCAACTTCGTCAAGCAACGTTCGGACGGCGAACGGTTCGCCCAGTGGGCGGTCCGCGCCGACGAGGCCGACCTGAGATAAGTGTCGACGGGAGATCAATTGTGACAACCGAACTCGCGGAAAAGCTGTCCGAGGACCAGCTCCGCGCCATCGCCGCGCGCGGCGCCGCCGAACTCGACGGCGCCTCGGCGACCGAACTCCTGCGGTGGACCGAGGACACCTTCGGCACGAACTACATCGTGGCCTCCAACATGCAGGACGGCGTGCTGGTGCACCTGGCCGCGGGCGTGCGCGCCGGCGTCGACGTGCTCTTCCTGGACACCGGCTACCACTTCGCCGAGACCATCGGCACCCGGGACGCGGTGGAGGCCGTGTACGGGGTGAACGTGGTCAACGTCCGGCCGGAACACTCCGTTGCCGAACAGGATCGGCTGCTGGGCAAGGATCTGTTCGCCCGCGAGCCCAACGAGTGCTGCCGGTTGCGCAAGGTCGTCCCGTTGCAGAAGTCGCTCGCGGGCTACAACGCCTGGGTCACCGGCATCCGCCGGGTGGAGGCGCCGACCCGGGCGAACGCACCGCTGATCTCCTTCGACGAGGCGTTCGGCCTGGTGAAGATCAACCCGATCGCGCTGTGGTCCGACGACGAGATGCAGGACTACATCGAAAAGCACGGCATCCTCGTCAATCCCCTGGTGGAGGAGGGGTATCCGTCCATCGGCTGCGCTCCGTGCACACGGAAGCCGGAGCCGGGAGCCGATCCGAGAAGCGGCCGTTGGGCCGGCCTCGCCAAGACCGAATGCGGGTTGCACCAATCATGACTGAAACGATTCGTAGCGAACGTTCGCTCGGTATCACCGATTTCGATACTCTCGCCGCGCTGGAATCCGAGGCGATCCACATCTTCCGCGAGGTGGCGGGCGAGTTCGAACGGCCGGTGATCCTGTTCTCCGGCGGCAAGGACTCCACCGTGCTGCTGCATCTTGCGCTCAAGGCGTTCTGGCCCGCGCCGCTGCCGTTCGCGCTGCTGCACGTGGACACCGGGCACAACCTGCCCGAGGTGCTGGAGTTCCGGGACAAGGTGGTCGAGCGCTACGGCTTGCGCCTGCACGTGGCGAAGGTGGAGGACTACCTGGCCGACGGCAGGCTCACCGAGCGCCCCGACGGCATCCGCAACCCGCTGCAGACCGTCCCGCTGCTGGACGCGATCAGCGAGCATCGGTTCGACGCCGTGTTCGGCGGCGGCCGTCGCGACGAGGAGCGCTCGCGCGCCAAGGAGCGGATCTTCTCGCTGCGCAACGCCTTCGGCCAGTGGGACCCGAAGCGGCAGCGTCCCGAGCTGTGGAACCTGTACAACGGGCGCCACGCGCCGGGCGAGCACGTGCGCGTGTTCCCCCTGAGCAACTGGACCGAGCTGGACATCTGGCGCTATATCGCCCGCGAGGACATCGATCTGGCGAGCATCTACTACGCGCACGAGCGTCCGGTGTACCTGCGCGACGGCATGTGGATGACGCCGGGCGTGTGGGGCGGCCCGCGTGAAAACGAGGTGCTGGAGACCAGGTCGGTGCGGTACCGCACCGTGGGCGACGGATCCTCCACCGGCGCCGTGCTTTCCGACGCGGCCGACAACGAGGCGATCCTCGCCGAGGTCGCCGCGTCCCGACTGACCGAACGTGGTGCGACCCGCGGCGACGACCGCGTCTCCGAAGCCGCGATGGAAGACCGCAAACGAGAGGGTTATTTCTGACATGTCCGACCTATTGAGGCTGGCCACCGCCGGTTCTGTCGACGACGGCAAGTCCACTCTGGTCGGACGCCTGCTCTACGACACGAAATCCGTTCTGGCCGACCAGATCGACGCCGTCACCCGCGCGTCGGTGGACAAAGGTCTCGCCACCCCGGATCTCTCGCTGCTCGTGGACGGGTTGCGCGCGGAACGCGAACAGGGCATCACCATCGATGTCGCCTACCGCTACTTCGCCACTCCGCGCCGCTCATTCGTGCTCGCGGACACCCCCGGGCACGTGCAGTACACCCGCAACACCGTGTCCGGCGCGTCCACCGCGCAGCTGGTGATCCTGCTCGTCGACGCGCGCAAGGGCGTCATCGAGCAGACCCGCAGGCACGCCGCCGTGCTCGCGCTGCTCGGTGTGCCGAAGCTGGTGCTCGCGGTGAACAAGATCGATCTGGTGGACGACGCCGCCGCGGTGTTCGCCGCCATCTCCGCGGAGTTCAACGAACTCACCAGCACGCTGGGCTGGTCGAGCGAGGACGTGCTGGAGATCCCGGTCTCGGCACTGCACGGCGACAACATCGCCACCCGGTCGGACAACACCCCGTATTACGACGGGCCGTCGCTGATCGAGCACCTGGAATCGGTGCCGGTCGACGCCGACAGCACCGGCGATCACGAGCTGGGCCTGCGGTTCCCGGTGCAGTACGTGATCCGGCCGCGCACCGCCGAGCACCCGGACTACCGCGGCTACGCGGGACAGATCGCGGCGGGCGCGGTCGCTCCCGGCGACGAGGTCGTGGTGCTGCCGTCGGGCATCCGCACGACTGTGGAGCGGATCGACACCCCCGACGGCGAGCTCGCGGTGGCGCAGGCCGGACGCAGCGTCACGCTGATCCTGGCCGACGAGGTCGACATCTCGCGGGGCGACATCATCGCCGCGGCCGCCGACGCGCCCGAGCCGATCGACACCTTCGACGCCACGGTGTGCTGGCTGGGTGACAAGCCGCTGCGCCCCGGTGCGCGGCTGCTGCTCAAGCACGGCACCCGGACCACCCAGGCGATCGTCGGCGCGCTGCTGGAGCGCTTCGACGAGCAGCGCCTCGCGGCCGACCCGAACCCGGAGTCGCTGGAGCTCAACGACATCGGGCGCATCTCGGTGCGAGTCGCCGAGCCGATCGCGGCCGACGACTACCGAGCCAACCGGCACACCGGCAGCTTCCTGCTGATCGATCCGGCGGGCGGCAACACGCTGGCGGCCGGTCTGGTCGGTGACGTGCTGACCGCCGTCGAGGTCGGCACCGGGGCCTGACATGGCGGTGTCGCGAGCCCTGTTCGGCGCCCCGCCGGTCCTGGGCGCTGTCGCCCCGGCGGGCGGTCCGGGCTGCGCGACTTCCCGGATCGCCCCCGGGCTCGACGGCAGCCCGGCGCGACCGCCCGCGCTGATCGCGGTGGCCCACGGCAGCCGCGATCCGCGGTCGGCGGCAACCGTCGCGGAGGTGGTCGGCGCCGTCGCCGCCGCTCGTCCGGACCTCGACGTCAGGACGGCGTTCCTCGATCTCACCGCCCCGTCGGTCGAACAGGTGGTGGATGCCGTCGCCGCCGACGGGCACACGCACGCGGTGGTGACGCCGCTGCTGCTCGGCAGCGCCTTCCACGCCAGGGTCGATCTGCCCGGCCTGCTCGCCGCGGCCCGCGCCCGCCATCTCGGGCTGCGCCTGACCCAAGCCGACGTGCTCGGCGTGGACGCCGGACTGGTCGGTGCGCTGCGCGACCGTGTCCTCGCCGCCGGCGCCGGGCACCGCTTCGCGGATCGGTGCCTCGGCGTCGCGGTCGCGGCGGTCGGATCGTCGTCGGCGGCGGCCAACGCCCGGACCGCCGAGGTGGCCACCCGCCTGGCCGCCCGCACCGGCTGGCGCACCGAGATCTGCTTCGCGACCACCGAACCGCCGGTCACCGAGGCGATTTCGCGACTGCACGCTCGCGGCGCCGAGCACGTGCTGGTCGCTCCCTGGTTCCTCGCACCCGGATTACTGACCGATCGCCTCGTCGACGCGGCGCCGGAGGCGATCCACGCCGATGTGCTCGGCGCGCATCCGGCCCTCACCGAGGTCATCCTGGATCGCTATCACGCGGTGATCGCGGACACTCGCGCGCTCTCGGCCTGACCGGGCGTTCGCGGCGGTTCCCGGGCGGGCGTGCCCGCGTGACGCTGTCGCGTGCTAGGAACGTGGCATGGCCGAGTCGTTCCGCACCACCTCCTGCGCCAGCCACGGACATCCCGAGTTCACCATTCTCTTCACCGAGCCGCGGCTGCCCGGCATGGAGAACTGGCTGCTGTCGTATCTGGAGTCCACCGTCGCGGCGGGCACGCGCTACCACCCCGGCGAAACGATTCAGATCGGCTGGAATCTGGTCCGGGTGCGCGGCCGCGACGACGGCACACTGGGCCTCGCCGAACGTACCGATGCGCAGACCTGGGCCGAGCAGATCGACCGCACCCTGCGGGATGTGTGGTACCAGCGCGAAGTGGCGGCCGGGGTCGGCCTCACCGATCGCCTCGACTTTCCCGGCGAGGACCAGCGGGCCACCATCTCGTCGTGCGGACTCGAATCACCGGTCCTGGTGCTGGCGCGCACGGAGCCGGACGACCCCGAGTCCTCCGGTTGGTCGGTGGAATGCTTCGAAGACCACGCGCACCGGTCGTCGTACTACACCACCCTGCTGGAACTGGCCACCGCCATGCCGTTCGCGGTGCAGTTCTTCGCCCTTCCGGTAGCGACCACGGTGCTGATCGAAAGCCCCGAGATCACGCCCACCGGCACCATCCGGCCGCACATCGTGGACGCCGAAGGCGTGGAACTGTCCCCGATCCCGGGTTCCTACCTGGACTACCTGGTCAACGGTTCACCGGCCGACTAGTCGCCCGGGCCGAGCAGATCCGCCACGAGGTGGCGCGCGGTAGTGACGCCCCACTCGTCACCCATCTGCCGCGCCGTGTGCGCCGCGGCGATCACCGCGTCCAGTTCGAACGCGACGGCGTCGGCGCTGCGCGCACCGAAATGGCCCTGGTCCTGCGCCCGGCGAATCTCCTTGGTCAGGAACGCGAGCCAGTCCCTGCGGTCTTCGGCGATGGCGTCACGCACGGGTCCCGGCCTGCTGTCGAACTCGGCGAGTGTCGCGACGCGGAAGCACCCGCCGGGGAATGCCGGGTCGGCCACCTGACCCAGCCAGCGCTCGACCAGGGCGCGCAGGCGCGGTAGTCCGGCCGGCTCGCTCAGGCTCGGCGTGATGACTTCGTCGATGAAGACCTGCCGCGCGGATTTCACCGCCGCGATCTGCAGGCTCTCCTTGCTGCCGAAAAGGGTGGCGATGCCGCTCTTGCTGAGCCCAAGGTCGGTGGCCAAGCGGCCGATGCTGAGGCCGGTGAGGCCCTCGACAGACGCCACGTCGGCGGCGTGGCGGGCGATCGACGCACGCGCCCGCGCGCCCTTGGCCAGGCGCTGATCGGTGCCGCGCGGCTGGTGGCGTGTGGTGACGGACTCGGTCATGAGGCCATTCTTCCACTTCACTATTGCACATACGAACGTATGGTCGTATTTTACTTGAACGAACGATCGTGCGTTTTGCATCCCCGACTAAGGACTTCCCATGACCGACGCGTCCGTGCGGCTCGACAGCCCACCGACCGCGACCGCGGCCACGCGCACCTTGCTGATCGCCTGCGGCGCCGCCTTCATCGCCTTTCTCGATCTCTCCGTCGTCAATATCGCCTTCCCGTCGATCGCCCGGGACTACCCCGGCACGGCGACCGCCACGCTGACCTGGGTCGTCAGCGGCTACGCGGTCGCTTTCGCCGCGTTGCTCACCCCGGCCGGACGTCTCGCCGACGCGCTCGGCCGCCGCAGGCTGTTCCTCGGCGCGCTGGCTGGTTTCGCCCTCACCTCCCTGCTGTGCGGGCTCGCCCCGACAGCGGGCTGGCTCATCGCGGGCCGGGTGCTGCAAGGCGGCGCCGCGGCGCTGATGGTGCCGTCCGCTCTCGGCTTGGTGCTCGCCGCCACGCCGCGGGAGAAGATCGGCGCGGCCATCGGAGCCTGGTCGGCCGCGGGCGGGTTCGCCGCTGTCGTCGGTCCCGCACTCGGTGGCGCGCTGGTCGAAGGATTCGACTGGCGGGCGGTTTTCGTCATCAACGTGCCGGTGGCACTGCTGCTCATCATGGCGGCGGCGCGCGTTCCGGCCCCCGACGACCGTCGATCCGGCGGTGCGCTGCCGGATCCGCTCGGCACCCTCGCGGTGGCGCTCGGGCTGGGCGGGCTGGTCGCGGGCGTCACCGAAGGGCAGCGCTGGGGGTGGACCTCGGCGGGGACACTGACCGCGCTGATCGGCGGCGGACTGCTGGTCGTGGCCGCCCTCATCCGTTCGGCGCGCCATCATGAACCCGCGATCGCCGTCGACCTGTGGCGCAGCAAGTCCTACGCTCTGGCCAACGCCACCTCGTTCGTCTTCGGCGCGGCCATGTTCGCCTGGCTGCTGTCGGGACCGCTGTTCCTGGACGCGATCTGGGACTACTCGGTGCTCGGCTCCGCAGGAGCCATGACCATCGGAGCGGTCGCGTCGATGGTGACGGCGACCGTCGCGGGCCGGATCGGCTCGGCGACGGCCAGGCGGTGGCTCGGCGTGCTCGGTGCGTTGATGTTCGTGGCGTGCACCGCGTGGATGAGCACGGATGCCTTCGGCGCCACTCCAGCCCTGTGGTCGGCGTGGATTCCGGCCGGTGTGCTCGGCGGCGGCGGCATCGGTTTCGTCGTCACGGTGCTGGGCACCGCGGCGGCCGGTGCCCTTCCGCCGCAGCAGTTCGCCGCAGGCACCGGCATGAATCTGACCGCGCGGCAAGTGGGCGGGGCGCTCGGCGTGGCCGTGCTCGCCGCCGTGTTCGCGGCGCGTCCCGACGATCCACTCGGCGCGTTCCACATCGTCTTCGCCGTGTGCGCGGGCATCGCCGCCGTGGCCGCTTGCCTGGCCGCGCTACCGGCCCGCACTCCGTCCTTCTCCGTCGACAACTAGGAATCAGCATGAGCGACAACAATATTCGTACCGAAGAGAACGATCCGCTGCTGCTGCCGCCCGCGGAACAGCGGCGTCTGCTCGCCGAAGCCCCGTGGCAGCGCTACGCGGTGCTCGGCGACTCCATCGCGCAGGGCGTCGGCGATCCGAGCCCGGGTTACGAATTCGCGGGCTGGGCCGACCGCGTCGCGGCCGTGCTCACTTCGGTTCGCCCGGATCTGGCTTACCTGAACACCGGCCGGATCGCCGCCACCTCCGCCCAGGTCATCGCCGAGCAGTTGCCCTCCGTACTCGAATTCCGGCCCGATCTCGTGCATCTCAGCTGCGGCGGCAACGACCTGTTCCTGCCGGGCGGCGACCTCGCCGAATTGCGTTCCAACCTGGACACGCTGTTCGGAACGCTGGCCCGCACCGGAGCGCGGATGGTGACCTTCACCCTCGCCGACGTCTGGGAAATCGAGCGCATGGCGCCGATGCGTCCGATGCGCGACCGGATGGCCGCGCTCAACGACCTGGTCCGCGAACTGGCCGCCCGCTACGACGCGCTCCTGCTTGAACTATGGGACCACCCGCTGCGCCTGCGGCCCGACCTTATGAGCGCCGACCTCATCCACTTCAGCATGAGCGGTCACGCCGTGCTCGCCTCGGACATGGTGCGCACGCTGGCCGGACATGTTCTCGTGTCGCGCTGATCCGACACGTGGCGGAGGCGCCGACGGTCGGGTGCCTCCACCACATCTCGAAAGGCGGACAACCGAGCGCAATGCGCTGCGGGCGCCGATCGAGGCGAACGACGCGACCGCTCCGTTCCAGGATCACGGCGGTATTCGAGGACGACACGCCCCGTCTCCGGCCAGGCCCTTGCGGGCAGCGACCGAACCCGGGTCCGCCGCGACGGCGGAGCAACCCGCGTTCGATGCCTGCGATCTACCCAGGACAGTGTCATGGTGCCGCGCCGGACCGGCCGTCCGATCCGTACCGTTCGACCAGTTCGGCGCCGAGGCTGGCCAATTCGGCGCGGACCTCGGGCGGGTCGAGGACCTCGATCGAGGCGCCCCAGCCCGCCAGCTGCTGGGCCAGCATCCAGGCGGTGGGAGCGGTGACGCGAACCTGGATGCGGCCGTCGGCAACCGGACCGTCCACAACGCAGTTCCGCCCCTGCTGGTCGTGCAGGATCGGCAACAGACGCTCGGAGATCAACACGGTGGCGGCGAGGGTCGCGCGCCGCTGCTCCATCTCCTCGACCACCTGTTCCCAAGCGCCGGCGAGATCGAAATCCGCTGGGCGATGCGCCGGTTCACCGGTGCAAGACGCCTCGGAGATCCGATCGACGCGAAAAGTCCGCCGGCCCCGCTCGGTTCCGGCTATCAGGTACCAGACACCGTCCTTGTCAGCCAGACCCCAGGGATCGACGAGACGCTCGGACCGCTTCCCGGTCCGGTTCGCATAGCGCAGCCGGACCTTTTCCCGCTGCACGACAGCGCGTTGCAGCAGCGACACCAGCGGGGGCAGCTCGCGATCCGTCGCACCCCAGCGCGCGGGATCGATCACCACCGCATCGGCCGCCGCCTCCGCTTCGCCGCGAAAGGTCTGCGGCAGCGCGCGCACCAGCTTGCGCAGCGCCGACTTGGCTTCCGGCACCGCGCCCGCGGAGGGACCCGCCAAGAGGAACAGCGCCCGCGCCTCGCCCGCCGTCAGCCCCGTCAGATCCGTGCGCGCACCGCCCACCAGCGACCAGCCGCCGCCACGCCCCGGCTGCGGATACACCGGCACCCCTGCGGCCGACAGCGCCTCGAGATCCCGGCGCGCGGTGGCGACCGAGGTCTCGAGCTCCGCCGCGACCTGCGCGGCCGTCACCCGTCCTCGGGTCTGCATCATCAGCAGGATCGCCACCAATCGGTCCGCTCGCATACGCACAATTCTGCCGTCAAAAGTGCTCATTCGGTGCGCACTTTTACTCGGATGATGGATCTACGAGTACGGATGAGAACGATTCGAAGGAGACCACCATGCTGCGCGGAATGGCGACGAGCACTTTCTACGCCGACGACCTCGAGGCCGCCAAGGACTGGTACGCGCGGTTCTTCGGCGCCGAGCCCTACTACCAGGTGCCCAACGGCTACTACGAGTTCCGCATCGGCGACTACCAGCACGAATTCGGCATCGTGAACCGCGCCTACGCGCCCGCCGGAGCGCGCAACGCCCCCGGCGGCGCGATCGTGAACTGGCACGTCGACGACGTGCGGGCAACGTTCGACCGGCTGCTGGAACTCGGCGCGACCGTCTACGATCCCATCACCCCGCGCGGCAACGGCGAGGGCTTCGTCACCGCCGCCGTTGTGGACCCGTTCGGCAACGTCCTCGGCCTCATGTCCAACCCGCACTACCTCGAGATACTCGCCGAGACCGGTCCCGCGTAATGCAGCAGTACGGCGGCGTGCTGCCCGTATCCTCTCGACGGACACCACGCCGCACGCACTCCGGGCGATTCTCGCTCGAAACGGACCCGATCGGAAGATCAGGGACGGAACCAGCGCTCCAGGACGGTGGCGACGCCGTCCTCGAGGACATGGCCGGTCACTTCGTCCGCGAGATCGCGAACGTCCGTGGGCGCGTTCGCCATCGCGACCGAGTGCGCCGCCCAGCGCAGCATTTCCCGATCGTTGTAGCCGTCGCCGATGGCCAGCGTCGCTTCGTCCGGGACACCGAGTGCGATGCGGAGCTGTTCCAGCGCCCAACCCTTCGACACGCCCTGACGGCAGACGGTGAGCCACGGCCCGAACTCGCCGTGCACCCAGCTCGCGCCGGGCACGCGCAAGGACCGCAGCGCCAGCAACATCTCCTCCAGCGAACCGTCCGGCAGCCAGCCGTTCAGTCGCGGGGTCGGTTCGCTGCTCAACGCGTGATGGTCGACGAGCAGATACTCGCCGAGCGAGAATTCGCCGGGACTCGCTCCGGTGGCCCAGGTGCCGATGCCGACCTTCTCCACGGCGAAGATCATCGCGGGAAACAGCGCGCGCAGCGCGGTGATCGCGGGCGCCGGGTCGAACGCCTGGATCGCCACCGGTTCGCCCCTGGCGACGTCGATCTGCACGGCGCCGTTCGAGCAGAGGGCATGTCCGTCGCGCAGACCGAGTTCGGTGAGCACCGGACGTGTGGTCAGCAGCGTGCGTCCCGTGGTGATCACGACATGCGCACCCGCCGCCACGGCCGCGCGCACCGCCGCGACCACCCGCGCACTGATCGGTGTTCCCGTATCCAGCAGCGTCCCGTCTACGTCCAGCGCGATCAGCTGGGGACCCCCGGATGCCATCAACCCATTGTGCCTCGCGGCCGCCGCACCCGCCGTCGAATCCGGCGCGACCAGACCCGCACCGCCACCGGGCAATTCGCCGTCCCGGGCTGGGCCGCTATCGACCGCGCCCTCCGCCGCCGACACCGCCCGCACCTCCGGCGCCTCCTCTGGACGACCCGCCTGCCGACCCACCGATCGAGCCGGATCGGCCCGGCGAGCCGCCGAACGACGAAGCGCCCGAGGGGTTCCCACCCGAGTGGCCGCCCGCCGACGGCGCGCCGCCCGGCCGCCCGCTCGATGAATTACCGGCCGACGCCCCCGAGCCGTGGGCCGACGAAGTTTCAGCCGAGCCGCCGGAGAACGAGCCATGGTTCGACGGATTACCGGCCGACCCGTCCGACGACGAGTTACCGGCAGGCCCAGCCGAAGACGATCCGTGCGTCGTGGAGTGCCCGGGCGACCCTCCCCACGACGATCCACCGGTCGACCCGCCCGGCGAGTCGTCGGAGGATTCGTGCGCGGTGGAATCGTTCGTCGAGCCACCGCTCGACGCGCTCCCGCCGGACGAGGTGGATGTTCCGTCGGTCCCCACGGACGAGGAACTCCCGGGGCTCGCTGTCCCGGAAGAGGACGAATTCGATGCGGAGGGTTCGCCGTGCTCGCCCGTTGCCGTACCGCCGCCCGGTGAGTCCGACCTTCCGGTCGACGGACCGCCCGCAGAACTCCCTGGTGCCGTCCCACTGGGCTCCGCAGGCTTCGAGCCGTTCTGCGATACCGGACCGGTGGAGCCCGGCGTGCCCGACCAGGGAGCGGATACCTGCCCCGGCGCGGGCGGCTGTCCGGGCAGATCAGACCCGGGTGCCTGCCCCGGCAGCGGCAGACCAGGAGCCGGTCCGGGAACGGGCGGCTGCACGATGTCTCCGGGCACGGGACGAACCACCGGAGCGAACGGCAATGGATTCACGAAATAGGCGGGATCGCCATATCCCCGGTACCGCAGGCTCCCAGGGGCGCAGCAGTTTCGCGGATCCCGGTGCGAGCCGATCCTGGACTCGGCCACCGACGGACCGTAACCGGTGCTGCGCGGAACCGGTGTGATGAATCGGGTATACGCGGAAGTCGGCTGCGATAGCAGCGAGGGCAGCGCCCGGCCCGAGTTCCATGCGGCGGGCACGGCCATCCGGGACCAGGCGTCGGCGAGGTGCTCGCTTCCGACGTCGACCAGCAGACTATCGGCCGGGAAACTGATTTGCGGAAGATGCTCGAGCATCGGCGCCAGCTCGGGAACCATGGATCCGCCGAAGACGGTCACGGCCGACATGGCCACCGCGGAGACCACCGCAGCACTGGAGAACACCGCCACGCGAGGCGCGGCGGCGCGGCGGTCCGACGCACCGAGCGCCATGGTGCGCGCCGCCATCAGCGCGGCGCCCGCGGCGATCGTCTGCCCCGGATCGGCCGAGATCAGCACGGGCCGACCGAGTTCGGCGAGCGTGCGCGCTACCTCCGCAGGCCGCGACGACCCTCCCACCAGCAGCACACGCCCGATATCGGAAAGCGTGATGCCCGCTTCCCGCACACAGTCGCGGACCAATTGGAGCGAGTCCTGCACATGCGCGGTACGCAGTCCGTCGATATCGACGATCGATGTCATCGACAGTCCGGCGCGCGCGACGTCCGGGGCGTACCGCGCGATCATCGACCCCAGCGGCCTGCCGCCGAAATCGTGGGAGCGCGTCGGCTTCCCGATCATCGGATGGTTGTCCCAGTCGGGCCCGACGCGCACGATGCTCACATCGAGGCTGGTGCCGCCGAGGTCGTAGATCAAGACGAAATCGGTATCCAGCGGGCCGTGCTCGTGTTCCAGCCATTCCGCCGCCGCGACGGGCTCGGGCACCAGCAGCACGTCGCTCGCCCCGGATAGGTCCAGCGCCTGGCGCAACAACGCGACCTGCTTGTCGGAATACACCGCCGGGTAGGTGGTCACGACGCCCGCCTCGGACGCGTCCGGCTCGACCGCCCTGAGCTCGTTGACCACCGCGGCCACGAGATTGGCCGGCGACCAGATGCGGCCGCCGACGATCACGGCCTCCGGATCACGGCTCAGATCGGCGAAATCCGTGACCGCCATGCTGAATTGCGGAATCCCGCCGAGGCGCAGTCCACCCGCGCTGTCGAAGGTCACCGCGGTGCGGCGAGACCGCACCGCCGGTCGTGGCCGATCCGCGCTGACCGAAGCCGTCACGGAATTCACTGCACCGATGCTGAAACCCAGACCTGTAGTCATTCGCTATCCCGTCAACGCACCGTGACCACGTCCATCACATGGCGTTCCCCTGTGGCCGCGGTCGTCTTCCAAACAGCCACCACAGGTTAGCTGTTTCACGTCGACGTGGATGCGCAATTGATACGGAATGTTCGACCGATAGCAATAATCGTCCGAATTGCCAGGTAGATACGAGTGGACGCCCGCGTCCAGCCGACTCGACGTCACGAATCAGACTGAGCCCACAGCATTTCCGCTACCATACAGCGATCTCGATATGAGGAGAAAATCCGACCGATCGCCGGTTTGCCCCACCGAAAGCACACCGCTCGACGGACACTCACCGGTAGGTAACCAAATCCTTGCCAAATCCGTGCATCTCGGCACGCCGCCACGGGACGGCATTCAATTGACACATCAACTAGATGTCCAATTACCGCCAGCACCCTCGTTCGCGTCCGGCTTGACTCGACATCGGGTCACACCACGGAGGTGCGATCGCGAGAGTGGAGAGGAAATCGAACGATGGCAACACGGTTCGCGGAGCAGGTCGTCTTGGTCACCGGCGCGACCTCGGGCGTGGGCAAGGCCGTCGCGCTGCGGGTCGCGGGCGAAGGCGCCGCGGTCGTGCTCGGCGCACGCGGCAAGGACGCGGGTGAGCAGGTGGCCGCCGACATCCGCGCGGCCGGCGGGCGCGCGCTGTTCGTGCCGACCGACGTCACGGTGGAACAGGACGTGGCCCGGTTGACCGACGCCGCGGTATCCGAATTCGGTCGTCTGGACGCCGCGTTCAACAACGCGGGCGCGGTGCACGCGTTCGGCCCGGTCGCGGAGATCGACGAGGCGGATTGGCGCGCCGATCTCGAGCTCAATCTCACCAGCGTGTTCTACGGCCTGCGGCATCAGGTTCCCGCGCTGGCGGCCTCCGGCGGCGGCGCGATCCTGAACAACGCGTCGAATCTGGGTGTGGTGGGCATGGGCTCGGTGGCGCCGTACGTCGCCGCCAAACACGGAGTGGTCGGCTTGACGCGTGCGGCGGCACTCGAAGCCGCCGATCAGGGAGTGCGGGTGAACGCACTGGTCTCCGGGGCGGTCGACACCCCGGCGTTCCGTAATTCGATGGGCGCGACGCCCGAAGGAGTGGCTGCCATCGCGGCGCTGCACCCGCTCGGCCGCATCGCGACGCCGGAGGAGATCGCCTCGTTCTGCGCCTATTTGCTCAGCGGTGAAGCCAGTTTCGTCACGGGTGCGGCACTCGCCATCGACGGCGGCTTCACCGCACGGTGACCTCTGGACGTGGGACCGCCTCGGGATACCGGCGCGGCCGGGGTATCCCGAGGCGGGGTTCGTCAGGCGCGCGCCAGCAAGCGGCGGACCCGGCCTGGGCGAGCTTCCACCGCTCCCCCGGCCCGCACCGCGGGCTGCCGCAGCCGCACCAGCCGATCGAGTTCCGCTGCGCTGCCGGCGGGTTCGGTCAGGCGGCCCGCGTTGAAGTCGGCGGCCAACTGCCGCACCGTCTCCTGCGCGCAGGACTTGTTGGTCCCGATGAAGCCGGTGGGCCCGCGCTTGATCCAGCCGGTCACGTAGGTGCCGGTGACCACGGCGCCGCCCGGGCGCTCCAGCACCCGGCCGTCCTGGTTCGGGATCACCGCGGCCCGCTCGTCGAACGGCAGGCCCGGCACCGCCACGCCGCGGTAGCCGACCGAGGTGAGCACCAGGCCCGCGTCGAGCCGATCGGTCTGCCCGGTCCCGACGGCGCTGATGCGGCCGTCCGGATCGGTGACCAGCTCGGTGCGGCCGATTGCGAGACCGGTCACCCGATCGGTGCCGAGGATCTCGGTGGGCCCGGCCAGATAGCGGAACACGATGCGCTTGCGCTGCCCCACCGGCCGGGTGCGCACGCTGTGCAGCAGCCGCAGCTTCTGTTCGACATGGAACGGCAGTTCCGCGCCGAGCTCGGGCAGCTCACCCTCGATCACGATGTCCACGTCACATCCGAGCAAGCCGACGAACTCCGGCACTGTGAAAGCGGATTCGAGCGGACCGCGCCGCCCGAGCACGACCACCTCCTCGACCTTGCTCTCGCGCAACGCCCGCAATGCGTAGGGCGCGATGTCGGTGCCGGTCAGCGTCGCCGGGTCGCTGGTGAGGACGCGCGCGACGTCGAGCGCGACATTGCCGTTGCCGACGATCACGGCACGCCGCCCGGACAGGTCGAAGGCACGGTCGGCGTAGTCGGGATGACCGTTGTACCAGGCGACGAAGTCGGTGGCCGAGACATTGCCCGCCAAGCCCTCACCCGGGATGCCGAGCTTGCGATCCGACGACGCGCCGACGGCGTAGATCACGGCGTGGAAGTGCTCGAGCAGCTCGGCATGCGAAACGTGCGCGCCCACGTCCACGTTCAAGTACGAACGGAACCCCGGCTGGGCCGCGATGACGTCGAACAGCTCGCCGACCTTGCGGGTCTTCTCGTGGTCCGGTGCGACGCCGTGCCTGGCCAGCCCGTAGGGCACCGGCAACCGGTCGAACACCGTCACCGACACCTCGGGCTGGGTCAGCAGTTCGTCGGCGGCGTACATCGCCGAAGGACCCGACCCCACGATCGCCACCCGCAGCGGCGTGCGCTCGGTGTGGATCCGTGCCGCGGGCACCGGTCGCGCCAGCAGGGGGCGCGGTCGCGCCTGCCGGTAGAAATCGGCGTTGATCTCGATGAACGGCTTCTGCTCAGCGGTCAGCTTCTTCGATGACACGATGGCGTCGACCGGGCACGCGGTGGCGCAGGCGCCGCAGTCCACGCACGCCTGCGGGTCGACGTACAGCATCTCCGCCGTCCGGAAGTCCGGTTCGTCGGGCGTGGGATGGATGCAGTTGACCGGGCAGGCGTACACGCAGGACGCGTCGCTGCAACAGGATTGGGTGACGACGTACGGCATGCGACTCAGGCGACCTTGTTCGCGGCGCGCAGCGGTTCGGATCGGTACCGAGTGCTGGGACCGTCGATGCCGAGCGCCTTCCAGACCGCCTTGGCGACCGGGTTCATCAATCCGATGTCCTTGGCCAGGGCGCGCACGTCACAGAAGTAATCGCTGAAGACCCGCTTGGCCTCCGGCGAGCCGTAGAACAGCTCCTTGCGGACCTTCTCCGGGATGTCGAACTCGGCGAAGAACGACCGCGGCGGCGTGACGATCGAGCGGCCGAGAATCCGCATGACGATCGGCATGGCCAGCGAGAGGATGAACTTCTGCGCCGGCTTCGCTTCCGGCACATGGTTCTTCAGGAACTCGTGCGCGAAGGAGATGTGCCGCGCCTCTTCGGCGACGTGAATGGCCATCACGCCGCGCATGATCGGGTGCACCTCTTCGTCCGAGCGCAAGATCTGCTTCTGGATGTGGTCGATCGGCTCCTCACCGGCCAGCACGGCCATGAAGAACAGATTCGGGAACCAGGCCGCCACGGGCGCGCCCAGGTACTTGAACTTGCTGACCAGCGGGCCCATGCCGGGCACGTCCAAGCCGATCCGGTTGACCATCTCCTGGAACATCAGGGTGTGGTTGTGCTCCTCGATCATCTCGTGGGAGCAGTACCGGAACTCCGGCGAGCCGTTGGGCAGGCCGAAGTTGTGGATGACCATGCCGCTGATCAGGATCGACTCGAACTGCAGGCCGACCTTGGCGATGTTCGCCTGCCGGTACTTGCCGACCGCGATCTTCTGTTCGGTCGACAACGCCTGATACCAGGGGTGGCGCGCCACCGTGTCGGCGGACACGGGCAGAATCCAGCGCTCCTCGCCGGCGTCGGCGGCGAAGTCGGGGTTGTCCCAGTCGATGTCCTCGAAGGGATCGAAGTGCTTGTTGACCGATCCCTCGGAGAGCAGCAGCAGCTTCGCGGCGTACTCCTGCGCCTTTTCAAGATCGGGATCGACGGCTGGTGTCACGGCTGCGGACATCGTCGTCACTGCCTCTCCTCGATGGAACCGTTTAACTGTATCCCATAGTTACACCAACGGAGAGTTACGTCAACCCAGCAGTTGCTAGGGCCGTCCGGCGATGCGCGCCCTCATCACGCGCACCGCCGGACGGCCCCTGTTCATCGCGGTCCGTGCCGGGGCCTAACTCACCAGCACCCCGTCACCGACCGCCAGGATCGAAGTCCCGAAACCGAATACCGCCGACATACTCGTGACGACGACCACCCGGCCCAGCCTGCGCCTGGTCCGGCGCGACAGCATCAGGGCCCGCGTGGCGGCACGACGACGGACGCGCCTGCGCCTGACCCGGCGCAGCTCGGCCGCCGCCTCGGCCGCGGCCGCCGCCCTCCGTCCGAGGATCGCGGCGCCGTCGGCGGTGGTCCGCCCGGGATCGGCGGCGACGATCACCGGCCTGGCCAATTCCGCCGCCAAGACCTCGGCCACCTCCGCCGGTCGCGCCGCCCCGCCGACCACCAGCACGCGGTCGACGTCGGCCATGGTGACGTCCGCGACCCGCAAGCAGCGGTAGACGAGTTCCAGCGACTCCCGGACATGCTTGACGCGCAGTTCGCCCGCGATCGTGTCGGCGACCGACTCGGCGACCGAAGACGAGTGCGGGCCCGGCCCGGCTTGCTCGGCGATCAACGCCCCGAACGCGCGTCCGCCGAACTCGGTGGAACGCAGCGAGACCCCGACGATCGGATTGCGCGGACATCCCGCACCCACCCGGACCAGCGTGACGTCGAGCCCGGCACCGCCGAGGTCGTAGACGAGGGCGAGACCCGGCATGAGCGGACCACGGTCGGCCTCCAGCCAGGCCGCCGCCGCGACGGGTTCGGCCACCAGCGCCGCCTGCGTCAGTTCCACGCCGTCCAGCGCCGCGCGCAACGCGTCCACCTGCTCGTCGGCATAGCGGGCCGGATAGGCCACCGCGATGCCGAGCCCGCTTCCGCAGCCGGGATGGTCCTGCCGCACCTCGTCGGTCAGGCACTTCGCCACCGTCGCGACGAGGTCCGCCGGGGCGAGCGCGCGGTTGCCCACCCGCGCCCACGTGCTGGAACGCTGCGTGAGATCGGCGAATTCGGTGACCGCGCGGCCGTGCCGGGGAATCATGCCCACCCTGGCCACGCCGGTGCTGTCGAAGGTCAGCGTGGTGCGGCGCGTGATGGTCTGCGCCCGCTGCGTTTTGCGTCGCCCCGGCGGAGCCTTGGCCGAACCTTCCTCCGCGAGAACGGAAACCGTGTTCACCGTACCGATGCTCAACCCGAGACCAACCGCCATCGCAATCCACCCGATCGCCGTGCCGATTTGCTTCGAACGCCGTTTAGGCAACCACTCCGCGATCTTCGTGCCAAGTCCGGACAACCGATTGTCCGCAAGCCGCCTGTGCCTCGCCGCATCCGAATCCACGGGCTACGACGCCCTCACCAGGCCAACCAGCATTACACATGCCGTCCAGTCGGATTTCCTTGCGACACGCGGGGATAGATAATGCCCGGTGGATGTTTGCCGGAATCCGGGTTCTTACGCGCACGGCGCCGAGCGACAGCGCTCCACATGGGGAGACTCCCCTTGACGGATCCGTGCCGACAATTCGCCGAATGGACGGGGCGCCGGACCCGGCGACAGTCGTCGATATTCGCATCGCATGCCGGGTCCGGCCCGACGCCGCTACGACCGCCGCCTAGCGCACACCTCGCTTCCCCGTCGGCAACCGTTCCGCAGCGCAGCCGGATAGCCAGTAGACACGGCAACGGGAGAGAGTGTGGCAACTTCTCAGCGCCAGACTCCCTATGTCGACGAATATGCGACCGGTTCGCGAAAACCCTTAGTGCGCGGGCAGTTCCGGGATCCGAGTGGCGCGAACGTACACCGTCTCGCCGTCCGACAGTCGCAGCGCCTCGGCGTCACCGCGGGTGACCTGCGCGGCGAACAGGTCGCCGGTCGCTGCGTTGCGCAGTTCCACGCGCACCTCGAAGCCGAGGTGCACCACGCGCTCGACCGTCGCCCTGGTGACGCCCGCGGAATCGGCGGTGCCCTCGTGCTCGGCGAGCGCCATGCCGGGATCCCGGCCGACGCGAATGTCGTGTGGCCGCACCAGATGTCCGTTGAGCCGGGCCACCGCGCCGAGGAACGACATGACGAACTCGTTGGCCGGCCGGTCGTACACGTCCTCCGGAGTGCCGATCTGCTCGATGCGGCCCTTGTTCATCACCGCGATCCGGTCGGCGACGTCGAGCGCCTCCTCCTGGTCGTGGGTGACCAGCACGGTGGTCACGTGGACCTCCTCGTGCAGCCTGCGCAGCCAGGTCCGCAGGTCGGCGCGGACCTTGGCGTCCAGCGCGCCGAACGGCTCGTCCAGCAGCAGCACCTGCGGATCGACGGCGAGCGCGCGGGCCAGCGCCATACGCTGGCGCTGGCCACCCGACAGCTGGGCCGGGTAGCGGTGCTGGAAGCCGTCCAGTCCCACGATGCCGAGCAATTCGTCGACGCGCTTGCTGATCTCGTGCTTCGGGCGCTTGCGGATCTTCAGGCCGAACGCCACGTTGTCGCGCACGGTCATGTGTTTGAACGCCGCGTAGTGCTGGAACACGAAGCCGATGTCGCGCTTCTGCGGCGGCACCCGGGTGACGTCGCGCCCCGCGATGCTGACCACGCCGGTGTCCAGCGACTCCAGCCCGGCGATCGAGCGCAGCAGCGTCGACTTGCCCGAACCCGACGGGCCGAGCAGCGCGGTGAGTTCGCCCGAGGGGATGTCCAGACTGACATCGTCGAGGGCGGCGAACGTGCCGTAGTTCTTGTTCGCGTTGGTCACGGTGATCACTTTGTGCCCCGCTTACGTTCGAGGAGGGTCATCAGCAGAAGGGTGACGAGGGCGATGCCCATCAGCAAGGTGGCGGCGGAGTACGCGCCGAAGGTGTTGTGGTCGTTGATGTACCGGCCGTGCACGAGCAACGTCAGCGTCTGCGACTTGCCAGGCAGCGCGGAGGACACCATGATCACGGCGCCGAACTCGCCGAGCGCGCGGGCCACGGTGAGCACCACGCCGTAGGTCAGGCCCCACCGGATCGCGGGAAGCGTGATCCGCCAGAAGGTCTGCCACTTGGACGCGCCCAGGGTGGCCGCGGCCTGCTCCTGGTCGTCGCCGATCTCGTGCAGCACCGGCTCGACCTCGCGCACCACGAACGGCAGCGTCACGAAGATGGTGGCGATCACCATGCCCGGTAGGTTGAAGATGACCTTGAAGCCCAGGTCTTCCAGACCGCCGAACCAGCCGCCCGCGCCCCAGAGCAGGATCAGCGAGACGCCGACCACCACGGGCGAGACCGCGAACGGCAAGTCCACGATGCCCTGAACCAGGTTGCGGCCCGGGAACTTTCCACGCACCAGCGCGAGCGCCGTCACGATGCCGAAGACCACGTTCACCGGGACGGTGATCGCGACGATCAGGAGGGAGAGCTGGAACGCCGAGATCGCCGCGGGCGTGGTGATCGAGTCGACGAACGCGCCGATCCCCCGCTCGAACGTGCGCCACAGGATGATGATCAGCGGCAGCACCAGCAGTACGAACAAGTAGCCGAGCGCCACCGTCCGCAACGAGATGCGGGTCAGCGGATGCAGTTTCATCGACCCTGCTCCGTCCCAGGGGAATGCCCGCGCCCCGGCGACACGGGGAGCGCTGCGCGATTGTTTGTCATCGGCTCGCCTGCTCCTTGCGCGCGCTGCGTTCGGCGAGCAGCCGCAGAACCAGCAGCGTCGCGAACGAGATGGCCAGCAGCGCGACCGACACGGCCGCCGCGTTCACCGGCCGATCGATCTCGATCTGCTTCTGGATGTACTGGGAGGCCATCTCGGTCTTGCGCGGGATCGCGCCGCCGATCAGCACCACCGAACCGTACTCGCCGATCGCGCGGGCGAAGGCCAGTCCGCCGCCGCTGATGATGGCGGGAGCCAGCGCGGGCAGCACGATCCTGCGGAAGGTGGTCCAGTTGTTCGCGCCCAGCGAGAGCGCCGCCTGTTCCACCTCGCGGTCGGCCTCGATCAGCACCGGCTGCACCGAACGCACCACGAACGGCAGCGTGACGAACGCCAGGGCGACCACCAGGCCCGGCTGGGTGGCGTTCAGGTGGATGTCGATCGGACTCTGCGGACCGTACAGCGAGAGCAGCACGATACTGGCGACGATGGTCGGCAGCGCGAACGGCAGGTCGATCAGCGCGTTGACCACACCCTTGCCGGGAAACCGGTCGCGGACCAGCACCCAGGCGATCAGCGTGCCCATGACCACGTTGACCACCGCCACCACCACCGAGACCAGCACGGTGATGCGCAGCGAGTCCAGCGCGGCGGGCGCGGTGACGGCGTCCCAGAAACCGGACCACCCGTCCTCGAAGCTGGTCACGGTGAGCGCCGCCAGTGGCAGCAGCACGATGATGCTCAGCCACAGCACCGCGGTGGCGATGCCGAGCGGACCCACCGAGCCGGTCACGCGCAGCCACGACCAGTTCCAGCGGCGATCGGGACGCACGGGTTCGGAGACGCCGGGACCAGCTGCCTGCGCGGTCCCGGCGTTACTGCTCGTAGTCACGATCGTCCAGTATCCCGTGTAACGGGGGTCACCCGGTCACTTGGTGGCGTTGTCATAGATCACCGCTACCGAACCCGTGTTCGGGGTGAACAGTTCCTTGTCCACGGTCTTCCAGCCGCCGAGGTCGGCGATCGTCCACAGCTTCTGCGGGGTCGGGAAGTCCTTGGCGTAGTCGGCGGCGACCTTCGGGTCGACCGGGCGGAAACCGGCGGCGGCCCAGGCCTTCTGGCCCGCGGTGGTGAACAGGAAGTCGCGGAAGGCGACGGCCTTCTGCTGGTTCTTGCTGTTCTTCAGCACCGCGACCGGGTTCTCGATCTTGAACGTGACCGGCGGGACGAAGTGCTCGATCTGATCGCCGTTGCGCTCGGAGAAGATCGCCTCGTTCTCGTAACTCAGCAGAACGTCACCGGTGCCCTGCAGGAACGTCTCGGTCGCCTCGCGGCCGGACTTCGGCTGCACCTTCACGTGCTCCTTGGAGACCAGCTTGCTCAGGTAGTCCAGGCCCGCCTGCGGGTTCTTGCCGCCGTCGCTCTTGGCCGCGTACGGCGCGAGCAGGTTCCACTTGGCCGAACCGGAGCTGAACGGGTTCGGGGTGACCACCTCGACGCCCGGCTTCAGCAGGTCGTCCCAGTCCTTGATGCCCTTCGGGTTGCCCTTGCGCACGACGATCGCGACCACCGAGCCGAACGGGATGCCCTTGGTGGCGTCGGCGTTCCAGCTCGCGTCCACCAGGCCCGCGTCGACGAGGCGAGTGATGTCCGGCTCGACCGAGAAGTTCACGACGTCGGCCTCGGCGCCGTCCTTCACCTTGCGGGACTGGTCGCCGGAGGCGCCGTAGGACTGCTGGATCTGGACGTTCTTGCCCTGCTCGGTCTTGTTGAACTCGGGGATCACCTTGTCGAAACCGGGCTTCGGCACGGCGTAGGCGTAGAGGTTCAGGGTGCCGCCGCTGCCGTCGGAAGCGCCCGCCCCGACCGTGTCGCTGGCTCCGCCGCCGCACGCGGTCAGCGCGACCGCCGCTAGGGCGGCTAGGGCAACGGCGCTGTAGCGTCGGCGCGGCGAAAGCCAGGATTTGCGAGCCATCGGGGTGGACCTTTCGTGCGGACCGCCAGTTCTCCGGTAACACATCGGTGGCGGCGACAAACTTATCGATTCAGCAGACCCGCCGATCGAGCGATACGGCAGCGGCGCGACTACCGGCCCACAACGGGCCGTCGGGAAGCGAAAGCACATCTGCAAGAAGCGCGCCGGTCTGCTGACAAACGAGACGCGGATGTGCCCGGTCGCGATCAGCGACAGTAGACGTCCGCGACCGCGAGGTCACCGACAGCAATCAACGCCAATTCATGGCGGACCTGCGGGACTGCGCTCGAAGACACGGGCAGACTGTAGCAGAGCGCAAGGCGGAGTTCGAATCGAAGAGCCCAGGAAGAGGGGGGTTTCATCTTATGACCACCAGTCCGGATCGCGTCCGCACGACATTCCCCGACATCAGCACCCGCACGTGGGAGCACCCGGCCGACCGCACCGCCCTGGTTACCCTGCGGTCACTGCCGGGGTTCGACGTGGTGCTGCGCACATTGTCGGGTTTGCTGCAGGAACGCCAGCACCGACTGCTGTATCTGGCCACCGCGGTACGGGTGGACGAGCGGCAATTCCGCACCCTGCACCACCTGCGCGAGGACTGTGTGCGAATCCTGGACGCCCCCACGACGCCTGAGCTGTTCGTGTTGCAGAGCCCACAGGTGAATGCCTTCACCATCGGCATGGACCGGCCGTTCATCGTGCTGACCACCGGGTTGCTCGAACTGATGGACACCCAGGAGCTGCGTTTCGTAGTGGGCCACGAACTCGGGCACGCGCTGTCCGGCCACGCGGTGTACCGCACGATGCTCATGCACCTGCTGCGGGTCTCGGCGAGCGTCGGCTGGTTGCCGGTCGGTGGGTGGGCTCTGCGCGGCATCGTCGCGGCCCTGATGGAGTGGAGCCGCAAGTCCGAGCTGTCCGGCGACCGGGCCGGGCTGCTGTGCGGCCAGGATGTCGACGCTTCGGTACGCGTGCACATGAAGACGGCCGGGGGCGCCTTGGTGAAGGAGATGAACCACGGGGCGTTCCTGTCCCAGGCCGACGACTACGAGCGGTCCGGCGATCTGCGCGACGGCGTGCTGAAGCTGCTCAACCTGGAGTTACAGAGCCACCCGTTCTCCGTGCTGCGCGCGGCCGAACTGCGCCGCTGGATCCAGAGCGGCGACTACGACCGCGTGCTCTCGGGCGACTATCCGCGCCGTGACCAGGATCGCGCCACCCGGATCACCGACGAGATGAAAGCCGCCGCCCGCACCTACCGCACGAACTTCGACCAGTCCGACGATCCGCTCATCCGTACGGTGCGCACGCTGGGCCGGGATGTCGGCGCGGCGGCGAGCACGGTCGCCCACGAGGTCGGCGACACCGTCGCGAAGCTCGGCAAGCGGTTCGGCGACTGGCGCGGCGGCGGGAACTGACCGTCAGCGGGTGATCAACCAGGCGACGACGATCAGCACGAGCAGCGCGATGAGGGCGAGCTGAACCCGCGAACGAGGCATCAGCGCGCCCCGCTCTGCACGGGAGTGCGATCGGCGGCGGCCTGCCCGGGTTCGAGCACCGCCGCCGCAGCGGCCGGGGCGGGGCGGGCCGGTGCGGAATGGGCGCCGTAGCGGCGGTCCAGGACGCGCAGCACAGCGCGCAGCACGCGATCAAGCCCGTAGGCGATGGCGAAGCTGATCGGGACCATGCCCACGAGCACCACGAGGAACTGCGGGATGAACGGCAGTCCCGCCACCCACAGCTCGAAGCCGTCCCACCAACCTGCGATGCGATGCACGGCTCCAGCCTAGTCGGTACGCCGGCCGGTTCCACGAGGCCGTCGGCCACATCGGCGGACAGAGAAATCGCGCAGTGGACGACGGGCGTACATCGGCCCGAAGATGGGGTATGGCGTCCTCCGATGACCTCACCCTCAACGACTCCGACGGCCTGCCGACGAACTTGGCCGAAACCCACCGCCACGGCGCCTACCCGCCGATCGATGACTACGCCTTCCTGTCCGACTGCGAGACGAGTTGCCTGGTCGCCAGCAACGGCGCGGTGGAATGGATGTGTGTTCCGCGGCCGGATTCGCCGAGCATCTTCGGGGCGCTCCTCGACCGCAGCGCGGGGCACTTCCGGGTCGGGCCGTACGGGGTCAACGTGCCCGCCGCCCGCCGCTACCTGCCCGGCGGGATGATCCTGGAGACCACCTGGCAGACCGGCACCGGCTGGCTGATCGTGCGCGACGCACTGGTGCTCGGCCCCTGGCACAACAACGATCAGCGCAGCAAGACCCACCGGCGCACCCCGATGGACTGGGATGCCGAGCATCTGCTGCTGCGCACGGTGAAATGCGTGAACGGCACCGTGGAGCTGGAGGTGAGCTGCGAGCCCGCGTTCGACTACCACCGGGCGAGCGCACGGTGGGAGTACACCGGCAAGGTGTACGAGGAGGCGACCGCGGTGCGCGGCGACGAGCCCAGCGCCGGGCCGAGCCTGGTGCTCACCACCGATCTGCGTCTCGGACTCGAGGGGCGCGAGGCGCGCGCCCGCACCAGGATGAAAGAGGGCGACGAGGTCTTCGTCGCGCTCACCTGGTCGGAACTGCCCGCGCCGCGCACCTTCGACGAGGCCGCCGAGAAGATGTGGCAGACCACCGAATGCTGGCGCCAGTGGATCACGCTCGGCAAGTTCCCCGATCACCCGTGGCGCAACTACTTGCAGCGCAGCGCGCTCACCCTCAAAGGCCTCACCTACGCTCCGACCGGCGCCCTGATGGCCGCCGCCACCACCTCGCTGCCGGAAACCCCTGGCGGAGAACGCAATTGGGATTACCGCTACAGCTGGGTGCGGGATGCCAGCTTCGCGCTGTGGGGCCTGTACACGCTCGGCCTTGACCGGGAGGCCGACGACTTCTTCGCCTTTCTCAACGACGCGACGACCGGCGAGGACGGGGAGCCCGTCCCGCTGCAGGTGCTCTACGGCATCGGCGGCGAACGGCAGCTCGACGAGATCATCCTCGATCACTTGGGCGGCTACGACCAGTCCCGTCCGGTGCGCATCGGCAACAATGCCTACAGCCAGGATCAGCACGACATCTGGGGCACCATGCTCGACGCGGTGTACCTGCACGTGAAGTCGCGCCAGCAGGTGCCGGAGACGCTGTGGCCGCTACTGGTCCGCCAAGTGCACGCCGCCATCGAGCACTGGAAGGAGCCCGATCGGGGCATCTGGGAGGTGCGCGGTGAGCCGCAGCACTTCACCTCGTCCAAGGTGATGTGCTGGGTGGCGCTGGACCGCGGCGCGAAGCTCGCCGAGTTGCACGGCCAGTACGAGCACGCCGAAGAGTGGTACGCGATCGCGGAGGAGATCAAGGCCGACGTCCTGGCCAACGGCGTCACCTCAGAAGGCGTGTTCACCCAGGTCTACGGCGGCGACACGCTGGACGCCTCGCTGCTGCTGGTGGTGCTCACCCGCTTCCTGCCGCCCGAGGACGATCGCGTGCGCGCGACCGTGCTGGCCATCGCCGACCGGCTCACCGAGAACGGCTTGGTGCTGCGGTACCGGACCGAAACCACCGACGACGGCCTGAGCGGCACGGAAGGAGCGTTCACCATCTGCTCGTTCTGGCTGGTCTCCGCGCTGGTCGAGATCGGGGAGATCCAGCGGGCGCGGCACCTGTGCGAACGACTGCTCGGCTTCGCCAGTCCCCTGCGGTTGTACGCCGAGGAGATCGATCCGCGCAGTGGCCGCCACCTCGGTAACTTCCCCCAGGCGTTCACCCACCTCGCGCTGATCAACGCCGTGACCCACGTCATCCGTGCCGAGAGCTCCCGGCACGCGGGCCGCTTCCAGCCCGCGAACACCCCGCAGGGCCATCCGGTCTGACCCACGCCGGGAAACGGTCTACGCGGGAACCAGTCCGTCGGCCTCCTCGCGCAGCGCGTGCAGTTTGCCGAGCCGCGCCTCGAGGTCGGCGATCCGCTCCGGCCTGCGGTCGCCGTACTTCCCGTAGTTCTCCTCGGCCGAGCGCAGCGCGTCGTCCGCGGCGCGCGAAACCTCGGTCGCGATGTCGGTGAAGTGGTCGCGCAGCACTCGCTGCACGGCGCGCAAGCGGTTACGCGACTCCTTGCCGACCTGGAAGATCACGTCGTCCATCAGGCGGGCCACCGCTACCTTGGCCTCGGCCCGGCGGCGCACCTTGCGGCTCTTGCGGTCGTCCCACAGCGCGTTCACGCCCAGCAGCACGCCCGCACCCGCCGAGTACCAGTTCACCAGCGACATGCCCAGGAGGCTTGTGGCCAGACCGACCATCAGGATGCCGCCGTAGGAACCGCGCAGACCGGTCAGGAATTGCTGGGTGACCCCGGCTTTCGCGCTCTCGAGGGGCTCCAGCGGCTGCACCGCCTCGAGCACCTCCCCGGGGTTGGACAAGCGCAGGTCCGGCAGCGGTGGGGTCCGGTTGTCGGCCGGGAACTTGGCGGCCACCTGCTCGGACAACTCCATCGAGCGGTAGTGCGCCACGGCGAAGTTCTCCTCGACCGCCTCGCAGATGCGCGCGTCCAGATCGGCGGCGAAATCCTTCCAGCGGCGCGCCGGATCTGTCTGGGCGATCTCGGCCTCGGCGTCGCGGATCAGGCTGCGCAGCCGGTGGCGCAGATCGTGCTCGATGTCGGCCATCAGCTCGGTCGCGCCGTCGACGAGCGTGACCTGCCAGTTCGCGGTGCGCTGGCGCAGCTGATCGGCCTCGTCGCGCGCGCGGGCGAGCTGGTCGGTGATCTCGGCGCGGCGTCGCGGGTCGCGCAGCGCCTCGGCTTCGGTGCGCAGGGTCAGCGCGAGGTGATCGCAGACCAGGCGGATGTCCCCGACCGCGGCTTCCAGCGCCACCGCGTCCGCGCGGGCGACCACGTAGTCGCGCAGATGATCGATCAGCTGCGGCACGCCGGATTCGATGTCGCGCTGGTAGTCACCGGTCAACCCGGCCTGCCGGTGCAGTTCCGCGGAGACCGGGGCCACCGCGAAGCCGAGTCCCGCCGAGTCCAGCAGTTCCCGGTTGCGCTGCTGGGTGCGCGACCAGTGCGGGAACACGTCGATCTTGTTCAGCACGCAGATCACGGTCGGGCAGATCTGCTGGATGCGCTGCAACTCGGCGATCTGCTCCACGGTCAGCTCGGTGCCGGCGTCGCCGACGTAGAGCACGGCGTCGGCCGCGGCGATCATCGACCAGGTGGTGCGGTTGTCGCCCAGCGCGCCCGGCGCGTCCATCACCACGACACCGTCGGCGAGCAGCGGACTGGGCTGGGTGAACTCGGCACGGACGACGCCCTGGGTGGCCAGCGCTGGACCGGGATCGAGCGGGTCGACCGACTGACGTTCGGTGCGGCCGTGCTCGGTCTGCCGCACCAGCGTCGCGGTCGGCTCCGGCCCGTACTCGACGATCACCGGGACGCTCAGATCGCTGTTCGTCGCGCTGACCGAGGCACCGACCAAGCTGTTGACCAGCGTGCTCATGCCGTTCTTCGGACGACCGACGACCACGAGCCGTACCCGGGGATCGCTCACCCTGGCACGAACCATGCTCAGTCGGCTGCCGAGGTCGTCGCGTCCCGCGGATCGGGCCGTCTCCCGCAGCTCGTCGAGTATCCGAATGAGCGGGGCCATCGCGTCCGGATGTTTCACGGTCGCAGCCTTCAGCCCGGCAGCGGCAGACAACCCTCCTCCTTACTCTCGATGACTTTCGTTCAGGTGCCCCCAGCGACCACTCCGCAGTCGTCGGAACCCGCTACGCCCCTGCTAGATCAGGGAGATGTCCGACACATCGGACACGTAATGGTGCGTTTCCACTATGCCCGACTCCGGCAGCAGCGCACCCGAGAGGCTGCCACCCGAGGACAGCGCCAGTGCGGAATGGTCGTAGGTGTAGTCGGCGACCGGGTAGACGGTGTCGGCCGGGTGGTCGAGCGCCAGCGGCGCCGAGATGCCGTGCGGCTTCGGGTCGATCACCTGCGGCTTGATCGGCGCCTGGGTGGGTACGGGGGCGGTGTAGGTCGGCGCGGACGGGGCGTGCGGCTCGACGGTGGGCGCCTGTGCGGGGGCGCTGTAGGTGGGCTGGTCCGGCGCCTCGTACGTCGGCTGCGAAGGCCTGCTCACCGTCGGTACGTCGCCGGTGGGCAGTTCGTGGGTCGGCACGTCGTTGGTCGGGTAGGTGCTGTTGGAGGTGCCACCGGTGCTCGGGCGACCCGTGACGCCACCCGGCGAGGTCGCGTCGTCACCCGGGGTGGTCGGCGCATGCGTCGGCACCGGGGTCTGGGTGACCGTCGCGCCAGGGACCTTGGTGGTCGGCACGTCCGGAGCGGTGGTGACGCCCCCGTGCGGCACCGTGGTGGCGCCCGGGAGCTTCGTGACGTCGTGATCCGGCGTCTTCGGCGCGGACGGGACGGTCACGTCGCCGGGAACGCTCGGCGACGGCGTGGTCTTGACGATCGTCGTCGGCGCGGTGACGGTCGACGCGGGCGACTGGGTCGGGTGGGACGGATGCGGGTCGGTCCCGGGTGCCGGCTTCACCACGGGCGCAGGCCGTACCGCGTCGAACAGCGCGGGGACGGCCGCCGCGGGAGCGGTCAGCACGGACGGGCCCTCCGGAGCGGCGAACACATTCGCGATCGGGGTCGAGGCGGCGTCGGGCTGGATCGTGGTCTGCAGCGGGGTGGCCGCGACCACCGGTGCCGCGGCGACCGCCGCGGGTGCGGGCGCGGGCGCCGTGGCGGCGGGGGCCACCGGCGCGACCGCGCTCACGGGGGCGCCGGACGCCGAGGCCGCCAGCGGCTGCGCGACGCTCGATGCCGTCGGCGCACCGGCCGCCGACGCGGACTGCGCGACGCCGGAGGCCGCCGACGACTGCGTGGCGGACGCGCCCGATGACGTGAGCCCACCGAGCAGTCCGGAAGGGCCTTGGCTCAGCGCGTTCGGCTGGGCGGCCGCGCTGGCGGTGCCGTCCGGCAGATGGATGCCGTCGGCCAGATAGTCGGTGAATTCGTCGAGCTGATCGCCGACGTGCCCGACGGCGCCGTCGACCTTCATCTCGGAGGTGAAGTAGATCCCGTTCGGGCCGACCCCGAAGTCGACCGACCACTGGGTGCCGACGAACATCCCGAGATCGCCGCCCTGACCGACGCCGTCGAACGGATCGCCCGCCGCGTGCGCCGCACCGGCGCCGCTGTTGCCGGGCAGGTCGAAGACGGTGGAGCCGGGCGCGGTGAAGCCGTTCGCGCCGGGCAGGCCGAAGCCGTGCCCGGCTTGGCCGAGTCCGTGGCCGGGCAGGCCGAACCCGTGCCCGCCGGGCGCGTCGAGATCGTTCGCGGCGTCGGACCGGACGCCGGGCAGCGAGAAACCGTTGGACACGTGACCGTCGGTCCCCGGGATGGACAGTCCGCTCCCGGCATCACCGTCCATGCCGGGGATCCCGCCGAGCCCGGGGACGCCGCCGCCGGAGTGTCCGGGCAGCTGCGTCCCGTGGCCGCCCGACTCGCCGGGCAGCGTCGGCAGCTGCATCCCCTGCTGCGCGCCGGACTCGCCGGCCAGCGTCGGCAGTGGCATGCCGGCGTCGGTGCCGCTGTACTCGCCGGGGAGCGTGGGCAGCGACCCGGCGGGGCCCGCGCCGGTGCCGGGGAGGGCGAACCCGGGCGCGGGATTGCCCGGTCCTGGCACCAAGTTTCCGTGCGCCACCGGGACATTCGAGCCATGCGAGAACGGCGCGGGCTCGACGACCGGGTCAGGGAACGTGATCACCGGGCTCGGCTGGTCGGGATCGGGATCGGTGCTGTGCGCCCAGCCGGTGTGCCAGCTGTCGAGACGGGATTCGCCGGGCTGTGCGGGGACGCCGCCGCCGTTGGCGGCCACCAGCGCGCCGCCGGTGACATAGGCGCCCGCCCGCGCGACCCGTGCGACGCCGGTGGCCACACGGTAGGCGGTGTCGCCCGCGCGGTCGGCCTCTTCGGTGTCGCCGTCGAAGGGCAGATCACGCGTCATAAAAGCTCCACTCTCGGTTGTTCAGCATCCTCACCACGCCGGTCCGACCGAGAGTGAAGATCACCCAACAGTATTTCGGGAATACTCCCCTGTCACATTCTCCAGGACTGGAGAGAATGCGACTGTGGCGGGCAACACAACCCTGCCATCCGATTTGCCGGATCGGAAGCCCCATTTCCGGCGGCCTCCCCGACCGCGCACAGTCTCGAATAGACACCGTCACCAGGCCTGATCGAAACGTGGCGAGTGCTCGACGGCAAGAACTGAAGGAACTCTGAGAGTTGCCGACGGAGTGCCGAGGATTTGCTCTCCATCGAGGAATTCGACGAATCAGCCGTTCGGCGGCATGGATGCCGAGTTGGCCGGGACGCGAACGTATCTACCGGACGACTATCGGCTCATATCGACTTCCACTCGGCCGCATCGCGACGATCCACGTCTGCACACCGTCCGACACGTCCGTTACAAGTTTGCGCCGTGGCCAATGCCTCACTTTCCGGTCCCGCGCATCGCGCACCGCGGGCGCAGCCGACACCACGATCTCAGACTGTGGGATTAGATTGACCTCATGGCCGGACATCGAATCTTGGTCGTGGACGACGAGGTTCGCGTCCTCGCGTCGCTGCGGCGGGGACTGGAGCTCTCCGATTTCGAGGTCGTCACCGCGACCGACGGCGCCGAGGCCCTGAGCATGGTCCGCGCCACCACGCCCGACGCGATGGTGCTCGACGTCAACATGCCCGAACTCGACGGTGTCGGCGTGGTCACCGCGCTGCGGGCGATGGGCGACGACATCCCGATCTGTGTGCTCAGCGCGCGCACCGCGGTCAGCGACCGGATCGCCTGCCTGGAACGCGGAGCCGACGACTACCTCACCAAGCCGTTCGATCTCGGCGAGCTGGTCGCGCGGTTGAACGCGCTGCTGCGACGCAGGCGTAAACCGCTGGACCGCCCCGACCAGGCGCGCACGGTCGGGCAGGTGCGGATCGACCCCGCCGGACGCCGCGTGCTGGCCGGGGGCAGGCCGGTGGAGTTGACGAAACGTGAATTCGAGGTGCTCGCCCTGCTCGCCGAGCACATCGGGATCGTGCTCGATCGCGAGCAGATCCTGTCCGCAGTGTGGGGTTACGACTTCCCCACCGACACCAATGTCGTCGACGTCTTCGTCTCCTACCTGCGGCGCAAGCTGGAGGCGGACGGCGTGCCCCGGATACTCCACACCGTGCGCGGCGTCGGCTTCGTCCTCCGGGAGGAACCATGAGCGGATCGCCGTCGCTGCGCACCCGGGTAGCGGTCGTGTCGGGGGTGGTCGCGGCACTGGTCGCGCTCACCTTGACGATCACTTTCGCCACCCTGCTCGGCGCCACCGGTGAACGTCAGCTGGACGAGACCGTCTCGTCGATGGCGGTGCGGGTCGCCGCGCCGCGTGAAGCCGCGCCCGCGCAACCTGTTCCGCCGTCCGCGGCCACGCTGTCTCCCGAGCAGGGGTCAGCCGACGCGCGCGGACCCGTGGCGCCCGCCGACGCGGCGATCGCCCGGGTCGACGGGCTGCCCGGCGTGCTGGTCGCGCTCGATCCCGACCGCGCCGTCGTGGAGGCGGCTATACATCGCAGCCAGCGCATCGGGCTCGGCATCGGCGCGGCGGGCGCGTTGCTGGCCGCCCTGCTCGGCTGGTTCCTGGCCGGGTTCGCCGCACGCCCGTTGCGTCGTCTCGCCGACGCCACCCACCGCATCGACACGTTGGAGAAACTGCCGCCGCTGTCCGGCCGCGGCGCGCGGGAAGCCGAGGAACTCTCCGACGCGATCACCCGCATGCTCGCCCGGCTGGAAGCCGCCCACCGCGCCACCCAACGGGCGCTGACCGGCGCACGCGACTTCGCCGCGGTCTGCGCGCACGAGTTGCGCACGCCGCTCACCGCGTTGCGCACCGACCTGCAAGTACTTGCCACCAAAGAGATTCCGGAACAACAGCGCGGCGTGATCCTGTCCGAGATCCTCTTCGCCGAGCGGCAGATCGAGAACACGCTGACCGATCTGGAACGCCTCGCGGTCGGCGAACTCACCGAACCGGACGTCTTCGAGCCGTTCGACCTCTGCGACACCCTCGACCGCGCGGTGCACGACGCGCGGCGCGGGCATCCCGGGGTGCGGGTCGAACTCGCCGAATGCCCACCGATCACGGTGACCGGTCTACCGGGCGGCGTCATGCTCATCGTCACGAATGCCGTCGCCAATGCCGTGCAACACGGCAAGGCCGGAACCGTCACCGTCAGCGCACGATCCGGCCCGGAGGACATCGTGGAGATCTATGTGGACGACGACGGTCGCGGCATCCCCGAGGCGTTGCGCGGCGACGCCTTCGACCGCTTCGTCAAGGGCCCCGGTTCCCCCGGCTCGGGCCTCGGCCTGGCCCTGGTCCGTCAGCAAGCCGAATTGCATTCCGGCCCCGCCGAACTCGACGAGAGCCCGATGGGCGGCGCCCGCCTGCGCGTACGGCTGCGCGCGGCGGGCTAGCCGCCTACTTCTTGTCCTTCGGCTTGTCCGAAGCGGCGTCCGAGGACAGCGCGGCCACGAAGGCTTCCTGCGGGACGTCGACGCGGCCGATCGTCTTCATCCGCTTCTTGCCTTCCTTCTGCTTCTCCAGCAGCTTGCGCTTGCGGCTGATGTCACCGCCGTAGCACTTGGCCAGCACGTCCTTGCGGATGGCGCGAATGTTCTCGCGGGCGATGATCTTCGACCCGATCGCGGCCTGGATGGGCACCTCGAACTGCTGGCGGGGGATCAGCTCGCGCAGCTTGGTGGTCATCTTGTGGCCGTAGGCCTGGGCGGCGTCGCGGTGCACGATCGCGCTGAACGCGTCCACCGCCTCGCCCTGCAACAGGATGTCCACCTTCACCAGCTGCGATTCCTGCTCGCCCGCCTCCTCGTAGTCGAGGCTCGCGTAACCGCGGGTGCGTGACTTCAGCGAATCGAAGAAGTCGAAGATGATCTCCGCCATCGGCATGGTGTAGCGCAGCTCGACGCGGGTCTCGGACAGGTAGTCCATGCCGCCGAGCTCGCCGCGGCGGGACTGGCACAGCTCCATGATCGAGCCGATGAACTCGCTCGGCGCGATGATGGTGCACTTCACCACCGGCTCGTAGACATTGCGAACCTTGCCTTCGGGCCAGTACGAGGGATTGGTGACGACGTGCTCGACGCCGTCCTCCATCTCCACCCGGTACACCACGTTCGGGGCCGTCGAGATGAGGTCGAGGTCGAACTCGCGCTGCAGGCGTTCGCGCGTGATCTCCATGTGCAGCAGGCCGAGGAAGCCGCAGCGGAAGCCGAACCCGAGCGCGACCGAGGTCTCCGGCGTGTAGGTCAGGGCGGCGTCGTTGAGCTGCAACTTCTCCAACGCGTCGCGCAGGTCCGGGTAGTCGGAGCCGTCCACCGGATACAGGCCGGAGTACACCATCGGGCGCGGCTCGCGATAGCCGGTGAGCGGTTCGGTCGCGCCGCCGCGCGCGCCGGTCACCGTGTCGCCGACCTTGGATTGGCGCACGTCCTTCACGCCGGTGATCAGGTAGCCGACCTCGCCGACGCCGAGCCCCTGGGTCGGTTTCGGCTCGGGCGAGACGATGCCGATCTCCAGCAGCTCGTGGGTCGCGCCGGTGGACATCATCTTGATCTTCTCGCGCGGAGTCAGCTTGCCGTCCACCACACGGACGTAGGTGACCACGCCGCGGTAGGTGTCGTAGACCGAGTCGAAGATCATCGCGCGGGCGGGCGCGTCCGCCTCGCCGACCGGCGGCGGCACCTGGGCGATCACCTGGTCGAGCAGATCGGCCACGCCCTCGCCCGTCTTGCCGGAGACGCGCAGCACGTCCGACGGATCGCAGCCGACGATGTGCGCCAGCTCGGCGGCGTAGCGCTCCGGGTCCGCGGCGGGCAGGTCGATCTTGTTCAGCACCGGGATGATCGTCAGATCCTTCTCCAGCGCCAGGTACAGGTTGGCCAGCGTCTGCGCCTCGATGCCCTGCGCGGCGTCGACCAGCAGGATCGCGCCCTCGCACGCCTCCAGGGCGCGCGACACCTCGTAGGTGAAGTCGACGTGGCCGGGTGTGTCGATGAGGTGCAGCACGAAATCGGTGCCCGCGTGCTCCCCCGTCCTGGGCGTCCAGGGCAGCCGCACGTTCTGGGCCTTGATGGTGATGCCGCGCTCGCGCTCGATATCCATCCGGTCCAGATACTGCGCACGCATCTGCCGCTCTTCGACCACACCGGTCAGTTGCAGCATCCGGTCGGCCAGCGTCGACTTGCCGTGGTCGATGTGCGCGATGATGCAGAAGTTCCGGATCCGGGCGGGATCGGTGAACGTCGTGTCGGCGAAGCTGGCGGGCACTCCACTCCTCATGGGTATCGGCAAACTGCCGTCTATCGTCCCATGGTGCTCTGCCAGTTTTTGCAGCGCCTTCGGCGCTGCGTGTTCGCGGCCCCCTCATGGCTCGCGCCCGAGCTGCGGGTCCTTCCTTTACCCGGGGCGAATGGACGGACGCGGCTGAGCCGGTGACGGCTGGGGATGTGTCACCGCCCGCACCGTCGCCACCGTCGGGCGCGCCGCGCCGTCCTCCGCTGCGTTCATCGCGCTCGGTCTCGGCGTACCTTGCCAACGGGGCAGGGAGCCGGACATGTCCGATCGGTCCCGGATCGGCGGGCACATCCGCTTCCATAGCTCGCTCGCAGACGAATGGCCCCCGCGACACAACGGTTCCCACGCGGGTGAGAAGCGGCGGGTGCGCCGTTATTCTCCTGGGATGGCCCGAAGTTGGAACACCCTCGGCAAGCAGATCGGTCTCATCGCTAAGCAACAGGGGCCCAAGATCGTCAAGCAGCAGGGTCCCCGGCTGGTCGACCGGCTGGTGTGGTCGCTGGCCCAGCGGCGCACGGCCGTGGGCGTCACGGTGCGGCCCGCCGCGTCGACGCCGGTCCCGACCGCCGAGCGGGCGCGGCAGATCGTCTACTCGCCGCAACTGGACGGCCGTGCCGATCCCGGGGAGATCGTCTGGACCTGGGTGCCGTTCGAAGAGGATCCGAGCAACGGCAAGGACCGGCCGGTGCTGGTGGTGGGCCGGGACCGTCGCACGCTGCTGGGGCTGATGCTGTCGTCGAACCCGGAACGCGCCTACGACCGCAACTGGATCGGCATCGGCAGCGGGTCCTGGGACCACGACAACCGCCCTAGCTGGGTGCGGCTCGATCGGGTGCTCGACGTGCCGGAGGCGGGCATCCGACGCGAGGGCGCGATCCTGCCCCGCAAGACCTTCGATCTGGTCGCCCACCGGCTCTGCGCCGAATACGCCTGGCACTGAGGCGGACCATGGCACGCGTGCTCGGACCGACCAAGATCGCCATGCTGATCACCGACGTCGGTTTCCTGCTCTACTGGGCGATCGCGTTCGCCCAGGTGATTCCGCCCGAATGGGCGTACAAGGATTACACCGACCCGATCCTCAGCGACTGGAACTACTCGTTCGTCGTACTCGACCTCGCCGCGAGCGCCACCGGCTTGGCGAGCCTGTGCCGCTCGCCCGGTTGGCGCACCCTGATGACCGTTTCGCTGACCCTGACCAGCGTGGCGGGGCTGCAAGCCATCGCGTTCTGGACACTGCGCGGCGATTTCAGTCCGTTGTGGTGGGTGCCCAACCTCTTCCTGCTGCTCTTCCCGATCCCGGCGCTGGTCACTTTGGTGTGCACCGCACCGCAGGAGCGCACCGCGAGCTGACCGCCCAGCCACAGTGATCGGCCCCGGCCGACTGACCGGGGCCGAACGCCTTCGTCAGGAGATCATTTCGCGGGAACGGCCGAACAGCAGGCCGTACAGCAGCGCGCCGAGTGCGCCGCCGATCAGCGGGAACACGATGAACGCCCAGACCTGCCCCATCGCGCCGTCCTGGTAGGGCGCCACGGCGAGGCTGCGTGCCGGGTTCACCGAGGCGTAGTCCACCGGAATCGCCACCAGGTTGATCACCGCCAGCGTGGCGCCGATGGACAGGCCGGCCAGCGGCACGTCGGAGAGCTGATCGGTGGAGGACAGCACGACGAAGACCAGCAGCGCCGTGAGCATCACCTCGACGATGATCGTGGCGGCGATGCCGAACCCGTTCTGCACCACCACCTCGCCCAGCGGCCCCCGAATCGCCGAGGGACTGTGCTTGCCCCACCCGTTCGCGGCGAGGCCGTCGACCGACCGGTCGTACGACGGCAGGTTCTTGGCCAGCGCGAACAAAACGAGACCGGCGAGGAGCCCGCCGATCAGCTGCGAGATCACGTACCCCGCCGCGGACACGCCGCTGATCCGGCCGAGCAGCAGATGCCCCACGGTCACCGCCGGGTTCACGTGGCAGCCCGAAATCGGCCCGATCGAATAGACGAGAAACATCAGCGACAGGCCGAAAGCGAGCGCGATGCCCAGCGGACCGACCTTCTCCCCCGCCAGCACCGCGGTGCCGACACCGCCGATCACCAGGACGAAGGTGCCGAGCGCCTCCGCGCCCCATTTCTTGCTCTCGGGAACCGGTTTGTTCTCGACAGCCTCTTCGACTACTTCCTGGGCCGTTGGAGACATCTGTCCACCTTCCGCGTTCCAGACATGTACTCGGACGAGTCGTGGTACCGCTTCGGCAACGCCAGCCGCTCGAAAGCAACGGTTGCTAGGAGGACGCTACGCGAGTCGTGTGATCTCTACAACGACTTCGGGCCGGTCGAACCGCCGCCCGACAAGAGGCCCTTCAGCGGCGGCGTATCGCGTGGCGACGGCCCACCCCGACGGACACGTGCTGCTCGGCGCCTGCGTGCGCCGGCCGGGCCGTGAGCCCGACCACGCGCCGGTCCATGCCTCGACGCGGGCGTACTCTCGCCCGGAGACCGTCGTGCCGATCCCCGCAGCCGGATTCGCGGGTGGAACTCGCCGGTCGCCAGGGAAGCCAGCGCGGTGCCGTGTCCGGTATCGACCGGGGCGGGTCCGGTGTCGGATTTCGCGTGCCGAACGGTGACTGGTAACCTCGACCTTCGGCGCTGCGTTACCCGTTCCATTCGGGTATGTCGCGCGCTCGACGAACTTTCCCAGGACAGACCTACCAGACAGGAACACGAGGAACCGGCGTGGCCAACATCAAGTCCCAGCTGAAGCGGATCCGCACCAACGAGGAAGCGCGCAAGCGCAACCAGTCGGTCAAGTCCGCGCTGCGCACCGCCATCCGCAGCTTCCGCGAGGCCGCTGCCGCCGGTGACAAGGAAGCCGCCGCCGTGCGCCTTCAGTTCGCCAGTCGGAAGCTGGACAAGGCCGCCTCGAAGGGCGTCATCCACGCCAACCAGGCCGCCAACAAGAAGTCGGCCCTGTCGCTGGCTTTCAACAAGCTCTGATTCACCCGGTACCGCGCGCCGGTACCGCACTCGTGGTGTGGACGCAGCCGTCGTGGCCTCGATGACCACGGCGGCTTTTGTCGTGCCCGGACAGCAATCTGGCTCCCACGCCGTTTCAGCTGCTGTTTCGAGATTCGGCCCGCGCTGTGTCGGAGGTTCCAGCTACCATTCCGCGCATGGTAACCGTGTATGCCAATCAGACGGTCGTTCGCGCCGAGGACCTGCCGGACGTGATCCGCGCGGCCGAGGTGCTCGGATTCGGACTGAAGATCGAGAATGTGCTGGTTCCCGACGACGACGGCGGTTACTCGTTGGAGTGGATCGTCACGCGGGACGAGGACGTGCCCGCCTACGAGGAGTGGGAAGGCCGCTACGAAGACGCGGACGACGACGGCGAGCTGATTCTGACCTCCACGGAATAGCCCCGGTCACCGCGTATCCAGGTCGGCGGTGAGCCGGTCGAGCGCCGTCTGGGAGTCCGCGTCGGCGGCGCGGTAGATGACGATCCGCTGGTCGGGATCCTGCACGGGTATGAGCACCTCGTAGCTGACGACCAGCGGACCCACCACCGGATGCCGCAGCGGCTTGTTCCCCCGTCCCTGCACGCGGACGTCGTGGCGGGCCCATGCCTGCTCGAACTCCGCGCTGTGGGCGGTGAACTCGGCGATCAGGTCGGCCAGCGCCCGGTCCTCCGGATGCGCGGCCCATGCCGCGCGCAGATCCGCGATGCCCTCCCGGATGATGCGCTCCCGCTCGACATAGAAATCTCGCATGCCCGGGTCGAGCAGGCACAACCACATGGAGTTGCGCTGCCGCTCCGGCAGCGCGCCGAAGTCCGTGATCAACGCCGCCATCTCCCGATTCCAGGCCAGGATGTCGTAGCGGTGGTTGACCAGCATCGCGGGCAGCGGGGACAGATCGCGCACCAGCATGGCCAGTGCGGGCGCGGGCACCGTGCTCGGCTTGCCGCTGTCCGGCTGCCGCTGTCGCGCCAGATCGAACAGGTAGGCGCGCTCGTCGTCGTTCAAGCACAGGGCCCGCGCCAGCGCGTTCAGCACGTCCACCGACGGCCGCAGGCCCCGCCCCTGCTCCAGCCGCACGATGTAGTCGGTGCTCACGCCTGCCAGTTCGGCCACCTCTTCCCGGCGCAGCCCCGGCGTCCGGCGCGCCTGCTTGCGCTGCGGCAAGCCGAGATCCTCCGGCGTCAGCCGCTCCCGGCGAGCCCGCAAGAAGGCGGCCATCTCCTGCACTCGATCCGCGCCGCTGCCGGACCCCGCGCGCGTGCGCGAACTCCCGCCGCTGGACCCGAGGTCGCGGCGCTGGGTCGAATCAGCGCCGCTCCCGGGTCCGGCGTGATTACGCGGGCTGCCGCTGCCAGGCCTGGGATCGCGGCGCTGGGCCGACTCCGCGCCGCTCCCGGGTCCGGCGTGGTTACGCGGGCTGCCGCCACCGGAGGTGAGGTCGCGGCGCTGTGTGGGGTGCACGGTGCTCATCACCGTCGATCCTACGGCTGCCTAGGACTGGCTTTCCCAGGATGAAGCTTCCCTTACTGGTCCTCGCGCTGCGCTGAAGACTGGCTTCCGGCAACGAGACATCGCGAAAACACAAGGAGCTGGACATGTCCGGAGCTCGCACCCTCGACACCTACCGGCTGCTCGGCCGCTCGGGCCTTCGGGTGTCACCCCTGTCCCTGGGAACCATGACCTTCGGCGCCGATTGGGGCTGGGGCGCGGACCGGGACGAAGCCCGCAAGATCTTCGACACCTATGTCGAGCGCGGCGGCAACTTCATCGATACGGCCAACCAGTACACCAACGGCACCTCCGAGCAACTGCTCGGCGAATTCACCGCGGACAACCGCGAAAGCTTGGTGCTGGCCACCAAATACACCATGCTGCGCCGTCCGGGTGACCCGAATTCCGGTGGCAACCACCGCAAGAGCATGGTCGGCTCGGTGGAGGCCAGCCTGCGCAGGCTGAACACCGACTACATCGACCTGCTCTACTTGCACGCCTGGGATTTCCTGACCCCCGTCGAGGAGATCCTGCGCGGTATGGACGATCTGGTGCGCTCGGGCAAAGTGCTCTACGTCGGCATCTCCGACGCGCCCGCCTGGCAGATCGCCCGGATGCAGACCATCGCGGACCTGCGCGGCTGGTCGCCGCTGATCGCGCTGCAGATCGAATACAGCCTGATCGAGCGGACCGTCGAGCGCGACCTCATCCCGATGGCGCGCGAACTGGGCCTCGGTGTGATTCCGTGGTCACCGCTGGCCAGCGGTGTGCTCACCGGCAAGTACAGCCGCGCCGACCTCGACCACCAGGCGGACGGTTCGCCCGAAGGCAGCCGCAAGAACGTGGCCGCCGCCAACGGCTCGCTCACCGAACGCGGCCTCGCCATCGCCGACGTCGTGAAGCAGGTCGCGGACGAGATCGGCAAGACACCCTCGCAGGTCGCGCTGGCCTGGACGCTGCGCGAGCCCGGAGTCACCTCGCCGATCATCGGCGCGCGCACGGCGGCGCAACTGGAGGACAACCTCGGCGCCCTCGACGTGGAGTTCGACGCCACCCAGCTCGCCAGGCTGGAACAGGCCAGTGCGGTGGATCTCGGATTCCCGCACGAATTCCTCAACCGGCCCATGACCCAGAGCGTCACCTTCGGCGACCTGAAGATCGACGGGCGCGTCTGAGCGTCGATCCGATGCGGCGGTGCGAAGCGAGACCCGCACCGCCGCATCGGGTCGCACCTGATCGGCGGCGCGGCCGGTCTCCGGCGAGCTGCCGTCCGCCGTGCATGGGTACCTGCCGAGTTGGGTGGTGACCAGCCCCGCATGGCGTTGCCCCAGCGGGAACCAGGACCGAGGCTGAACGCTCTGAAGCGTGTGCTCCGGCGAACGCGTTGGAACGGGTCGACCGGACCCGGATCAGCTCGCGCCGTGCAGATCGAGGATTCGGGTAAGGGCGTGTTCCAGCGCATAGCCCGCGTCGGCGGCGCCGCCTTTCACGTCGGCGTTGAGAGTCGCGACCACCTGGAGGGCGGAGCCGATGGTCGCGGGGGTCCAGTTGCGGGCCTGGGCTTGCGCTTTCTTCACCTTCCACGGCGGCATGCCGAGCTGCTGGGCCAGCTTGAACGGGTCGCCGCGGCCGGCCGAACCGACGCGCGCGATGGTGTGCACCGAGTCGGCGAGCGCGTCGGCGAGCAGGACATGCGGAACACCGCGGTCGTTCGCCCAGCGCAGCGCCTCCATCGCACCGGGGCGATCCCCGGCCACCGCGAGTTCGGCCACGTCGAACCCGGAGACCTCGGCCTTGCCCGAGTAGTAGCGGCGCACGGCCGCGACATCGATCTTCCCTCCGGTGTCCGCGGCCAGCTGCCCGCACGCCGCGGCCAGCTCACGCAGGTCCGTGCCCACCGCTTCCAGCACCACTTGGACGACCTCGCCCGACACCCGCACTCCGGCGTTGCGGAACTCACCGCGCACGAACTCGACGCGCTCGGCGGCCTTGGTCAATTTGGCACAGTCGTGGGTGACGGCACCGGCTTTCTGCAGCGCGGGCGCCAGCGCCTTGGCCCGTCCGCCACCGGAGTGCACAACGACCAGCAACACACCCTCGGGCGGGCTCTGCGATGCCTCGGTGATCACCGCGACCGCGTCCTTACCCGCCTCGGCCGCCGCCTCGAGGATGATCACCCGGTCCTCGGCGAACAACGAGGGGCTCAGCAGTTCGGCCAGCTCCGCGGTACTCGCGTCCCCCGCGCGCATGCGATCGACCGGCACCGCGTCCGGGTCCGGAGCCAACGCCCTCACCTGCGCGGTGAGCGCGCCCAGCGCCCGCTCGATCAGCAGTTCCTCTTCCCCGAGCACCAGATGCACGGGCGCAGGCCGCTCGCTCACGACGGCGCCTCCTCGTCGCCGGAGGGCATCGTGCTCGATGGCTCTGCCGCCTTGCTCCATTCGCCGCGCTGGTCCACAGCCCGATCCTACGGTCCACGACCGACACCCCACCCCGGCCAGGGGCAGTCGCGGCACGCGTGATCCGCCGGTCATCGCGAACTCGTCATACGCAAGTGGCCGCCTCCGGCCGAGACCACGATGTCGCCGTCCAGGTCCGTGCGTACCACCGTCGCGCCGAGGGCCGACAAGTCCGCGAGGACGATGGGGGCGGGATGCCCGAAGGTGTTGTCCGCGCCGACGCTCACCAGCACCAGACGCGGACGCACCGCGTCGAGGAATTCCTTTGTGGTGGTGCGTGATCCGTGGTGCGGAAGTTTGAGGATCTCCGCCTGGATGGGAATTCCGGCGTGCATCAGAGCCCGCTGCGCGGTGGCCTCGATGTCCCCGGTGAGCAGAATCCTGCCCGCGGGCGTGCGAGCGGTGACGACCACCGAACGGTCGTTGGCGCCGTCGGTTTCCGCGCCCCGGACCGGTCGCGGACCGTTCCTTGCCGGTGCGAGCACCTCCAGTTCGATCGACCCGAAACTCAGAACATGTCCGGCCGACAATTCCAGCAGCGGCACTCCCGCGCTCCTGGCGATGGCCGCGACCCGCGTGAGACCGGAGGCAGCGGCATGCGCGTCACCCGATGGACGCGCCTGGCTCCGCACCCCGTATCCGACTGGCCGACAATCGATTTGCGCGTGTCCCAGCACGGTAGCGGCGCGATCATGGCTGCCCTGCAACCGGCTTCGCGCATCTCGTCGGCCGAACGAAACGATTCGGTCGTTCCGGGCATGACCTTTCGCGAACCCGCTGAGCCGGTGCACCTCCGCGGCCGGTGCGGTGGCGGGCACGGAAGCGCACCCGAGCCCCGCTTCGGGCGTCGACCGATCGTGTGCGGGTGGCGCGAGCACGTCGAGCTCGTGGACGCCGACGGCGATCGCGTCGATCGTGCGGCCGTGCAGCGCGCCTGCGAGCCCGTCGATGTGATCCGCGTGCGGGTGGGTGAGGATCAGCAGCGGGATGCGCGAGACGCGCAAACGATCCAGGCAGGTCCGGATCGGACGCGGATCCGGCCCGACATCGATGACCACGGCGGCGCCGGGACCGACCGACAGCGCGAGGCCATCACCTTGGCCGACGTCGCACGCCGCGAGGACCCAGCCGGTCGGCGGCCAGCCGGGGTGCCAGAGCCGCACCGGGACCAGGACCACCGCGACGCCGACCACGACCGCGGCGGCGATCCGCCGCACCGGGCGAGCGCGCAATGCCGCGATCACGCCCACCACGACGGCACTCGCGATCAGACCTCCCGCCAGGCCACCCGGGACCGCGACGGACGCGCCGGGCAGCGCGGCCGCGTGGCGGGCCACCCACAACAGCCACCACAGCGGCGGTGCCGCGCAGCGCAGCGCCAAGTCGGCCGGCGGCGACCACAGGCTCGACAGTGCGGCACCGGCTGCCCCCGCGACGGTGATCGGCGCGACGACCGGCGCGACCAGCACGTTCGCGAGGACGGCGACCAGGCTGAGCTGTCCGGTGAGCGCGATCATGATCGGCGTCGTGACCACGAACGCCCCGGCGGACACGGCCACTGTCTCGGCGGGCACCCGCCACCATCCCCTGGCGCGCAACCAGTCGGCCCAGCTCGGCGCCAACAGGATCAGGCCACCCGTCGCGACGACCGACAACGCGAACCCCGCGTCGACGGCGAGCCCTGGCCAAAGGGCTAGCAACGCGATGATCGCGGCGCACAACGCGGGCAGCGCCTGTTTACGACGGCCGGTGAGCACGGCGAGCAGGGTGATCGCGCCCATCGCACCGGCGCGCAGCACGCTCGGGTCCGGCCTAGTGACGACGATGAACATCAGCAGCGCCACGGCGGCGACGGCCGTAGCACCGCGCGGGCCGAGCGTCAGCAGGCGTACGACGAGCAACACCACCGAGAGCAAGATGGTGAAATTCGCGCCGCTGACCACCGTCAGGTGTTGCAGCCCAGCGATCTTGAAATCCTCGCGCACCTGTTCGGGCAACGCCGAGGTATCGCCGACGACCAGCGCTGGCAGCAGCCCTGCGGCGTCGGCCGGCAGGGCTCGCGTCGCCGAGGCCGCGAAGTCGGCGCGCACCGACTCGGCGGCGCGCTGCCACCACGGCAGCGGTCCGGCGGCAGTGGGCGCGCCCTGCGCGTGCAGCGTGACGACGGTGAGGTCGGATCGGCGCGGCATCTCCACCCTGGCGCGGAACTCGACCGGCCCGCCCGGCGACAAGTCACCCCACTCCGGACCGGAAGCCAGGACGACCACCGCGCCACCCGCACGTACCGTCACCCCGCCGCGGCCGTACTCGCGCAGATCCGCCCGGACCACCCATTGTGGGTCCCCGCCGGAGACCTTGGCGCGCAGCGGTTTCGGATCGTCTGTCGGAATGACCACCACACGCACCGACTGCCCGGACGAAGCCCGCAGCGGATGGGTCGCCACGCGATGTTCCCGCCATGCCGCCGCGGCCGCGAACCCCGCGCCGAGCACCACGGCGGCGAGCGCAACCACCGCCACCGCTCGTCGGCGTTCGCCGCGGTGCGCGGTCACCCACAACAGCAACACCCACAACCCGATGGCCGAGACCGTCAACGCGATCGCCAGCGCGATCCCGGCCCGCCACCCTGCCGCCACCGCCACGATGGTCGCACCCCAGCAGCACAAAGCGGCGGGCAGCAGGCGAGCGTCGAGTGCCTGAACGACGCCGGGCTCCTCCGACGCGACGCCCTCCCCCGAACCTCGAACGGCTCCGGCGCGCGGGCGGGCCATGGACGATTCCGTATCGGCACCCAGCTTCCGGCGAACCAGTTCGAGCAACCCGGCGGCGTTCATACCCGCACCAGATCACGCAGCCGCGCCAAGCGGGCGGGGCCGATGCCCTCGACTTCACCGAGTTGCTCGATCGTGCTGAAGCGACCATTGGTGGTACGCCAGTTGATGATCGCGCGTGCGGTGACCGGCCCGACACCGGGGAGAGCATCGAGTTCGGCTTCGGAGGCAGTGTTGAGGTCGATCCGGCCCGCCGGGCTCGACGGACGGCTCGGCGCGGCGGCGGACCCGGTGGATGGGCGCCCGCCTGCGCCGATCGTGCCGCTGCCCTGCTGCGACGCGCCCGAACTCGGCGCGGCCGGACCGACCTGCACTTGATCGCCATCCGACAGCCGCTGCGCCAGATTCAGGCCGGTGGTGTCCGCGCCTTCACTCGGGCCGCCCGCCGCGGCGAGCGCGTCGGCGACACGCGAACCGTCGGGGAGACGAACCAAACCGCTGCGGTGGACCAGGCCGACCACGCTGACGACCAATTCCGTCGTCGGCGGGCCGGGATCGACTGCTCGCGGTGGCGCTCCGGCCGCGCTCGTGGCGGCAGCACTGGATGTCGCCAAGGCGACGCTCTGTCCGATCGGCAACGGCGGCACCGTGTGAGCGATCGGGCGTTCGCGGAACACGACCACCCCGGCGACGACCATCGCGGCAAGGCCGACAAGCGCGAGCGTACGGACCCCGTAACGCCCCGGATCGAGCCGCAGACCCCGGAACCGTTCGGGCACGAGGCGGTGCAGCCGATTCGCGCCGGGCACCGGCTCCTCCAGCCAGCCGGGCGACCGAACTCGGCCGACATCGTCTTCGGACTCCCGGTCGGGCGCGGGATGGCCGGGCAGCCGCACGAGATCCCATTTCCCCGCGGCAGCAGGACGGCTCGCGGGCCGGGCCCCACCGGTTTGCGCGGCGCCATCGGAGTGGTTTCTCACGGGTGCCGACCGGCGGTCGCCTTCGTCATCCTCGGGTTCGGCGGGGCGGGCATCCACCACCTTCCCGGCATCGGGTGCGGGTCGCGTCTCCCCAGCTGGGGGACCGGGGCGGACGGCAGGCGGCGTCCGGCCCGTCTGCCACCCGAGACCCACTGGACGCGCGGCATTTTCATCCGCAGTCGATGGGCGTGCGACCGTGCTCGATCGACGCCGGTATGGGACGGCCGCCGCGGCCATGGCGGTGCGGCTCGGACGATCCGGCTGCCCCGTTTCCCCCACGGGCACGCTACGCGCAGACCGCGTCGTCTCCCATCCAGACGGTCCGTGCTCCGCATCGGGCCCGGCCTTCCCGGTGCCGACACCGGCCGTCATGCTCGCGCCGACCCGGGCGGTCAGCTCACCCAATCGCCGCCGTACCCGCTCGCGTTCGTCCTGTCGTGACATGGCCGCGACGGTAGTGCGGGCAGACGCCGAAAAGACCGGTCCGACCAGCGGATTCGACGAACATGTTGACAACCGCGGCCCTGTGCACAACTCACCGGGGAACAGTGGCGGCTATGCCGGAACCCGCCGTGGCTCTGGTCCGCCTCAGCCCAGATCCTTGGCGAAGCAGTTCGACAGGGGAAGCACTTCGTACGGCGAGAAGATCGGAACTCGGTGGTAACCGCTGCGTTCGTAGAAGCGGACGGCCTCCGGTTGCAGGTGACCGGTTTGCAGGATCAGTCGGGGGCGTCCAGCGGCGCGGGCCGCATCCTCGGCGGCGGTGAGCAATAGCGCCGCCGCGCCCGAGCCGCGATGCGCGGGGCGGACGAACATCCGCTTGACCTCGAGTTCCTCCCCGTTCCACCGCAGCGCGGCGTGACCCACCGGACCATCGGAGTACGCCACGAAAGTGCTGTGCACAGTGGCGGAATCCACCGCGTTCGGGTTCGTGGGCAGTTGCCTGGCCAGATGCGCGTAGCGCGGCCCGACCTCGGCCGCCATCTCCGCGCGCAACGTCACCGCGTCCGGATGGTCCCAGTCCACGGCGGTCACGGTGAGCGGAGGACGGACCGGCGGCTTCGCGGAACTCATGCTCCGACGCTAGCCGTACGCCGGGCGACGCGCTCGCATTCGGATCACCGAGATCGTTGTCCGCCCGAAGACCCGCACACGCTCAGCGACACCCGCCGGGGACGACGAGCACGCCGAGCGCCCCCAACCCGAGATGCACTGCCAGCGCGGGCCCGAACTCGGCGACGATGAGTTCTTCCAGGCCGGGAACGAGTTCCCGCAACTGGCCCGCGATGGTCTGTGCGGCGTCCTCGGCGCCTAGATGCTGCACGGCCACCGCGGCGCCGTCCTCGCCCGCCGCGTCGACTGCCGCGGCGACGAGTTTCGCGTACGCCTTGGAGCGCGTCCGGACCTTCTCCCGCAGCTCCAGCCGTCCCTCGACGATCTGCAGCAGCGGCTTGGTGACCAGCTCGCTGGCGAAGAACGTCGCCGCCGACGACAGTCTGCCGCCGCGCCGCAATTGCTCGGTGCGATTGACCAGGATGAACGTGCGGGCCCGCGCGGCGGCCGCCACCGCCGCGTCGTACACCACGTCCAGCGGCGCTCCCGACTCGGCACGCCGGGCGGCGGCCAGCACGGGCAGCCCGGTGGCCAACCCGGCTCCGAGCGAGTCGACCAGCCGGACGCGGTCGGCGGCGTCCATGTCGCGCACGGCCTGCCGACCGGCCTCCCATGTGCCCGACAGCCGCCGGGAAAGGTGCACCGCGACAACGCCGTCACCGCCGCTGCGCTCCAAGGCCCGCTCGTACACCTCCCGCAACTCGCCGGGCGAGGCGGCCGAAGTGGTCACGGTGTCGGAGGCATAGTCGATCTCGACCGGATCGACGCCTTCCCGCATCGCCCGGTCACCGACCAGGACGTGCAGCGGGACGACGGCGATATCCAGCTCGTCGACATGTTCGGCAGGGAGGCTGGCGGACGAATCGGTGACGACCACGACTGCCACGGACTACCGAACCTCCTGCAGGGTCTTGACCATCGCGTTGGCCACCGCCGTGTGACCGTCCCAGCCCCAGTGGATGCCGTCCGGATTCGCCTCGCCGGAGAAAATGTTGTCGCGCACCGCTTCCCCCAGGTCGACCAGCGGCACCGAAGTCCGGTTCGACCAAGAGCGCAGCGCCTCCACCGCCCGTGGCCGCCCGGAGTGCACGCGGCCGTAGGCCTCGCAGTTGTGCACCGAGGGCAGCACCGCGACGACCGGCAGGTCAGGGCGCAACTGCGCCAGAGCCGTGCGGCACTGTTCCAGATAGTCGACACTCACCTTCGGCGGAAGCGCCACGGGCCTGCCGAGTTTCGACAGCTTGGGCTGCAGCCAGTTGTAAGTGGCGCGGACGACGCGGCGCAGCGCGGGCGGGCGCACATAGCGGATCAGTTCGCGCAGCGCGGTGGGCAATGGCGAGGGCAGCGTGTCCATGCCGCCGACGGCGAAGACCACCGCACCGGCGCGCGGCACCGCCGCCCACACCCGAGGATCGCCGATCAGGGCCCAATAGGCGTCGCGGCAGGTCCAGCCGATCCGGGCGACCAATTCGACGTCCCAATCCAGTTCGGCCGCAACGAGGTTCGGCCAGATACGCGGATGGTCTGCAGGCAGTCCGCCCTTGGGCCCGAAGTAGGACAGGGAGTCGGCGATCACCAGCAGCACCGGGCGCCCGGCTTCGCGCGTTTCGGCGGGTTCGTCGGCGCCCGCGGATTCCGGAGCGACAGCGGCGAACTCGGGCGCAGCGAGTTCAGGTTCTCCTGGCACAGCGGATCCGGGCGTCGCGGACTCGATCACGGCGTCTGTCGGCGCGGGCGATGCGGAAATCGTGTCGGCCGCGGACTCCTCTCTTGCCGGAGCAACAGGTTCGCCGAGCGCCGCAGCGGACCCATTACCCGCCGAGACAACCGGTTCGTCGAGCACCGCTGCGAACCCAGCCGCCACCGTGGCATCCGATCCGGCGATTGTGTCGGCCGCGGCCCCGTCCGTCACCGCGACCGATTTGCCGAGTGCTCCGGCGAATCCATCCGCCCGTGTGCCAACCGATTCCGCGATCGCAGAGGCCGCGGAACCGTCCGCCGCCGGGGCAACCGGTTCGCCGAACGTTGCAGTGGACCCGTCCCCCGTCGAGGAGACCGATTCGCCGAGCGTTTCCGCCGACTCGGCAATCCGTTCCGGAGCGTCGTTCGCGGCACCGACGGGCGACGCGCCGCCGCCGCCGACGTGTACGTGCGGCTCGGCGCTGGTGACGATGTCACCGGATCCGTCGTCCTCCGAGTCGGATTCCTCTCCGGACTCGGACCCGCCGCCGGAATCGCCTGCCGCGCCGGAAGCTTCGTCGGATGTAGCCGCGGATTCGCGAGAAGCCGGTGGCGGACCGCCGAACAACGCGTCGGGCAACTGCCGTTCGGCCTTCGCCGAGACCTTACGGAACAGTTCGTCCGGGACCGATCTGATCGGCTCTTCAGAGGACATCCGGTGCTACCTTCGCCGCTGCGTTCCACACATCCAGACGCCAGCCGGGCTGTTCGATGCTCGGGCCGTGACTGCTGAGCTGCACCCAGCTGGTATTGGCCAGTCCTCCGAGGATCGGCCAGTTCTGCGGCGGCAGGTCGAGCAGCGCAGCCGTGAGGGCGGCGATCAGCCCGCCGTGCGCCACCAGGATGATAGTCCGGCCCGGCCAGTCCTGCCGTTCGACCAGCAACTCCTGCACCACCGGCAGCGACCGCGCCCCGACCTCGAGTTTGCTCTCGCCGTTGGGCGGGGTGTAGCGCGCGTCCAGCCGCCACGCCATGCGCGCGCCCGGATAGTCGGCGTCGACCTCCAGGTGGGTCAATCCCTCCCAGTCGCCGAGATTGGTCTCCCGCAACCTGACGTCGGGCACGACGGTGAGCCCGGTGTGTTCGGCCAGAGCCGTCGCGGTGTCGAAGGCACGGCGCAGATCCGAAGCGTGGATAGCGATGGCGTTGCGCGAAACCAGTTCGCGTGCCGCCTCTTTGGCCTGTCTGCGACCGAGTTCGGTGAGATCGGTGTCGATCTGGCCTTGCATGCGGTCGGTGGCGTTCCATTCGGTCTGCCCGTGGCGCAACAGGATGAGGGTGCGCACGCCGGCATGTCTGCTCACGATCGCGCCTCGTCCTCCGTCGCCGCGGCGCGCGAATCCGGCGCGGCCCCGGTGAGACCGGCGACCGGCACCACGGGGCAGTCCTTCCACAGGCGTTCCAGCGCATAGAAATTGCGCTCGTCGTTGTGCTGGATGTGCACGACGACGTCGACGTAGTCCAGCAGCGCCCAGCGGCCTTCGCGGGTGCCCTCGCGCCGGACCGGCTTGTGCCCGGCCGCGCGGAGCTTCTCCTCCACGTTGTCGACGATGGCGTTGACCTGACGCTCGTTGGGCGCGGACGCGATCACGAAGCAGTCGGTGATCACCAGCTGCTCCGACACATCGAGCACCACCACGTCGGACGCCAGCTTCTCGTCGGCGGCCAGCGCGGCGACCTGCGCGATCTCCACCGACTCGGTCGACGCGGTCATGCCTGCACCCCCCGGGCGCTCGGCGGGACGGCACTCGCGGCCGTGGGGATCGTTCGCTCGCTCATGCCCGCACCTTCGCTGCGCTCGCTCACGCTCAGCTACCTTCCGCTGCTCCGGGCACATACAGGTGCCGCTTCGATATGTACTGCACCACGCCGTCGGGGACGAGGTACCACACCGGCCGATTCTCGGCGGCGCGGCGACGGCATTCGCTCGACGAGATCGCCAGCGCGGGGACCTCGACCATGGTCACCGCATCCGGCGGGAGATCCCGCAGATGCTCCTCGAGATGATCGATGTTCAGCTCGTACCCCGGACGGCTCACCCCGACGAACTTCGCCAGTTCGAACAGTTCTGCCCAATCCTGCCATGTGAGGATGCTGGCCAGCGCGTCCGCACCGGTGATGAAGTACAGCTCGGCGCCGGGATGGGCCGATCGCATCTCCCGCAGGGTGTCGACGGTATAGGTGACCTTGCCGCGCTCGATGTCCGCACGGCTCACCGAGAACCGTGGGTTGGACGCGGTCGCGATGACGGTCATCAGGTACCGATCCTCGGCCGGGCTGACCTGCTTGTGCGATTTCTGCCAGGGCTGCCCGGTCGGGACGAAGATCACTTCGTCCAGGTCGAACCGGTGCGCGACCTCGCTGGCGGCGACCAGATGCCCGTGGTGGATGGGGTCGAACGTGCCGCCCATCACCCCGAGCTTGCGGCCGCGCCGACCTGTCTCGTGCATGACTGCCGAGCTTAACGGGTCGCCCACGGCCCGCACGGGGCCGGTAAGCGGGGGCGGGCGGCGAACTGGGGACACCCGCCCGCACTATGCCCCGCCACACCGGGCCCGGCGGCGCCTCAGGCGGTGGCGTCTCCCATCTCGCGCATCCGGGCCAGCTGCTCGCGGGTGCGCGCGAGTTCATCCGCCGCCTCGGCCGACCGGCCCGCCAGCGGGGCCAGCTCGGCGATCAGCGTCCGCATCGAGGTGAGCCCGGATTCGGGATCGGCTTCGCCGCACACGCGCAGCCAGGCCGCCGCCCGCAGGCAACGCGCCCGCTCCGCCACCGCGCCCAGCCCGGCCCACAGCTGTGCGGCGCGCTGGTAGGCGGCCACCGCCTCGTCGTCCTGCCCGCAGTACTCGAGCGCGGTGGCGGCCGACCACGCCAGCTCGGCGTGCAGCTTCGTCCGCTCCGGGTCGCGTTCGACGAGTCGTGCCGCCTCCAGGAACTGCCGCGCGGCCTCGCGGTGGCGGTTCAGTGCGTTCAGCGATCGGCCGAACTGCGCGCGCACCACCGCCAGTTCGCCGGACGGATACGGAATCGCGCCGCTGAGCAGCGCGTGTTCGAACAGGGCGACGGCCTCGCCGTGGCGCTCCGCGCGATGGAACGCGCGTGCGGCGACCACGGTGTGATGCAGTACATCCGGTTCGGACAGCCCTTCCCAGCGTGCCGCGGCGCGCACCGCGGCATCGGCCAGATCGAGTTCGCGGTCCGGCTGGCTCGCGATGGCGATGACCAGCTGCGCGCCCAGCCGGGCGGCCTCCTCCCCGGCCAGCACCTGCGTACCGAGCGCCAGCGCTTCCCGCAGGTGGGCTTCCGCCTCCTCGGGCGTATCGGCGAGCCGGGCGGCACCGAGTTCGGCCAGCCTGCGGACCTCCGTCGCTCGGTCGCCGGAGAAGTCGTCGGCCGCCCGCACGCTGTCCGGCGCGCTCGCGGCGCGCGGCAGTGTGCTGCGCAAACCGAGCGGCAACCGGTCCAGTAGCGGTTCGGCCGCGAGCCGGGCGGCGGTGCGCAGGCTGACCGAGCTGTTGCCGTTGCGGGCGTCGTAGCGAGCACACAACGCGCCGATCTCGACCTCCAACCGGGCGCGCACCGATTCCACCGTCCCCTCCGCAAGCGGAAGATCACCCAGCCGCAGCGCCACCAGCCTGCGCAGCAGCACGCACACGCCGGTGGCGAAGGCCAGGCGCGCGCCCGCGTCGGCTCCGGAATCGGCCAGCCAGTTCGCGTGCTCGGTGAGAATTTCCAGCCCGCGTGCCTCGTTGCCGGTCAGCGCGCAGAATTCCATATGCGACGCCACCGAAGGACGCAGGTCCTCGGTGTGCCGGACCAGCGGATACCCGGTCAGGTGCGCGCCGCGTGCCGCCGCGACGCGGCCGGTGCGCACCAGCGGGAGCAGTGCCTGCGCCAGAACGCGGTGCGGCTCCTCGGCGCAGGTCCGTTCGCCGTCGAGCACGGGCTTCCAGTGCGCGAGTCCGCCCTCGTCGTCACCGAGAGACACGCTCGTCACACCCCATTCGCCGCGCTCGCAGGCATCGCAGTCGGACATGCTGTCGCGCGGTGCGGCCATCGCCTGCTCCAGCCACGCGGCGGCGGCCGCGGTGTCACCGATCTCGCGGGCGAGTTCGGAGCGCAGGGCCAGCACCGGGCGCGGACTGTAGCCGCGCTGCCGGTAGCGGCTGTCCAGTTCGTCGAACCAGCGATCGATCGTGGACAGCGGCAGCGCGGGGTTGCCGACCATGCCCCAGGTCACCCATTTCAGATACCAGTGCACCGAGTGCGTCATCGAGCCCAGCTCGGCGGGGTGGTCGTCGTAGATCCGCAGCAACCTGCCGTAGGCGACGGGCACCAGATCGCGTTCGCCCGCGTAGGAGTACGACTGCGCGAGCTCCAGCAGCACCCTGCCTTCCAGCGCGCGATCCGATCCGGTTCGCGCGGCCGCGGCCAGGGTCTCCAGTCGCTCGGTGCGCGTCCGGCCGTGCGGTAGCGCGTAGACCTGCGCCAGCGCCGCGCCGATCTCGGCGGCGTCCATGCTCACTCCGTCTCTTCACCGCGGTCGGCGGCACGTTGGGTGGCCCAGCCGAGGAATTCGCCGAAGGCGCGATTGAGCAGCGCCGTGTCGGCCGCGCTCAGCGGACGGTGGGTCATCAACAGGGCCTGCCCGTAGAGCGATTCCACCGCCGTCTTCCGGAAGCCGGGATCGTCGATGCGGGACAGCCTGCGCACGATCGGGCTGTGGTGGTTGAGCACCAGCCGAGCGCGCGGTGTCGCGACCGCCAGGGCGCCGAGGATCTCGGTCCACAGGTCGTCGGCGTCCCCGGCCGTCTGCGCTCTGGCGCGTTCGTTGCGTGCGGCGCGGACGTCGAGATAGAGCGCGGGCACCGTGACCGGATGGAAGGCGCGCACGATGACGTCGCACGACAGCGGGTCGAGCACGGATCGCGCCAGTTCGAGCACCGGGGCCAGCGCCAGTTCGTCGCCTGGGTCGACCGGGTCGAGCGCCGCGGCGATCGCGTCTACGTCCAGGTCGACCACTTCGACGCCGGGCAGCAACCGCGGCAACCGCGCGATCAACTCCCGGTCGTAGGCGTAGCCGCCGTTGACGACGCCGATGCCCTGCGCGGCGGCGGTGGCCGCCACCTGACGGAACTCCTCGACCGTCGCCGTCACCCGGACGGTGCGGTGGTGGCGGGCGAACTCGGTGAGCGGCACGCGCCCGTCGGTGGTCTCGAAGTGCAGATGGGGCAGCATGATGCGCAGCAGTTCGACGGAATGGCTCGCCATCGCCTTCACGCCGAGTGCGTGCACGGACAGGAACGCGGCCAGCCGCTGCGGCTGTTCGGCGGCGATCTCGGTGAGCCAGTCCCGGATCCGGTCTCCGAGCACCTCGCGCACGACGGCGAGCCGCTCGTCCTCGTAGAGGCCCTCCCGCGACGCGGTGGGGCGCAGCGTGTCGGTGTCGAGCACGCAGCGCACGAAGAACGCCCAATCCGGCAGCACGCCGCGCACCGCGTCGCCCAGGAGCATGCCCTTCAGGTACACCCGATGCGCACTGCTGTCGGACGGGTTGCCCGGCTGGGACAGGACATAGGCCACACCGCTGACGCCTGCCGCACCGGCATCGAGCTCGATGGCGTCGAGCGGGACGAAGCCCAGCGTCCGGTGACCGTAGTCGAGCAGGGCGGCCCTGCGCCCCTGCGCCGACGGATACGCGCGGCGCCAGACCGGAACGCCTTCGGTGACCGTCGTCACAGCACCGTCCGACTCCACCGTCACCTCGTAGGGCAGCAGCGACCCGAATTCGCGTGCCAGGTCGGTCACCCGCTGCGGCCGGAACCACTCCCCGGCTCCCCCGCGCGGGGTGAGCCACACCGTCGTGCCCGGTTGCGCGTACTCGCCTCGATCGAGTGAGCGCACCGAGTACGTGCCGTCGGCGCGGGCCAGCCACTCGACCGGCGAGGCGGTCGGGTCGGCGGCCGATCGGGTGACGACCCGGATCGTCTCGGCGACCGTGAAACAGGCCAGCAACCCGATTCCGAACTGTCCGAGGAACTCCCGTCGCGCGCCTTCGATGTCGTCGCGTTTGGACGAGCGGCCGATGGTGGCGAGGAACCGGTGCACGTCGGCGTCGGTCAGGCCGACACCGGGATCGCTGATCCGCAGCCCGGACTCGTCCACGGAGAGCCGAATTCCGGTGGGAGCCAGCGGATCGAGCCGAACACGTGCGGTGACCGCGTCGACGGCGTTCTGCAACAGCTCGCGCAGATAGACCCGCGGACTCGAATAGAGGTGATGAGAAAGCAGATCGACTATCCCGCGCAAATCGACCTGAAACGAATAGTTATTGTGCACCGCCACCGGATCGTCCGGCGTTCTGTTCCCCATGGCCGCCGATCTTGTCGGCGCACGCCAAAGATCCCCTTAACGAACCCTTTCAGGCGGTCGGGCGCTTGCTCTTCGGCAGTTTGCGCACGACGGCCTCGTAGGAGAGATCGACCAGCTCGTAGAGTTCGTTATCCGAGACCGCGCCGCCGAACTGGATGACGTTCCAGCCGTACCGCCCGATGTAGGCCGACGCCGCCACGTCCCCCGGGTACACCCGGACCAGTTCGTCGGCCTCCTCGCGGGTCCGCCCGCATTTGAGGCCGACCGATGTCGCGCCGAGGAAGGCGAAGATCTTGTCGCGGACCTTGGCGACGACGTCGCCCTCCCACGGTTCGTCCTGCCAGGCGCCCGGCTTGGCCAGGCAGTAGCTCAGCAGCGCGGCATCGTCCATGCCGTCTCCTACACCGGTAGCAGCCGCGAAACCACCGCGGTGAGTTGTTTGGCCGAACGACATTCGTGCATCTCGATCACGTCGCGGTACTTGTCCGCCGCGGAATCGCCGGAACCCCACTGGTTGCGCGGTTCGGGATTGAGCCAGTGCGCGTGCTTGGCCACCTCGACCAGCGACCGCAGGGTGTTCAGCTCCGGGTCACGGTAGTTCGTGCGGGCGTCGCCGAGGATCAGCAGCGAGCTGCGGCTGGTGACGGCGTCCGGGAAGTCCCTGGCGAACCCGGCCAGCGCGTTGCCGTAGTCGGAGTGCCCGTCCAGGCCGACGACGTTCGCCTCACCGAAGATCCGGGTCATCGACCGGTCCAGCTGGGTGTGCGGATCGAAGAACCGGGTCACCTCGTCGATCTGGTCGACGAACGCGAAGATGCGCACCCGGGAGAACTGTTCGCGCAGCGCGCTCACCAGCAGCAGCGTGAAGTTGCTGAAGCCGGCCACCGAGCCCGACACATCGCACAGCAGAACCAGTTCGGGGCGGCCCGGTCGCGGCTTGCGGTTCACCAGGTCGATGGGCACGCCGCCCGTGGACATGGACGCGCGCAGAGTGCGGCGAAGGTCGATGGCTCCGCGATGGGCGTGCCTGCGACGCGCGGCCAGACGCGAAGCCAGGATGCGGGCCAACCGCTGGGTACTGCGCTTGAGTTCGGAGAGTTCGGCCTCGGAGGCGCGCAGGAAGTCGACCTCCTCGGCTTGCCGGGCGACTCCGTAGCTCGCCACGCGTTCGCGTCCGATCCGTTCGGCGACGCGCCGCCTGGTCTCGGCCTCGACGGTCGCGCGGAAGCCCGCGATGCGCTGCCGGGCGGCGCGGCGGGCGATCTCGGAGTCGAACTCGCTCGTGTTCGGCCCGAGGGCCATGCCCGCGAGGATCTTCGCCAGCAACGTCTGCGGCTGCACCTCTTTCAGCGCCTGGTACGACGAGAAAGACGGACCGCGGGCGGACTGGTACTGGCCGAGTTGCTCGACCAACTGCGCGGCCAGCGCCTCCAGTTGCTGGGTCGCCGACTCCTGCGCCAGCAACTCCGCGAGCAGTTCGCGCAGCGCCGGGATGTCCACGTCTCCCGAGGGCGTGTGCGGGATCTCCAGCTCGTCCTGGCTCACGGCGCGCTGCCCGACGGCGACGGGGAACCACAGGTCGAACAGCCCGTCGAAGGTCGCGCGGTGGGTGGTGCGCCGCAACAACGCGCACGCCAGCCCCTCCCGCAGGACCTCACGGTCCATCAGGTCGAGCACGGTCACCACGCGGCCCGCGTCCACCGTCTCCGACGGTCCGACCGGTATCCCGCGCGCCCGTAGCGCCTCCACGAACCCGACCAGATGTCCCGGAATACCGTGTGGCGCGCTCAGTGCCGCGACTTCGGCGGGGACCGGCCCGGTCGCCATGGCTCAGGCCAGCTTCAGTTCGGCCAGCGCGCGCTGGTGGTCGCTCTGGTGTTTGAGGACCACACCGAGCGTCGCTCGGACGGTGGTGTCGTCCAGGTCCCGCAGGCCGAGCGCCAGCAGCGTGCGACCCCAGTCGATCGATTCCGCGACCGAGGGCAGCTTCTTCAACTGCATGCCGCGCAGCACGTGCACGATCCGCACCAGCTGCGCGGCGACGGCCGCCGACAGTTCGGGCACCCGGCTGGCCAGGATGCGCCGCTCCAGCTCCTCGTCCGGGAAATCCAGATGCAGGTACAGGCAGCGACGCTTGAGCGCCTCGGACAGCTCGCGGGTGGCGTTCGAGGTGAGCACCACGAACGGTTTGCGGCTGGCGGTGATCGTGCCCAGTTCCGGTACCGTCACCGCGAAGTCGCTGAGCACCTCGAGCAGCAGGCCCTCGATCTCGACGTCGGCCTTGTCGGTCTCGTCGATCAGCAGCACCGTGGGATCGGTGCGCCGGATCGCGGTCAGCAGCGGGCGCGAGAGCAGGAACTCCTCGGTGAAGACGTCGGCCTTCGTCTCTTCCCAGTCGTTCTCGCTGGACGCCTGGATGCGCAGGATCTGCTTGGCGTGGTTCCACTCGTACAGCGCGCGGGCCTCGTCGACGCCCTCGTAGCACTGCAATCGCACCAGCTCGGCGCCCGAGGTCTGCGCGACCGCGCGCGCCAGCTCGGTCTTGCCGACACCCGCCGGTCCTTCGATCAGCAACGGCTTGCCCAACCGATCGGCGAGAAACACCGAGGTGGCGGTGGCCTTGTCCGCCAGGTAGCCCGTGCTGGCCAACCGTTCGATCACGTCGTCCACCGACGTGAAGATCGGCTCCTGTACTGCGCTCTCCGACACCACCCGGCACCTTCCTTCCGAACCGTCCCCCACGCTACGGCAGCGCGTCGCCGATGCCGACTCGGCCTCGGCCGTGGCCGCCGCGCACGCGGGTCAGACGGGCCGGATCTGTCCTTCGCCCCAGACGATCCACTTCGTGGAGGTCAGCTCCGGCAGCGCCATCGGGCCGCGAGCGTGCAACTTCTGGGTGGAGATGCCGATCTCGGCGCCGAAGCCGAACTGCTCGCCGTCGGTGAACGCGGTGGAGGCGTTCACCATCACGGCGGCGGCGTCGACCCGGCTGGTGAACTCGCGGGCCGCGGGGAGGTCGCCGGTGACGATGGCCTCGGTGTGGCCGGTGCCCCAGGTGTTGATGTGCTCCACCGCCGCGTCCAGGCCGTCGACCACTTTGAGCGCGATGTCCAGGGTGAGGTATTCCTCGCCCCAGTCGGCCTCGGTGGCCGGAACCTGGCCGGGCAGGTCGCCGTGGATGGTGACGCCGGAACGCTCCAGCGCTTCGGTGAGCCGGGGCAGCGCCGTGTCCGCGATCCCGGCGTCGATCAGCACGGTCTCGGCGGCGTTGCACACGCTGGGACGGCGGGTCTTGGCGTTGATCAGGATCCGCTCGGCCATGTCCAGGTCGGCGGCGGCGTGCACGTAGACGTGGCAGTTGCCGGTACCGGTCTCGATGGTCGGCACCTGCGCGTCACGCACGACGGCGTTGATCAACCCGGCGCCGCCGCGCGGAATGACCACGTCGACCAGGCCGCGGGCCTGGATCAGATGCGTGACGCTGGAACGGTCCTCACTCGGCAGCAACTGCACGGCGTCGGCCGGGATGTCTTGCGCGGCAAGCGATTCGCGCAGCACCGCGACGAGCGCGGCGTTGGAGCGGGCCGCCGAGGATGAGCCGCGCAGCAGGGCGGCGTTACCGGACTTGAGCGCGAGCCCGAACGCGTCGACGGTGACGTTCGGCCTGGCCTCGTACACCATGCCGACCACGCCGAGCGGCACTCGCACCTGCCGGATCTCCAAGCCGTTCGGCAGCGTCGAGCCGCGCACCACCACACCCACCGGATCGGGCAGTCCCGCCACCTGACGCAACCCGGAGGCGATGCCGTCGATGCGGGGCTCGGTCAGCCGCAGCCGGTCCAGCAGTGACTCCTCGGTGCCCGCGGCCCGCGCCGCGGCGATGTCCTCGGCATTGGCGGCCAGCACCCGATCGGCGGCGGCCAGCAGCGCGTCGGCGGCGGCGTGCAGGGCGTCGTTCTTCCGCGCCGTCGTCAGCGGGGCGAGGGCTCGCGACGCGACCCTGGCCTTGCGCGCGGCCTCGTGCACCACCTCGCGAACATCAGGCTGGGTGGTCGTTCCTACCGTCATGGGTACAGCCTACGCACCGGGTACACCGCCGATTCCACCCGCTGCGACGCGGGCGCGGTCACGTGCGCGACCCGGGCCGGGCGACTACCGTCCGGCGATATGACGGTCGAATCGGACGCTCCCGCGATCGTGGTGCTCGGCAGCGTCAACATGGACCTGATCACTACGACCGCACGCAGACCGGTCCCCGGTGAGACGGTCCTCGGCAACGGCTTCGCCATGGTGCCCGGCGGGAAAGGCGCGAATCAGGCGATCGCTGCGCGGCGGGCGGGCGGCGAGGTCAGCTTCCTCGGGGCGGTCGGCGACGACGTCTTCGCCGGTGAACTGCGCGCGGCGCTCACGGACGCCGCGGTGTTCACCGACCGGCTGCGCACGGTCGCCGGGCCGAGCGGCATCGCCACGATCGTGGTGGACGACGACGGCGAGAACAGCATCATCGTCGTCGGAGGCGCCAACACGCGGATGACCGAGCTGACCGAGGACGACCTGGCGGCGATCGCGGCCGCCGATATCTTGTTGTGCCAGCTGGAGATTCCGGTCGAAACGATCGCCGCCGCGGCCCGCCACGCCCGCGCGCACGACACCACCGTGCTGGTGAACCCATCGCCCGCCCGTCCGCTGCCCGCCGATCTTTGGACGAATATCGATGTCGCCGTGGTGAATTCCGGCGAGGCCGAGCAACTGGGCGCGGACCTGGACACCGTCGCGCACGTGGTCGTCACCCGCGGGGCGGCGGGCGCGGACTATCGCGGACCGGACGGCGCCCGCCTGTCCCAGCCCAGCCCGCGGGTCGATGTCGTCGACACCACCGGCGCGGGCGACGCCTTCACCGGTGCGCTGGCCGCAGCCTGGCATCGGGGGCCGGAATGGGCGCTGACCTGGGCTTGCGCGGCCGGGGCGCTGGCTACGACCCGGTTGGGCGCGAGCAGTTCGATCCCGGCCCGCGAGGAGATCACCGCAGCCCTCGCCGCGGAGTGACGACTCGCGCCGCGGCGGCTCCCGCTGCGCCCGAGCCGATATCGTGATGGGCATGGCCACCACGCCGGATCGCATCCCCGCCGAGGGCGACACCGCGCCGATCGAGCGGCTGGACGCGGCCATGGTCGCGCTGAGCTTCGTGGACAACGCGGGCATCACGCGCGTGAAAACCGTCCCCAGCCAGCGGCTGGACCGAGCGTCCCGGTACGGCGTCGGAGTGTCGCCGTGCTTCGAGACCTTCGCCTTCGACGACCTGATGGCGATCGGGCGCTATCTCGGCGGGCCCGACGGCGACCTGCGACTCGTCCCCGATCTGAGCATGCTCACCGAACTGGCCTGCCAGCCCGGCTGGGCGTGGGCGCCCACGGACAAATACACCCAGGACGGCACCCGCTTCGCCGCTTGCCAGCGCCACTTCGCGGCACGCCAGACGGCTGCGGCGCAGGCCGCCGGACTGCGGTTGTCCATGGCGTTCGAGACCGAATGGGCGGTGGGCCGCGCCGACGACACCGACGACTTCACACCCGCGATCCACGGCCCCGCCTACGGACTGGTGCGGCTCGGGCAGGTGGCCGACTACGCCGCCGACCTGGTCGCCGCACTCGAGCGCCAAGGCGTCACCGTCGCCCAGTTCCATCCCGAATACGCCCTCGCGCAACTGGAGTTGTCGGTCGAACCGTCCGAGCCGGTCACCGCCGCCGACGAGGCCGTGCTGGTCCGGCACACGATCCGGCAGGTGAGCGCGCGGCACGGCAGGCGGGCGCTGCTCGCCCCGTGCATCGAACCGGGCGGCGCCGGTTCCGGAGCGCACCTGCACCTGTCGGTGACCGACGAGGACGGACCGCTGTTCGCGGACGGCGACGGCCCGCACGGCATGCGGCGGACCGGCGAGGCGTTCCTGGCGGGAGTGCTGCGCGAACTGCCCGCGCTGGTCGCGGTCGGCGCGGGCAATCCGGCGAGCTTCCTGCGGTCGGAGCCGTCGCGCTGGGCGGGAGTCTGGCAGTGCTGGGGCCACGAGACCAGAGAGGCCGCGCTACGGTTCGTCACCGGGGTGCGCGGCACCGAGGCGTGGGCGGCCAACGCCGAGATCAAATGTTTCGACGCGACCGGCAATCCGTACCTGATCGTCGGGTCGGTGATCGCCGCCGGGCTCGCCGGTGTCGCCGAACAGTTGCGCCTTCCGGTCGAAATCACCGGTGATCCAGCGACTTTCGACGCCGAGGCACGCATGGTATCGAATGTGCGCCGCCTGCCGACCACCCCGTCCGAAGCCGCCGACCACCTCGCCGCGTCCACGGTGCTCGCCGACGCCATGGGCGTCGAACTACACGACTCGCTGCTCACCGTGCGCCGCGCGGAGGCCGAGCGGTACGCCGCCGCGAGCGCCGACGAGCTGGTCGCCCTGACCCGCTGGCGGTTCTGACATGCTCACCGACGGTGTCCGGCTCACCGACCACCACTGCCACGGGGTGTACACCGAGAACCTGGATCGGCCCGGCTTCGAGCGCTTGCTCGGGGAAGGCGCGCGCGGCAGTTTCGATTCCGCGATCGGGCTCGCCGTGCGCCGCTGGTGTGCCCCCGCGCTCGATCTGCCCGCCCACGTCGGCCCGGACGTCTACCTGCGTCATCGCGCCCGGCTCGGCGCGCGCGAGGTGTCCGCCCGGCTGCTGCGCGCCACCGGGGTGACCCGATGGTTTCTGGACACCGGAATCGGTGGTGGAACAGCGGATTTCATCGAACTGGCCGGCGGGGAGGTGCGCGAGGTGGTGCGGCTGGAGCAAGTGGCCGAGCAAGTCGTCGCGCAGGTCGGCGCGGTGTCCGGGGTGTACGAGCGGATCGAGGAGGAGCTGCGCGCTCGGGCGGTCGGCGCCGTCGGGTTGAAGACGATCGTGGCCTACCGGTGCGGTCTGGACTTCCCGCCGCGGGATCACCCGCCGACCAGTTTCGCGCCCGAGCACCGGCTCACCGATCCGGACGTCCTCGGCTGGCTGGTCGGCCTCGGCGCGCGCATCGGCGCCGAACTAGGTCTTCCGCTGCAATTCCACACCGGATTCGGTGACCCGGACCTGCGCCTGCGGCACGGCGACCCGCTGCTGCTCACCGACTTCCTGCGCCGGACCGCGGGCACCGGGCTGTCGGTGATGTTGCTGCACTGCTGGCCCTTCCATCGCCATGCCGCTTACCTCGCGCACGTCTTCGAGCACGTCCATCTGGATCTGGGCCTGACCATCCCTTATGTGGGACAGCGGGCCGGGGCCGTGCTGGCCGAGACGCTGGAGCTGGCTCCGTTCCGGGCGCTGTGTTACTCCTCCGACGGCTACGGGCTCCCAGAGTTGCACTACCTGGGCGCCCTGCTCTGGCGGCGCGGTCTCGGCAAGCTCGTCGACGAGTGGCTCGCCGACGACGCGATCACCACCGCCGACGCCGAAGCCCTGGTCAGCGCCATCGCCCACGGGAACGCCGAGCGCGTCTATCGCGCACGGTTCGAGCAGGCGGCCGGCTGACCGCCAGCATTCCGGGCGGTCGAATATTCGGGTGCGCCGGGTGTCCTCGGTACCTACCGTTGATGGCATAACCAACGGAAGGATCGACACCATGTTTCCCGTCGAGCTGCGCGGCACCAAGGCGCAGACGCTGATGTGGGCCGACGAGCACGAGGTCGAGCAGGCCGCGCTCCAGCAGCTGCGCAACATCGCCGCGCTGAAATGGGTCCACGGCGTCCGCGTGATGCCGGACGTGCACCTCGGCAAGGGGGCCACGGTCGGCTCGGTGATCGCGATGAAGGACGCGGTGGCCCCCGCCGCGGTCGGCGTGGACATCGGGTGCGGCATGGAGAGCGTGCGCACCGATCTCACCGCGGCGGATCTGCCCGACAACCTGCGTTCGCTGCGGTCGCGCATCGAGGCGGCGGTGCCGGTCGGCTTCCAGGCGCATCACGACGCCGTCGATGTCACCCGGCTCGGCGGCCAGGTCGCGGGCCTCGGCGCGAGCACTGCGGCGCTGCGCGCGGGCTGGGACCGGTTCTGGGGTTCGTTCGGCGCGCTGGACAGCCGGGTTCAGGCACGAGAGTCGAAGGCGCGCAAGCAGATGGGCACGCTCGGCGGCGGCAACCACTTCATCGAGGTCTGCCTGGACCAGGACGACCGGGTGTGGATCCTGTTGCACTCCGGCAGCCGCAACATCGGCAAGGAACTCGCCGAGCGGCACATCTCGATCGCGCGCACGCTGCCGCACAACGTCGATCTGCCCGACCGCGACCTGGCGGTCTTCGTCTCCGGCACGCCGGAGATGCGGGCGTACCGGCGCGACCTCACCTGGGCGCAGGAGTACGCGGCGCGCAACCGCGCGGTGATGCTCGCCCTGGTCTGCCGTGCGGTCGCCGCCGAATTCGCCGATCGCGGAGTGCGTTTCGAGCAGCCGATAAGCTGCTTCGCCGGGGAGACCTCGGTGATGACGGAACAAGGTTGCCGCCCTATCTCGGAGCTCGCGGGTGGCATGCATACCTTGCTCACGGAGGGCGGCGAGTGGGTGAAGGCGCCCATCATGTCCTTCGGTCATCAACCACTCTGGGAGCTGGTCGTTGGGCGCTACGGACAAGAGCGCACCATTCGCGCGACAGCTGAGCATCGCTGGCTTCTTCGACCGAAGGTCGCACATAACCGCACCGAGGCAATCACTTCGGGACTCCGCGTAGGAGATCGCCTGGCCTACGTCTTCCCGAAGCGCCCGGATGACCTCCAACCGTCTCGGGAAGGCATCGCCCGCGGCTTCGTGTTCGGCGATGGCAGCATCGCTGGTGACGCGCTGGCTAATGCCATCTTCTATGGGTCGAAAGACATGGCACTACTGCCCTACTACGACAACCTCGAGCGCGTACGAACCTACTATTACCTGTACTCGGACGACCCATCGCGGAAGACCTACGTGAAGTTGAACGAGGTCGCGCAACTTCGAAAGCAGGGCTACAACGTAAAAGCGTACAAGCGGTTAGGCGGACTTCCGCGCGAGTGGAAGCGCGAGTATCCGCCACTCGACGGATCACGTTCCGATCTGTACGGCTGGCTCGCGGGCTACTTCGCGGCAGACGGAGAGGTCGGTAAGACCGGCCGCCCGGCCATCCGGTCCGCGAATCGCGAGCATCTCGAATTCTTCAAGACTGCCTGCGATGTACTCGGCATCTGGACCCTCCCGATACGGAGGAAGACTCGCGAAGGGTTCGGCCGGTGCGAGTCCGACGTGTTCGTAATGGGCATCTCGCGCAGTGACGTCACGCCTGAGTTCTTTATCCATGCGAAGCACCGCTCGCGGTGGGCTGCTAATAGGAGCGCTGTCGAGCGACGCGGATGGACAGTTCGCTCGGTGAGGCCCACTACGGAGGTAGCAGAGGTCTTCTGCGCTGTTGTGGAAGAGACACACTCCTTCGCTCTCGAGGGAAACATCCTTACCGGAAACTGTCACCACAATTATGTGGCGGAGGAGATCGTCGACGGCGTGCCCATGCTGGTCACCCGCAAGGGGGCCGTGCGCGCGGGGGAAGGCGATCTCGCGCTGATCCCCGGCTCGATGGGCACCCGCTCGTATGTCGTACGCGGCAAGGGGAACCCGGCTTCTTTCCAGTCCGCCTCGCACGGCGCGGGACGGCGGATGAGCCGCAACGCGGCCAAGAGGCAGTTCACCGTGGCCGACCTCATCGCCCAGACCGAGGGCGTCGAGTCGCGCAAGGACGCGGGCGTGGTGGACGAGATCCCGGCCGCGTACAAGGACATCGATGAGGTCATCGAGGCACAACGGGACCTGGTCGACGTGGTCGCGACGCTGCACCAGGTGCTCTGCGTCAAGGGCTGAACGTCGGCCGCGCCGCCGGGCGGCCCGACTCGCCCGGCGTGCGGCCGCGGTCAGCGCCGCCGCAAGGTGGCGGCGAGCCCGGCTCCGATGAGCAACAGGCCGAGCACCAGCCCCCATCCGTTCAGCACCCAGTTGTAGAGGGCCAGGCGCCATTCCTCCGACAGCCCCGGCGTCTGCTCGATCAGACGCCAGAGGTCGTGAGGGAAGAACAACTGCACCGCGCCCGGCAGCAGACCCCACACCAGGCCCGCTATCACAGTGCCGACGGGTGAGTACGCGGCCAGCAGCGCCACCAGGAACAACAGCAACGCACCACCGATCATCTGGGCGTTCGAGCTCCAGCGGTCGCCCTCGTCCCCGAGGATCACCCACTGCCGGGTGCCGAGCCCGCCATGAGCGGCCAGGCCGATCCCGATCGGCGTCACCGACAGGCCGACGAGCGTGCCCGTCACAGTGCGCGAGACATTGTTGCTGGTCCGGAACTCGGCGCCCGGCGGAGCCCACCCCGCGGGCGGCTGAATGTGGCTCGACACCGCTGCCTCCTCCCCGGTCCCCCTACCGGGGATTCAGGGCTTCATTGTCCATCGCCGGGAGCTGTTTCGCTCTGGATGTCTCGGCGGCGTACTGGATACCATCGGATATGCCCTGGCGGCCCTCGTTCTTCTCACCCGCTCCTGCGGACGCGGCGGCCGGCCCGCCGGAGATCCCCGGCGTGCGGCGTTCCTATGTCACCGCTCGCGGGGTGCGTTTCCACGTCACCGAGGCGGGACCGACGGATGGCCGCCCCGTGTTGGCCTTGCACGGCTGGCCCGAGCATCATTACGCCTATCGTCACCTGCTCGCCGACCCGCCGGACGGACTGCGGATCATCGCGCCCGACCTACCCGGCTACGGCTGGTCCGGTCCCGCGCCGCACCGGTGGGCTAAGGACGAAGTCGCCTCCGACCTGCTCGCATTGCTGGACGCGCTCGGCCTGAAGCGCGTGCTGCTGGTCGGCCACGACTGGGGCGGTTACATCGCCCACCTGCTCGTGCTGCGCGAGCCGGAGCGATTCGACGCGCTGCTGGCGCTCAACATCGCCCACCCGTGGCAGACACCGCGCACTTTCCTCCCGCACGCGTGGCGGTTCCTGCTCTATCAACCCGCCGTCGCGGCGTTCGGCACCTACCTGCACCAGCGCACCCGCTTCCTGGACCTCGTCTTCGCCGGCGCCGTACGCGATCGCGAGAAGTTCGGACCCGAGGCGATTCGCGTCTACGCGGACCGTTTCCGCGACCCCGTCTGTGCCCGCACGGCGACCGACACCTACCGCACTTTCCTGCTGCGCGAAGTTCCGCGCTCGGCCGGACACGGCGAACGACGTCGAGCGAAGATTCCGATCCGCACCCTGTTCGGAGTCGAGGACGCGGCGGTCCATCCTTCGCTCGCCGCCGAGGAGACCGCGCGTGCCGACGACTACCGCCTGGAACCGGTGCGGGGCTGCGGCCACTTCATTCTCGAGGAACGTCCGGATCTGGTCCGTGCCCGGCTGGCCGAGTTGGCGGCCGCTACCGCGCGATCCGCCTGATCACGGCCGTCGTCGCGGCCTCACGTCGAGGATGCGCACCCGCCACGGCGAGTATGTGTGGCCGGAAGGCGCCGCGCGCGGCTGACCGATCGCCACACCGGCGCCCCGACGCCGCCTGTCGGTGGCGTCGGGCACGATGGACCGCATGACCACGGCCACCGACGCGTCTCCGATCGACCTCACGGCCCCCGACCTGCGCGAGCACGCCGAACAGCTGCTGCGCGAGCTGGCCGGGGCGGACGCCGCGCTGCGGGAGGATCAGTGGACCGCGATCGAAGCGCTCGTCGTACGGCGGCGCAGGGCGCTGGTCGTGCAGCGCACCGGCTGGGGCAAGTCGGCGGTGTACTTCATCGCCGCCAAGCTGCTGCGCAGGGCCGGGCGCGGGCCCACGGTGATCGTGTCGCCGCTGCTCGCGCTGATGCGCAACCAGGTCGCGGCGGCACAGCGCGCGGGAGTGGTCGCCGCGACCATCAACTCGGGCAATGTCACCGAGTGGGACGAGATCCACGCACAGGTCGCCGCCGGTGCGGTCGACGTGCTGCTGGTCAGCCCGGAGCGATTGAACAATCCGGATTTCCGGGATCAGGTGTTGCCCCGGCTCGCGGCCGACGCCGGGCTGGTGGTGATCGATGAAGCGCACTGTGTGTCGGACTGGGGCCACGACTTCCGGCCGGACTACCGGCGCATCCGGACGCTGATCGCCGACCTGGGCTCGGACGTCCCGGTGCTCGCCACCACCGCGACGGCCAACGACCGGGTGGTCACCGATGTCGCCACCCAGATCGGCACCGACACCCTGGTGCTGCGCGGCACGCTGGATCGCGAGTCGCTGCACCTGTCGGTGGTCCGCTTCGACGATGCCGTGGAGCGCACCGCCTGGCTCGGCGGGCACCTCGACCGGCTGCCCGGCTCCGGCATCGTCTACACGCTCACCGTCGCCGCCGCGCACGATCTGGCCGACGTGCTGAACTCACACGGCCACACCGTCGCCGCCTATACGGGCCAGACCGACCCGGCCGAACGCGAGGCGCTCGAAGCGGCGCTGTTGAACAACGAGGTGAAGGCGCTCATCGCCACCTCCGCGCTCGGCATGGGCTTCGACAAACCCGATCTGGGATTCGTGGTGCACATCGGTGCGCCGTCCTCGCCCATCGCCTACTACCAGCAAGTGGGACGCGCGGGGCGCGGCACCGACCGGGCCGAGGTGATCCTGCTTCCCGGCCCCGAGGACGCGCGGATCTGGAGCTACTTCGCCTCCGTCGCCTTTCCCCGCGAGCACATCGTGCGTGCCGTGCTCGACGCGCTGGACTCCGACCGGGCGTTGTCCACCGCGGCGTTGGAACCGCTGGTGGAGTTGAACCGCTCCCGGCTGGAGATGGTGTTGAAGGTGCTCGACGTGGACGGCGCGGTGCGCCGCGTGCGCGGCGGCTGGATCGCCACGGGCCGGCCGTGGACCTATGACACCGAACGGTACGAGCGCCTGTCCATCGCCCGCGAGGCCGAGCAGCAGGCCATGATCGACTATCAATCGACCGCCGGTTGCCGCATGGAATTCCTGCGCCGCCAGCTCGACGACCCGGGTTTGTCCACGGATTCGCCCGGCTGCGGCCGCTGCGACAACTGCACCGGCCACCGCCCCGACCGCACTGTCGCCGCCGACGCGGTGGCCGCGACCAAGGCCCGGCTCGATCGTCCCGGCCTCGATCTCGCGCCGCGCAAGCAGTGGCCCACCGGTATGGCCAAGCTGGGAATCCCTTTGTCCGGCAAGATATCCGGCGGAGCCGAGACCGGTCGTGTTCTCGGCAGGCTGACCGACCTCGGCTGGGGGCAGCGACTGCGCGCGCTGCTCGACGGCCCCGACGACCCGGTTCCCGACGCGGTCTTCGACGCCTGCGTCGCCGTTCTGCGCGAGTGGGATTGGGCCGCCCGCCCGACCTCGGTGCTCGCCCTGGAATCGCCACGCCACCCCGTGCTCACCGCCACCCTCGCCGCCCGCCTCGCCGAAGTCGGCCGCCTGCACGACCTCGGCACGCTGCGCACCCGCCCGGACCGACCGCCCGTCTCGGCGGCGAACTCCGCGCATCGCGTCGCCGGACTCTTCGATTCCTGGGAGATCCCCGACCTGACCCGAGTACCGGGCCCGATCTTGCTGGTGGACGCCATCACCGACACCGGCTGGACCTTCACCGTCGCCGCCCACGCCCTCCGAGCAGCCGGCGCCGCCGCCATCCTCCCCTTCGCCTTGGCCACACCGACATAACGACGACACCCAGCGAACGCGTGCGGGTCTTCTGCCCAACGAAGAAGCCGCACGCCGTCGAACACGCTCCACCGGCATCCATCCGGCACGCCTGCAACGCCGGTTCGTAGGCTTCGCCCCGCTGAACGTCCTGGACCGTAGCTGCTAGTCGTTGCCGGGCGGATCGGTCAGAAAATCTGTGATGCGGTGCCAGATCTCTTCGTGCGGTGCACCGTGTTCGGTCAAATCACCCAGGTCACGGACCTTGTCGATGACGATTCGTATGCGAGTGACCGCGACCGGGTCCCGCCTCCAATGTTCCTGGCCGACTCGCAGCGTCGCGACCAGCAGGTCACCAGGAAAAAGGTCGCCTCCGGCCAGTGGATTCCATTGCAACTGGTGTAACACACGCGGCAGTAGGACATCGACGCCTTCGTTCTGCTGCAGAAGACGACGAACATCATCGTCGGTCAGACGCCCGATCGGCTTGCGCCGCAGCTCATGCACAGTACGCATCAGACCGCTCGCATCCGCAGGCATCGTGGGCCACACGTCGTCCTCGAGCTGCTCCAACGACAGATCCTCATCAGCGTCCGCGCATACCGTCCATCTCCCGGTTTCGTACCGGAAAAAGAGAGTAGCGACGTTGTCCGGTGCATGAACGATTCGCGCGAAGGCGACATCTCCGAAGAGGCGGAGGCCCGAAACCTCGAAAGTAGGCTCACCGATCGGCTCACCAGACGGCTCGTCATAGTCGGGATCGGGCACATTGTCCAAGAACTGCTCGGCTTCCTCGGCGCACATCAACGCGGCCATCTCACGAGGGATCCCGCGCTCCACCGCCACCCAGAACTCGTTGATCAGACCCAGGATCAGCGACTCGTCGTCACCCGGAGATCTCATCCCGGCATTCTGCCCGCACCGCCGTCCCCGTGCCCCGTCCGCCGAAGTCACAGACTCAACGTCGCCCGCAAGCGCGCGTCCAGGGATTCCGTTTCCTCCAAGGAGAGCACGCCGAGGTGTTCGGTGAGCCAGGGCCGGTAGGCGCGGTGCAGTTTCAGGGTGTCGGCCCAGCCGTGCTCGGTGTGGGTGGCCAGCACGTGGCCCGGGTCGGCGTCGCGCAGTGGAACGACTTGCAACCAGCGATAGCGCGAAGTGATCACCGCCGAATCGGACACCAGCACCACTGTCATGCGCCGCGGGAAGGGGGTGCCGTCGCTGAGAGTCGGGGCGTAGCGCCAGACCTCACCGCGTCTCATGCGGCGCCGTCGGCGTCGTCGTCGGCGGCGGCCTGGGTGATCGCCACGTCGTCGTAGGCGGCGGCCAGTTCGGCTTCCTCGTCGATGGTCAACGCGGTCAGGCTGTCGTGCACGAGCGTGGTGCGCAGCGCGGCGTTGATCACCGCCGACAGGCTGCGGTTCTGGCGATCGGCGGCCGCTCTGGCCCACTCGGCCACCTGTGGATCCAGCGTGACGGTCACGCGCGTCGCCTTGCTCATACCCGTATGCATACCAGAGCGATGCAGCGCTGCGGACCGGTACGGGACATCCGTCGCGGCGGCGCGCGATCGTGCGCGGATTTCCTTCGGCTCGGCCACTACAGTCGACCCGTGGCCAGCAAATCCACCGGGTCGGCGATCGAGCTAGAGGTCGGCGATCACACGCTCAAAGTCTCCAACCCCGACCGCGTCTACTTCCCGGAGTCCGGCGCGACCAAGCTCGACTTGGTGCGGTACTACCTGAGCGTCGGGGACGGCATCGTCAACGCGTTGCGCGGCAGGCCCTGCATGCTGCACCGGTTCCCCAAAGGACTCGCGGGCGACAAGGTGCATCAGAAGCGGCTTCCCGCGGGCGCGCCGGACTGGATTCCGACTGTGCGGGTGTACTTTCCGCGCTATGGACGGCACGCCGACGAGTTGTGCGTCGAGAAGCTCGCCGACGTCATCTGGGCGGTGCAGATGTCGACCGTCGAGTTCCATCCGTGGAATTCCCGCGCCGCCGATACCGAGCGTCCGGACGAGTGGCGCATCGACCTCGACCCGATGCCGGACTGCCCGTGGTCGCGGGTGCAGCGGGTCGCGACGGTGGTGCAAGAGATCCTCGACGAGATCGGCGCCGTCGGATGGCCGAAGACCTCCGGCGGCAACGGCCTGCACGTGTACGTCCGGATCGCGCCGCACTGGGGTTTCCAGGAGGTGCGCCGGGCGGCGCTGGCGTTCGCCCGCGAGGTCGAGCGCCGCGCACCCCATGACGTGACCACCACGTGGTGGCGGCGCGATCGCGACCCGAAGCTGCTGTTCGTCGACTACAACCAGAACGCGCGCGATCACACCATCGCCGCCGCCTACTCGGTGCGCGGCGTCCCCGCCGCGACGGTCTCCACCCCGGTACGCTGGGACGAGATTCCCGACATCGATCCGCGCGACTTCACCATGTCCTCCGTCCCCGCTCGCTTCGCCGAACTCGGCGATCTGCACGCGGGCATGGATGACGCGGTGTTCCACCTGGATCCTCTCCTGGAGTGGGCCGAGCGGGACAAGGTGGACGTGGAGCTCGACGACGAGCAGAGCGGGGCCTAGCGCCGCGCCCGGCGGTGCTACGGTCGCAACGTCCACCCGCTCGCGACCACGTCCTACTGCTCCGAAGGAGGTCCAACCATGAACCGGCCGGCAGTAACGATCGCGATCGCCCCCGCCGATCCTGCCCCCACCCTGGTGGAGAAGGCCGTGGTGGAGGCGGGCGCCGCCGTCTCCGATCTCGACGAGGCGCAAGGGCTGATCTGGGTCGGCGGCCCGGGCGAGTTCCCGGAGCGACTGCCCGCAGGCGTGGAATGGGTACAGCTCCCGGCCGCCGGTATCGAGGAATGGTTCACCGCGGGCGTCATCGCCAGGCATCCCGGTGTGCGATTCACCTCAGCCGCAGGCGCTTTCGCGGCCAGTGTGGCCGAGCACGCGCTCATGCTGCTGCTCGCGGGCGTCCGCTACCTGCCCGAGCACTTGCGCGCGGCGGACTGGCGGCAGCAGGACTTCTTTCCGCACGTCGGCACGCTGCGCGGCAAGACCGTCACGATCGTCGGCGCGGGCGGCATCGGCCGTGCGCTGATCCCGATGCTGGTGCCGCTCGGCGCGCACATCATCGCGGTGAACCGCAGCGGACGGCCGGTCACCGGCGCAGGCATCCCGCCGTCGGTCGAGACGATCTCCGCCGAGCACCTCGGCCGGGTCTGGCCGCACACCGATCACGTGGTGGTCGCCGCGCCCGCCACGCCCGCCACCAGGCATCTCATCGGCGCGGACGTACTCGCGCGGCTCAAGCCGTCCTCCTGGATCGTCAACGTCGCGCGCGGCAGCCTCGTCGACACCGACGCACTGGTCGACGCGCTGCGCTCCGGCGCGATCGGCGGCGCCGGACTCGACGTCACCGACCCCGAGCCGCTCCCGGCGGGCCATCCGCTCTGGTCGCTGCCGAATGCCATTATCACCCCGCATGATTCGAATCCGCCCCAACTCCGCTTGGCGGCCTTCGCCGACCACGTCCAGGCGAACGTCGAGCGCTTCGTCGAACGCCGCCCGCTGCTCGCACCGATCGATCCCGCGCTCGGGTACTGACGAAGGCACTTCGCGCGCAACAACATTCGAGTGTGTCAGCCGAACAACGCTCGACCGAGGATTTCCTCGACGACTCCGCTCTTGGCGTTGGCGTAGTGCTGCACGAACTTCCATTCGCGCTGCGTCAGTTCCCGTTTGGTCCGTTCGTAATACGCACGATCGTCCTCGTGCGTGCGCAACCAGTCGCGGAAGGCCAGGATCCGCTCGATCTCGGGCCCTCCCGATTCCGGCGAGAGCACATGCAGTTCACGTTCCACCGCGCACCGCTGTCCACCCGACGAACGAAACAGCGATGCTGGTACCAGTCCGGTTGCCGGATACGCAGCTCATACCCGGCAGCCTCGAGGGCTGATAGATAGGCGACTTCGGCGGCGGCATCCGGAACAAGCAGCAGGACGTCGATGACCGCCTTGGCCGCGAGAGGGGGAACCGGCCACGCCGGGTTGTATTCCTCGAGCATCACCCCGGCCGCGTAGGGCCGCAAGTCGCCGACCGTCGCCGCCGCTATGTCGTCGTCATCCAACGTCGCCATACGTCACGGTAACCGGCACGCACATCAGCCTTCTATAAATGTGCCATTGACAACTGGCACATTCATCACTGATTCTTAGCGCATGACAAGGTCGACGAGGACCTCGGTCCCCGGTGTTCCCACCGCGCCCTCGGCACGCGCCACTGTGGCCGCGGCAGCTACCAGGCTCACCCTGCGTCCGCTGAACTGCGCGGTTCCGATGAATCCGCCGGGTGTCTGGTTCGCGCGTAAGCTCATCGCCACCCTGATTGCCGTCGGCGGTCCGGTTCCGGCAGGCACTTCCGTCACTCAGGTCCGGTCGGGCGCGGTGCGCGGTGAATGGGTTCGGGCGGCGGGGGTGCCGTTCGGAACGCGGGCCGTCTACTACATCCACGGCAGCGGCTACGTGATCTGCTCGGCTCGCACCCATCGCGGGCTCGCGGCCCGGCTGTCGGCCGAGACGGGACTCCCGGTCTTCCTCTCCGACTATCGTCTGGCGCCCGAACACCGGTTCCCGGCCGCGGCCGACGACGTCGAAGCGGGCTACCGCTGGCTGCTCGGCCGTGGCATCGCCCCGGAAGACCTGGTGATCGCATGCGACTCCGCGGGTGGGCATCTCGCACTCGACCTGCTGGTCGAGAACGGACGGCACCGACGGCCGCAGCCCGCGGCCGTGGCGATGTTCTCCCCGCTGCTCGACCTCACCCTGAGCCTGGCGGCCGAGCGGGAACGCGTCCGGACCGATCCGCTGATCTCGGCCGCCGCCGCGAGCAAGCTGCCCGCGGCCTACACCAGCGGCCACGCCGCCGACGCGGCGCGCCTGCGGCTGGCCATCCCGCACGGTCTCGCGCTGCCGCCGATCCTGGTGCAGGTCGGCGGCACGGAGATGCTCGGCGCCGACGCAGAGGCGCTGTGCGAAATGGTCCGGCGCGCGGGCGGCAGCTGCGAACTCGAGATCTGGCCGGGACAACTGCATGTCTTCCAGGCCCTTCCCATGGTGGTGCCCGAAGCCGACCAGGCTCTCGCCCGCGCCGCCGACTTCCTGCGCGCGGCGCTGGTCGCTACCTCCGGCACGGAAAAGGTGAGCTGAGATGTTCGGATTGGACAAGTTGGTGGCCCTGGGCCGCACCCGGCGCACGCACGGCGCGCGAGCCGTGGTCACCGGCGCGGGCAGCGGCATCGGCCGGGCGTTCGCGCTGGAGATCGCGGCCCGCGGCGGACGGGTGATCTGCGCCGACATCGATGAGACGCGCGCCGACGAGACGGTCGCCCTGATCGAACGCGATCACCCTGGCGCCGCGCACGCCTTCCGCTGCGACGTGGCGCAACGGGAAGACGTGGAGCTGCTGGCCCGCTTCGCCGAAACGATTTTCGACCGCCCGGTCAGCCTGGTGATCAACAACGCCGGCGTCGGCATCGGCGGAAAAGCCGTGGGAAACATCGGTTTCGACGACTGGCAGTGGGCCCTGGGCATCAACCTCTGGGGCGTCGTGCACGGCTGTGAAGTGTTCGCTCCGCGTCTGCGCACGGCCGGGCGCGGCGGCATCATCAACGTCGCCTCGGCCGCCGGATTCGCCGCCGCGCCCTCGATGGCCGCCTACAACGTGTCCAAGGCGGGCGTGCTGTCGTTATCGGAGACCATGGCTGCCGAACTGAGCGGCTCCGGAGTCGCGGTCACCGTCCTGTGCCCGACGTTCGTCCGCACGAACGTCGCGCGCGACGGCCGGATCACCAAGGAATCGGCGCAGCTGGCCGACTTTCTCATGCGCTGGACGGGATTCTCCCCCGAGCGCGTCGCGCGCACCGCCCTCGACGCGCACGACCGCGGGCAGCTCTACGTACTCCCCCAACTGGACGCGCACGTCGTCTGGCTGCTCAAGCGGTACTTCCCCGCGCGATACACCTTTGCCCTCGGGCTCCTGGAGCGGCTGCTGCCACAAGAGGACTCGACCACCATCGACCGCACGTCGGTCACCGACAAGACAGGAGTCTGACATGGCCGCCATCGCGATGGACTTCGACGACATGCTCCGCAAGATCAAGGACCGCCAGTGGGCACTGGCCGACATCGATTGGGACGCTCCGGGCGCCGAGACGATCACGCCGGAACTGCACGCCAAGCTCAAGCCGTTCATGGCCGATCTGATGTGGATCGAGAACGTCGGCGCGCGCGGCTTCGCGGCGATGGCCAAGAAGGCGCCGAACGAGACGCTGCGCGAGATCTACCGCTATTTCCACGCCGAGGAGCAGAAGCACGCCAACGCCGAGCTGGCGCTGATGCGCCGGTGGGGCATGCTCGACGGCGACGAGATCCCGCAGCCGAACGTCAACGTCAAGCTGGTGATCGATTTCCTGGACAAGTACTCCGACGACATGTCGCTGTCGTTCCTCGGCACCGTCATCCCGATGCTCGAGGTCGCGCTCGACGGCGCGCTGATCAAGTTCATCATGGACGAGATCGAGGACCCGGTCTGCCAGGAGGCGTTCAAGAAGATCAACTCCGACGAATCCCGCCATCTGGCGGTCGATTTCGCCGTGATGGACCTGCTGGGGCACGCGGAGATGCGCAAGCTGCTCATCGACCTGGTCGGCGGCTGGGCCAAGCCCTCGCTGATCATCGGCGTGCTGAGCTACGTGCCGCTGCTGAACAAGATGCGCGACAACATCGTCGCGATGGGCGTGGACGAGGAGAAGCTCTACGGCGCGCTCAAGCGGTACGCGAACGTGGGCGAGCGTAGTGAGTTCGCCCGCAGGCTGCCGATGTACCAGATCGTGAAGACGCACGGCAGCTGGGTGATCGACCGTGGCCACCCCTACCACCTCGTGGCCGACGCGCTGGTGAAGATCACCGGGTTGGTGCCGAAGACGCTGCTGCGCAGCAACCCGACCTGGTCGAAGGAACTGACCTACGAGCCCGCGGCATGACAGGGAATCCGATGAGTACGCACACCCTCGACGTCGCCGTCATCGGCGGCGGATTCGCCGGAATCGGCACGGCCATCCGGCTGAAGCAACGCGGAATCCGTGATTTCGCGATTCTCGAGCGCGGCACCGCGATCGGCGGAACCTGGCGCGACAACACCTATCCCGGTGCGGCGTGCGATATTCCGTCGCGGCTGTACTCCTACAGTTTCGCGCCGAACCCGAACTGGTCGCGCACCTACTCCGGGAGCAACGAGATCCTCGGCTACATCGAGGCGATGGCCGCGGAGTTCCGGCTCGGTCCGCACATCCGGTTCGGGCACAACGTTTCCGGCATGGTGTTCGACGAGCAGGCCGGAGTGTGGGAGATATCGATCGACGGCCACGCGGACCCGATCCTCGCCCGCACCGTCGTGCTGGCGTCCGGCCCGCTGGCCAATGCCAGTCTTCCGGACATCCGCGGCATCGAGACCTACCGAGGGCACAAGATCCACAGCGCCCGTTGGGATCACGACTACGACTTCACCGGCAAACGGGTCGCGGTCGTCGGCACCGGCGCCAGCGCGGTCCAGATCATCCCGGAACTGGTCGACAAGGCCGCCTCGGTGAAGGTGTTCCAGCGCACTCCCGGCTGGGTGCTGCCGCGGATCAATCGGCAGACCAACGGCTTGACCAAGGAGCTCTACCGTCGGCTGCCCGCCGCCGAGCAACTGGCGCGACGCGCCTGGTTCTACGGCCACGAGTCGGTAGCGCTGGGCGTGGTCTGGAACACGCCGCTGACCAGGGTGGTCGAGCTGGTCGGCAAGGCGCAGCTGCGCAGGCAGGTCAAGGATCCATGGCTGCGCCGCCAGCTCACTCCGGACTTCCGGGCCGGCTGCAAACGCCTGCTGATGACCGACGACTACTACCCCGCCCTGCAGCGGGACAACTGCAAGTTGATCACCTGGCCGATCGCCCGGATCTCCGAGCACGGCATCCGCACCGCGGAAGGCATCGAGCACCAAGCGGATTGCATCGTCTTCGCGACGGGATTCGACGTCTCCAAAACCGGGACGCCCGTTCCGGTGGTCGGACGCGGTGGCCGGGTTCTCGCGGACGAGTGGTCGCGCGGGGCCTACGCCTACAAGAGCGTCGCGGTTTCCGGATATCCCAACCTGTATCTCACGTTCGGACCCAATTCCGGCCCGGGACACAACTCGGCGCTGGTCTACATGGAAGCCCAGATCGACTACCTCGTCGGCGCGATCGGCGTCATCCTGGACCGGGACCTGCGCATGCTGGACGTGCGGCGCGACCGGCAGGACCGCTACAACGCCGCCATCCAGCGCAGACTGTCGGCCACCACCTGGAACTCGGGATGCCACAGCTGGTATCTCACCGAGGACGGCTTCAACGCGACCATGTATCCGGGCTTCGCCACCCAGTACCTCCATCAATTGCGCAAGGTCGATCTGGACGACTACACCGTGGTCGAATCGACCGCCGACCAGCGGCGACAACGAGTGGCACGGGTTTCCTGAGTGCCGGAGGCACCGGCGGCGCGGACGATAGACTCGGTCCGCAGGGAGTTCTACAGCGCGCCGCCGGTCCTTCGGCGCCGTGGGCAGCGAGGGAGGTGAGGTCGACGCCGGAGTACCGGATCGATGACCTCGCGCGCGCCGCGGGCACCACCACCCGCAACGTGCGCGCCTACCAGGAACGCGGGCTGCTGCCGCCGCCGGTCGGCAAGGACGGCCGGGCCAGCATCTACGACGACGCGCACCTCGAGCGGCTGCGCTTGATCGACGCGCTGCTCCAGCGCGGTTTCACCACCGCGCACATCGCCGACTTCATCACCAGCTGGGAGACCGGCAAGGACCTGACCGAGGTACTCGGCCTGCAACACGCCGTGACGGCGTCCTGGGCCAAGGACGAGACCTTCGAGGTGCCCCGCGAGCTGATCGGCACCATCCTCGGCGCCGACGCCGACGAGCTGGTCGACCGGCTGCGCGAGATGCGGCTGGTCCGGCTGGAGGGCGACACGGTGGTGTTCACCGAGACCCAGTTGCTCACCTCGTTCGCCGAACTGCACGAGTACGGTCTGGAACTGCGCACGCTCATCGAGATCTATGCCAAGGTGGCCGACCGGATCGATGACATCACGCACATCATGATCACCGCCGCCAAACAGCACATCATCGACGAGCACGGTCCCGGCTGGATGCCCGACACCAGCGGCGAAATCGCCGAGACCACAACGATGCTCAACAAGATGCGCGAGCTGGCGGTCGCCTCGGTGCACGCCACGCTCGCCCGCTCGCTGGACGTCACGCTGCGCCGCGAACTCGGCGACTATCTCGCCACCGCCGCCGAGCGAGAGAAACAGCGCAGCGAATCCGGGCGCGACGTACCCTCCTAGACAAGCGCAGAGTGCCGACCTTCGACGGATGGAGTCGCCGTGGCGTCCGACCGACCGAGAATTCCGCCGCTGCCGCTGGTACGGGCCGTCGAATCGGTGCGCGCCGCCCTGGCCTTCGCGTTCCGCAAGCTGGTGCCCGGGCACCTCGCGCTGATGGAGCTGATCGCCGCCGGATGGATCACGCAGGCGATCCACGCCGCCGCGGCGCTCGGCGTGGCCGACGCACTCGCGGCGGGGCCGCGGTCGGGCGCGGACCTCGCGGCGGCGGTCGGCGCCGACGAGGACGCGCTGCGGCGGTTGCTGCGCCTGCTGATCAGCCACGGCATCTTCACCCAGCGACGCGACGGACGGTACGCGCTGACGCCGATGGCGCGAGCCCTGTGCCGCGACTCGGACGTGTCGTTGCGCGACGCGGTGCTGTTCTTCGGTTCGCCCGGGCACCGCAACCACTGGTCGCACTTGGTCGACGCCGTGCGCACCGGCGAACCGGTCGGCGTGAAGCTCGACGGGATGCCGTTCTTCGAATACGTCCAGCACGACCGGGAACTCGGCGTACTGTTCGACCGCGCGATGACCAGCATCGGCACCCTGTCGATGGAGCCGCTGTTCGCCGCCTACGATTTCGGCCGCTACGCGACCCTGGTCGACGTCGGCGGCGGCGAAGGGACGATGCTCACCGAGATCCTGCGCCGCGCACCACGATCGCGTGGCATTCTGTTCGACGTGCCCGAAGTGGTGGCCACGGCCCCCGCTCGGCTCGCCGCGCTCGGTCTCGCCGATCGCTGCGCGGTGGAGAGCGGATCCTTCTTCGACAGCGTCCCCAGGGGCGGCGACGCCTACATTCTCAAGCACATCCTGCACGACTGGGCCGAACCGGACGCCGGTCGCATCCTCCGCACCGTGCGCGCGGCCATGGAACCCGACGCCCGGTTGCTGATCGTCGAACTGGTCGTCCCCGAACACGCCGCACCGCACCCGAGCAAGTACATCGACTTGGAGATGCTGGTCAACGCGGGCGGACGGGAACGCACCGAGGCCGAGTACCGCGACTTCCTCGCCAGGAACGGATTCACGCTGACCCAGCGCGTACCGACGGCTTCCCCGGACAACGTGCTCGAGGCCAGGCCGAGCTGAACCCGCTCGCCGGACGCGTTGCCGCTCGGCGGCGCTACGACGTGGCCGGGACGACGAACGCCAGCGTGGCGATCCCCACGGCGCCGTCGGCCACACAGGTGGCCCGCATCGGCTTGCCGACCGGCGTCTGCCGCGACTCGAAGCCGCTGTAGTAGCCGAACACCGGCCCGGACCGCTCCGACGGCAGGAAGAAACCGAGGCATTCGGCTTCCAGCACCGACGCTCCCTCACCGCTGTGGCACAAGGCGGCCGCGTCCGTGACGCCACGGTCGACATAGCAGCCCGCGGGCTCCGCTGCGGCGGACCCGGCTCCGACCCAGGCGAGGCCACCCGCGAGGAACAACAGAACGGTTCCCGCGCCCACTCGCCGCATCATGGTGTGCACCGCAATACCTCCTCGGCAGATCTCAGCCCTACCCGGTCGCTGCCGTGCTCTTCCACTATTTCAGCAGAATCGAAGAGGACGGTCGAGCACGACACCGCCGCGCAAATACTGTTTCTCCAGGGCGGATACCGAACCCATCCGGCGAGGCCGTGGCGTCTCCCCGCGGGAGTTCCCCCGTCCGGCGTCGAGACCGCTAGGCTACGAACAGCATTGGCTGGTTCGGTGAGGATGTGATTCGGCCGTGGAATGGACCTTCACTCCGGACGAGTTCGCCCATATCTGGCGCGAGACCGACCTGGATCGCCACCCCTACCCGCTGCGCATCCTGGAGACGCCCAGAACCGAGGACGACGCCGAGAAGTTGCGCATCGCCCTCGCCGAACGGCTGCCGCTGGGCTCCGACCCCGACCTTTCGGCCTGTCTGCGCATTCTGGCCAGGCCGCATACCAGGATCGTTGCCATCGGTGGTACACACCAGCCGGGCGGCGAACTGCGGTTGCTGGCCGCCGCCATCTACGATCGTGCCGTGCTCGCGGTGCAGGAACCCGGCGCGATTCCGGATTTCGGTGGTCGCGTGCGCATTTCGATCGGGCACAGCGCCAAACTGGGCCGGCGGATCGCGGCGCTGCTGCCGAAGACCCCCGCGGGCCGCGAACCCGCTCGCGTCGCGTCCGGGGCCGCCGTGCGCGACCGAGAGACCGTGACCGCGCGGCAGCAAGCAGCGCCGCGGATTCGCAAGTTGCTGCTGGAGCCGCATACCGCAGAGGGCCACATCAGGATCGAGTCGCGGCTCGATCGACCGACCCAGCCCCCGCCGATCCATTACACCTGGATCGATGTGCGCGACGACGGAAGATATCTGATCAAAGCGGGCGACGAGGTGCGCATCGCGCCCGCCTCCGCTGATCAGATCGCGACCCAATTGCAAAAGCGCATACCGATATAGCCCACTTTGGTGACCACTGCCGCCGACTATTGCTGACCCGGCGCTGGGCTTCCGGTTAGTCTGGGGCAGACCGACCGATCTCAGGGGTGAGCGATGACGATCGATACCAGCCGAGCCGATATCGCCCGATTCAAGGAGGCCGCGCAGGCCGGGACCGTCCAGTTCGATCCGGCGGCGGCTCGGCAGTGCGCCGAAATGTACGAACGGCAGGCCGATCGGCTGATCCACCTACAGCAGAGTCTCGAATCCGCCGCGGATCTAGGCGGTTTCGGTGGATTCGTCTCCGCCCAGCAGTTGCAGGCGGGATTCAGCCACAAAGCGCGTGACGCGGCGGCGCTGCTCGACCACTACATCGAAGCGGCCTACCGCATGAAGGAAGCGTTCTTGATCAGCGGAGGACTGTTCGAAGAGGCCGACGCCGCGAGCGCCGCCGCCCTGCGCGCGGTCCGGACGAGGTTGCCCCGATGACCGGTTCCGATCCCACCTACATCAACTCGATGGAGCATTTCGAGTCGATGCGGCACGACGAGATCTACGCGAAGGCACAGCAGATCGATCCCGCGCAGGTGCTGCACGCGTCGACCATCTGGCTCGACGCGGCCGGCACGCTCACCACGTCGTTCCCACTCACCCACGGCGGCGTCGATCGCGTGATGGACGCGGCGGACTGGAAAGGCGCCGCCGCCGACGCCGCTCAGGCTTGCGCACGCAGCTTCGCGGCGTCGGCCGACGAGCTGGCGGCGGTGCTCGGTCAAGTGGGCGCCCGCCTCGGCGGGGTCGCCGCGGCCGCCGAGGCGGTGAAACTCGCGGTGGTGCCGCCCGGCGCTTCCGGACCGGTCGGCGCGATCGCGCAGTTGCTGGAGGCGGCGCACGTCATCGACGCGCAAATGGCGCAGGAGGCGCTGCGCCAAGAGGCCGTGCTCGCGATGAACATGGTCTACAAACCCGCCTATTCCACGGCGGGATCCGCGGTGCCCGCGCTGCCGGCACCACCCGCCGCCACGGCGCCGTCCGCGCCGCAGGCGGTCTCACCCGGCACGCCGCGACACTCGGCGCCCGAGCAGACATCGCCGAACAACCAATGGTCGCCTGGAACAACGCAACCCGCGCCTGCCGCACCGGAATCGCCCGCACCGTCGCATAATTCGACACCGCCCGGGCCGAAGCCGGATCCGCAACAGACGCCTTCGGCGTCGCCCACCCAGCAGGCTCCGCCGACACAGCAAGCGCCGTCCACGCAGACGCCACAGCCCACGCCGACACCCGAGCCGACACAGCAAGCGCCGTCCACGCAGACGCCACAGCCCACGCCGACACCCGAGCCGACACAGCAGGCGCCGTCCACGACCGCGCCGCCGAGTCCCGCTCCGTCGCCACAGACCCCGGCGCCAACGCAACCGCCGAGTTCGTCGGCCCCTCCCCCGCCGACTACCGAACCGACGCAACCGCCGAGTTCATCCGCGCCACCTCCGCCGCCGAGCCCACCACCCCCACCTCCGACCCCGGAACCGACGCAGCCGCCGAGTTCGTCCGCGCCGCCACCCGCAACCCCGGCCCCAGCCCCTGCGCTGCCGCCGAGCCCGCCGCAGGCACCGGCACCGGCTCCCGTTCCAGCCGTACCGATGCCCGACCCGAACGGCCAACCGGGCGTCACCGGGCCGGTGGACGGCAGCCAGCAGCAGATTCCGACGACCAACCAACCTGGCGTCGTCCCGTCCTGACGGCCCGTCACCGGAGTCTCCGCAACACGAGCCACACCCCGGTACCTCGGAAACCGTCGGCAGCGCTCCTTGTGGCGGGCGGGCACCTCGACGAGGCTGCTCACCGCACCGGCGGCACCGTGATCGAGTTCCGTCTGGCAGGGAATGCGACCCCGAACTTCCACCAAGGAGTCATCGCCTACCACGACCATCACGTCGCGGTGGTCGCGCTGCGCGATTCCCCGGTGCTGGCGGTCGCCGACCCCCGGGTGATCGATTTCGATGACGCGGCGATCGAGTCCGGGCCCCTCACATTCATCGAGGCTCCTGACCTGGTCGCTGCTCTGGCCGAACAATCAGGGTTCGAACTACTCACAACGGCCGAACTCGCCCAGCCGTTCGATGCGGCAGCCTGGCCCGAACTGGACCGAGACGATGTCCGGTATTGGAGACCACAGACCGTCGGCGACGCGCTCTTCAACTATTGGGACTGAAGCGACCCGCCGTCCCGGCTCCCGGGTCAGTCGCTCGGTCGTACCGGTGACCTGCCGAACGGTGCCTGATCAGACCTTCACGAGGTCGTCGGCGTGGATGACGGGACGCTGCATCGTGTCGGGGAGTTCGGCGGTGGAGCGGCCGAGCATGCCCGCCAGTTCGGTGCTGTCGTATTCGACGACGCCCCGCGCGACAACGCGATTGTCCGGAGCCACCAGATCGACCACGTCGCCGCCGTAGAAGCGGCCACGGACGCCCACGATCCCGGCCGCGAGCAGCGACCTGCGGCGGTGCGCCACCGCTTGGACCGCGCCGTCATCGATGAGCAGCGTGCCGCGGCTGTCCGCGGCGTGCCGGACCCAGAACTTGCGGGCGGACAACCGCACCGGCCGCGCGGCGAACGCGGTGCCGACGGTGCCGGTGGACAACGCGGTAGCCGCCGACGAAGCGGCGGCGAGCAGAACCGGCACGCCCGCGTCCGCGGCCAGGCGCGCCGCCGACAACTTGGACGCCATGCCGCCGGTGCCGAGCGCGCCGCCGCTGCCCGCGATGACGCCGTCCAGGTCGGCACTGCTGCGCACCTCGGGAATCAGCGTGGCCGCACCCTTGCGCGGGTCACCGTCGTAGAGGCCCGCCACGTCCGACAGCAGCACAAGTGCGTCGGCGCCGACGAGGTGGGCGACGAGCGCGGCGAGCCGGTCGTTGTCGCCGAAGCGGATCTCCTCCGTCGCGACCGTGTCGTTCTCGTTCACCACCGCCACCGCGCCCAGCGAGCGCAGGCGATCGAGGGTGCGCTGCGCGTTGCGGTGGTGCTCACGCCGGGAAAAGTCGTCGGCGCTCAGGAGCACCTGCCCGACCGTGCGGTCGTAGCGGGCGAACGACGTGCCCCAGGCATGCGCCAGGGCCAGCTGCCCGACGCTCGCCGCGGCCTGCTTGGTCGCCAGGTCACGCGGACGGCTGGTCAAGCCCAGCGGCGCGATGCCGGCGCCGATGGCGCCCGAGGATACGACCACCACATCGGATCCGGCGCGCATCCGAGCCTCCACCGCGTCGGCCAGCCGATCCAGCCGCGCGGTATCCAGGCCGCCTTTCAAGCTGGTCAGCGCGGACGAACCGATCTTCACCACGACGCGGCGCGCCGCCGCGATCGCCAACCGCGCCTCGCTCAGGCCCGAGGAATCCGCCTCGGCGCTGATAGACCTCACCCGCATCCCCACCGAACTCCCTGCACCACAATCGAATCCACGGTAGTCGGGACCCAGCCGCGAACGATCGAGTCCGCCGGACACGGCGCCCACCGAGGGCGCACGGCGACTCGACCGTGGTCCACGTCTACTCCTCGTCTTCCTGTACCAGACCGCGTCGCACCCGGGATGCGTGCTTGCGCTCGGCCGCGCTGACCCGGTCGGTCTGTTCCAGCCGGATGTCGGTGCCGCGCCCGGTGGGCACCATGTCGATGCCAGCCGAGATCTGCGGCTCCCAGTCGAACGTCACGTCGCCGATGGTCACCGGCGCTCCCGGCTCCGCGCCCAGCCGCACCAGTTCGTCTTCCACGCCCAGGCGCGCCAGACGGTCGGCCAGGTAGCCGACGGCCTCGTCGTTGTCGAATTGGGTCTGCCGCACCCAGCGCTCCGGCCGGGTACCGCGCACGATGAAGCCGCCCGGCTCCTCCGGGTCGGCGAGCACGCTGAATCCGGTCTCGTCGACCGCGATCGGGCGGATGACCGGGCGCTTCGGCGCTGCCCGCGGATGCTCCTCGCGGTACCGGCGCACCAGATCCGCGAGGGCGAAGGTCAACGGACGCAGGCCCACGTGGCTCACGGCGGAGATCTCGAACACCGGCCAGCCGCGTTCGGTGAACTCCGCGGTCACCATCTCGGCCAGTTCGGCCGCATCGGGTACATCGATCTTGTTCAAGATCACCACGCGTGGGCGGTCGGCCAGATCGCCGAGCCCGGCGTCCGCGCTCAGCGCCGGCTGGTAGGCGGCGAGTTCGGCTTCGAGCGCGTCGACATCGGACACGGGGTCGCGGCCCGGCTCCAGCGTGGCGCAGTCCACCACATGGGCGAGCACCGCGCAGCGCTCCAGGTGCCGCAGGAAGTCCAGCCCGAGTCCGCGGCCCTCGCTCGCGCCCGGGATCAGTCCGGGCACATCGGCGATCGTGAAGGTGGTCTCACCGCTGGCGACGACGCCGAGATTGGGTACCAGCGTGGTGAACGGATAGTCGGCGATCTTCGGCTTGGCCGCCGAGAGCACCGAGACCAGCGAGGACTTGCCCGCCGAAGGGAAGCCGACGAGCCCGACGTCGGCGACCGACTTCAGTTCGAGCACCAAGTCGAGTTCTTCGCCGTCCTCGCCGAGCAGCGCGAAACCCGGCGCTTTGCGGGCCTTCGACGCCAGCGAGGCGTTGCCGAGTCCGCCGCGGCCGCCGCGGGCGACGATGAAGCGGTTGCCGGTACCGACCAGGTCGACGAGCACTTTGCCGTCGTCGTCGAGCACCACGGTGCCGTCGGGCACCTTCAGCACCAGGTCGACGCCCTGCTTGCCGTCGCGGTTGCCGCCTTCGCCCGGCTTGCCGTTGCCCGCCTTCGCGTGCGGGTGGAAGTGGAAGTCCAGCAGGGTGTGCACGTTGGAGTCGACCTCGAGGATGACGTCTCCGCCGTTGCCGCCGTTACCGCCGTCCGGCCCGCCGAGCGGCTTGAACTTCTCGCGGTGCACCGAGGCGCATCCGTGGCCGCCTTTACCCGCACGCACATGCAGTACGACACGGTCGATGAACTTGGACATACGCCGAATCATCCTCCTTCGGGACTGGTCGTACTGAGGGCTGCTCGTTCGCGAACACGAAAAACGGGCCAGGGTTCCGAGACCCTGACCCGCTCGCTGTTATCCGGAAGTGGTTCGGCGGTCAGGCCTGAACCGGCTCCGGGGTCACGATGTTGACGGTCTTGCGTCCACGCTTGGTGCCGAACTCCACCGCGCCCGCCGCCAGGGCGAACAGGGTGTCGTCACCGCCACGGCCGACGTTCACGCCGGGGTGGAAGTGGGTGCCGCGCTGACGCACCAGGATCTCGCCCGCCTTGACCGACTGGCCGCCGAAGCGCTTGACGCCGAGTCGCTGGGCGTTGGAATCGCGTCCGTTCCGGGAGCTGGACGCACCCTTCTTGTGTGCCATAGCTGGTTCTCCTCGGGATGTCTTACTTGATGCCGGTGACCTTCAGGACCGTCAGCGGCTGACGGTGTCCCTGGCGCTTGTGGTAGCCGGTCTTGTTCTTGAACTTGTGGATGCGGATCTTCGGGCCCTTGGTCTGCTCGACCACCTCGGCGGCCACGGAAACCTTGGCCAGCTTGTCGGCGTCGGTGGTCAGCTCGGCGCCATCGACGACGAGAACCGGATCCAGCGCCACGGCGGTACCCGGCGCACCCTCGATCTTCTCGACCTTCACCAGGTCACCGACCGCGACCTTGTACTGCTTTCCGCCGGTCTTGACGATCGCGTACGTTGCCATCGGTCGGCTGCCCTTCTTCCTATAGTGCTCGGCACTCGTTCACGCGGCGACACCTCCGGTCTGAATCCACCGGAAACCGCCACACGACTGGTCTGGTAATCGCCACCGCCTCGGCACCTGGTGGCTCTCGGTATCGAACTGTCGAGAACCGGGCCACGAAGACAAAACATGTTGTCACCGGGCAGCGACTGTCCAAGATTACAGGACGGCTACCGCGACGACCAAACCGGCGTTCACCCGCGCACCGCGGCCCTGCCACGCGTTCGCTGCGGGAACGCCTGTGGCCCCCGACCGGAAGGACCGGCGGGGGCCACAGTGGTGTCGGCGAGGACTCAGTTCGCGGCGTCCGGCGCGCCTGCCGGGCGGCCGACCGACCGCCTGCGCGGCCGGTTGCGCTGCGGCACCTCGACCGGCTCGGGCTGGGAGTAGTCGACCGCGGGCGCGGGCGCCTGGTCTCCGGTGGGCAGCACGAACACCGCTCCGGAGCTGTCCGCGGCGGGCGCGGCGGCCGAACGGGCAACCCGCCGGCGACGAGCCGGACGGCTCGGGCCCGGCTCGGCGACCCCGTTGGCGGCGGCACCGTTCTCGGTCGTCGCGACGGGATCGGCAGCCGCGACGGTGTCGGCGACCGGCTGCGGCGCGGCATCCGAGACGGACGCACCGACGGGCTCGGAGACGGGCTCTTCCGCCGGTGCCGACTCGACCTTTTCGACTTGCTCGACGACCTCGACCACTTCGGCGGGCTCGGTCTCCGGCTCCTCGGCGGGCACCGCGACCGCGGCCTCGACGGTCTCCGTGACGACGCGCTCTTCGGCGGCCTCGTCCGCGACGGCGGCCTCGGCCGTGTCCGCGACCCGCGGCTCGGCGAACGTGTCCGCGGTCGCTTCCGGCGCCTCCTCGGACTGGTGCGCGGCCATCGCCAGCGCCACCGGATGCGCCCGTTTGACGGCCGCGTCGTCCTCGGTGGGTTCGGCCGCGGGACCGGACCCGTTGGCAGGCTGGGGAGCCGCCGCGGCAGCCTTGTCCCGGCCTCGACGCCTGCGCGAACCGCTCTCGCGGGTGCGCGCGGCCGGCTCTTCACCGGAGCCGGGCTCCACCGGGTAGCTGTGCACGAGGATGCCGCGTCCGTGGCAGTGCTCGCAGGTGGTGGAGAACGCCTCGACCAGGCCGGTGCCCAGCTTCTTGCGGGTCATCTGGACCAGGCCCAGCGAGGTGACCTCGGAGACCTGGTGGCGGGTGCGGTCCCGGCCCAGCGCCTCGGTCAGGCGGCGCAGCACCAGATCGCGGTTGGACTCCAGCACCATGTCGATGAAGTCGACGACGATCATGCCGCCGATGTCGCGCAGCCGCATCTGGCGCACGATCTCCTCGGCCGCCTCCAGGTTGTTCCTGGTGACCGTCTCCTCCAGGTTGCTGCCGCCCGCGCCGGTGAACTTGCCGGTGTTCACGTCGATCACCGTCATGGCCTCGGTGCGGTCGATCACCAGGGTGCCGCCCGACGGCAGCCACACCTTGCGATCGAGCGCCTTGGACAGCTGTTCGTCGATCCGGTAGGTCTCGAACACGTCGACGCCGTTGTTCTCGTGCCGGGAGACCCTGGCGAGCAGGTCCGGCGCGACGGTGCCGATGTACTTCTCCACTGTGCTCCAGGCCCGGTCACCCTCGATGACCAGCTTGGAGAAGTCCTCGTTGAACAGGTCGCGGATGACCTTGACCAACAGGTCGGGCTCTTCGTAGAGCGTCTTGGGCGCGTTGCCGTCCTTGCCGGTCTGCTCCTGGATGGTGCGCCAGGTCGCCTGCAGCCGCTCCACGTCGCGGGCCAGTTCGGTCTCGCTGACGCCTTCGGAGGCGGTGCGGATGATGACACCGGCGTCGGCGGGCACGATGTCGCGCAGGATCTCCTTGAGGCGCTTGCGCTCGGTGTCCGGCAGCTTGCGGCTGATCCCGGTGGAGGTGCCGCCGGGCACGTACACCAGGAAGCGCCCGGCCAGGCTGATCTGTGTGGTCAGCCGGGCGCCCTTGTGGCCGACCGGGTCCTTGCTCACTTGGACCAGCACCTGGTCGCCCGGCTTGAGCGCCTGCTCGATCTTGCGCTCCTTGCCGCCGAGCCCAGCGGCCTCCCAGTTGACCTCACCGGCGTACAGCACGCCGTTGCGGCCGCGGCCGATGTCGACGAACGCGGCCTCCATGCTGGGCAGCACGTTCTGCACCTTGCCCAGGTAGACGTTGCCCACCATGGACGCGGAACCTGTGCTCGTCACGAAGTGCTCGACCAGGACGTTGTCCTCGAGCACGGCCACCTGCGTCGCGGTGGGGTGATCCGGGAAGGACTTCTCGCGCACGACCATCACGCGGTCCACCGCTTCGCGCCGGGCCAGGAACTCCGACTCGGTCAGGATCGGCGGGCGGCGACGGCCCGCCTCGCGCCCGTCGCGACGGCGCTGCCGCTTGGCTTCCAGCCGGGTGGAGCCGGTGATGCCCTGGACCTCGTCGACCGCGACGCGGCCGCGGCTCTTGTTGCGCGGCTCGCGCTCGTGCACGACCGTGTTCGGCGGATCGTCGTCGGCGGGTTCGTTCTCGCCCGAGTCACCGGCCACCTTGCGCCGACGGCGGCGACGGCGACGGCGGCTCGAGCCTTCCGGCACGCCGTCCTCGTCCTCACCCTCGCCCTCGGCGGTCTCGGCGGATTCCGCCGCGTCGGTGGCTTCGGCGGACTCGGCGGCTGCGGGAGCCGACTCGTCGTCGGTCTCGGTGTCCTCGCCCTCGCCGTCGCCATCGGACTGCTGCTCGCCCCGGCCGCGACCGCGCCCCCGGCGGCCACGGCGACGGCGCCGCGGCTGGTCGGCGTCGCCGTGCTGATCGGACGACTCGCGCTCGTCCTCGGTGACCTCGGTCTCGTCCTCGACGGGCTCGGGTGCCTGCTCGTCGGCGCGGCGGCCCGCACGCTCGGCGCGGCGCTGTTTGCGCGCCTCCTCGGCGGCCGCGGCGTCCGGCGACAGGAACAGCGGCGCCTGCACGACGGCGGCGGCCTCGAACACCGCGGGAGTCACCGGCTCCGGTTCCGGCCGCACCGAGTGCGTGAACAGGTGCGTGTGGTTGGCCGGCGCGCTGAGCGGCGGCTGCGCGGTGGACACCGTGTCCGGCGCGGAGAAGATGACGCCCGCACCGGAGAACGGAACGTCACCGGCGGGTGCCGGTGGTTCCGTGGCAGGCGCGGGTCGTTCGGCCGCGGGCGTCGGCTGTTCCGGCGCCGGTTGCTCGGCCACGGGCGCCCGAGTGGGCGCGCCTTCCTCCGGCTGCGCCGGTACGGAGGCGTCTCCCGGCCCGGCGGCGGGCTGCTCGGCCGCGGCGTCCGCCTCGACCGTCACCAAGGCGTCGCGCACGGACTCCGCGACGGCTCGGTCGACGTTCGACTGGGCGCTGCGCGCGTCCGCCCCCATCTCGGTGAGCTTGGCCAGGATGCGCTTGCTCGTCACCCCCAGCAGCTTGGCGAGTGCGTGAACTCGGATTCGCTCCGGCAATTGTTCGGCATCCTGTGATGTTGTTTCCAGCGGCTCTTGATCGGCCACGAAGTCTCCTCGGGCCCCCGGGCGCGTCCCTCCCGGCGGGAGTGACGCGGCCGACGCGGGGGCGCTGTCCGTTCGACTCGCACCCGGTGGGCGCGAGATCAAGTGGTCTCGCCCCGCGTGCCCGGTTATCTCCTCGGTTGTGCGTCGGTCGGGCTAACTGGTCACGCGGCGCCTGGCTGTATGGCTGAACTCCGCGGCGCGAGCGCTCATCCAGCGTGCCTACACGAACAGCGGACCCGGTGACCAGGCCGTTTGTCCATGGCAGCGATGATCGGCATCGAACCGTGGTGTCATCCGGCTGCCCTCGTCACGTTTCGTTCGCGCACCTGCACGAACAGTCGGCGTCGAAAGCAGCCGATGCCAGTATCCCATACCGCGCGCCGGGCGTTCGCCATCGGCGCTCGACTCGGTCCCGCCCGCGGCGCGAACGCGGGTCTCGCGGCGGCGCGGGCACGACGATCGAGACTCGGTCAGGCGGGCAGTTCGGGGAACCAGAGGGCGATCTCCCGCTTGGCCGATTCGGGTGAATCGGAGCCGTGGACCAGGTTCTCCTGGGTCTCCAGAGCGAAGTCTCCGCGAATGCTGCCGGGCACGGCCTTTTCGACCGGGTCGGTGCCGCCGGCGATCTGGCGGAACGCGGCGATGGCGCGCGGGCCCTCCAAGATGGCCGCGACGACCGGGCCCGAGGTGATGAACTCGATCAGGGACCCGAAGAACGGCTTCTCGGCGTGCTCGGCGTAGTGGCCCTTGGCCAGTTCCTCCGACACGTGCTTCAGCTCCAGGGCGACGATCTTCAGGCCCTTGCGCTCGATCCGTGCCAGCACCTCGCCGACAAGGCCACGGGCCACACCGTCCGGCTTGATGAGTACCAACGTCTGCTCAGTCACGGCGCACAGCCTATCCGGCATACTTCCGGGCACCGCACCAGCGGTCGGCTGATCGGCTTCCCGGGCGCTCGGCAGGGAGACCTCCGCCGGAAAAAGTGCGACCGGCAGCGTCCTTGGCGGCCCTGCGGCTACGACCGCTGGATGCGCTGGCTCGGCAGCAGCCCTTTCTCCATCCGGCCGCGCACGTCGGCGCGCAGCACCAGGATGAAGCCCCAGACCACGGCGAACACCACACCGATGACGCCGATGGACACATGGATGAACGCGCCGAGCAGCACCAGGACCTGCAACCCGAGGTTGAACGGCAGCGCCCAGGACCGCCGCTGCAACCCGGCCCCGAGGAACATCACCACCGCGAGCACCACGAGATAGGTGCCGGACAACCAGGTCACGCCGCCGCCGACGTCGGCAACCACCGGCAACGCGAGCAACACCACGATCGCCTCGAGCACCAGCGTGCCCGCCATCACCCCACGAAAGCCCTTCCACGGGTCGGTCGCCGGCGCGGGCACCGACTGCTCGTCTCGTTCGGCCGGTTCGCTCATGCTGTGCCCTCCTCGGCATCCGCCGGGCTCGTGCGGTGACCGGCGCCCATGCGGTGGTTCCCGGTCCCAGGATGGTCGAGTGGGCGGCGGTGCACGCATCTGGCGCTCACGCCGGGTCCTTTCCGAACAGCGCGCGAGCCGCGCCCGCCGTGACGACCGATCCGGTGATGATCACTCCCGCGCCGGACACCATCTCGCCCGCGTCGCCCACTTCCTCGGCGATCGCGATCGCGGTCTCCAGCGCGTCGGGCAGGGTGGCGGCGGATACCACGCGCTCGTCGCCGAACCGCTGGACCGCGAGGTCGGCGAGGGTCTCCACGTCCAGCGCGCGGGGCGACCCGTTGCTGGTGACGACGATCTCGTCGAACACCGGCTCCAGCGCGGTGAGGATGCCGTCGGCGTCCTTGTCACCGAGCACCGCGACCACGCCGACCAACTTGCGGAAGTCGAATTCGTCGGTCAGCGCCGCGGCCAGCGCCCGCGCGCCCGCCGGATTGTGCGCGGCGTCGATGAAGATGGTGGGCGCGCTGCGCATCCGCTCCATCCGCCCGGGACTGGTGACGCTCGCGAAGCCCGCGCGCACGGCGTCGATGTCGAGCCTGCGCTGCGCGCCCGCACCGAAGAAAGCCTCCACCGCCGCGAGCGCGAGCACCGCGTTGCGCGCTTGATGCTCGCCGTGCAACGGCAGGAAGATCTCGTCGTACACCCCGCCCAGGCCCTGCAACTCGAGTTGCTGCCCGCCCACCGCGATCTGCCGGGCGAGCACGCGGAACTCCGAGCCCTCGCGCGCGACCGCGGCGTCCACCTCGACGGCACGGCGCAGCAGCACCTCCATCGCCTCGGGTTCCTGCTGCGCGATCACCGCGACGTTGTCGCGCGGCACCAGGCTCTCCGGGGCGCGCTTGATGATCCCGGCCTTCTCCCCCGCGATCGAGGCCAGGTCCGGACCCAGGTAATCGGTGTGGTCCAGGCCGATCGGCGTGATCACCGCCACCTGCCCGTCGATGACGTTGGTGGCGTCCCAGGTGCCGCCCATTCCCGTCTCGACGACCGCGACATCGACCGGCGCCTCGGCGAAGGCGGCGTAGGCCATGCCGGTGAGCACCTCGAACTTGCTCATCGCGGGCCCGCCCGCGGCCGCCGACTGCTTGTCGATCATCTCGACGAACGGCAGCAGTTCGCGATAGATCTCCACATACCTCGCCGGGGTGATCGGCGCGTTGTCGATGCTGATCCGCTCGGTGGCCAGCTGCAGATGCGGACTGGTGATCCGGCCGGTGCGCCGATGCAGTGCGGTGAGCAGCGCGTCGATCATCCTGGTCACCGAGGTCTTGCCGTTGGTGCCCGCGATGTGGATCGCCGGATAGTTCTGCTGCGGCGAGCCGAGCAGATCCATCAGCGTGGCGATCCTGGTGAGCGACGGTTCGATCTTGGTCTCCGGCCAGCGCTGGTCGAGTTCCGCCTCGACCAGCGCCATCTCGGCCAGTTCCACCGGCGACGGACCGGAGCCGAGCCGCGCTCCGCCGCCACGGCCCTCGTCGTCGCCGTATTGCGGTTCCGGCTCGTGGTTCACTTGCCGCTCAACTCCGCCAGTCGGGCCCCGATGCGCGCCACCTCGTCCGCGGCGACCTGCTGCCTGCCGCGGATCTTCTCGACCACGTGGTCGGGCGCCTTGGCCAAGAACGCCTCGTTGCCGAGCTTGGCGGCGGTGCCATGGAGTTCCTTCTGCGCGGCGGCCAGATCCTTCTCCAGCCTGCGGCGCTCGGCGTCCAGGTCGACCGCGCCCGAGGTGTCCAGCTCCACGGTGACCGTCCCGGCGCTCAGGCGGACCTCCACCGACGCGGTCGCGGCGAAGCCCGCGTCCGGCTCGGTGAGCCGCGCCAGGTTGGCGACCGACGCCGCCTGCTCGCCGAGCCCCGCCTCGCCGACCCCGATCAGCTTGGCCGCGACCTTCTGCTTGTCCGCCAAGCCCTGGTCGCTGCGGAACCGCCGGATCTCCGTGATCAACCGCTGAGTGTCGGAGATACGTTGCGCCGCCTCCTGGTCAACGGGCACCCCGGAGGCCTGCGGCCACGGCGCGATCACGATCGACTCGCCGCCGGTCAGCGCCTGCCACAACGCCTCGGTGACGAACGGCACGACGGGGTGCAGCAGGCGCAGCACCGCGTCGAGCACGGTACCGAGCACCAACCGGGTCGCTTCCGCCCGCGCGCCGTCGGCGGCGAACTGCACCTTGGCCAGCTCGAGGTACCAGTCGCACAGCTCGTCCCAGGCGAAGTGGTAGAGCGCCTCGCACGCCTTGCCGAACTCGTAGGCGTCGAACGCGGCGTCCGCTTCGGCGCGCACCGCGTCCAGCCGGTCCAGGATCCAGCGATCGGCGTCGGTGAGCTGTGCGCGATCGGGCAGGTCGCCCACCCGCGCGCCGTTCATCAGCGCGAACTTCGTCGCATTGAACACCTTGGTCACGAAACTGCGCGAGGCGAGCACATGCGGCTCGCCGACCGAGAGGTCGCCGCCGGGCTGCGCGCCGCGTGCGAGGGTGAAGCGCGTGGCGTCGGCGCCGAAGGCGTTGATCCAGTCCAGCGGGTCGATGCCGTTGCCGCGCGACTTGGACATCTTCTTGCCGAACTGGTCGCGGATCAGGCCGTGCAGGAACACGTCCTTGAACGGCACCTGCCGCGCGCCGCCCTTGCCCGTGGTCAGCACGGCGTCCTCGGCGACGTAGGTGCCGAACATCATCATCCGCGCCACCCAGAAGAACAGGATGTCGTAGCCGGTGACGAGCACGCTTGTGGGATAGAACTTCTCGAGTTCGGCGGTGGCGTGCGGCCAGCCCATCGTGGAGAACGGCCACAGGCCGGAGGAGAACCAGGTGTCGAGGACGTCCGGGTCCTGCACCCAGCCCTCGGGCGCCTGCTCGTCGGGCCCGACGCACACCACTTCGCCCTCGGGGCCGTACCAGATCGGGATGCGGTGGCCCCACCACAGCTGACGCGAGATGCACCAGTCGTGCATGTCGTCGACCCAGCCGAACCAGCGCGGCTCCTGGCTCTTGGGGTGGATCACGGTGTCGCCGCTGCGCACGGCGTCGCCTGCGGCCTTGGCCAGCGACTCGACCTTCACCCACCACTGCATGGACAGGCGCGGCTCGATCGGCTCGCCGGTGCGCTCGGAGTGCCCCACGGAGTGCAGGTACGGCCGCTTCTCGGCGACCACGCGGCCTTCTCGCGTGAGCCGCTCGCGCACCTTGACGCGGGCCTCGAAGCGGTCCATGCCGTCGAATTCGGTTCCGGTGCCGGTGATCCGGCCGCGCTCGTCCATGATCGTCGGCATCGGCAGCGCGTGCCGCAGACCCATCTCGAAGTCGTTGGGGTCGTGCGCCGGTGTGATCTTCACCGCGCCGGAGCCGAATTCGGGATCGACGTAGTCGTCGGCGATGATCGGGATCTGCCGTCCGGTGATCGGATGCTCCAGGGTCGTGCCGATCAGCGCCCGGTAGCGCGGGTCCTCCGGATGCACGGCCACCGCCGTGTCGCCGAGCATGGTCTCCACCCGGGTGGTGGCGACGACGACGTGCGGTTCGTCGTCGCGGAGCGAGCCGTAGCGCAGCGAGACCAGCTCGCCTTCCACGTCCTCGTACTTGACCTCGATGTCGGAGATCGCGGTGCGCAATTCGGGCGACCAGTTCACCAGCCGCTCGGCGCGGTAGATCAGGCCCGCGTCGTAGAGCCGCTTGAACATCGTCTGCACGGCGCGCGACAGGCCTTCGTCCATCGTGAAGCGGTCCCGGCTCCAGTCGACGCCGTCACCGAGCGCGCGCATCTGCCACTGGATGGCGCCGCCGGATTCCCGCTTCCAATCCCAGACCTTCTGCACGAACAGTTCGCGGCCGAAGTCTTCCTTCGTCTTGCCGTCCACCGCGAGCTGCTTCTCCACCACGGTCTGGGTGGCGATGCCCGCGTGGTCCATGCCGGGCAGCCAGAGCACCTCGTACCCCTGCATCCGCTTGCGGCGCGACAGCGTGTCCATCAGGGTGTGGTCGAGCGCGTGGCCCATGTGCAGCGTGCCGGTGACGTTCGGCGGCGGCAGCACGATCGAGTAGGGCGGCTTGCCGCTGCCGGTGTCGGCGGTGAAATAGCCAGCGGCTACCCAGCGCTCGTACATCTCGGCCTCCACCTCGCTGGGAGTCCAGCTCTTGGGGAGGGCATCGGCACGATTACGCGTGTTGTCAGGGGCTGCGCTGGTCACCCCGCGATTCTAGAGCGCGTCGCCGCGCCGACTTCGGGTCGGTCGACCCGGCTCGCCGCTACCCGCGGATCCGCCGGGCGGCAGCGCTGTGGAAATCGGGCGGGATATCGGCCCGCGGGCGCTCCGGACGAATCGCGCGGAGCGGTATTTCGCGACGGAGACAAAGAAAGGCGGAGTCTTCGGTGGATGAGGGACACCGAACACTCCGCCTATGCCAGTAGCTTACCGGCGATCCGAGGCCGGACTCGGAATCCATAAGCAATTCTCAGCTTCCGGCATTTTCTACCCCGGATATTCCCCTTATCGGGCCGGCACGGTGACGTCGGCCGACACCAAGTCGCCGTTGATCGCGATCGCGGCGGTCGAGCCCGCGCCCGCCGCGGAGATCACCTGCGCAGCCGGATCGCTCACATTACCGGCGGCCCATACGCCCGCCACGCTGGTGCGCCCGGTGGCGTCCGTCACCACCCAGCCGCTGTCGTCGAACGCACACCCGAGCGCCACCAGCACGTCGTCGTTGGCGCGGAAGGTCGGCGCGACGAACATCGCCGTCCTCGGCACCGCTCGCCCGTCGGCCAGCTCCACACCGCGCAGCCGGTCCTGCACCACGAACCGGGCGACCTCGCCGTCGAGCACCCGCACGCCGCGCGCGTCCAAGCGAGCGCGGTCGTCGTCTGACAGTGGCATCGTGTTCGGGAAGAAAATGACGTCGTCCGACCACTGCGGCAGCAGCAGGGCCAAGTGCACCGCCCGCGCCGATGCGCCGGGTTCCCGCCCGCCGAGCGCGCCGAGCGGCTGGTCACGCACCTCGTAGCCGTGGCAATAAGGGCAGTGCAGCACGTCGCGCCCCCATCGTTCGCGCACTCCGGGCAGCCGCGGCAGTTCGTCGCGCAGCCCGGTCGCGACCAGCAGGCGGCGCGCCCGCAGCGTCGCACCGCCCCGCGGCCGCAGCACGAACTCCGACTCACCCACCCGTTCCGCGCCGACGACGACATCGGAGATCACCTTTGCGCCGTAGCCCGCCGCCTCCTCGGCTCCGGCCGCCAGCAACTGCGCGGGTGGCATCCCGTCCCGGGACAGGAACCCGTGCATGTGCTCGGCGGGCGCGTTGCGCGGCGCGCCGCCTCCGACCACCGCGACCCGCCGCCGCGCCCGGGCCAGGACCAACGCCGCGGACAACCCCGCCGCACCGCCACCCACGATCACCACGTCATATGTCTCGCTCATCCGCGATCACCTCCACCGACACAGTGCCGTGGCTCGGCGCATATCAGCAACTATTGTTGCCAAATCCGGGACGACGCGGTGCACTGGTGACATGTCCACACCACCAGGCGTCGCCCAAGCCCTCGCCGACATCGGTCCGCGACTCAAAGCGCTGCGGACTCGACGCAACGTCACGCTCACCGCGCTGGCGGAAAGCACCGGGATCTCCAAGAGCACGCTGTCGCGGCTCGAGTCCGGCCAGCGAAAAGCCAGCCTGGAACTGCTGCTGCCGATCGCGATGGCCCACCAGGTGCCGTTGGACGAACTGGTGGCCGCACCGCGGATCGCCGACCCTCGGGTCCACACGACGGCACGGAAGATGAACGGGCTCAGCATTCTTCCGCTGACCCGGCAGCCGGGGCCGTTGCAGGCGTTCAAGATCATCATCCCGCCCGAGCGTGGTGAGCCCGACCCGAAGGTGCACGAGGGTTTCGAGTGGCTCTACGTCCTGTCCGGACGACTCCGGCTGGTGCTGGGCGAACACGATCTGGTGCTCGGCCCCGGCGAGGCCGCGGAATTCGACACCCGCCAACCGCATTGGTTCGGCAGCGCGGGCCGGGGACCGGTGGAAATTCTCAGCCTTTTCGGGTCCCAGGGTGAACGAATGCATCTTCGCGCGCGGTCGGCGGGCCGGAAACCCACATGAACCGATAGTGTCCGAAATGTCCAGTATTGCCGAAAGGACGAAACCTCGGGACTCTGGGAAGGGTGAACACCCCACGCGCATCTCACTCGGCGAATCACCAAGAAAAACGGGGGTTTTCCCGGATGCCGAACCCGTCTCGGCTGCGGACGCTGGGAGAGGTGAACCCCCCGCTGGAAGCCGTGCCCGGGCACGCCCCCGAACCGCGACCGCCGATCCTGGTCCCGGATGCGCTGCACGATCTACGCGGTCGCGCGGTCGCGGAGATTCGATACCCCGCCGCGGCGGCGCTGATCGTCGCGGGCGTCCCCGGCGCGGGTAAGAGCACCGCCTTGCGCAAATTCTTCGGCGCCGACGCGGCGGCCACCGCACCGTCGCACAGTCCCGCCGGGGTGCTGGTGCTCGACTCGATGCAGGCGCGCAATCGCTGGCGGCCCAGACTCTGGTGGCTGCCCTACCTGCTGTGGCGTCCGGTGGTGCACGTGGCGCACTTCGTCGCTGTTCGCGCCGCGCTGCGTGAGGTCGACGGCCCGGTCGTCATCCACGACTGCGCCACCTTCCGGTGGGCGCGCGTTCTGATCGCGCGCTGGGCGGTGGGACGTGAATTGCACCTGCTCCTGCTCGATGTGCCCGCGCCGGTGGCCAGGGCGGGCCAGCACAGCCGCGGACGACGGATCAATCACGTGGCCTTCCGGCTGCACGTGCGCGGCTGGCGGCGATTGATGAGCGTGGTGGCGACGGAACCCGCGGCCCGCGGTTCCCGGTCGGTCGTCATCGTCGACCGCGCGGCCGTCGACCGCCTTGGGTGCGTGACCTTCGCCTGACCGGCGAAACCGCCGCCTCGGTGCGCCTCAGGGCACCAGGACGGTCAGTGCCGCCGGGACGGCCCTGATGGTGAGCGGCAGGGTGCCCGCCGGTTCGCCGTCGGCCGTGGCGGGCGCGCCCGCGGCGGTCAACGTGACGGCCGCGGCGCGGAACTGCTTGACCTCCGGGTGATTCTGGCGTTTCCCCGCCGACAGCGCGGGCAGCAAGCGCAGCATCTCCCGCCGCGACAGCGCGCCGACCACGGTCAAGTCGAGCAGTCCGTCGTCCATGATCGCGTCCGGGCAGATCAACATGCCGCCGCCGTAGGTGCGGGTGTTGCCGACCGCGACCATGACCGCCTCGGTCTCCAGCAGCGAGCCCATGCCGGGGTTGGTGAGCCCGTCGGTCACCGCGTCCACCAACTCGACGCGGTAAGGAACGGTGAAGCGCCCGGAGATCTCGGCCAGCGCGGCGACGGTATAGCGCAGCCTGCCTTTCGGCCAGCGCATCTCATTGGCGCGCAGCGTGACTCGCGCGTCGAATCCGGTGCCGGTCACCGTGGCGAACCACATCGGCGCGCCGGGCGACTCGATCCGGCCGAGATCGATCGTCCTGGTCCGCCCGCGCAGCACGAGCGCGGCGGCGGCGAGCGGGTCGTCGGTCGGCACACCGAGTTCCCTGGCCAGGTCGTTGCCGGTGCCCGCGGGAACCATGCCGAGCGGGACGCCGGTCTCCGCGACGGCCTGAAGGGTCAGGTTGATCAAGCCGTCGCCGCCGACGCAGACCACGGCATCGGGCGGCGCGTCGCCCGCGATGACATCTCGCACCTGCCGAACCGTTTCGGCGGCCGAGGGCGCGCACACCTCGGCGACCTCGGCGCCGCCCGCGCGGAGACGGGCGATCGCGGCGCTCGCCGCCGCGCCGCTCTTACCGTGCCCGGACCGCGGGTTGGTCACCACGGTGACCTTGCGTACCGGCGAATATTCGGTCACGGCACCAGCTTTCCCGGATTGAGGATGCCGGCCGGATCGAGTTCGGCCTTCACCGCGCGCAGGACGCGCACGCCGAGGTCACCCACTTCGTCCGGCAACCAGGGGCGGTGGTCGGTGCCCACCGCGTGGTGGTGGGTGATGGTGCCGCCCGCCGCGACGATGGCGTCGCCCGCGGCGCGTTTGGCGGCCTGCCACTGCGCCAGCGGGTCGTCCAACTGCTTGGCGACGACGGTGAAGTACAGCGACGCACCGGTCGGGTAGGTGTGCGAGATGTGGCACATGACCAGCGGGGGCGTCCCCTGCGCACTGAGCGAATCGGTCAGCGCCCCGGTCACCTTCTCCTTCAGCGCGCTCAGATTCGACCAAGTGGTGGCGGTTTCCAGCGTTTCACAGAGCACCCCGACATCCAGGAGCGCGTCGCGCAGGTACGGCGCGGCGAAACGACCGTGCTCCCATTCCCTGGCCGCTGCCTCGCCCAGGGCCGAGCCGCCCGCCGCGGCCAGCAGCGCACCCGCTTCGGCGCTGCGCGCGGCGACGTGCGCGGCACTGCCCTCGTAGGTGGTGACGGCCAGACATCCGGCCACCGGGTTGCCGCCGATATCGCCGGAGCGGGCGAGGTTGATCCCGGTCTCCGCCTCGTCGGACAGCCGGAGCACGGTCGGCGCCGCACCCTCCTGCACCACCGCGCGCAACGCTGCGGCGCCGGTCGCGAAATCGGGAAACGACCACGCCTGATAGGCGACGGTTTCCGGGACCGGGTGCACGCGCAAGGTGACCGCGGTGATCACGCCGAGCGTGCCCTCCGATCCGACGAACAGCTCACGCAGATCCGGCCCCGCCGCCGAGGCGGGGGCGCGCCCGAGGACGAGCGTGCCACTGGGCGTGGCGATCTCGAGCCGCTGCACCATGTCATCGAAACGGCCGTAGCCCGCCGAAGCCTGGCCAGAGGATCGCGTCGCCGCGAAGCCGCCGATGGTGGCGAACTCGAAGCTCTGCGGGAAGTGCCCGAGGGAGAAGCCGTGCCCGCCGAGCAGTTCCTCCGCGCGCGGGCCGGTGAGTCCCGCGCCCAGTGTGGCGGTGCCGCTGATCGGATCGATCGCGGTGATCGTGTCCAGCCTGCGCAGATCCAGGGCGATCACGGCGTCGAAGCGACCGCGCACGGGTTCGACGCCGCCGACCACGCTGGTGCCGCCGCCGAACGGCACCACCGCGACGGCGTTCGCCGCGCAGTAGGCGAGCACGGCGAGCACCTCGTCGTGGTCGGCGGGGAAGACGACGGCGTCCGGCGCGTCCTGCGGGCCCTCGGCCCGGCGGCGCAGTAGATCGGGTGTGCTCTTCCCCCCTGCGTGTCGCAACCGATCGCGGTGGTCGGCCGACACGTTCCCGGAACCGACCACCTCGACCAACCCGGCTCGCCGCGCGGGCGTCAACGCCGATTCGCGCAGTGGCACGTCGCCCTCATCGCGGCGCGCCACCGGATCGCCGGACACCCCGAACACCTGCGTCAGCAGACCACGGATCCGCTCCGAAAGTGGCTGGTGCCCAGCCGGGATTCCCCAGGCATCCCAGACCATACTCGCCGCCGACCCGCTCACGCCGGTCTTTGCCGCGGAAGCCGAATCGCCCGCGGAGTGCTGCCGTGTCTCCACCATGCGTTACAGTTTGACATAGACTGTCAAGCAGTAACGAAGGTTCGGACCATTCCCCTGGTCGACGCCAGCCGTCGGCCGATCAACCCCCGGTGGTGACACCTTGACCGCTCCTGACGACTCCGCCGAGCGCCTCTCGGCGACCGACCTGGCGATCCTCGACGCCGCTCGCGCGTGCGTGGAGGAATTCGGCGTGCGCCGCACCACCCTCACCGAAGTGGCGCGGCGAGCGGGCGTCAGCAGGCCGACCGTCTACCGCCGCTGGCCGGACACCGGCGCGCTGGTGGCCGAGCTGCTGGTCCGCGAGCTGCGCGGGATCGTGGCGGCGACCATGCCGTCGGCGGGCAGCGCGCGCGTCAGGCTGGTCGAGGGCGTGGTCGCGGGAGCGGCGACGGTCCGGTCGAATCCCTTGTTCGGCAAGATCTTCCGTACCGACACCGATCTGATGCTCACCTACGTCTTCGGCAGGCTGGGGCGCAACCAGCGCGCTCTGATCGAGCTGTTCGCCGCGGGTATCCGCGACGGCCAGCGGGACGGCTCCATCCGCGGGGGCGACCCGGAAGGGATGGCCACGATGCTGCTGCTGATCGCCCAATCCGCGGTGCAATCGGCGGGCACCGTCGCGCCGCTGCTGGCGGGCGAGCATCTCGACGCCGAACTCCGTCGCGCGATCGACGGGTACCTGGACGACCACGCCCGGGAGACGACCGAGGACACCGACCGGAGACAAGCGCGATGAGCCGTCTTCGCACCCTTCTCGCCGTAACCGAAAGGCATTGTGATGAGCACTGATCCGGGGCACACCGGGGACTCCGCGTTGAACGCCGCCCGCCGTGCGGCGGATCTGTCGCGGCTCGGCGACGGCGCCGAGGTCGACGTGCTGGTGATCGGCGGTGGCGTCACCGGCGCGGGCGCGGCGCTGGACGCCGCGGCCCGCGGGCTGAGCACCGTGCTGGTGGAACGCCACGACCTGGCCTTCGGCACCAGCCGCTGGAGTTCCAAGCTGGTGCACGGCGGCCTGCGCTATCTCGCGAGCGGCCGCGTCGGCATCGCCCACGAAAGCGCCTCGGAGCGCGGCATTCTCATGCGCACCACGGCGCCACATCTGGTGCGCCCGCTGCCCCAACTGGTCCCGCTGCTGCCGAATATCGGCACGACGCAAGCCGCACTGGTGCGCGCCGGTTTCCTGGCGGGTGATCTGTTGCGGCGTGGTGCGGGCACCCCCGCGGCGCTGCTGCCCCGGTCCCGGCACGTCGCCGCCGCGGAGGCGGTACGGCTCGCACCGACCGTGCGCCGCGCGGACCTGCGCGGCGGGCTGCAGGCATGGGACGGACAGCTGGTCGACGACGCGCGCTTGGTCGTCGCGCTGGCGCGCACCGCGGCGGCCAACGGCGCGCGCATTCTGACCCGCGTCGAAGCGATCGACGTGACCGGGAATTCGGCGACCCTGCGTGACACACGCACCGGCGAGACCCTGGCGGTGCGGCCGCGCGCCGTGGTGAACGCCACCGGAGTCTGGGCCGATCAGGTGGATCCGAGCATCCGGCTGCGCCCGAGCCGCGGCACCCACCTGGTGTTCTCCGCCGCGTCCTTCGGCGGCCTGTCCGCGGCGCTCACCGTACCGGTGCCCGGCAGCATCGGCCGCTTCGTCTTCGCCTTCCCCGCCGCGCACGGCCGGGTGTACCTGGGGTTGACCGACGAGGACGCGCCGGGCCCGGTTCCCGACGAGCCGAAGGCCACCGACGGCGAGATCGATTTCCTGCTCGAGACCATCAATCCCGCCCTGCGCGAGCCGCTGACCCGCGCCGATATTCGCGGCTCCTACGCCGGGTTGCGCCCACTGCTGGAGACCGCCGACGACAGCACCGCCGACATCTCGCGCAAACACGCGGTGCTGCGTTCCCCGAGCGGGATCGTCACCATCGTGGGAGGCAAACTCACCACCTACCGCAAGATGGCCGAGGACGTGATCGACGCCGCCGTCACGCACAACGGTCTCGCCGCGGCACCGTGCCGCACCCGGCGGCTACCACTGGTAGGCGCGGTCTCCGGAGCGGCGAGCGACCGCATCGACGCGCCGCCGGTGCTGATCGAACGCTACGGCGGTGAGGCGGACGCCGTGCTGGCCGCCGCGCGCCGTGATCCTGCCCTCGCCGAGCCGGTCGCGCCCGGAATCGACGTACTCGGAGCCGAATTCGCGTTCGCGGTGTCCCACGAGGGCGCGCTGGAGGCCGACGACCTGCTGGATCGGCGCACGCGCATCGGCCTGATCGCCGAAGATCGGGCCGCCGCGGCGCCCGCGGCCGTACGCGCCCTCGCCTGACGGCACGACGCGTCCGGGCGGCTCAGTCCATCGACCATGCGGACAGTTCCGCGCGCATGCACGCGCGCGGCCAGCGGTCGAGGCCGTGGGCCTGCTCGGCGGCGCGCAGCGCGACCAGCCCCGGCGTCTCCTCCCCCGCCGACAGGTACCGGAAGCCGAGCCGCTCGTAATACGGCCCGTTCCACGGCACCTCGGTGAACGTCGTCAGCGTCATCGCGGGTAGGCCCGCGACGGCGGCCCATCGGGCGGCCTGGTCGAGCAAGCGCTTGCCGATCCGGCGCCGGGCGTGATCCGGGCGCACCGAGACCTGCTCGATGTGGGCGTTCCCGTCGACCACTGCTGCGACGAGGTAGCCGATCGGCAGGTCGTCGTCGGTCCACACCCAGGCCCGCCCGGCCTGCTGGAACTGTCGCAGAGTCGCCAGCGAGGGCGGTTCGTCGTCGGCCACGGTCGTCATCCCGATTCGCGCGAACGGCTCACCCGTCGCGCGCTCGATGTCCTGGAGCACGGGGAGGTCTCGGAATGTCGCGGGTCGGATCACCGGCCCATTGTCGGTCCGCCCCCACGACATGAGCCAGCGAATTTCACTGCGCCCGCGTGGCGAGGATGCCGTTGAGCAGCACTTGCACGGCCCAGGCCGCGCGCGCCGCACCGCCGCCCGCCAGCAGAGCCTCCCGCATGGCCACGACGGTCGGATAGCGGTCGGCGGGCAGTTCGGCGAAGCGACGCTCGATCGCGGCGAGGTACTCCTGCTCGCTGCCGCCCCCGATGCGGTGCGCACTCTGTTCGGACGCCGACGCGGTGATGTGCAGGAACAGCAGGTCCACCGCCCACGACGCGGTCAGCTCGTCCAGTCCCGCCTCGGTGAGCGCACCGAGCATCAGCTCCACCAGCCGCAGGGCGTTCGGACTGCTCGGAATCACACCGAGCGCGACGAGCGCCAGCCCTTCGTGCCTGCTCATCGCCGCCACCGTGGCATCGACCAGCTCGGTGAGCCGCTCGCGCCAGCTCGCCCCGGCGGGCTCGGGGACGGAACCGAGGACATGGTCGAGCATGGCGGCCATCAGATCGTCGCGATTGGCGACGTATACGTACAGCGAGGCGGCGCCGGTGTCCAAGTCCTGTGCGACCCGGCGCATGGTCAGCGCCGCCGCTCCATCCCGGTCCAGGATGCGCAGGCCGGTCTCGACGATCACCTCGCGGCTCAGCGGAGCTTTGGCCGGGCGGGCCCTGCGGCTGACGGCTGCTGCGCTCATGAGCCGAGCATAACGAGGGACGAACGCCGTTCGGGTGAGCGGCGCAAGTCCATGCGCGTCCGGAGCTGCCGCGAAGAGGCCGATCCGGCGGGACGGAGCAGGCCGCCGAACGCCGCTTGCTGCGGAAAACACCACAACATGCAGCTCACAGCCTTTGCGAAGGTTGGCGGCGACCGCTCACGAGAACCCGCCCGACAGAGCGTGATTCGAGAATCCGATGACACGGCGAGACGTTCGCACTGTCCGCTTCGCGATGCGCGCAGACCCCGGTTCGGTTGTCGCCGACGCTCTATGCTGGCTTCGGTATGCCGGTAGTGCGCCGGGAAGGAGGGCGCGGGTGCGCAGAAAACCGTCCACCGTGGGTGTCGCACCGGGCGACGGACTCGTCGCCCGTTTCGGTGCGGTCGTCGCCTACCTCGGGGCCGAAACGACCTCCACGGACCGAATACTCGGCACCATCGAAGCCGTGGCCGAAGGCGAGCATCCCGGCGCCGCGCTGGCGCAACGCTTGGCCGCGGTGATCTTCGGCAGCACCGTCCAACCGCCGCCGTTCGGTGTGGTCGCCCCCACCGCGGACGGCGTGCTGATCCTGTTGCGCGGACCGGTCACCGCGGAGATCCAAGGCGCCGAGGGCACCCGCCGCCTCGACGGCGGGCGTGCGTTCACTTGGGTGGACGAGATCGTGCGCGAACCGGTGCGCCGCATCACGATCGGCGCGGACACCGGCGAGCCGCCGACCGCCTTGCCCCGCACCGACCTGCGCGCCGGCGTGGTCCCCGGCGGCGGCTTCGTGCTGCACGCCGCGGTACGACGCACCGGAAAAGCCGCCGAACCACGCACGTCCGAGCCTTCCGCACAGGCCGAGCCCGAGGCGACGGCGGCGGCCGGTTTCGCGGCGATGCCGGAACCGACCGGCGCGTCCGACGCCGTCGCGCAAGCATCGCCCGCTCCGCGACCGACCGGCGCGTCCGACGCCGCCGCACAGGCAACGCCGATCCCTCGGCAGACCAGCGCCGCCGACGCCCTCGCACCAGCGACACCCAGGCCGAACGAGTCGGTCCGCCCCTTCGCCAAACCGCGTCCGCCCCGGCCGGTCCCGGACCGACCGCCGGCGTGGTCCCAGGTGCAGCCCGCGCGCGAACCGGTCGCCCTGCGCAAAGCGCCCGAGAACGGCGGAACGCGAGCCATGAGCCCGGCGGCACTGTCCGGAGACGCCGTCGGTGCGCTGGTCACCGAAGAGGGGGCGGCCTACCCGTTGGACCGCGCCTACGTCATCGGGCGCGGACCGCAGGTGGACGAGGCGGTCCGCACCGCCGCCGCCACTCCGATCGTCATCCAGCGCGATCGCCATGTCTCGCGGGTCCACGCCTATGTGTCGGTGGACGGCGGCAAGGTGTACATCCGGGACGCCGCCGCTACCTCCGGCACCTTCATCGCCGGTCCCGGCACCGACCAGTGGACCAGGATCAGCACGTCCCCGACCGAGCTCCCGCCCGGCTGGCGGGTCCGCATCAGCGAGCGGGTCCTCACCTACCGAGGCGACGAGCAGCGCACGGGCACGGCGGATATCGCGGGAGCGCGCCGCCGTTCGTAGCCGCCGAGGGCGCCTGGCAAAGTGGCCGCGGTGACGAGTTCGCCTGCCAGCACCGGCGCCCGCGTACTCGAACAGCGTCGCCGCGCCCGCACACGCACGGCATCGGGCACCCGGACCGGCGCCGACCACCGAGCCGCAGTGCGAGGTGGACTCCGTTCGAGCATGTCATGACGCTGGGCGCTCGCGGCTGCCTCGCACCAGGGCGCCGCACAGCGTGAACGGCTCGCCGAGCCGCCGCGCTCGCGGAACCGGGCTCCGGGTCGGCCCCTCGCACGGCCGAGGCCAGGCCGCACCATGGCCGTGTACCGGACGGCTTCGCGCCCGGCTCACCGGCCTCGCGCCGGGGACGGCCGATCAACCGGTCGAGTCGAGCCCGGATCGCGCGGGGAGCACAATGGCGACATGCACCGAAACGGACCGAGCCGCGACATCGACGAGTCCGAGCTGACGGTGACCCCGCCCGAAGAGCAGGCCGCGGGCGTCACCGCCGTGGCGGTGGCGTTGAAACGCTCGATCGAGGAGATGGGCGTCATCCGCACGGCGCGCACCCTGGCCCGGGTCAATCAGGTGCACGGCTTCGACTGCCCGGGCTGCGCCTGGCCGGAGCCGAGCGGCCATCGCAGGCCCGCCGAGTTCTGCGAGAACGGCGCGAAGGCCGTCGCCGAGGAAGCCACGCTGCGCACGGTGACTCCCGAGTTCTTCGCCACCCACTCGGTGGCGGACCTGAGCGACAAATCCGGCTATTGGCTCGGGCAGCAGGGCAGGCTGACCCACCCGATGGTGCTGCGTCCCGGAGACACCCACTACCGGCCGATCGCCTGGGACGACGCCTACCGTTTGATCGCCGACACGCTACGCGGGCTGGACTCCCCGGACGAGGCGGTGTTCTACACCTCCGGCCGCACCAGCAACGAGACCGCGTTCTTGTATCAGCTGCTGGTGCGCAGCTACGGCACCAACAATCTGCCGGACTGCTCCAACATGTGCCACGAGTCCTCCGGCGCGGCGCTGTCGAGCTCGATCGGGATCGGCAAGGGCTCGGTCTCCATCGACGACTTCGCCAAGGCCGACCTGATCATCGTCGCGGGACAGAATCCGGGCACCAATCATCCCCGGATGCTCAGCGCGCTGGCCGCGGCCAAGGCGAACGGCACCCGGATCGTCGCGGTGAACCCCCTGCCCGAGACCGGGCTGCTCGGCTTCCGCGACCCGCAGACGATCAAGGGCGTCACCACCGGCGTGCCGATCGCCGACGACTTCCTGCAGATCCGCCTCGGCGGTGACCTGGCCCTGTTCCAGGCGCTCGGCCGCCTGCTGCTGGAAGCGGAGGACCGCGCACCGGGCACGGTGGTCGACCGGGCGTTCGTCGACGCCCACTGCGCGGGCTACGCCGAATACGAAAAGCACGCGCGCACGGTCGATCTCGACACCGTACTGGAAGCGACGGGTCTCACCGCGGCCGAACTCGAGCACACCGCCGAGCTGTTCGCCCGCTCGCGCAACATCATCCTGTGCTGGGCCATGGGCCTGACCCAGCAGGCCCATGCGGTGGCCACCATCGAGGAGGCCACCAATCTGCTGCTGTTGCGCGGCATGATCGGCAAACCGGGCGCGGGTGTGTGCCCCGTGCGCGGTCACTCGAATGTGCAGGGCGACCGCACCATGGGCATCTGGGAGAAGATGCCCGACACCTTCCTCGACGCCCTCGACCGCGAATTCGGCATCAGCAGCCCGCGCGAGCACGGCCTCGACACCGTCGCCGCCATCCGCGCCATGCGCGACGGACAGGCGAAAGTATTCATCGGCATGGGCGGCAACTTCGTCTCCGCCACCCCCGACACCGCCGTGACCGAAGCCGCGCTGCGCGACTGCGCGCTCACCGTGCAGGTCTCCACCAAACTCAACCGCAGCCACGTCGTGCACGGCCGTACCGCGCTCATCCTGCCGACGCTCGGGCGCACCGACCTCGACCTGGCCCCGGACGGCGCCAAGAATCAAGTCTCCGTGGAGGACTCGATGTCGATGGTGCACCTGTCCACCGGACGGTTGCGGCCGGTCAGCGACCAGCTGCGCAGTGAAGTCGCCATCGTCTGCGAACTCGCCCGGGCAGTCCTTGGCCCCGACCACCCGGTGCCGTGGGCGCGCTTCGCCCGTGACTACGACAGCATCCGCGACGCCATCGCCCGCGTCGTGCCCGGCTGCGCCGACTACAACGCGAAAGTTCGCGGCCGGGGCGGCTTCCAGCTACCGCATCCGCCGCGCGACGCCCGCGAATTCCGCACCGCCACCGGCAAGGCCAACTTCGCGGTCAACGAGCTGACCTGGCTGCCGGTCCCCGCGGGCAGACTGATCCTGCAAACCCTGCGCAGTCACGACCAGTACAACACCACCATCTACGGCCTGGACGACCGCTACCGCGGCATCCACAACGGCCGCAAAGTGGTGCTGGTCCACCCCGAGGACATCACCGCGTTCGGTTTCCGCGACGGCGATCTGGTCGACATCGTCTCCGAGTGGACCGACGGCACCGAGCGCCGCGTCGAAGGCTTCCGCCTGGTCTCCTACCCCACACCGCGCGGCAACGCCGCCGCCTACTACCCCGAGACCAATCCCCTGGTGCCACTGGACCACGTCGCGAAACGATCGAACACGCCAGTCTCCAAAGCGGTCACCATTCGTTTCGAGGCGAGCAAGGCATGACCAGCCGGGTCCGGCCGCAGGACAGTGCTCGCGCCGAAGGGAACACGGCATGAGCCGCGTCACCGCTCGCCGCCGGATGCGCCGGATCTCGCCCAGCGGGCAGATCCAGCGCCCGGACACCTTGGCCGTCGAAGAACCGCTCGAGATCCGCATCGACGGGCAGTCGCTGACGGTCACCATGCGCACCCCCGGCAACGACATCGACCTGGTGCACGGATTCCTGCTGAGCGAAGACGTCATCGGTTCCGCCGAGGACATCGTGGCGGCCCGCTACTGCGCGGGCACCGACGACCAGGGCCGCAACACGTATAACGTCCTCGACGTCACCCTGCGCACCCCCGTGCCGGTGTCGACCCGCTCGTTCCTCACCACCGGAGCCTGCGGACTGTGCGGAAAGACCGCCCTGGACGAGGTCCGCAAGCGCACCCGATTCCCTCTGCCCGCCGCAGGCCCGGTGGTGGACACCCGGGTACTGGCCGCGATGCCCGGCATGCTGCGTGACCGCCAATCGGTGTTCGAAGCCACCGGCGGCTTGCATGCGGCGGGCCTGTTCACCACCGACGGGCAAGCGCTGGCGGTGCGCGAGGACATCGGCAGGCACAACGCGGTGGACAAGGTGATCGGCTGGGCACTGCGCGAATCCAGGGTGCCCGCCCATGATCTGGTGCTGATCGTGAGCGGGCGCGCGTCGTTCGAACTGGTGCAGAAAGCCGTCATGGGCGGAATCCCGATGCTCGGCGCGGTCTCGGCGCCGAGTTCGCTGGCCGTCGATCTCGCTGCCGACGCCGGACTGAGTCTGATCGGCTTCCTCCGCGGCGACACGATGAACGTCTACACCGTCCCCGAGCGGCTGCGCACCGATCCGGGCGCCGACTCGTTGTTGGCCTGACTCACTATTGCCCGCGCCGGACGCCCGTTCTACCGTGACTGCACGGAGCCGGAACGGATTCGGCGAGAACGGAGCGGCCGATGCGGATATCGGTGGAGGGGAACTCCGAGGGCCTGCGGGTGCGGATGCGGTTCGAGCAGTACCGCCGCCTGCTGCTGACGCGGATCGTGCTGGCCGTCTTGGCGGTACAAGGAGCGATCGTCGGCCTTTGGGCCACGTTCGCGCCGCATTCCTGGTACACCAGTTTTCCGGGGTTCGGCGCCAAGTGGGTGGCGGCGGACGGCCCTTACAACCACCATCTGGCGGCCGACGTGGGTGCCTTCTTCCTGGCGCTGACAGCGGTGACGATCGCGGCGCTCGTGGTCAACCGAACCACGGCGGCCCGGATCGCGGGCGTCGGCTGGCTCACCTTCGGTGTCCCCCATTCCCTTTACCACCTCTTCCACAAGCCCGCGGACATGGGCGCGGCGAGCTTCACGGCCAGCCTGATCGCGGCGTTGCTGCTCGTGATCGGCGGAGCGGCCTGCCTCTTCCTGCCGCCGCGAGGCGAGTTGCCCCTCTCGGACCCGCAACCGGTGACGCTGCGTTTCCCGCGCCGCCGTCCGCGCGCCGTCCGCTGATCGGCGAACCCGGCAGCAGAGTCCGGGACGCCCGTGGGAGATCACCACGGGCGTGATCCGGTGGATCCGCGGATGACGCCGCGACTTGGCGAATTCCCCGACCGTCAGTCCTTCAGCGCTTCGAGCAGTGCCGCGCGCTGACGCGCACCGAGCCCGCCGATCCGGCGATCCTCCGGGATCTCCGCCTGGTCCATCAACTTCGCGGCCTTCACCGGCCCGACACCGGGCAGGGCCTTGATCACCGCGGCCACCTTGGTCTTCTTCACCAGCTCGTCGGAGTCTGCCTTCTTCAGCAGATCCGCGACCGAAACCTTGCCCGCCTTCACCTTGCCGATCAGTTCGGAGCGTGCCTTGCGGACCGCAGCCGCCTTGGCCAAGGCCTCGGTGCGCTGCTCTGCGGTCATGGTAGGCAGTGCCATGTCTCCTCCGCTTCCACTCGTCACTCGAACATCTGGTTGACCGGACCGAGTAAACAGCACGGCACCGGGAGCGCAAGCTCGACACACCGGGCACGAACTGCGGAAATGACGATGAATTTCCCCGGTTCGCGCCGTCGGAATCAGTGGACGGCCGACGGGCTACAGACGAATAGGACGAAAGGAACACCACGTCACGGAGTTGTCCCTCGCACGGATCGTCGCGTCGGACGACACGTACCGAGAACCCCGAGCAGAAGCGGTGCGCCGGGACGGCGACTACTCCGAAGCGGCCGTCGCCGCACGGTAACGCGGGATGAGCCGTTACCGACAGAGTCAGCAAATACCGAACGCGGGTCTGGTTCAACGGCGAACCAAGGGGGATCAACGGCGATCCCCCGGGCCCGCTCGGGTCACACCGAGCGGAGCCTTCACCCCGGACAACAGAAAATATCGCGGTTCGCACGGCCCGTGACAGCATGACGGCATGGAGCCGAGCACTCCGCCGGGGACGACTGCGTCCGCGATTCTGTGGCTATGGCCTGGGCAGGCGATCTATCGCGGACCGTCCCTGCGTCCGGACGCGCATTCCACCGCCGTGAACTGTCTGGCCGTTGGGTTGGACGCGCCGTTCACACTCGCGACCGATGCCGTCACGCACACCGTGCGCAGCGCGCTGATCCCGCCGCGCCGGGTGCACCGCGTCGTCGCGGGCGGCGACCAGATGATGTTCTGTTATCTGGATCCGGGGTCGCGGGGCGCCCGAGCCTGCCGGGATCGGATGATCCGGTGGCACGCTGAATTCGGACTCGGCCATCGGGCGGAAGCCGCGCTCGCCACGGCTGCGAGCGGCACGTGCCCCGATCCGCGCTCGCTGGCCGAACTCATCGGCGCCGGGCCGGTCCCCACGCCGGACGACCGGGTAGCCGAGGCGATGGCGACCCTCCTCGCCCATCCCGCGCGGGAGTTCACCGCCGCCCGGTTCGCCGCGGCCGCGCACCTGTCGGAGTCGCGCTTCCTGCATCTGTTCGCCGCCCAGGCGGGCACCTCGTTCCGGCGGTACCGGCTGTGGGCCAGGATGCTCGGCGTCGGCCGCGCGCTCGCCGAGGGCGCGAACCTCACCGCCGCGTCGGCCGACGCGGGCTTCGCCAGCCCCTCACACTTCAGCGACGCTTTCCGCACCCTGTTCGGCTTGTCGGCCACCACACTGCTCGCCACCGGAGTACGGATCGTCGTGCTGGACGAAGCGGAAGGGATCGAATCGGGCGTCCGAACGCGCTAGGCTACAAATTAGAACACGTTTCATTTCGGAGGAGACTCGATGGCCAAACAGATTCGCGACGTGGTGGAGCAATACGTCAAGCTGGTCGGCTCGGGGCCGACCGAGGACATCGTCGCCCTGTACGCGCCCGACGCGATCGTGGAGGACCCCGTCGGCACTCCACCCAAGCGCGGCCACGAGGCCATCCGCGAGTTCTACGAGGTGATCGCCGCACTGGATCGGGAGACCGAGCTGCGGCCGGAGGACGTGAGAATCGCGGGCAATCAGGCCGCGTTCCCATTCACCATCGTCACCAAGGTCGGCGGACAGCGCTTCGTCCTGTCACCGATCGATGTGATGGAGTTCGACGAAGAAGGCCGGATCACCGGGATGCGCGCCTACTGGAGCCAGGAGGACATGCGGGTCGAGCCCGAGTAGCGCGCGCGGCGGCCGGGTGCGCCAGGTCACATCGCGGCCCCATCACATTCCGGCACGGTCTCTCGTCCGAGAAGTAGGAACCACATCCGCTGATCGAAGGAGATCGACATGAGCGCCACCCGTATCGCCGCCGTCACCCCGCAACACGCGGGACCGACGACCAAGCTGCTCTACCGGCTGGCCAAGCGCCGCTTCCGCGAAGTGCCGGAGCCCTTCGCCGTCACCGCCAACCATCCGAAATTGCTGAGGGCCAGCGCGGTCCACGAGACCATGGTCGGCAAGGCCAGCACCGCCCTGCCCGCCGTCATCCGCGAGATCGCGGTGTATCGCACGGCGTGGACGATCGGCTGTTCGTGGTGCGTCGACTTCGGAGCCATGCTCATGCGCCTGGGCGAGCTGGACGTCGCGCGGCTGGAACACATCGCCGACTACGCGACCTCGCCGCTGTACTCCGACGACGAGCGCGCCGCCATCGCCTACGCCGACGCGATGACCGCAACGCCGACCACGGTCACCGACGAACAGGTCGCCGACCTGGAGCGGCGCTTCGGCCGAGCGGGTGTGGTGGAGCTCAGCTATCAGATCGCGCTGGAAAACTCACGCGCCCGGTTCAATTCGGCGCTCGGGATCACGGCGCAGGGTTTCAGCACCGATTCGTGCCGGGTGCCCTGGTCGTGAAAAGGGCCGCGGCGCTGCGGGAATGGTGCGATCCGACCTGGTACTTCGGCGCCGCGTTCACCCGGGGCTGTCGTTACGGCCCGGAATGCACTAAGAATAAGAGGTGTTGACGTCGCCTGGCCGTGCCGCGGCCGGCGGGCTACCTTCGCGAGTTTCGGTGCGGGGTAACGGCGTCTTCGGTTTCTCGAGTTCCCCTCCGCCCGACCGTTTGGAGCCGCATGCTCGACGAACAGACCCCGGACGACGACGTCGCACGGCTGGCGAGACGAGTCGAGAAGGCCCGCGGCCGTCTCGCCTACCAGTTCGACCCGGCTCTGACCGGCGCGCTGTCGGAGGAGGAACTGCTCGCTGAACGCGAACTGGCCGAACGGATCCGGACCCAGGACCGCGAACAGCGCTGGAAGCACGCCGAGGCGGGCGCCGCGGCCTCCGACCGGGCGCGGCACACCGCGGAGGCCATCGAGAAGGCCGAGATCAGGGACCTGCTTTTGGCGCGCAAGGCGATTGCCGCGCAGCGGCGCGCGTCCAGCCCGCACGCCAGGTTGGCGTCGCTGTACCGGCACCGCTCCTGGTCGCTCGGCGCGCTGGCCGGCGTGGTCGCCGCCGGAATGCTGTGGTCGGCGGTCAACGTTCAGCACAACATCGCCCCAGGTGGCCCGGACGATCCACTGTACTGGTTCAGCTACCTGCTCGAGGCGATGATCAGCGTGTCGCTGATCATCATCATGATCGGCACGAACAAGGTCACCGAATGGGGCGTGCTGGACAACCGGAGCCAAGTGGCGGCGGCGGAAATGGCCCTGCTCGCGCTCACCGTCGGACTGAACACCTACCCATACGTGAGCGCCGGGCGATGGTTCGACGCCGCCGTGCACGGTGTCGCCCCGGTGATGATCGGCGTCGCCCTGCTCATCCACGATGCCGCGAGCGCGCGATACGGACGCGCGATCGGCTATGCCACCGAGCAGGTGCGGAGCTTGCCCGACCCGACCGGGCGCGACCCCTTGCCGGAACGCTCCGCGGCGGACAGCCTGTCCAGCGCGGACGCCGACTTCCCAGTGGATCTGCACACCCCCGTGGTGCAGGGCGCACACAGCTAGACCTATCAGCCTGCGGTGCGGGGCAAGTCGTCGAAGAATGCCCGCTCTACTTCCGCGTCGGCGCGCGAGCCGTCGGGCCCTGTGCTCGCGCCCCGGTGATCAGTACGGATACCGGCGTTCGACCGCTTCCTTGGCCTCTTTCAGGCCGCACCCGGTGAGTTCGCGATACCGCTTGATCGCGTGAATCTTCTTGCCCTGCGCCAGAAGCGCATCGATCTCGGCCATGCCGTCGCCGCGCGGGACCGCCGGCACGGCACGCGGCGGCACGGCCGCTGCCTGCGCCTCGATGCCCAGATGGGTCATGATCAGGTCGAGCTTGGCGTGCAGGGCGTCGACCTTGCGCTCCAAGCGCCGGTTGGCGAACATGCCCCGATGGTATCGACCCCGGCCGCGTCAGGCCGCGTCGAGCACGGCGTCGGCGAGACTCGACATCGTCTCGAAGCGCGCCAGATCTCCCGCCAGCTCCAGCAGCCGGTCCACACACCGGGGTCCGGTCACCAGGCGCATCCTACGGCCGGTCTGGGCCAGCATGGACCGCGCGTCGACCAGGACGTGCAACCCGGCGACGCCGAAAAACGTGATCTTCGACAGATCTACGACCACCAAAGGCGCCGCCGTGCCCAGCGAGCCGATCAGCCTGCGTCGAAACACTTCGACGGTGTAATGATCGACTTCGCCCGCGAGCGCGCACAGCGTGACCGAGTCGCTCGGCACTGTGACCGAAATCTTGAGCCGCTCGGCGGGGTGATCGGCATTGCGAGCGGCGGTGAGAACGTACGTGGGGTTGGCCAAGCCTGTCGACATGAGGACCTCGGTCCAGTCGCCCGCGAGCAATCTCGGAAACGGGCTTGCTCGCGGGTTCAATGATGCGCCCCGGAGAAAAACGCCGGAACTAGGCTGTCTGCTCAACCCTCACCGAGGAGTACCCCCCGCGACGGGTCGCCACACCCGAATTACGCCGACTTCTCCCGGCGCTCCGGCCGCTGCGCCTTGCGCGGCACGATGGTGGGCAGGACGTTGTCGTTGACCGTATCCGCGTTGACGACGACCTTGGCGACGTCGTCGCGGCTGGGGATGTCGTACATCGCGGGCTGCAGGACTTCCTCCATGATCGCCCGCAGGCCACGCGCGCCGGTGCCGCGCAGAATCGCCTGGTCGGCGACCGCCTCCAGCGCGTCGTCGGTGAACTCGAGGTCGACCCCGTCCATCTCGAACAGCCGGACGTACTGCTTGACCAGCGCGTTCTTCGGTTCGGAGAGGATCTTGACCAGCGATTCCTTGTCCAGGTTCGTCACCGACGCGACCACGGGCAGGCGGCCGATGAACTCCGGGATCAGGCCGAACTTGATCAAGTCCTCTGGCATGACCTCCGCGAAGTGATCGGTGGTGTCGATCTCGGCCTTCGACCGCACCTCGGCGCCGAAACCGATGCCGCGGTGGCCGGTGCGGTCGGAGATGATCTTCTCCAGACCGGCGAAGGCGCCCGCCACGATGAACAGCACGTTGGTGGTGTCGATCTGGATGAACTCCTGGTGCGGGTGCTTGCGCCCGCCCTGCGGCGGCACGCTCGCCTGAGTGCCCTCCAGGATCTTCAGCAGGGCCTGCTGCACGCCCTCGCCGGACACGTCACGGGTGATCGACGGGTTCTCGCTCTTGCGGGCGATCTTGTCGACCTCGTCGATGTAGATGATGCCGGTCTCGGCGCGCTTGACGTCGTAGTCGGCCGCCTGGATCAGCTTCAGCAGGATGTTCTCGACGTCCTCGCCGACGTACCCGGCCTCGGTCAGCGCGGTGGCGTCGGCGATGGCGAACGGGACGTTCAGCATCTTCGCCAGGGTCTGGGCGAGGTAGGTCTTGCCGCAACCGGTGGGACCGAGCATCAGGATGTTGGACTTGGCCAGCTCGACGGTCTCGCCGCGGCTGTCCCGCCCCTTGTCACCGGCCTGGATGCGCTTGTAGTGGTTGTAGACGGCCACCGCGAGAGTGCGCTTGGCGGTGTCCTGGCCGATCACGTAGTTTTCCAGGAAATCCCGGATCTCGGCGGGCTTGGGCAGCTCATCGAGCTTGACCTCGCTGGACTCGGCGAGTTCCTCCTCGATGATCTCGTTGCAGAGATCGATGCACTCGTCGCAGATGTACACCCCTGGTCCCGCAATGAGCTTCTTGACCTGCTTCTGGCTCTTTCCGCAGAACGAGCACTTCAGCAGATCGCCGCCATCTCCGATGCGCGCCATCTCGTGGGTCCCTACTTCCTTGTCCGCGTGCAACCGTCCGTCCAGGTTGCCAGCTGTCCACCACTTTCGCAGCCGCAAACGCATCGGCTGATTTCGTGGCCGGTGGGGCAGTGCCGTCAACCGGGAGCAAAGGTCCCTAGGTTGACCGTACCCGGTGTTCGGGATGGAGGTCGACAACTCGCGCATGTTTCTCGCGCGGGTTGTGCGAGTCGTCACGAGCCATACCTCCGCACCGCCCGCCGCGCGGCGCCGTCGGTTCGAACAAATTCTCGAACCGCGGCGGCGCGAGGGCGGCCCGGCCGGGCGGTATGCCCCATTGCGTACTTCCCGGCCGGAATTCCCTGTCACAAAGCAATTTAGAGCGAACAGCCCCGGGATCGGCAATTCGCCCCCGCCGTCCCGGCCCCGGCCGGAAACGACGATTCGCGCCTTATTTCTGCGCGCTCAGCTTCCGGTAGTCGAACACCGTGTCGATGATCCCGTACTCCTTGGCCTCCTCGGCCGTCAGGATCTTGTCGCGGTCGGTGTCCTTGCGGATGGTGTCGGCGTCCTTGCCGGTGTGCCGCGCGAGCGTGCTCTCCATCAGGCGACGCATGCGCTCGATCTCGGCGGCCTGGATCTCCAGATCCGACACCTGGCCCTGGATGCCGCCCTCCAGCGAGGGCTGGTGGATCAGCACGCGCGCGTTGGGCAAGCAGGCGCGCTTGCCCGGCGTGCCCGCGGCCAGCAGCACGGCGGCGGCCGAGGCGGCCTGGCCCAGGCAGACGGTGGCGACGTCGGCGCGCACGTACTGCATGGTGTCGTAGATGGCCATCAGCGAGGTGAACGAGCCACCCGGCGAGTTGATGTACATGGTGATGTCGCGGTCGGGGTCCAGCGACTCCAGCACCAGCAGCTGCGCCATGATGTCGTTCGCCGAGGCGTCGTCCACCTGCACGCCGAGGAAGATGATGCGCTCTTCGAACAGCTTGTTGTACGGGTTGGACTCCTTGACGCCGAAGCTCGAGTGCTCGATGAACGACGGCAGGATGTAGCGCGCCTGCGGGCTCTGCGGTGCCATGCCGGACAGGCCGGCGCGCGGGTCGATCGAATTGGCCATCTTCGTCTCCAAAGTCGGTGCGGCGGCCGGACGTTCGAGGTGTCCGGGGGCCTGTGGGTGATCCGGTGCGTTACTTCTTGGCGCCGTTGGCCTGATTCGCGTGGCTGATCACGTGGTCGATGAAGCCGTATTCCAGGGCTTCGGCCGCGGTGAACCAGCGGTCGCGGTCGGCATCGGCGGTGACCTGCTCGACCGACTTGCCGGTGTGCTGCGCCTGCAGTTCGTTCAGCTCACGCTTCGTGTGCGCGAACTGCTCGGCCATGATCGCGATGTCGGCCGCCGAGCCGCCGATCCCCGCCGAGGGCTGGTGCATCATGATCCGCGCGTGCGGCAGCGCGTAGCGCTTGCCCTTGGTGCCCGCGGTGAGCAGGAACTGCCCCATGGACGCGGCCAGGCCCATGCCGTAGGTGGCGATGTCGCACTCGGCGAACTGCATCGTGTCGTAGATGGCCATGCCCGCGGTCACCGAGCCGCCCGGCGAGTTGATGTAGAGCGAGATGTCCTTGGTGGGATCCTCCGCCGAGAGCAGCAGGATCTGCGCGCACAGCTTGTTCGCGATGTCGTCGTCGACCTGTGTGCCGAGGAAGATGATGCGCTCACGCAGCAGGCGCTCGTACACCGAATCACTGAGGTTGAGACCAGCAGTCGCGGTTGTCATGACCCCTGCCTGGTTGATTGTCACGGATACCTGCCTTCTCTCGCCGGCTCGTTGCGGATTGCCACATAGCCATCACTGGTTGGATATGCCGCACCCGGTCGGACATGGCCATCCAACTTGTCGTCACAAACATTAACGAAGCAGGGCGGCACCGAACTCCCGGTACCGCCCTTTCTTCGCTCACAGCGCAATCAGCGCACCTCGCGGGCGTCGATCACGCCGACATTCCATGGAATTATTCGGCGTCCGCCGGGGCCGTCTCGACGGCCGCGTCCTCGTCGGCGGAATCGGCGGGGGCGCCGAACATTTCGGTGGTGTCCACCGAGTTGCCCGCGGAGTCGGTGACGGTCACCTGGCCGACCACGCCCGCCAGCGCCTTGCCGCGCCGCACGTCGGCGAAGATCGCGCCCAGCTGCCCCGCCTGCTGCACCTGCTGGATGAACTGCTCCGGCGACAGGCCGTAGCGCTGCGACTGGAACAGGATCCGCTCGGTGAGCTCCTCCTGGCCGACCTGGGTGCCCTCCGCCTCGGCGATCGCGTCCAGCAGCAGCTGGGTCTTGACCGACTTCTCGGCGGCCTGCTTGGTGTCGGCGTCGAACTCCTCGCGGGTGCTGCCCTGCGCCTCGAGCGCCTCGGCGAACTTGGCCTCGTCGTGGTCGAAGCCGTGCACCGCGTCGTGGGTCACCGCGTCGATCTCGGCCTTCACCACGGCCTCGGGCAGCGGCACCTCGACCTGCTCGAGCAGGGTGTCCAGCACCTTGTCGCGGATCTCGCCCGCCTGCTGCACCTTCTTGACCCGCTCGACGCGGCCGCGCAGATCGTCCTTCAGCTCCTCCAGCGTGTCGAATTCGCTGGCCAGCTGCGCGAACTCGTCGTCGGCCTCGGGCAGCTCACGTTCCTTGACGGTCTGCACGGTCACGGTGATGACCGCGTCCTTGCCCGCGTGCTCGCCCGCGACCAGCTTCGAGGTGAACTCCTTCGACTCGCCCGCCGACAATCCGACCAGCGCCTCGTCCAGGCCCTCGATGAGCTGACCGGAACCGACCTCGTGGGACAGGCCGGTCGTGGCGGCCTCGGCCACCTCCTGGCCGTCCACGGTCGCCGACAGGTCGATCGAGACGAAGTCGCCGTCCTGCACCGGACGCTCCACCCCGGTCAGGGTGCCGAAGCGCTGGCGCAGCGACTGCAACTGCTCCTCGATGTCCTCGTCGCCGACGGTGAACGCGTCGACGGTGACCGCGATGCTCGCGTAGTCCGGCAGCGTGATCTCCGGCCGCACGTCGACCTCGGCGGTGAAGGCCAGCTCCTGGCCGTCCTCGATCTTGGTGATCTCGATCTCGGGCTGACCGATGACCTTCACCTCGGAGGTGGTGACGGCCTCGCTGTAGCGACCGGGCAGCGCGTCGTTGACGACCTGCTCCAGGATCGCGCCACGGCCGAGACGGGCCTCGAGCAGCTTCGCTGGCGCCTTACCGGGACGGAAGCCGGGGATGCGGACCTGCTTGGCCAGTGCCTTGTACGCGCGGTCGAAATCCGGCTTCAGCTCCTCGAAGGGCACCTCGACGTTGATCCGGACCCGGGTCGGGCTCAGCTGCTCGACGGTGCTCTTCACGGACATGCTCCTTGTTCGTTGTTCGTACTGGTTGACGTTCGTCTTGCGGCGCCCCGCCCCCGGCATTCCGGGATCGGAACGGCGGGCGAGGCGGCCCTACGCCGGCTGCCGCATTCCCCCACCGGCGCCGATCCGAACCGGAGTCCCGGCCTCGGCCGAGACGACGAGGGGTGCGGCGTACGCCACGCATCCCGACCAGGTTAGTTGACCGGCCGAGCGGACCTGCATCCGGCGGTGCCCGGCGGGCGACGCGAGCGGCCGGGCTACTTCCCCACCGAGACCGCGTCGGTGACGAAGACCAGCGTCTCGTACGGGGCGATGCCACGCCCGCCCGCGCCGTAGCCCAGCTCCGGCGGCACGATCAGCAAGCGGCGCGCGCCCTCCTTGACGCCGACGAGTCCCTGATCCCAGCCGGGGATGACCTGTCCCCCGCCGAGGGTGAGCTGGAACGGCTTGCCGCGCTGGAACGAGCTGTCCAGCGTCTTCTTGTCCGACCAGGTGACCAGCGCGTAATTCATGGTCAGCTGCTGGCCGGGCGCGGCGCCGGGCCCGCTGCCCTCCTTCAGATCCTTGACGATCAGCTGCTTGGGCGGGTCGCAGTTGTCGGGGAGGGTGATCTTCGGCGCGGCGCCGAAATCTCCGGTGACGCGGATGTCGTCGGCGGTGCACTCGCGGCCCTTGCTCTGGGTAGCCGGGCGCTGCGCGGAAGGCCCAGCCGCCGCGGTGGTCCGCGTCGTGGAGACGGCGGGAGCGGACTCGTCGTCCGAGCCGCAGGCCGCCAGCACGATGGTGGTCGCGGCGACGGCGCCGATACCGATGATCCTGCCGAGAATGTGCATGCCGCGGACCCTAGACCACGAACGGGCCCCGGGTGGGACGAGCTTCCCGCGACACGCTCGGACCGCCGCGCGGCCCGCTGCGGCTAGGCTGGCGGTGAATTCTCCATCCGGCGTTGTCGATTCCGATCGGCAACCTTCGCAGGACCGCGACGGCGGCCGGTCGTGGCGCCGCCGTCCCCGATGCCATGAGCGTGAGGAGAGTCGGCACATGACCCACATGGCGAGTGCGGGTGGCGATACTTCGGCGGACAACGTCGGCAGCACCGGCGGCCGGACCGTCGCACCGCGTCCCTACCGGCTGGCGGACGTGCCGGGGCCACTGGCACGCGACGAGCTGGCGGCGATCGACGCGTGGTGGCGCGCCGCGAACTATCTCGCGGTCGGCCAGATCTACCTGACGGCTAATCCGCTGCTGCGCGAACCGCTGCGCGCCGAGCACGTCAAACCCAGGCTGCTCGGGCACTTCGGCACGGTGCCCGGCCTGAATCTCGTGTGGGTGCATGCCAATCGCGCGATCCGGCAACGCGGCCTGAACGCCGTCTTCGTCGCGGGCCCCGGGCACGGCGGTCCGGGCCCGAACGCGTGCGGCTGGCTGGAGGGGACGTACTCCGAGGTCTACAGCCACATTCCGCAGGACGCCGCGGGGATGGGCGCGCTGTTCCGCCAGTTCTCCTTTCCCGGCGGGGTGCCGAGTCACTGCGCACCGGAGACGCCGGGCTCCTTCCACGAGGGCGGCGAACTCGGCTATTCGCTGCTGCACGCGTTCGGCGCCGCCCTGGACAACCCCGATCTCACCGTGTTCTGCGTGGTCGGCGACGGCGAAGCGGAAACGGGTCCGCTGGCCACGAGCTGGCATGCGAACAAGTTCCTCAATCCGGCGCGCGACGGCGCGGTGCTGCCGATCCTGGCGCTGAACGAGTACAAGATCGCCAATCCGACCATCCTGGCGCGCATCCCGGAGCCGGAGTTGCTGTCGCTGCTGCGTGGCTACGGTTACGAGCCGATCGTCGTCGCCGGCGACGATCCCGCGGCCGTCCACCAGGCGATGGCCACGGCGGTGGACACGAGCATGGAACGCATCGGGCGGATCCAGGGCGCCGCACGCGACGGCGCCGATGGGGCACGGCCCAGCTGGCCGATGATCGTGCTGCGCACACCGAAGGGCTGGACCTGTCCGCCGGTGGTGGACGGCGACCAGGTCGAGGGCACCTTCCGCGCGCACCAGGTGCCGTTGCCGGGCGCGCGCACCGACGCGGACCACCGCGCGGTGCTGGAACAGTGGCTGCGTTCCTACCGTCCGGAGGAACTGTTCGACGACTACGGCAAGCCGGTGCCGGAGCTGACCGCTCAGGTACCCGTCGGCGAACGGCGGATGAGCGCCAACCCGGTCGCCAACGGCGGTACGCTGCTGCGCGATCTGTACCTGCCGGACTGGCGCGACTTCGGCGTCGAGGTCACCGCGCCGGGCGCGACCCGGCACGAGGCCACCAGGGTGCTCGGTGGCTGGCTGCGTGAGGTCACCAGGCACAATCCGGACAACTTCCTCACCTTCGCGCCGGACGAGCTGGCCAGCAACCGCTTGCAGGACATCCTCGAGGTCACCGGCCGCAACTGGCAGGCGGAGATCGACCGCCGCGACCAGAAACTCGACCGCGGCGGCCGGGTGATCGAGGTGCTGTCCGAACACATGTGCCAGGGACTGCTGGAGGGCTATCTACTGACCGGCAGGCACGGCGTGTTCACCTGCTACGAGGCGTTCATCCACATCGTGGACGCCATGTTCAACCAGCACGCCAAATGGCTCGACGCCAGTTCGGCGGTGCCGTGGCGGCGTCCGATCCCCAGCCTGAACTACCTGTTGTCCTCGCACGTGTGGCGCCAGGACCACAACGGCTTCACCCACCAGGACCCCGGATTCCTGGACGTGGTGCTGAACAAGAAGGCCTCGATCGTGCGGGTGTACCTGCCGCCGGACGCGAACACGCTGCTGTCCACCTACGACCACTGCCTGCGCTCCCGCCACTACGTGAACGTGGTGGTCGCGGGCAAGCAGCCGCAGGCCGACTGGTTGTCGGTGACCGAGGCCGCCGAGCACTGCGCACGCGGGATCGGGATCTGGCCGTGGGCGGGCCACGGCGACGAGGTGGGCACCATGCCGGACGTGGTGCTCGCCTGCGCGGGAGACATACCGACGCTGGAGACCCTCGCCGCGGCCGCGATCCTGCGCGAACGTCTGCCCGACCTGCGCGTCCGGGTGGTGAACGTAGTCGACCTGATGCGGCTGCAAACGCAGGACGAGCACCCGCACGGCCTGCCGGACAGTGAGTTCGACACGCTCTTCACCCAGGACCGGCCGGTGATCTTCGCTTTCCACGGCTATCCGTGGCTGATCCACCGGCTGACCTATCGGCGCACCAACCACGACGAACTGCACGTGCGCGGCTATCGGGAGCGCGGCACCACGACCACGCCGTTCGACATGGTGATGCTGAACGATCTGGACCGCTACCACTTGGTGATGGACGTGATCGATCGGGTGCCGTCCCTGCGCGAGCGGGCCGCGGGGCTGCGGCAAGAGATGGTCGACGCGCGGTGGACGGCCCGTGCGTGGACCAGGGAACACGGCGAGGACCTCCCCGAGGTCGCCGACTGGAACTGGCCTTACCAGCGGAACTGAGCCCCACGAACCCGGCGGCAGAAAGTACGATCGACCGTATGGAAAGTGGTCAGCGAACCGCCGAGATCACCGACAAGCGCCTGTTGCGCGGTGCGAAGACGCGTGCCACGGTGCTGCGGCATGCGGTCGACATCGCCTCGCTCGACGGATTGGACGGCCTGAGTTTCGGCAGGCTGGCCGAAGACACCGGTCTGAGCAAGGCCGGAATCCAGACCCTCTTCCGCACCAAGGAAGCACTCCAACTGGCCACCATCGATCACGCACGCGACCGCTTCGTGGAAGCGGTCGTCGAACCCGCACGGTCCGCGCCGCACGGCGTCGCCCGTCTGCGGGCCTTGGTGGAGCACTGGATGGTCTATGCCACGACGCCGCTGTTCGCGGGCGGATGCTTCCGCGTCGCGACCATGGCCGAGCACGACAGCAAGCCGGGCCCGGTGCGCGACGCCCTGCTCCGCGATCAGGGAGCGTGGGTTCGGCTGCTGGCGCGGGAGCTGCGCGCGGCGGCGTCCGCCGGTGAGATCCCTCAACTGGACGCCGATCTGGTCGCCTTCCAGATCGATGCGGTGCTCTGCGCGACGAATACCGCGCTGCGGATCGGTGATCCGGAGGCCGCCGACCGCGCCCACCGCATCGTCGAAGGCTTTCTGCGACCATCGTGAACTCGCGCTATACGCGTTGAGTATGACTCGAATCGAATTGTCGCAGGTACCAGGACATTCGGAAATCTCGGACACGAGCCCGCACGACCTTGTATCTTGCGAACAACGCGTTCCGCGCGTTTCCGAAGCAACTCCCCCCATCCGTCGCCGTTGCCGGAGGGCGCGCAGAAGGGCGGTTCCCATGAACCACACAGCCGAGGCGACCGGGTTCGAAATCCTAGGTGCGATCTTGATGGTGGCCTGGATGGTCGTCATGTGGGCGGCCGTCGGCGTGCTCGCCATCGCGATGCGCAAACCGTTGCGACCATGGATGTTCCGCACCGCGCTCGGTGTGATCGCGTTGGGCGTCATCGCCCAGATAGGTCACTTCCAGGAGCACGTGGCACAGGTCGGATACTGGATCCAGCACCCGAACTCACCGGCGTGGATGACGCCGTGGGGCACCGGCTTGGCCAAGGGATTCGGCCAGGTCAACCATATGAAGCCGTCGCTCGGGATGGAAATCTTGCACTTGGTCGGCAATTTCCACTTCCTCGCCGGACTGGTCGGTGTCGCACTGGTCACCCACCACGCCCTGGAGAGCAAGGCGCGCAAGTGGGGCCGCATGGGCGTACTGATGCAGGGCATCCACGGACTCGAGCATCTCGCGCTCACCCTGACGGTCGCCTTCGGCACCAAAGCGATCGGCCTGTCGACCTTCTTCGGCCTGCTCGACCCGGGAGCCGGTGCGTCGACCTACCGCATCTGGTGGCATTTCCTGGCCAACGTGATCGGCACGAGCATCTTCGCCATGGCGCTGTACTACCTGTGGCAGGAGCGCGCCGTGATCGAAGCCCCGTTCCGCGACCCCGCCGCCGCGAAGCCGAGCCGCGCGCCCGCGGCGGCCACGGGTTCAGGGGCCCCGGCATACGCGGCGGTCACCGAGGCCTGATCCAGCAACCCTAAAAGGGCGTCTGCCATCGCGGCAGGCGCCCTTTTCGTGTATGCGCGAAGGGCTTTCCGTCGCAGCCCGTTCATCAGCCCACAGCGGCGAACCGCGCGGCACTGCCGCTGCCCTTCATTCGCCCCCACATCCCGCGCGCATGCCGGCTCCACCTCCGCGGTCAGCACGGCCCTGGCGTGGTGAGTGCAACGAAGACACAGCCCCGTGCCCCGGCCGGTCGTGCTACCCACGTCACTTTCGGCGAGAGCGCCGCATCACTGCCGCGCCCCCTACCCGGCCCGCCGGAAGGCCGCACCGTCCCGAAAAAGCATCGCGTCGAGCAAGTTTCGCAAAGCCCCCGGGTTACAGGCGGTCCCCATCACCCCTGGTCAAGACGCCGACCCACGCCGGAAACTCCGCAATTCTTCCCAAGTATGGGAAAGCACTCGACAAGGCATCGACCCGTCGATTAATGTGACGTTATCCAACGGCACGATAGATAGGGACCCGCCGATCGGACCACACCGGGCCGATCTCCGATCCCGAGGTGGCGAGATGAACGGACGCGAACGATGACCGGCATCACGCCGCACCAGCGACGGACACAGACCTGGCTCGTCCGCCCGCTGATCGTGAGCGCGATAGCGGCCACGCCGGAAACCCCGGCGCCGGCCGAAGCGCTGGCCGGGCCCGACGCGATCGTCGCGGCACCGCGCCCCGCAGACCCGGGCCGCCACGGAGACGACAGGCCGGGCTCTTCCCATCCCGACAACCGGGACCGAGCCGACCGGCACCGGCCCGCGGACCAGACGTCCGCGACGGATGCCGCCCCGATCCCTTCCCCGCCCCCACCTCGCGCGGCAACCCCGACCATCGACGTTCGCCGCACCGCCGCCGCTCGAACCGTGTCGCCGCGCACGGCTCGAATTCCGAACGGAGACTTACGATGACCGCCACGACCAACTCCGCCGCACGGCGACTGCTCGCCTGTACCGCGATCGTCGGCATCCTCACCGCCGGCGCCGTCGGCATCGCGGGCGCCGAGTCGCACTCGGGCCCCTCCGACCCGCGCAACGGCACCGGCGACACCAACGGCTGGCACCAGATCGACCCGATGGGCTACAACCACCGCGACAACGACCCGCTCCGCGCGGACGAGCACGACGACGCCATCCGCGACTACCACCAGCGCCAGAGCACCCCTGCGCCGGCCGACACCACCACGGGCAACAATTCCGTCAGCCCCAGCTGGTCGCGCGTCGCCCGCCCGGACGGCAGCGGCTACACCGTCTGCCGCCCGCAGGCCCGCTGGTGCCAGTGATCGCCGGACCGGCTCACTCACTCGCACCCACAATCTTCCGCGACGTCCTTCTGGACTGATCGTACCGCTGTCTAGCGGCACATTACTTGAAGTATCACCAATCCCGGAAATCCACTCCGGCCGGGATAGCGCACGAAAGAGAAACACCAATGATCAACATTAACGGGCTTCGCCGGACGACCGCGTGTAACGACAAGCGCGGCACGGCACGGACGCTCACCCTGCTGGCGGCGGCAGCGGTGGCGGCGGGCGGCCTGAGCCTCGGCGCGGGCACCGCCGAGGCTCAGGGCGCTGCCTGCCTCTGGGCCGGTGGCGCCTACGGCCAGGGCACCACCGTCGTCGCGGGGGGCTCGACCTTCACCTGCGGCACCGATGGGGTCGGCGCGCCCTACTGGCACCGCGGACACAATGTGCGGCAGGCCAGCACCGTGCCCAACCCGGGCGCGTACACCCACCCAGCGGGCCTGTTCAGCCCCGGCGCCCGCCAGTACGGCACGGAATACAACGACTACTGCGTCGGAAGCCAGCTCATCGAGGGTTCCGAGGACGTCTACCAGGTCGTCTCGGACGGACGCGGCTCCGTGTGGTGGAAGGCCGCGGGATCGATCGACCAGTGGGCCTTCGATCCCGGCACCGGGCCGCAGCATTCCTGGCGGTCGTCGAGCCTGTGCTACGACGGCTCGCTGACCTGACGCCTGACCGACCTTCCTACCGGCACGCCCGTGACCGCCGCGCGGTTACGGGCGTGTTCGCGTTCGCGCGGGCCTTCGCTCCGATTCCAGCCGGATCCGCTCCTCGAGGTGATCCGGTACGTGCCAGCTGATGTCGGCCCTGGTAGCCGCCATCAGCTTTCTGCGTACGGTCGCCACCTGTGCATCGACCGTCCGGATCGAGCTGCCCCTGCGCGCGGCGATGGCGCTGTTGGCCCAGCCCGCGGCGGCCAGCACGGCGACCTCGCGTTCCGCGGGCGTCAACTCGTCCCAGCGCGAGGCCGTCGACCTGGCCTGCGACCGCCGCGCAGGCAGCAGCCGATCGGCGGGCAACCTGCCCAGCAGCAGTAATTGCAGTTCGTCGCGTTCGGGACGCAGGCGGGCGCCGCGCTGAACCGCCGCTTCGTGCGCCTCAGCGCCGAGGACCGCGGTGACCGCCGCGACCGCCTGAGCGGTGCCCCTGGCCACCAGGGTCACCCGGTCTGCGACGATGCCCATGGAGCGGTGCAGCGTAGCGATCCCGCCTTGCAGATGGGCGATCTCGGTGGCGGCGGCGATCGCTTCGGCGCTGTCGGTGTCCCCCGCCTCGATCCGGGCGGACAGCAGGTAGGTCAGCGCCATCATCATGAAATGCGCGACCCAGCCCGCCGTCCAGGTGTCCCCCGTGATCAGCAGGCGTTCCAGGGTGGACCGCCCGAGCGTGACCGCCTCTCGCGGATCGCCGTGCCGGGACACCGCGATCATCCAGGCCAGCTCCGCCCATGAGGTCGCCCAGCCCGCGTCGGAAGCGACGGCCCGGTCCAGATGCCTGCGCGCGGCCCCGAGCGCGACGTCCGCGTCACCGAGGTTCGCGTACGTGAGCGCCTCGAACAATTCGCTGCGCTGCTCTCCGGCCCGGTCGCCCAAGGTGGCGAATTTCCTGCGCGCCCTGGCCAGCACGTCCACCGCCCGGATGTCGAGATGGATCAGCAGCAGTTCGAGTCCCCAGGTGAACTCCACCGCGGCGGGCAGGCCGACATCGGTCGCCGTCGTCTCCCGCCAGCCGCGCCGAAGTTCCGCGTCGGACAGGCACTCCGCGGCGCATTCGTCCAACAACTGCGCGGTATAGGCGTGTCTGCCCTGCCAGATGGCGATCCAGCCCACCAGCGCGGTCGCGTTGATCCGCAGCCGGGTCGGCGGCGGCTCCACCTGCGCGGTGACTTCCAGCGCCTGTTCGGTCAGGCTGGTGATGGCGCGGTTGGACCCGGTGATGAACGGCACGCGCAACGCCATCAGCGTCGCGGCGGTCTCCAGCCCGACCACGGCCTCCTCCGGATCGGCGAGACTGGTCTCGACGGCGATGAGGATGTTGTCCCAGGCCGCCCGGGCCCAGGCGATCCACTCCTGCTCCCGCGGGCCGTACCAGGTGGCCGGGCCCGCCGCCACGCGGTCGCGATAGTGCCGCCGATGCCGGGCGAACAGCCGCGCCTCGTCCAGGTGATCGCCGCGGGCCGACAGCCGGTCGCGCACGAACACCCGAACGCTTTCCAACAGGTAGTAGCGCACCGTCGAGGTGGTGATACGGGCCGACAGCAGCGAGCGTTCCACCAGGCGCTCGAGCAGCCCCTCGATTCGCTCCGCGGGCAACGTCGCGTCCGCGCACACCGCGACGATCGCGTCCACGTCGGCCCCGCCGCACGGCGTCTCGTCGTCCTCGGCGTCGCAACCGGTGGCGAACACGGACAAGCGGTCCAGCAGCAACTGCTCCGACGCGGTACACAGGCCGTAGGACCAGGCGATCACGTCACGCACGCTGCGGTGCCGTTCGCCGATGCCGCCCCTGGCCCCGTGCGTCCACTGCAGGCGGCGATCGTCGGTGTCACCGGACAACTCGCGCAACAGGATCGCCGGTGGCCGGTGCAGCAGCCGCGCCGCAGCCAGGCGGATGAACAGCGGATTGTTGTCGACGTGCCCGCAGATGCGGGTGGCGATGGCGAGCTGGCCCGGATCCTCGGAGATCGGCCGCCCGGTGCGCTCGGCTCGCCGCCGGAACAGTTCGAGGGCGTGCACGCTGGACAGCGGGGGCACGGCCACCAGCTGCTCGTCGATCCAGCCGATCGGCTCCCGGCTGGTCGCGACGATGGTCAAGCCGGGGGCCGCCTGGAGCAGTCCGATGATCAGCGGGCCGACTCCGGCCAGCACGTGTTCGCAGTTGTCCAGCACCAGGATGGTCCGGTGCGTCTCGCCATCGGCGAGACCGTCGGCGAAGATCTCCACCAAGCCGTCCCAGGCGGAGCGGCCCGCGATGCCGTTCTTCGCGACGGACAGCAGCACCTCCTCGGCGACCGCCCCGGTCTCCGCGCCGGGCACCAGCCGGGCCAGGCGCGTCCAATACACCGGGTGCCGCGCCGCGCCGCGATAGCGCCGTACGGCTTCCACCGCCAACGTCGTCTTGCCGATGCCGCCGGGCCCGACCAGGGTGATCAACCGGGCGCTGGACGAGCTCAGCAGGGCTTCTATCCGCCGCAGTTCGGCATGCCTGCCCACGAACTCGACGGGCGCGGCGGGACTGTTGTCACCACCGCTGTTCACCTCCGACATGCCGACGCACCTACCGATCCAGACAATCACCGCTCGAGCAGCCTAATGGGCGCGGCCGGGGGAAGGGTTTCGCACGCCTCCGGCCCGGTCGCCGGGGAGGCAGTCGTCTATCGATCCCGGCTCCCCCCTCGACGGCGCCGGCTGGGCCGCCGCTCGGATTCGTAGCGCACCCGATCGGCGAGCTCGTCGGGGATGTGGGCCGCGATGTCGGCGCGCGAGGCGATCTCCAGCTTCTGCCGGATGGCGGCGACCTGCGCGTCGACCGTGCGGATGGAGCTGCGCCGCCGCCCGGCGATGGCGCTGTTGGGCCAGCCGGCCGCCGCGAAGACGGCGACATCGCGCTCGGCGTCCGACAGATCGTTCCAGCGGGAAGCGGGCCGCCGCGACACCGGCCGGGAGGCCGCCGGGCGATCCGGGCGCCGGGAGGCCGGGACCGGATCCGCGGTGGAACACCACAGTGCGTCCAGTTCGGGCCGCAGTCGCGTTCTGCGCTCGGCGGCGGCATAGGCCCGGTCGCCGAGCACCGCGCGGGCGGCCTCCGCCGCGCCGCGGAGTTCGGCGGCGATCAATGGAACGCGTTCGACGGAGATGCCCATCGAACGCTGCCGCGTCTTGAAACTGCCGACCAGATACGCGATCTCCGTCGCGGTGTCGGCGCACGCGGCACGATCGCGGCCCTCGGCGCGCTGCGCGAGCAGGACCTGGGCCAGCGCGACGATGTGCGCGCCCACCGCCCAGCTCGCCGTCCAAGTGTCCTGCTCACCGCGGTGCCGAGTGAGCACACCATGGGTCAGCGTCAGCGCCTCGGCGGCGGACCCGTGCTTGGCCAGCGCCACCGCGCGCGCGATCTCGGCCCAGGCTCGCGACAACGTCGAGCCCGACGATGCCGACCGCGCCAGGAACCGCGCGGTGTGCTCCAGCGCCTGCGTCCGGTCGCCGACGAGAGCGGCGCAGAACACCACGAACACGTCACTGCGCTCCGCGCCGATGCGATCGCCCTGTTCGGCGAACTTGTGGCGGGCCCGGGTGAGGATGGTGATCGCGCGCCGGTCGCCGCGCACGAGCATCAGTTCGAGGCCCCACATCCACTCGACCGGCGCGGGCAGCCCGAAATCTGTGTCGGTGTATCGCGGGCCCGCATCCGACGGCAGGGCCGCGCGGTCGGCGAGCAGTCGCGGGATGTGATCGGTCCGCCCCTGCCACAGCGAGTTCCAGCCGAGCAGAGCGGTGGCCAGGTCGGCGAGCCCGGAGGTGCCGGGGCCGGAGCCGCGGGTGGCCTCCAGCGCGCGTTCGGTCAACCGGGTCAGCGCGCCGGCGCCGGACTTGACGTACGGCACCTTCATCGAGAGCAGGACGGTGGCGATCTCGAGGGCGACCACGGCTTCGGCCGGGTCCGCCAACCCGGATTCGATGCCGAGCACGATGTCGTTCCACGCCGACCGCGCCCATGCCAGCCAGGTCTGATCCTGCGGACCGAGCCAGAGGGCCTGTCCGGCGACCACCTTGTCCCGCAGATACCGGCGGTGCCGTCCGGCGAGCCGGTCGAGCTCGGCGCGGCCCCGGCGGCACAGCCGCTCCCTGGCGAACACCCGGACGCTGCCCACCAGGTACCAGCTGACCGTGGTCGCGGTGAGGTGCGCGGACAACAGCGACTGTTCGGTGAGCCGCTCCAGCAGATGTTCGATCTCACCGGCGGGCAGGTCGTCATCGGCGCATACCGCGATCGCGGCGTCGAGGTCGATGCCCCCGCGCAGCGACTCGTCGTCGGTCTCGTATCCGGCGGCGAAGACCGACAGCCGCTCGAGCAGCAACTGCTCGGAGGCCCCGCACAGCGCGAACGACCACGCGATCACGTCGTAGACGCCGCGGTGGCGCCGCTCGGCGCCCGCACGTGCTCCGTGGGTCCAGTGCAACCGCTTGTCATCCGCGTCGCCGGTGAGTTCGTGCAGCACCATGATCGGCGGTTGATGCCGCAGGCGCGCCGCGGCAAGTCGGATGAACAGCGGGTTGTGGTCGACCCGGCGGCAGATCCGCGCGGCAACGGCCGTCGCCTCGCGCTCGTCCGGGATCGCGCGTCCGATGAGTTCGGCCCGCTGCCGGAACAATTCGAGCGACTGCCGCGGCGACAGCGGCGGTACGGGCAGGATGTACTCGTCGGCCCAGCCGATCGGTTCGCGGCTGGTGGCCAGGATGGTCAGTCCCGGTGTGCCTTCCAGCAACTCGGCGATCATCGCCGCCACCGCGCCGAGCAGGTGTTCGCAGTTGTCCAGAACTAGCACGGCGCGCTCGGTGCGACGGTCTCCGCTGGTGAAGGTGCGCACCAGCGCGTCGCGGGCCGGCGGCGAACCGGCATCGGCGCACACGGCCGACTGCATCACGTCCTGCGCGGTGGCGGTGCTGTCGGCCTCCAGCCCGGCCAATCGCGCCCAGTACACCGGCCTGCCCCGCACGCGGGCGCCACGGCGCAGGGCCTCCGCGGCTAATCGGGTTTTGCCGATCCCGCCCGGGCCGACCAGGGTGATCAGGCGGGCGCCGCCGTCCAGCAGCGTGCCCAGCCGGTCCAATTCCGTTTCCCGGCCGACGAATTCACTGGTGGATGCAGGCAGCACGTCGCCACGTGCCTGAACCAGGGACATAAAACGAAAGTTAGCCGACGACGCGGCAAAGCGCTCGACAATCAGAGGTTACGTCGACGGTGAAGCCGTCCGCTCGCGCGGTCGCCGGTCCGGTACGCGCTTCCCGCGCCGGTTCCTACCTGGCGGAGGCCATCTGCTGGTAGTGCATCTGGACCACCGCGCTGTCGAAGGTCATCACGTCCACCAGCTGCAAGCCCGACACCACCGCGGGCGTCGGGAACAGCGGAATCCCGCCACCGAGCAGGATGGGATGCACGAACAACCGGTACTCGTCGATCAGGTCGTGCTTCATGAACGCCGACGCCGTCTCCGCGCCGCCGAACAGGACCATGTCGCATCCCGGCTGCGCGCGCAACGCCGTGACCTCCTCGACGAGGTCCTCCCTGACCACGCGGGTGTTCCACCCCGCGCAGGCCATGGTGCGCGAGAAGACCAGTTTCGGCGTCTCTTTCCAGCACCGCGCGAAGTCCACGTAGAACTCCGAGATCGCCGGATCCACGTCGGCGGTCGGCCAGAACGACGCCATGATCTCGTAGGTCTTGCGGCCGTAGAGGAACAAGTCGGCCGAGCGCAATTCGTCCAGGAACGACTCGCACAGTTCCTCGTCCACCACCGGCCAGTGGACCTCCTGATCCGGCCCTTCCGCGAAGCCGTCGAGCGACATCTGCATCCACAGTGTCACGCTTCCCATGTGCCCACACCCATCTGCTGCCCTTGTGCGACATTCAGATTGTCGGGGGGAGCGACACTTCGGCGCATCGGTAGGTTGCCCGCAGACATACCTAAGTAGGGGATGTCAGGCGACTCGGCGCCGCGATCGCGCGCCGGATGGTCCCAATATACCGTTGATCAACGGCACGTTACCGCCACGTATCGCCAATGATGGGAATCTGAAACAGAAATTCTTCGGTCGGCGACGCCAGGCGGTCGGATCAGGCTTCCGGCAGCGCCTCGGCCAGCTCGGCGTCCTGGTCGAGATACCTTGCGACGAGCCGGTTCACGAGTTCGGCGGTGGTCTCCGCCGGGACCGGCCTGGTCGCCGCCAGGCGCTGGGCGAGCTCGGCGACCTGCGCCGGACCGCGTTCGGAGTCCTGGAACGACGCCCACGCGGTGCGCCGGAACAGGTCCACGTAGCGGCGGGCGATCCGCTCCGCGTCGGCACGCAGCTTCTCCAACTCGCCGAGGACCTCGTCGGCCGGGATGCCCGCGGCCGCCATCTGGTCGAGGCTCTGGGTCAGACGGCGGTCCGCGATCCGGTAGGTCGCGGCGTCGACGGGCTCGTACAGACCCGCGGCGACGACCCGGGCCAGACCGTTGGGCACGTCGCGATAGCGCTCCGCCAGTTCGGTCGCCGCGATCGTTTCCCCGGCGTCCACGACGAGCGGCTCGGTCGCGCCGGGCTCGCCGACACCGAGAATGTCCCCCAGGTCGTCGCCACGGTCCCAGGCGTTGAGCAATTCCTTGATGCCGTTGAGCTTGATCCCACGATCGAGCAACCTGCTGATGGTGCGCACCCGATTGAGGTGGTCGGCACCGTAGAACCCGGTACGCCCCTTGACCTGCGGGGGCGGCAGCACACCGCGTTCGTGGTAAACGCGCAGGCTGCGCACGGTCGTACCGGCCTCCCGCGCCAGCTCGTCGATCGTGTATTCCACACCCGCAGTCATACCTCAAGGAAACCACATCGCAACACGTGACGACCGCCGGTGCGCGGCCATTGCCGGGACGACCGACCGGTCTCTGGCGACATTTCAGCAAACATCACTGGCGTGCTGCGACGCGGCCTCCCGAGGGCGCGCCCACCAGCCGTTCTTCCCGCCTCTGGAAATCCATCCGACGCCCGGTTCCGCCGCTGCGCCTATCCTTCCGGCATGGGTGAATCCGCGGGTCTTCCGGCCAGTCTCGCCGACCGCGAGCGCGCGATGCGCGAGCTGACCCACCACCTGGGCACCGGACGGTTGAGCCTGGCCGAGTTCGACGAACTCAGCGCGGCCGTCGCGGCCGCGACCAGCAAGAGTCAACTGGCCGAACTGTTCGCCGACCTGCCGGGCAGCACACCGCCCCCGGCCGAGGTCACCCCGGTTAACCCGCTGCCGCGCCTGGTGGTGCTGGCCGGGGCGGCCGTGGTCTTCTCGGTGGTGCTCGCGGTGACCACGGGCAACTGGCTGTGGCTGCTGATGATATTGGCCGCGCCAGCGCTTTTCATGCTCACCGCGCGCACCACCTGAGACCGCTCACCACCTCGACTTCGGCCGCACGTAGTTGGCCAGGTCGACAAGGCGGTAACGGTGCAGCCGGTGCGGGGCGATCCGGGCCAGCGCCCGGAGGCTCGACTCGAGCCCGCGTTGCAGCCCCAGCGGGGTGAACGGGAAACCGAGCAGGGTGGCCTCCGCAGTGGCGGCCTGACCGCCCGCGCGCACCCACTCCAGCGCCGCGCCCACCACGATCACCTGCAGCTGCAGCGCCCGCGGTTCGTCCGGCGCGGCGTCCAGCCGCGCGGCCGCCTCCAGCAGGTCGGCCTCGGTGGTCTCCGGAATCGGTTGCGAGACCAGCAGCAGACACCCGGTCATGCGCGCCACGTTCTGATACCGCGACGCCTCCGGCACCTGATCGAGCACCTCGACGGCTTCCAGCAGGCCGCCGTCGGCGGCGAGCCTGCGGGCCAGGCCGAACGCCGCGCTCACCACGCCGTGATTGGTCCGCCAGACCGTGCGGTAGTACTCCTCGGCGAGCCGATGCCAGTGGTCGCCCGCGGCATCCCCGAGATGCTGGAGGGTGAGCTCGGCGGTGGCCGCCAGCGCCAGCGCGGGGGCGATCTCACCGGGCAGCATGCCGTGCACCAGGTCGAAGTACTCGTAGGCGCGCTCGTACTGCCCGTCCAGCAAGGCGGCGACGGCCGAGTACCACTCGATGCGCCAGTCCGTGCCGTAGTCCGGCCGCAGATCGGCGAGCCGGTCGCAGGCGGGCACCACCTCGCCCAGGTCCAGGTGCGCGCGCACCGCGGTGAGCGTGCCCTCCAATTCGAACGTCTCCGGCTCCGGGATGGTCCCGGAGACGATCCGGTCGGCGGTGCGGCGCAACGCGTCCAGGGCGTGCCTCGGATCGCCGTGCAGCAGTGTGGACAGCAGATCGGCGCTGGGATCCTCGCTGTCGATCAGCGGCACCGGCAGGGCGGCGACGACGCTCGGCGCGTCCAGCGCGGGCAGGCGATGCCGCCCGTCGGTCATGCCGTCGGTCTGGCCGATCAACGTCTCGATCCCGAAATCGCCGCGCATCGCGCCGAATTCCAGCGACGCCTGCGGATGTTCCTTCCCGGTGTCGTAGGCCAGCACCATCCGCAGCACGCCGGCGAGCTGGCCGTACATCGCGTAGGCGGTCGGGAAGCGGCGCCGCGGATCCGGATCGGTCGCCCGGCACAGCAGCCTGCGCAACGCCGGATATTCCCGCAGCAGCGGCTGATCGTCCGGCGAAGGGACGCCGGGCAGTTGGTGTCCGTCGGCGTTCTTGGGCATGTCCAGCACCAGCGCGGCCAGCGTCCGCCCCACGGTGTAGATGTCCGAGGCGACCGTCGGGCCGGTCTCGGTGATCTCGGGCGCCTGATAGCCCGGGGTGCCGTAGATGCTGCCGTAGGACTCCATCGCGGCCACCGCGCCGAGGTCGATCAGCTTGACCTCGTCCTCGCTGACCATGATGTTGTCGGGCTTGAGATCGTTGTAGGCCAGGCCGAACGAGTGCAGATAGTCCAGCGCGGGCAGGATCTCCATCATGAATGCGATCGCCTCGGACGCCGGAATACGTTCCGGCGCACGCAGATCCAGCATTTTCTTCAGCGAGCGTCCGCCGACGTACTCCATGACGATGTAGCCGTCGGCCACGTCGCGCCCGGAACGGTGCTTGACGAAGTTGTGGATCTTGACGATGCCGGGATAGGCCACCTCGGAAAGGAATTGGCGTTCGGCGAGGGCCACCACGTGCGCCTCGAAGTCGAGCGGGTTCTGCAACCCCTTCAACACCACCCAGCGGTCGCTCACATTGCGATCGATCGCAAGGTAGATCCATCCGAGCCCGCCGTGGGCCAGGCAGCCCTGCACTTCGTACTGGTCGGCGACCATCTCCCCCGGCTGGAGCAGGGGCCGGAAGTTGAACGGCGAAGCGCATCTTCCGCATTCGCCTTCTACGGCGCCGGGCCGCGCTTCGGTGGTGCGGCCGACCGGCTGCTGGCATTTCCAGCAAAACCGTTTGTGCTCGGGCACTTCCGGGTTCTGCATCACCGCGGTGCGCGGGTCGAGGGGGCTCACCTTGGGCATGGACACCAGGCCGCCGCCCAGTCTGCGCCCGCTCGGCCGCGAGCGCGCGCTGCGCCCGGAACCGGGGTCGGACTCGAGTGCGCCGAGCAACAACTCGGCGGTCCCGATGGTGTGCTCGTCGCCGTCCCGGTCGGCCGGTTCGACGGCGCTCGGAACCGAGTCGACTGCCACGGCACGTGGTTTCTCGACATACCGTGGAGTCGACCACGGATTGGGTGGTAGCGGAGGCACTTCGGTCTTGAGCAGGTGCCGAGTTGCCCAGGGGTGAGCAGTTCGCCGGGGCACGTCGGTACCGCGCATGCGCCGATTCGCCCAAGGGTGCGCAAGTGGACGGTCGGATGCGCTGGGGTGCTCCGGCATACGAACCTCTCAGACCCGCCGTGTGATCGCGGTTTCATTCTGGTCCGTCGCCTGTCGATGCGCGCTGGTTTTGTTCCCGACATTGGGAATAGATCCGCCCCGGACGAACGGCCCGGGGCGGATACTGCCTTACTCTTCGTCGGGCTTGTCGAGGATCACCACCGGATCGCCCGATTCGCGGCGCGGGCGCTCGGCCAGGACCGGGAACTGACCGGTGATGCCCTGGCGGATCTCCGCGATCTGCAGCACCCGCTTTCGGGCGAGGAACCAGCCGCCCACCAGCGCGGGGGCCATGATGACGACCATCGCGATCACCGCACCGCGCTGCACGTGGTCGTCGCTGAAGGCCATCAGCCCGACCACGACGGCGAGGAACACCAGCGTCGCGAAGCTCGTGTACGGCGCGCCGATCAGCCGGAACGACGGACGCTGCGCGCGGCCGGTGCGCGACCAGCGCCACAGCTGCAGCTGGCAGACCACGATGGCGGTCCACGCGAAGATGGTGCCCAGCGCCGACATGTTCAGCACGATCTCGAAGGCCTGATCCGGCACCACCGCGTTCAGGCCGACGCCGATGAGCGCGACCGCGCCGGTGGCGAGGATGCCGACGTAGGGCACGCCGCCACTGGACATCCGCGCCGCGATGGTGGGCGCGCTGCCGTTCATCGACATCGAGCGCAGGATGCGGCCGGTCGAGTAGAGACCGGCGTTCAGGCTGGAGAACGCCGCGGTCAGCACGACCAGGTTCATCACGGAGCCCGCACCCTCCACGCCGAGCCGCGAGAAGAAGGTGACGAAGGGGCTCTCGCCGTTCTTGAACGCGGTGTAGGGCAGCAGCAACGCGAGCAGGACCAGCGAACCCACGTAGAACAGCGCGATCCGGGCGATCACCGAATTGATCGCGCGCGGCATGATCTTCTCCGGGTTCTCCGCCTCACCGGCCGCGGTGCCGACCAGTTCCACTGCGGCGTAGGCGAATACGACACCGGTGGTGACCAGGACCAGCGGGAGGATCCCGGTCGGGAACAGCCCGCCGTGGTCGGCGATCACGCTCGGACCGGTGGTCTGGCCGTCGATCTTGAAGCGACCCGCGAGGAACACCGTGCCGACGATCAGGAAGGTCACCAGCGCGACCACCTTGATCAGCGCGGCCCAGAACTCGAGCTCGCCGAACCACTTCACCGAGACCAGGTTGATGCTGACCACGATCGCGAGCGAGACCAGGGCGATCGTCCACTGCGGTATCGCCTCGAACGCTCCCCAGTAATGGACATACGTCGCGATGGCGGTGATGTCTACGATCCCGGTCATGCACCAGTGGAAGAAGTACATCCACCCGACCGCGAACGCCAGCTTCTCGCCGTAGAACTCGCGGGCGTAGGAGACGAACGATCCCGAGGAGGGGCGATGCAGCACCAGCTCACCGAGCGCCCGCAGGATGAAGAACACGAACACGCCGCAGATGGCGTACACGATGAACAGGCCGGGGCCCGCGCTGGCCAGCCGGCCACCCGCGCCGAGGAACAGGCCGGTGCCGATCGCCCCACCGATCGCGATCATCTGCAGCTGACGCGGGCGCAGCGACTTGTGATAGCCCGAGTCCTCGTCTTCGAGCGCGGCAGCCTGCGCGGGCGCATCCGCGGGTGGTCGAACTGTGGTCATGGCGGTGGCCTTTCACGTGACGGCGATCATAACTTCGCTCAATGTACCGTTATGTAGCGGCACGTTCAATAGCGAGTCGCGACTTGTAACACGCTGGACATCAAAGTCTTTGAAAAAAGGGCGTCCGATCAGCGACGATCGCCGCGACATTCGTTGATCGTGCCACCGCGTATCGGTACGCTAGATGAGACGAATCGGATGAGGGAGCGCAGATGGCCTGGTTCGAGCGGGAATTCATCGCGGTCCCCGAGGACCGCAAGAACCAATTGGTCTACAAGTGGCCGGACGTCAACATCCGCCGGTACAGCCGCGCGATGGTCAACGCCGACCAGATCGCCCTCTTCCTGAAGTCCGGGCGTGTGGTGGGCGCGATGGGCCCGGGACGCCACCGCATCGACGCCGACGAGCTACCGGTGCTCGGCGCGCTCGTCGACACCCTCACCGGCGGCAACTACTACCGCGCCGAACTGTATTTCGTCTCCACGCGCGAGTTTCCGGGGATTCGCTTCGGCGGCCGACTGGACGACATCCTCGACCCGGTCAGCGAGCAGGTGGTGACGCTGCGCGTCTTCGGCGAATTCGCCGTGAGCGTCCGCGATCCGGCCGAACTGCTCACCGCGCTCGCGGGCACGGCCGATCTCACCGACCAGGAACGGGTGCAGAACTGGTGCGCCGACCTGCTGCTCAAATCCATGAAGATGGCGGTGACCCGGGGGGTCGCAGGCGGCGACTGGCCGGTGCTGGGCCTCTCGGCACAGCTGCAACCCATCGAGCAGGCCGTGTTGCGCCAGACCAACACCGCGCTCTACGAATACGGGCTGCGCATCCCGCGGATGGGTAACTTCGACATCAGCCTCGCGCCGGAGGACGCCGACCGGCTGAAGCGGCTGGCCAAAGACGTCAAGTACATCAACCTCACCGGCGATTTCCAGCGCTATGCCGCGGGCGAGCTCGCACTCGGCGCGAGCCAAGGCTTCGCGCGCGGGCACCACCACGGCGTCGAAGGCGGATTCCTCGGCGCGGCGCTGAGTTTGAACGCGATCGGCCATCACGTCGGCAGCCCCTCCCCCGCGCCGCAATTGCCCGCCGCCGCGCCCGAGACGGCCCAGACGTCGTGCGCCGCTTGCCAGTCCGCGAATCCCGCGGGCGCGAAGTTCTGCATGAACTGCGGGGCGCGTCTCGCCCCGCAACCGCGGCACTGCCCGAACTGCGGTTCGGAAGCGACGCCCGGCGCCAAGTTCTGCGGCAACTGCGGAACGCCGATGCCCGGAGGCTGACGCCGAGCGCCTGCCTCCGGGCATCGGGTGGAAGATCAGCCCGCGACCGTCGGTGCGACGGTCGACTCACCGCCGCTGACCATGCCGCGCACCTGCCGCGCCGCCACCGAGAGCGCCGCGAGATCGTGCGTCTCGGACGCGAAGATCTGCGCCAGCGCCGCGCCGGCACGGGCCAGCCGGGACCGGTTGGTCGATTCCCAGTACGCGATCTTCTCCGCGGTGCTGTCCTGCGGTTCGGTCGCGGTCAGTACGTCGCGGGTCAGCGACCGCAGCGAATCGTAGAGATCCTCGCGGACCGCCAGCCGGGCCAGCGCCCGCCAGCGCCCGCCGCGCTCCAGCTCGCCCACCGCGGTCACCAGCCGTTCGATCTGGAAGTGCTCGTTGAGCGCGTAGTACAGCGCCGCGACCTCGGCGGGATCGCGATCGGCGATGTCGGACAGGTCGATCACGTCCAGGAGCGGGAAGCGGTGGATCAAGCCGAACGCTTCCTCGGCGAGTTCCCGCGGCGCGCCGCGGGTGATCGACCGCCGCGAACGCTCGGCGAGGTCGTCGCTGAGGTAGCCGGTCAGCCACCCGGGGACCTGGCCGGAGAGGGCGCGCACGCCGTCGCGGTACCTGGCGATGTCCGCGCCGATCGCGATCGGCTGCGGCCGGTTGGACAGCAGCCAGCGCGCGGCCCGATCCAGCGTGCGCTTGGTCTCCAGCTCCAGCTCGTTGCGCGCCGCCGTGGACATCGGCGTCTGCCTGATCCGCTCCCACAGCGCGTGCAGATCGAAGATCTCCACCGCCGCCTTGTACGCGCGCACCGCGTCGTCGGTGGTCGCCCCGGCCTCTTCCGCGAGCCGGAAGGCGTAGGTGATGCCGCCGTAGTCCACCATCTCGTTGATCACGACGGTGGCCACGATCTCGCGCCGCAGCGGGTGCCTGCCGATCGCCGTGGCGAACCGCTCCCGCAGCGGCGCGGGGAAGTAGGCGGGCAGCACCGACGCGAACGCCGCGCTGTCGAGCAGATCGCCGGCCAGCAGGTCGGCCTTGAGCGAGAGTTTGACGTGCGCCATCAGATTCGCCAGCTCGGGCGAGCTGAGCCCGAACCCCTCGGCGGCGCGGCGAGCCAGTTCCACCTCGGTCGGCAGTGCCTCGAGTTCGCGGTCCAGACCGCGGCGCTGCTCCAGGTCGTTGATCAGCCTGCCGTGCACCCCGGACATGCCCGCCGCGTCGGCCCGCGACATCCCGAGCCGGAAGTTCTGCGAGATGTTGTCGCGCAGCACGAGTTCGGAGACCTCGTCGGTCATCGAGGCCAGCAACGGGTTGCGCTCGTCGACGGCGAGTTCACCGCTGGAGACCACGGCGTCGAGCAGGATCTTGATGTTGACCTCGTGGTCGGAGCAGTCCACGCCCGCCGAGTTGTCCAGCGCGTCGGTGTTCATCCGTCCGCCGTTGCGCGAGAACTCGATCCGGCCCAGCGCCGTCGCGCCCAGGTTGCCGCCCTCGCCGATCACTTTGACCCGGAGCTGGTCGGCATTCACCCGGACCGCGTCGTTGGACTTGTCGCCCACCTCGGCGTTGGTCTCGGTGCTCGCCTTGATGTAGGTGCCGATACCGCCGTTCCACAACAGATCCACCGGAGCCAGGAGAATGGCTTTGATCATCTCCGGCGGCGACAGGGTGGTGACGCTCGCGGGCAGGTCGAGCGCCGCGCGCACCTCGGGCGTCACCGGGATCGCCTTGGCTGAGCGATCGTAGACGCCGCCGCCGGGGCTGATCAGCGACGTGTCGTAATCCGCCCACGACGACCTCGGCAACGCGAACAACCGCTGCCGCTCCCGGTACGACCGCGCCGCGTCGGGAATCGGGTCGAGGAAGATGTGGCGGTGGTCGAAAGCGGCCACCAGACGAATGTGCTCGGACAACAACATGCCGTTGCCGAACACATCACCACTCATGTCACCCACACCGACCACCGTGAAGTCCTGGGTCTGAGTGTCGATCTCCATCTCACGGAAATGCCGCTTGACACTCTCCCACGCACCCTTGGCGGTGATGCCCATCGCCTTGTGGTCATAACCCGCCGAACCACCGGAAGCGAACGCGTCACCCAACCAGAAACCGTAACTCTGCGCCACATCGTTGGCGATATCGGAGAACGTCGCGGTGCCCTTGTCGGCAGCCACCACGAGATAGGTGTCGTCACCGTCCCGACGCACCACCTGCGCGGGCGGAAGCACTTCGCCGGTCGCGCGATCGACGTTGTCGGTGATGTCCAGCAGGCCGGAGATGAACGTGCGATAGCAGGCGACGCCTTCCGCGCCGAAGGCCTGCCGGTCGGCCGCCGGATCGCCGGTGGCCGCCGGTGGCTGCTTGACCACGAAACCGCCCTTGGCGCCGACCGGCACGATCACCGCGTTCTTCACCGCTTGCGCTTTGACCAGACCGAGAATCTCGGTGCGGAAGTCCTCCAACCGGTCCGACCACCGCAGACCGCCACGCGCGACCGAACCGAAGCGCAGGTGCACGCCTTCCACCCGCGGCGAGTACACGAAGATCTCGAACTGCGGCTTCGGCTTGGGCAGTTCGGCGATCGCGTGCGGATTGAGCTTGAGCGACAGGTAATCCAGCGCGGCTCCGGCCGCGTCGCGCCGGTAGTAGTTGGTGCGCAGGGTCGCCTCGATCAGACCGAACAGCGCGCGCAGGATGCGGTCGGTGTCCAGGCTGACCACCGCGTCGATCTCGGCCTGCACCCGCTCGGCGATCTCCGCGGCCCGGCCCGCGGCCTCCGCCTCGACGCCGTCCGGGTCGAAGTACGCCGCGAACAACTCGATGCACGACCGCGCCGTCGCCGGATGGGTGAGCAGCACGCGGGTGATGTTGCCGAAGGTGTAGGCGAATCCGGCTTGCTGCAGGTACTTCGCGTAGGCCCGCAGCAGGGCGACCTCACGCCAGTGCAGGCCGGCGCGCAGGACCAGTTCGTTGAGGCCGTCGACTTCGGCGCGGCCGAACCACATCGCGGTCACGGCATCCGGGAAACGCCGTCGCACACTGGTTTCCGGCAGCGACGCGGCCTCGACGGAGTGCGCCAGCTGCGCGAGCGGCTCGACGGCGAGCGCTTCCCGCAACGGCGCCGCGGTCACCCGCAGCCCGAAGTCGTAGATCCAGCGGTCCGGCCGGTCCGCCAGCACGACACGGTAGGGCCGCTCGTCGACCACCTCCACACCGAGGCTGTGCAGCACCGGCAGCACGCGGCTCAACGAGATGCCCTCGCCCGCGACGTAGAGCGTGAAACGCCATTCCGGTGCGGCGGAGTCGCCCTGGCGGTAGAGATCGGTGTCGATCTCCCCATCGGACAGCCGCTCGAGGCGGCGCAGATCGGTGAGCGCGTGCGCGGGCTCGTGCTCCTGCTGGTAGCCGGTGGGGAAGGCCGCCGCGTAGTCGGTGGCCAGCGCCTGCGGTACGTCGGACGCGCCCGCGGCCTCGGCGACCAGCCGGTCGCCCCAGGTCCACGTCGTCGCCAGCAGCAGCTCCTGGATCCGCTCGCGATTCTCCTCGGAGATGTCGGCGGCGTCGGCGCCCGGCTTGCGGTGCACCGTGAAGTAGACGACGGCCAGCTCCGATTCGGTGGCCCGCGCCGAGTACGCGATCTGTTCGGCGTCGAACTGCTCGCGCAGGATCTCGCCCATGCGCACGCGGACCTCGGTGGAGTAGCGGTCGCGCGGCATGTAGACCAGGCAGTAGATGGTGTCGCTGCGCGAATCGCGCCGGATGAACAGCCGCACCTGCCGCCGCAGACCCAGATTCATGACCGCGGAGACGGTTTCGAACAGCCTGCGCGCGTCGGTGGAGAACAGCTCGACCCGCGGGAACGACTGCATCATCTCCAGCATGGCCTGCCCGGAGAACGAGTCCAGGCCGAAGCCCGCCCATTCGATGACCTGCAGCACGCGCCGGGAGATGACGGGGATGTCGAGAATGTTCTCGTGCAGGCCCGCGACGGTGAAGGTGCCGACGAAGACGTGTTCGCCCTTGACCATCTTCACGGTATCGCCCCAGGCCGCACGGCCGCTCGGGTCGCTCGCGCCGTAATCGGCCACGCTGATGAAGTACAGATCGCGGGAGCCAGGCAGCAGCGAGTCCACGGAGCCGTTGGCCATCCGCAGCACGGTGCGCTTCGCGCCGACCACGGGCACGCTGATGTCCGCGGTGGCGCCGTTGCCGAGGATGCCGAGCCCGGTGCCGGGCAGCTGCCACGGCTCGAAGGGGGCGTCGGCGCTCGGCGCGGAGCGGCGGAAGTGGTAGTAGCCGTAGCCGAGCGGGGTGAAGTGCCCGTCCGACAGCCAACGCAGCAGACCGGCGGTCTGCGGGATCTCCGCGTCGCCCGCCCATTGCGCCGCCTGATCGAGCTGGTCGGCAACGGTATTGAGCACTTCGACCATGGTCGGCGTGTCGTCGGCCACGCGGCGCAGGTCGGCCAGCAGCGGCGGCAGGGCCTGTTCGATCCGGTCGACCAGTTCGTCGGACAGACCCGCGCCCAGCTGCACGTGGATCCACGACTCGCGCAACGCCCGACCGTCGGTCTCCGCCGCCGGTTCGGCCACACCGTCGCGGGGTGCGATGGACAGCGCCCGGCCGTCGGCGTCGCGCGACACGTCGAACACCGGATGCACGACCTCGGTGACCGTGGCGCCCAGGCGGCGCAGCGCGGCGGTCACCGAGTCGACCAGCAACGGCATGTCGTCGTTGACGATCTGGATCGCGGCGCCGACCCCGGCGCTGTCGTCCGGCCGGTAGACGTGGGTGGTCGCCGAACCGGGCGCGCGCGTGGCCGCCAGTTCCAGATGCTGACGGAAGATCCGCTCGGCCCGATCCGTGATCGCCGACGTCGAGGACCCCGGCTGGATCCACCGGAAGTACGCCGCTTCCAGATCGGTCGGATCATCGCGGAACCGCTTCGATGAAATCGTCTGCTGGGTGGTTGCCACCATCGATCCGTTGCCTTCCCGAGAACTGCGCTCGTACGTGTTTCGTACTTCACATAACGTACCGCTGGATAACGGCACAATCAACAGTGTAACAATAATTTTCCCTCGCGGACATGGGTTACGGCGTCCGGATCAGGGATTTTCCGAGCCCGGCTGACGCGGGGCTGCTACGTCAGCGGACCAGCCCCGCACGCGACAGGAAGGTCTGCGCGCCCGTTCGACCGGCGAAGTTGCTTGTCTCCAACCGGAAGCCGGTCCGGGTGTCCGCGTACCAGACGGTTGCCGACGGGCCGATCGCCGCGTAGACGGGACCGTCGACCAGCGCCGTCCCGCCCGCGCCGCGCCATCGAGAGATGCTGTCGGCCAGACGATCCTGCGGTAGGAGTTCGGCGTAGAAGGTCAGGTCCCGGCCGCCCGCGATATTGCCGAACAACATCGGGTCGGTGGCGGCGATGACGCACTTCTCCCGCTGCCCGCCGGAATCCAGCGGTTGACAGGTCGCCGCCGTGCGCAGCAGATCCGGCATGGCCCGGACCGGCGCGCTCCCCTGCGCAAGCGACGGCAGCGACGGCGAACAGGAGCGCAGACCCCAGACGACGGCCACGACCATCAGCAACCCGAGCACCCCGACCGCCCGCCACTGCCAGCGCGGATATGCCTTGTCGACAAACCTTTTCGCCTCGCCGCCGACCTTCTCGGCGACTTCGGCGGCCTGGGCGGGCAGCTTCTCCGCAGCGGATCGCACCGCGTCCACGGCCGCGCGCAGCGGCGCTCCGCAATGCGCACAGCGGGAATCGGCGCCGGTGTTGCGGTGGCCGCAGTACTGGCAGGCGAGTTCGGGCAGCGCAGACACCTCAGTGCCCCGTGATGACGATGGACGCGATGGCAGTGGTGTTGATCGATGCGTCGCCCTTGGACTCCAGCACGGTCAGCACGATCTTCGAGGCGCTCACCGCCGGCTCCATCTTGGTCACCACCAACGTCCGCTGATCGAGGGTCGGCTGCGTGTAGACGGTCTTGTTGCCGTCGTCGAACTGGTACGAAACCCGGCTGACGGTCCGATACTTCGCCCACTGGTCGGTGCCGTCCGCACTGATGTGATCCCAGCCGGGCACGATGCCGATCGAGTCGATCTGATAGGTCTTGCCCAGATCGATGGTGATGACCTGACCATCGACCTTGTACGCGCGCACACAGGACCAGGCCTTGCCCGTCTGCCCGCCGAAAGCGTCCATCCCGGAGGTACTCCCGGGCGGGCACTTCGACTCCGCGGACTTCGGCTGGATGATCGAGCTCGACGGCGGCGCGGGCGAGGCCGAGGACGCGGCAGAGGTCGGCGGCGGCGTGACCACCAGAAGCTGGTTCTGCGCCGTGTTCTTCTCCCCGCCACCGGTGGTGATCAGCAACAGCAACAGCAGCACGGCGACCACCGCGGCGACGATCAACGCGACTTTGGGCTTGCGCAGCTGGACCAGCGCATCCTTGGCGATCTGCTGGGCGGGCGGGAGCCGGTTGGCCGTGGCGGTGGACGTGCGTTCCGGCTCCGGCTCCGGCTCGGACGGCGCGTTCGTTCGGGCGGCGACCGAGGAGTAGTCGTTGGCGAGATCCATCGCCGGGGTCGAATCCTGCGCCTGCCCGTTCAGCAGTGCGAGAATTCGTTCGCTCGCCTTCGGCCCATCGCCGGTGCGACGCCGCGGCGCGACGTCACGCGGCTCCGAGTCGAGATCGGGCAATCCCAGCGACGCGACGCTGTTCTCCGCACCGCCCAGCTCCGCCCCGCCGTCGAAGTCGACGCCGGCGCCGGACGACGCGGCAGAGGACCCGAGCGAAGGATCGGCGAGCAGCGTGTCGAGGACCGCACCTCGATGACGGAGAAAAACGTCTCCCGGGTCCTCGGCGGGCATGGTCCGGATCGTAACCGGACGGAGCCGCCCGCCGAGCCGACGCTATTCCCGGTGGAGAGAACAGCCGACCGTCCGGGTCAGCGCTTCTTCTCCTCGGTCACGAAGTACTCCGGCGGCACGTCGAAGACCCGGGCCAGCGCGATCACCAAATCCAGGCGCGGGATCGCGTCACCGTGGATCAGCCGGTACAGGCCGGACTGCGACACCGGCACGTCCGGGTAGGCCAGTTCCAGGTGCTGCGCCAGCGAGTAGAGCGTCAGCGACCGCGTCGATCCGTCCTCGGTCGAGACGACGGATTCCGCGATCAGCTCCGATAACCGGCTGGAGAAGATCGCCGCAGCTGCCTGTCTCGGGGTCAGAGCGTCCCCGGCGTCCTGATGAGGGAGTTCGCCACCATCGGAATGGGTGTCCGCTACCACGGTGATAGACATTAACCGACCGCTCCCATCAGCTCACGCGACGGCCACCGGGTTGCGGAGGTGCAACCACGGGTCCGGATGCCCCCGCGGGATGCGCGGGCGGGCCGTCGACAGTATCGAAATATCGGGTTTCGCCTCTCGGCTCGATGAGGTCAACCCGCACCGTGCGCATCGGAATGCTCACGTCCACCGCGGTCGCGCTGACCTGGTTGATCGCGAGATCGACGGCACGCCTGCGCGGACCGCCGGGCTCGCTGATGGTGACCGTCGTGTGCGCGTTGGACGCACGCGGCGGCAGATGGTCGAAGACCGCGATGGTGGCCGGGATCTCCGCCTCCGCATTCGCTGCGCCGGTGTGCTCGTCGCCAGGGTCGGCCAAGCGCATGGAGCGCGGGTCGCCGACCGCGGTCACGAGCTGGCGCCAGCTGTCCGGCCGCGCCGAATGGATCTCCACGTCCGCGCCGACCACCATCGCCCGCAGGATGATCTGCTGAGCGACGGGCAGCTTGGCGTGAACGTCGATGGTGCGCCTGCGCGGGTTGAACCGGGCCGGGTCGAACAGCGGCAACGCCAGGGTGTGGCGCGGCTGGCCGCTGATCGCGCCGAGGATCTGGCCGTTCGGACCGATCGCGATGGCCAGCTCGGCAGCGAGATCCTCGGGCGCGATGTCAGCGCCGGACTCGAAGCCGCGCAAGGCGCGGATGGAGCCGCCGGTCGGCAACGACGCCAGCAGGGCCTTCGACTGGTCGCCGCCCAATAGCCGCAGGTAGTCCGGCGGTTCGGTGGTGACAGCCGGGCCGATGAACCGGACCAGGGCGCGTGGCCCATCGGTGTCGGAGGTCAGGCTCACCACCAGGGTGGTGCGGCCGCGGTTCCAGGTCCAGCAGTCGTCCAGGCCCACCCCGCCCAATCGGGACCAGTCGATCAGGAAGCTGGTCACGCACCGGCCGGGGACCGATGTCTGCAGATTGCTCCAGGTCTCCCGAAGGTCGGACAGTTCGATTCCGGCGTGCAGCAGGCGCGTCGCGTCCCGCAGGGCGGCGGCGGGCAACGGTTGCGCGGCGATGCCACGCTCGCGCAGCCGCCCCGCGATCCGATGCGTGGCGCTGGCCAGCGCTTTGGGGGCGACCACCGAGCACGGCCCGCGCTTGCTCAGCGCGGCCAGATTGCGTTCCTGATCGAGCCGGACCACCAGCCAGGTCAGCCGGTCGCCCACCACCGGGTGGGAGCCGATCAGCTGGTCGTAGAGCATGCTGTAGCTGCCGGTGGAGCGGACCCGCTGACCGGTCGTGACGATGTCGATGTCGACCGCGATGCCGAACTGGTCCAGCATCGGTAGCAGCAGGTCCACCGGGATGGTGTCCTCGGTGTAGAGGGTTCGCTCGGCGATCACAGTGGGCAGATCGAGGTTGGGCGCGAGCTGGATCATCGCGATCAGCGTGTCGCCCGCCTCGTTCACACCGCACACGCCCGCAGCCACCTGTACGTCCTGGATCTTCGCCGACTGTGTGCGTTCGCGCGCCCGCGCGGTCCGGCCGGTGCGGTAGGCGGCCCAGTCCAGCAGCCAGCGCATCGCGGTCCGCCCGTTCACCCGGACGGTCACCGTCGTGACCAGGACCGTGACCACCACCGCGCTCACCCACCACGGCGTCTTGGCCGACAGCCCGACCAACAGGGGGCTGCCCACGACGACGAAGGCGGCGAACGGACCACGCTCGACGCCGGCGACCCGTACGCTCGGAAAACTCACCGGCGCCTCCGCATCGCGGAACTCAGGTGGCTTCCCGCCAACCCGAGCAGCACGGCAGCGAGGATGACGACGGTCGCGGTGACGGCGGGACGCAGATCCTTGGCCCGCGGCGGAGGAGGAATCGGCAGTTCCGAGGACCGGAACAGGCCCGCGGGTTGCTGGGGCGGTGTGCGGTAGCTGAGGGCGGCCAGCGGGTCGATCATCCCAGCGCCCACCATGTTGTCGATGCCGCGCGCCGGAGCGTGCGCGCTGGCTTGCAGGCGGGAGGCGATCTCTCGCGGAGTCTCGTTGGGGAACCGCGAGCGCAACAGCGCGGCCACACCGCCCACATAAGCCGCGGCGAACGACGCGCCGCCGACCGGCACCAGCTTGTCCGGTTCGCCGACGCCATTGATCAGGCCCCCGCCGCTCGGGCCGAGCGACTCGATGCCGGTGCCGGGTGCGGCGACCGAAACCCACGGTCCGGTGAGGGAATCCGGCATGGGCGCGCCGGTCGCGGTGGTGAATCCCACCGTGAGCACGTCGGCGCCGAACCACCCCGGTGTGGAGATCGTCTTCACGTCGCGCCAGTTGCGAGGGTCGGCGGGGCGCGTCGAATCGATGTCAGGGTTCTGCGCGCAATTGGCGCCACCCCCGGCGTTGCCCGCGCCGGTCACGATGAGCGCTCCGCGCACATGAACGGCATAGCCGATGGCAGCCGAGAGCATGGACTGATCCGCCTGCGCGTCCACCGGCATGCAGATCGGCAGCGACACGACGATCACACCGGCGCCTTGGTTAGCGGCGCGAGTGATCGCCCTGGCCAGGGTCCGGATCTCGACGGCGATCCGCTGGCTCGGATCGGAGCTCGGGCGCTCGGGGCTGAACGCGCCGGAACGGGTGCGGATGGAGATGATCCGCGCGTCCGGCGCCACACCGGAGAATCCGTCCGTGGGATCCGCTGTGGCGCCGACGATTCCGGCGACCAGCGTGCCGTGCGCGTCGCAGTCGGACAGTCCGTCGCCGCCGGCGGCGAGGTAGTCGCCACCACCGACCAGGTTGGGCAGACGCGGGTGAGGCTGCACCCCCGTATCGATGACGGCGACAGTCACTCCGGCGCCCCGGCTCAGCGCCTTGGCGCGGCGCAGATCCAGCGCGAGTTCCGCCGGTGGGGTGCGACTGAGGTCGCTGTCGGGCAGCACGCCCGAGGCAAGGCAGCCCTTCTGCTGCTTCATCGGCTCCTCGGGGCCCGGCGGGTCGTCCGCGGGCGGCGAGCCGACCACGACCTGCGGCGGCTCCAGCGCGACAGCGGGGGCGGCGGTGATCGCCAGCATCACCCCGGCGAGAACCGCGACCGCGGCACTGCCGACCTTCATCAGATTCCTCGCATAGCGGTGTAAACGCCCATGATCCAGAAGGCGATCACCGGAACCACCAGGATCAGGGCGTATTCCACCAAGTCGATGACACGGCGGGTGACCGGGGACAGCCGCTTGCCCGGCAGCCGCAGCGCGGCGACACACGCCGCGCACGCCGCCAACGCCACCACGAGTCCGACCACGAGACGCGCGATCGGGGTCTCGTAGGCGCCCACCTCGACGAAACCGATCCCGCACACGGTGACGACGGACCCGGCGATCAGCGCGATCGCCTGGACCCGGTCGGGGTGCCAGCGCGCGCGCATCGCGAGCAGGCCGCCGATCGCGGCCCCCATGACGATCTCGCGGATGCCACCGGGGCTGACCGCGGCCGAGATCACCGAAGAGAGGGCCAGCACCGTGGAGATCGCGGCGATCAGGCCGCGCAGGCTGGTCACCGCGAGCCGCGCGCGGCCCTCGATACCGGCCTCCTCCGCGGTGCGCTGCCGTTCGCCGACCGCGGTGTGCTCGTCCCCTTCGCGCACCGTCTCCGCGTCGAAGATGTCGGTCAGCGTCGTCGGCGAGACCTCGTTGCCCGGGTCGGGCAGATCCGGCGGCCGGATGCGCGCGATGACCACGGCCAAACGCGGCGCCATGGTCAGCAGCACGATTCCGACGAACACCACTCCACCCGCGACCTGCCCGACGGACAGCTCCACATAGGTCAGCGGCAAGGCGGCGACGGTCAACGCGATCCCGAGCACCGTGACCGCCATCAGGGTCGCGATACCCATCCTGCTCAACCGCATCATGGTGGCGGCGGCCACCGCGGCGACCACCGCTCCAGCGGCCAGATTGGCCGCGGCGAGCGGGCCCGGCTGACCGTAGGCGGGCGGGACCAGCATGGCACCTCCGGCGAACAGCAGCGGCGTCGCCGCCAGCGTCAAGCCGAGGGTGATCATCGCCGGAGTGTTGCGCCTGCGCGACAGCGCGGCGCCCGCCCAGCACAGCCCGCCGAGCAACAGGGCGGGCAGGCCGCACCACAAGGTCGAACCGGTCATGGTCCACGACCAGGCCAGCATGGCGGCCACCGCCGAGGCCCCGATCCCGAGCACGGCCAGACCGACGATCGCGGCGGTGTTCGTGTCGAACTCGGCGAACTCGCGCTCGTTGATCAGAGCGAGGGCGTCGGTGATGTCCTCCACCACCGGCGTGAACACCTCCGCCGACTCGACCACCGACAGCATCAGCACCGTGCCGTCGGTGACGTCGTGGTCGGCGAGGCTGCGCCAGCGCGGAATCGGCGGCTCGCCCGGGCGGGCCAGGCTCCACTGCCCCTGGGGCGGCGTGAAATCGACGTTCTCGTCGTCGATCGCCGAGGCCAGCACGACCAGCAGGTCGTCGATGAACGTCTCGATGGTGAACTTGGTCGGCACCACCACATCGACCTGATACGTGGAGATCATCACGGCGATCCGAGCCCGTGCGACCTCCGCCGACGGCTGCGTCCCGGCAGGCGCGGGCGCGACGGCAGTACTCATCGCCACCCTCCGCGGTCACCGGAGTTGTCGGCGCCGCTGGAGAGGTATCCAGGGAATCCATCGGCCAGCCAGGCGGCCAGCTCCTCGAACGCGAGCACGGTCTCCTTTTCCAACAACCGCAGGTCGATCTCGCCGCCTTCGGCCAGGTGCGCATCGTAGGGCAGCACGCAGGTGGGGCGCTGCGCGGTTTCGAACAGCTTCTCGATCGCGTCCACGTCGACGGTCGGCTTCAGCGGCTGGTGGTGCACGATGCCGACGATCGACTTCGCGATCAGGTGTTGCAGGCCATGGGAGCTCAGCCAGTTCAAGGTGGCCACCGCGCCCGTGACGCCGCCGACGGTGGCCGGGGTGACGACCACGACGGCGTCGCTGGTCTGCAGCACCGTCGACGTCACCGAATCCAGTACGCCGGTCCCGCAGTCGACCACCAGCAGATTGAAGTGCTTGCGCAGGACTTCCACGGCGGTGCTGTACTCCCGGCCGGACAACGCCTCGGTGGCCTCCGTGCTCCACGGCGAGGCGATCACCGCGAGGTCGGAGGAGTTGATCGAGGTGAACGACTGCACCGCGGAGAACGCGTCGAGATTCTGCGACTGCGCCAGATCGCGCAGGGTCAAGCCGTACGGGTGCCTGCAGGTACGGGTCGAGAGGTCGCCGAAGTCCGGGTTCGCGTCGATCGCGACCACCCGGTCCGGGCGCAGGCCCGCGAAAGTCGAGCCGAGCGTCGCCGCGGTGGTGGTGCGGCCGACGCCGCCCTTCACGCTGATCACCGCGATCTGATAGGTCGTGGTCAGCTGGGTCCGGATTCGCGCTTTGCGGTCCTCGGCGCGCTGTTCAGCGGGCGAGAGCCCGAGGTTGAAACCGACTTTGTTGAGCGCACCCCGCATTCCGGAGGAGGAGCGCAGCTGCGCGCGTTTCGCGGCGGAGATGTCGGCGAGCAGTTCGATCGAACTGAGCGCGGCGGGCAGCACCTCGATCCGCGGCGTCGGCTCATAGGCGGTGCGGTCGACACGCTCGGGGACCCAGGGGGTCGCCGAGCCCGACGACCACTCCTGGTCGGCGGATGCCGCTTCGGTGCGCGCGATCGCCTGGGACGGCGTAGCGGCGGAATGGTCGGCCCGGTACTGCTCGGCCGACTGCTGCTGCGCCGAATGCTGTTGCGCAGTTCGCTGCCCGGCCATGGGAGAGGCGGCCGAATAGCCCGGCGAGGGAGTGCTCGCCTGCGGCCGAGCGACATTGGTCTGTACTGGTGGCGTACTCGCCTGTGGTATAGGCGCATTCGCCTGCCGGGGTGGCGGGCCTGCGGCGGCAGGAGGCGTCACCGCCGCCTGTGGGGAGCGGGGATCGGGTTCCCCGGCGGACGCCTGCGGCTCGCGCGGCGCACCGATCGGTGGTTCGACGTGGGTGAACTTGTCGGCGTCCTGGTTCTTCTCGGCGGCGGGGCCCGGTGCGACAGCCGCGTCGGTCAGCTCGTTCGTCGGTGCGAAGTACGCGTCGTAACCGCCGCGAGCGCGCGCGGACTCGGCCTCATGACCGTTTCTGCTCGGTGCTCGGTTCATTTCCGTCGTCCTCTCGACAAACACGGTCCGACGTTCAGCTCGTTCTGCTGGTGTCGAACCAACTTCGACCGGGCAGCAGGTCGATCAACGCCCCGATACCCGACCGTAGGGCCGCGTCATCGCCCGGCGCATATCTTGCCCACTTCCGTCCGTCCATCGCGACGCTCGGAGTCACGATGAATCGCCCCGACAGCGTATCCACCACGTTCACGCTGGATACGGATTGCGCGGAGCTGCCGTCGTGGTGCTCGATGATCACCACTTCGGCCCGTCGGACCACCTCGTCCAGCACCCGGCTCAGCACCGCGGCGGCATGCGGTTCCGCCCCGAGTTCTACCAGGGCGCGCCGCCGTTCGTCCTGTTCATCGGGAATCTCGCCGAATTGCTCCACCGTCGCGGCGACCGGCTCGAACTGCAACACCGGCGCCGGACCGAGAGCGGCGAGAACGGCCGCCGGCAAGGTGTCGAGCTGGTCGTCCTGCTGGAACACCGACTGGATGACGACATGGTCGTCGGAGCGCACCGCGAGTACATGGGTCTCGCCCGCGCGCACCAGTGACATCCGCAGCATTCCTTTCGGCTGGCCATCCAAGCCGGTGTCCAGGATCCGTACCGCCATTTCCACGTCCGGCCGGTACAGGCACCGCAGCCAATGCTCGACGACCGGGTGCACGCGCCCGTCCTCGAGCACGCCCACTTCGGTGAGCTGCGCGGCGACTACGGCATGTACCCGATCCCGATCCTCGATGCGGTAGATGTTCGGCAGCAGCGCCAATACCGGCGGATAGGACTCGATGTCGACCAGATGCTGTAACAGCAGGGCCGCATCGACATTCAGGTCGATTGCGACCGGATCGTCTTCCACACCTTCCTCGAATGTATTGTGATCATCTCCTTCGGCTGGATCGGCCTCGGCGCGCTTCACCGAGGACGTTCTGGGGAGGCGAGCACCGCTTCGTCTTCGTTGTCGTTTCGCTCGATGACGCCGACCGCCAGCACCGATTCGAGCATCGGCTCGTCTCGGCCGTCCCGGTCCTCGTACTCGATGACCCCGATGACAGGAGGTTGCTCGAGTACCGGAACATCCTGCGGTTCGCCAGGGACGAACACCTTCGACGACCTCTTCTCGTCGTCGCGGCGTCGTCGCATTCGCGCCTTGGGCGCAACCGCACCGCGCGGCGGGCCCTTCCTGGCCATCGGTCCGGACGCCGCTTGCTGCGGCATGGCGCCGAAGGCCCGCCCGGCTCCTGGATTCCAGTTGGTCGGCATCCGGAAACCGGTCGCGGCTCCTGGCATCGATCCGAGGCCGCCGCGGGCCATATTGAGCGCGACGAGACTCCCGGCCCCACCGCTCAATGTGGCCAACGTCGGCGAGTTCTGCGACGTGCCGTAGAGCCAGGAATCGTTCGTGGCTCCGTCTCCCATGCCGTTCATTCCCGAATCCCCGGACCAGCCATTGGCGTTCGGGTCCGGCGACAATTGCTCGGGATTCGTGGCCGGGTCCATCGGATCCGTCGGCTGGGTCGGATCCGCGGGCTGAGTGGGATCAGTTGGCTGGGTGGTGTCGGTGGGCTGTGTGGTGTCGGTGGGGTTCTGATCACCGCCCGATCCGGTGTTGTTGTCCGTTCCGGTCGGCCCATCGCCCGTAGACGTCGACGATAGGTCCGTCTTGGTGAAGTCGCTACCGGTGTAGTCGGTCGGGTTGTCGTAAGACACGTTTTGCGTCTGCGGGCCCGGCCCTGGCCCGCCCGTCACAATCGGGGGCGCCTCGAGCGGTGGCGGCAATGCGGCGAGCGTGGGCACCAGCGCGTTGGCATAAGCGCCCATGACGCCGAGGGCGGCCCCTCTGAGCGCGAGCAACTCGGCTTCGGCTTCGAGGAGGGCCGCCCCGCTCAACGGTCCGAAGCCGCCGCCGAGCGCGATACCCTCTTGGGCCCGGACCTGAGCGGCCTTGGCGGCGAGGACCCCCATGGCGGCCTTCGCCGCAGTGGAGATGTCAGCCGCTCGGTCCAGCAACTGGCCGGTTGCCTCGGCCACGGTCGCCTGCTCACGCAACCATGCCGCATGTTTGCGGAATGCCGCCTGTGCCTGGTCCGCGGTGAGCGCTTGGAACGTCGCACTCATCTGGAGCATCGAACTGTCGGTGTTGGCCGCGGCGGCATTCAATCGCGCGGCCATTGCCGTATAAACCTTGGCGGTCGCCCGCGTCGTGGCGACCCCATCGCCGGCGAGCACCGGGGCGATGATCCCCTCCGGCCCCAGCGCGCCGAGTACCACAGCAAGCATCTCGTCAGCTTTCGCTCGCGCTGTCCGCGCCTAGAACGCGGCTGCTCTGCTGAGCACCTGGCCATGGCCGACGATGTCGCCGGCAGCGAAGGCGGCGCCCACTTCCGGTAGAGCGCCCGCACCATCGGTGCCAAGGGCGATTCCGTTTGCCGTGGTGGGGAAGAACAGCCCCGCCTGCTTGGCGCACGCGACGGGGATGAGCGCGCTCACGTCATCGAGACCCGGCGGGGCCGGGACAGCGGCGGGAGCGGCCGCCCCCAGCATCAGCATCAGATCCTCCGCGCTGACGCCCAGTTGCGAAGCGATAACCGGGAGATGATCCCAATCGACAGCGAGATGCATGGAAGTCTCCTAACGACCAGTACCCACTCTTGGCGAGTAGTACATCGACATCGAGCGGTGCAATCAGAACGTTAAGCTATTCCCAGAGATGGGGATTCGGCACGGAGCTCGCATTCATCCCTACCGGCCACCCCCTCGCCGCCCTCAGAAGACCCTTGAAACCCGAACGGACGCGTCACGTGACACGAGTCGTCCGCCCACCCCGCCGACCGGCATCCAGGACATGCGATCGCCCTCGACGATGTTCGTGAACGAATTCGTCGAGGGCGATTGCATTCGATTCCGACCGGCCGCGGCACCGGCACAACGCGAGCGCCGCGTCCGTGTTCGATCGGCCATCTCCGAACCGGAGATGGCGATCTCGGCTACTACATAGCCCCGCCGGTTCCGATCTGCGAGAACCGCATGGCCTGCCCCGTATCGACGACGCGGAACTCACCGTCGATGCCGGACACGACCTTTGTGGCCGCCTTGAGATCGGTCAGTGCCTGATTGTACTGTTCGATCAACTTCATGATGCGAACCTGCAGGGCGTAGTTCTCACTACCGGCGTCACCCTGAAAGTTCTCCGCGAGCAGCTTGGCGAGCGTGTCCCGCTCGCCCGCGTCGACGGTCATGTCGCTGAGCACCTTGTCGGTCCGGATGACCAGGCCCTCAACCGCATCGTAATCATTCTTCAAAGCCATTTTTCGAAACCTTTCCCGATTGCATTCTGGCGTTAACCGCGCATCAGAAATTCATGTTGTATTTGTTGACCTGCGCCGCGTTCTCTTGGTCTTTGCTATCGAAGTTCGCGCCGGCGGAATTCAGCACGTCGACGATCTCCATGAAGGTCTGATGCAGCTTGCCACCCTTGTCGAGAGCACCCTGCATGGCCGTCTGAATGGCGTTTCCGGTTGCACCCTGAACGGCGGGCGCATACTCCATCTTGATGCCCTCGAGAATACCCAAGTGGTTCCGGAAGGTGTCGGCGTGCGTGAAGAACTTCTTGGCGGCTGCGGTGATCTCGGTCGGGTCGCCGGTGTATCCGGTTGCCATATCTATTCCTATCCTGTAAGGCGTTTACCTTGCCTCGGACGGATTCGCCGAGGACGTTGACAGCGTGTGTGTCGGAAGCGTCGATGCGCGACTCAGGCCATCGACTGCCTCGGTCACACCGATTACCGGGGCTTTCTCCAGTACCGGCACCTCCTGGGTTTCTCCGGGAACGACTGCCGCCGCCGGATCTCGGATACCCGTCGTATCGGTGACGTCCCGAGGCGGGGCGATAGCACCGTGCGGGCCGTGGCCTCCCGGCAGAACGGCGGCGCCCTCACCGACTTCCAGTGGCATCCAGAATGGGTCGGTCACGGCCTCCCGCATGCCCGGCGGGGCGATGCCGACATCGGGGAGTGCCATGGTGAGACTCCAATCGAGCGTGACTACCAGCTCGGATCGAGCGGCTGCTAAGGAAAACGGTAATTTATTCCCAACCTTGGGATGGGCGCCGAAGTCACATCTGCTGGGGCACCCAGGCCACCTGGACGAGATCTCGGCGAGAAGACATGGGCTCCACAAAGATTCCACGGCCCGGCGGCTGCTTGGTGGGTCGCACATCGCCGATCAGGATGCCGTCGAGCTTCGAACCGTCCATGATCAGACCCGAGGAATTGAGGTTCTTCATCTGACCGATCACGTTGTCGTACAACGCCGTGTCCGCTTGGGCGATATTGCGCGCCGCGACGACGTGCAAGCCGGTGTCGCGACCGTCGACGATGATGTCCTTCAACGGTTCCAGCGGATTCATCCCGCCACGCTGCACCACCATGTGGTAGTCGTCGATCACGACGAATACCTCGGGCCCGGACCACCAGGAGCGCTCCGCGAGCTGCCTGGTCGTCACGTTGTCCGGTGGGCGCCGCGAGCGCATCTTCTCCACCAGCGCCGGCAGCGCCTCCCGCACATCCCGCTCGCTGGTCACATGCCCGATGAGCATCTCCTGCGGCACCGTCTCCAAATGCCTGCGCCGATAGTCGATCAGCAACACGCGCGCCTGTGACGGGTCGTACTGGCGTTTGATGGATTCCAGCAGCGCGGCCAGGGTGGTCGATTTCCCCGATCCGGTCGAGCCGAGCACGATGAAATGGGTCGACACACCGAAATCGATCGTCGCCGGGCTCAGATCGGATTCCCGGACGCCGAACGGTACGACAAGACGCTGCGCGAGCGTTTGCGGCACCGGCCATCCGGCCCGCACCTCATCGATGCCCACCTGTGGCGGCAGCAATTTCACCTGCGGCGCACGCCTTCCCGGGTAGCGCTGCGTGATCTCGGCGGCCGCGGCGGCGAGGCCTTCGGCGGCCGAATTCGGATCGCCCACACCATCGATGCGAGGCAACGCCGTGAGCATGTGCAGACCGTCGGTCGAGATGCAGCGGCCCGGTCGATTGGCGGGGATCGCCGCGACGACATTGCGGTGGGTGTTGAAGGTCGTATCGGCCAGGTCACCCAGCCGCATCTCGACGCGTGTCTGCATCAGGTCCTTGATCGCGGGACGAATCGCGATCCAGCGCGAACTGCTGACCACCAGGTGGATGCCGTAGTTCAAGCCCTGCAGGGCGATGGACTCCATCACCGGGGTGTATTCGTCGTAGTACGGGCCGTTCGTACCGAATCCGACATCCCATCCATCGATGACCAGGAAGACGTCACCGTAGGGATCGCGGTCGTGCCACGGCGGCCTGCCCCCGCCGTCCCGCAGCGTGCGGAACTTTCGGATCGAATCGATACCGAACTCGGTGAACATCGACTGCCTGCTCTCGAGCAGGTTCGTCACCAACGCGATCGTGCGGCGGATGCGATCGCCGTCCCTGGCCGCGGCGACCGATCCCACGTGCGGAAGGTTCGTCAGCGCCGCCAAGCCGCCACCGGAGAAGTCCAGGCAGTAGAACTGCACCTGTTCCGGGGTGTGGGTCAGCGCGGCGGACATGATGAACGTCTGCAGCGCGGTCGATTTGCCCGCCTGCGTGCCGCCGACGATGGCCATGTGCCCACCCGCGCCCGACATGTCGACCCACCAGACGTCCTGACGCTGCTGCCGAGGCTTGTCGACCAGCGCCAACGGCATCTGCAAGACGCCTTGTGGCACGGCGCGGATCATCCGATCGAGAGTCGGCGGCGCGCCCAGCGGCGGCAGCCACATCTTGTGCGCGGGCTGGCCGTGCCGAGCCAACTGCTGCAACACCGCTTCCATCACCGTGATCGACTCGCCGTCGGCCGTTTCCGGCGCATCTTGGACCACCACCGGCTCGACCACCGCGGGCCTGGTGTCGGCGATATGGCCGGCGATGAAGCGCTGCGGCGGCCGGTACCCGCCACCGGGCCGTCGCGCGCGCTGCGCGGAGGACGCGGACACCTGCGCGGGGGCCGAGTACTTCTCGCCCACGTACGCGGCCTGGAAACGCTGGAGGTCACCCGAGCCGACCCGCAGATACCCCGAACCGGGCTTCTTCGGCAGGTGGTAGGCATCCGCGGTGCCGATCGCGTCGCGCGAGTCGCTGGTCTGGTTGGTACGCAACGCCACTCGGTAGGAAAGGTGGGCTTCCAACTCGCCCATCCGGTTGGCGGGCACCTTCTGTGAGGCGAGCAGCAGGTGGATGCGCAATGATCGGCCGAGCCTGCCGATGGCCACGAAGAGTTTCGAGAAGTTCGGATGCTGCTCGAGCAGCTCGGCGAACTCGTCGAGAATGATCAGCAGCGTCGGCAGCGGTCGCAGGTCCGCGCCCTGCTCCCGGGCACGTTCGTAATCGGCGACGCTGGCGAAATTGCCCGCGTCACGCAGAATCCGCTGCCGACGCGCCATTTCACCGTTGATGACGTCTTCCATACGGGTGACGAGGTCGGCTTCTTCCTCCATGTTCGTCACGATGGCCGTCACATGCGACAGCCGGTCGAAACCGAGGAAGGTCGCGCCACCTTTGAAGTCGACGAGCAGCAGGTTCAGGACATCCGGCGAATGTGTCGCCACCGCCGAGAGCACCAGAGTGCGCAGGAATTCCGACTTACCCGATCCGGTCGCGCCGATGCACATGCCGTGCGGGCCCATGCCTTCCTCGGCCGATTCCTTGATGTCGAGATAGACGACACCACCGGCCGGGTCATGGCCGAACGGAATGTTCAGCCGTGCCCGGTCCTGATCGCGACGCCGGATCCACGCTTGCTCGACCCGGATGACGCCCGGGTCGTCGATGCCGACCATCTCCTCCCAGGATGTACCACCGCTGGCCTGCTCGGCGGCCACCGCCTCCACCACCGTGGACAGCCGGTACGGCGAAAGGTTGCGCGCCATGGCCGTGATCGCCGCCGTGGACAGCGAATCGGCCACACCCACGCGACGCAGCCCGCGCGGGGTCACCTCGTTCAGCGACCGGTCCTCGGTGACGGTGAAGCGCAACGCCCTCGGCAGATTCTGCTCCGCGGGACCCAACCGCAGCCAGGTGCAGCCGTCGATGCCGGAGATGTCGCGGTCGCTGGCAGGGCCCTCGACGTCCACGATGAGCAGGAAGTGGGTGCGATCCAGGGTGGGCTGCGAATTCGCCGAGAACGGACCGCGGTTGAGTCCGGCGAGCACCTTGGTGCGCAACTCGGCCACGGTGCGGTAGACCATGCGGCTCGAGCCGATCGCGTCGTTGTCGCTCGGATGCTGTGCGTGCGGCAGCCACTTCAGCCAGGACCACTCCGGCGCGTCCGGATCGGACAGCACCGCGGCGACCGCCACCTGGTCCGGCCCGTGCAGCACCGCCACCTCGCCGATCATCGCGCGGACCAACCCGGCCACGAGCTCCGGATCGCCGTCGATGCCGACTTGCGGCGCCGACAGCAGATTGATCGCGACCGGCATGCCGCCGACCGTGGAATAGGCCTTGGCGAATCGAGTCAGCTCGACGACGCCGACCGGGTCCAGATCCGACGTGGGCGCGGCTTCCGGGACGATCACGCGCACTTGGTTGGCGATGCGTCCGCGGCCCACCCGCACGCGCAGGAACTGCGGACTGGCGACCTGCACCTCCCACATCCGCTTGCCCCCGATCAGCCGGGCGATCTCATCGGGACCCGGATGGGTGTAGCGCAGGTAGGCGTGGAGTTCGGCTTCCGCCGCGTGCACCGTCTTGCGGTTGTCGGTGATGCTGCGCAGGTAGTCCTTGCGTTCCTCGTTCAGGCTCGCCGCGCCGCCGGCGTTGCCCCCGAGCGCGCCGCCCATCATGCCGAACATCGACACCAGCATCATGGCCGGGAACATCAGCATCATCGGGTTCACGGCTCCGCCCCCGCGGAACATCATGACCATCATCCCGCACATGGCCGCCACCATGACCACGGGCATGATCATCCGCAGTCGCGACGGCGGAACCGGCTTGGGCAGCTCGGTCGGCGGTTGCAGCCGCAACTCGGTCACGGCGGGCGCTTTGGGACCGCGCACCATGCGGGCGGGCCGGACGAATCGGCGAGTGCTGGTCACTGCGTACCCCCGAGCCCGGCGACGACATTGTTGTTCGGGATTCCGTCGTGTTGGATGCGAGCTTCCTTCTGGGATAGAGCGGGACCAACCGCGAACAGCGAGATGATGCTCCACGGCGCGGGGACCGGAGCTCGTAGCGCGAGCGCGAGCAAGGTGGGGTCGGTGCCGCCGGCGCTGTTCGGTTCGGTGATGATGCCGTAGCGCACCCCGCTGTCGGAGACCCAGTAGAGCGACTCACGCAGTGGCGATCCCGGTTCGGTACCGGTCACCTGTACGAATCGCCCGGTGTCCCTCGGCAGGTACGCCGCATCCGCGGTGGTGCCGCGCGAAGCGGAGGATGTCACCAGGTCGACCGCGCGGCCCTGCTCGTCCTGCGTGAGCGGCAACTGCCTGCCCACCAGTAGTTCGGTGATCGCGTTCGGATCGCTCCCGGAGCGCGACCAGTGCAGGCACGTGACGCCGGAACGTTCCGGGTCGACCAGGCGAACGGGACGGGTCGGGTAGGTCGCGGTGCCCGGCCACTGTCCAGGGCGCAGATTCGCCGCGATCACGTTGGGTCCCACGGTGCGAGTGGTCACCGAGCCTTGGGCGTCCGCATTGCGGACCATCGCCGCCAGCACCGAACTGACCCGCACCAGCCCGGACTGGGAGACGAGGTAGTACGAGACGCCTTGATCCGGTGTCGACACGGTGAGCACCGACCCGACCGGCGTGGTGAATCCATTGTTGAGCGAGATGGTCTCGCCCTTGCCCGGCACGTCGGGGACCCGCAGCGGCGGTGCTTCGGGAATCGCGTTGACCAAGCCCTTGGAGGCCGCCATCACCGGAGCGGTCGAGTCGATGCCGAGCGCCATGGCCACCGCGGTGTTCGCGAGGTCGATCGCGGCGCGCACCACGCCTTTCTCGGCATCCGCGTACACCAGCCAGGTCGTGGTGTCGTCGCGCAGCAGGCGGGCCTCGCCGTCACCCAGCGGGCGGTTGGCGTCGCCGTCGATGGCGAGCGGGCCGCCGATCGCCGTCGTTCGCACCGCGGACCGGCTGACGGTCGGCAGGCCGGTCGCCGGGTTCACCGGCGCGGCCGCACCGGTGCGCGTCGTATCGCACACCGTCCACGAGGAATCCTTCTCGTTGCTGTCGACGATGCTGCCGGGTGCACCGGGAATGCCGACCCATGGTCCACGCGGGTATTTCGACAACTCGTCCCGGGACACCTGCACCGGATTGTCGGGAGAGCCGACGATCAGCCGGGCCGAGGTGAGATTGAGCGCCGGGAACAGCCGGTTGTTGACGCGTACGAACAGCGCCCCGGTGTCCTTCTCGGCGACGATCTTGGAGTCCCCCACCTTTTTGGCGGGCTTGAAGAACGCCAGCACGGCGCTGCCTGCGATGAGCACGCACGCGAGCGCGATGCCGATGGTCAGCGCGGTCGAGCGGCCGCGCTGCGGGTCATCGATCATCGACGCGTCGCGACGGACCAGCGCGTGCTCGATCCGGCGCAGCAGGAAACGCCAGCCGGAAATCTGGTGTTTGGTCACAACCCGGAAGCGCGCCACCGGTTCTCGTTCCTTCCGCCGCCCTCACCAAACCGTAACCAGCGGTCACAGCATGAATACGACCGCTATACCCAGCGTTGGGGATAGCGGATCAGCGGACGCCTCACACCCGCGTGCTCGGCGCCAAGCCCTCCAGCGCCGCGGTGACGTCGAACGCGTCGATCGTCATGAGCTCCTCGTCGGTCATCGCGGCGATATCGGCGTTCTCTCTGGTGAAGCGATAATCACGCTCGGCTTCGGCGGCCTCGACGACATTGCGCACGAAACGGCCGTTACCGGCCAGATCGATCAGCCGCCTGCCGTTCTTGGTCTGTCCCGCCAGCTCCTCACACCTCAGGCGCAGCACCTCGCGAGCCTGCTCGGACAGGATCGAATCCTTCTTCCGCGCGATGTGTTCGGCGATCTGCACCAGTTCGTCGGCGTCGTAACTGGCGAAGCGGATCCGCTTGGTGAAACGAGAGGCAAGGCCGTCGTTCGAGGCCAGGAACCGGTCGATCTGGTCCTCGTAGCCCGCGATGATCACGACGAGCTTGTCGCGATCGTTCTCCATGCGAGCCAGCAGCGTGTCGACCGCCTCCTTGCCGAACGCGTCCCCGCCGGAAAGACCTTCCTGGATAAGGGTGTACGCCTCGTCGATGAACAGCACCCCGCCGAGCGCCGAGTCGATCAGCGCGTTGGTCTTGGGCGCCGTGTGGCCCAGGTGGGTGCCGACCATGTCGTTGCGGGAGACCTCGATGACCTCGGCGTTCTCCACGACACCCAGGCCGGCGAAGATCTTGGCGATCACCCGGGCGATGGTCGTCTTACCGGTACCGGGCGGGCCGGAGAAGATCAGGTGCTGCGACTTCGAATCCACGGCGAGTCCACGCTTGGCGCGCACCTGATCCATCAGCACGCCGGATTTGAGCCGGTCGACCTGCTCCTTGACCGAATCCATGCCGATCTGCGCTTGCAGCAGGTCGGAGGCCTCCGCGAGGAGACTCTCCCGTTCCGCGCGCGCTGCGCTGGCGGCCGCTTCGCGCGGGTCGTCGCCCGTCTTGGGATCCCACCTGTTCGTCCTGGACGCGATGAGTTCCGCGGTGGCGACCTCGAATCGGTACGACTTGTCGCGCACCGCGCGCTGCCATTCCTCGCGGTCCGGCCAGAGGGCCGAGCCCTGCAGCCCTTTGAGGACCTTGTCGGCGGCGTCGTGATCGCCGTTGTGCCGCATCAGCATGCCGAGCAGGAAGTGCGCGTCGGCCCAGATGTAGGACAGGCTACCGGAGGAGCTGTCCTCCACGATTCGCTGCGCGCGCGGCATGGCTTCACCGAAGCGGCCCAGGTGCGCCAGCGACTGCGCGGTCATCAGCTCGGCGGCGATGTCCAGCAGGCCGTCCTCCAGCACCGGCCGCGCGTTGCGCAACGTGAGCACCTCCGGCCACTGCTTCGTCCGGAAGTACAGCGACATGCGCACGAAGTCGGACACGTCGTCGCGCGGGACCTCGTCGAGGATCGCCGCGGCTTCCTGCCATTCACCGCCTTCGGCATACGAGCACGCCTGCGCGATGGCGATCTGATCGCGATCGGCCATCGCGACGCGCAGGCCGTACATGCCGATCTCGACCTGGCACCACAGGGCGCGATCGACCAGACCCGCCCGCTGCTGGTCGCGGTAGAGGTTGTGCACCGAGCGGTAGGCCCCGTAGATCACCTCCGAGGTGACCTCCCCGGCCATGGCACGCCCGAGCCAGGCATCGCACATGTCCGGGTCGAGATCGGTAGCGGCCCGAAACGCCGCCGCCGCGTGCTGGTCGTTGCGCACGCCACCCGCGACCAACCCAAGATTCTGAACACCCGTGTAGAACGCGTCCTCGGCCGCTGACACTCGGACTTCCCTTCCGCCGATCAAGCCTGCTCGAACGATAGATTCCGGGGATCACGCCCAGGACTCGGGTTCTTCCCAACATTGGGAAGTCGAGACGGAGACGACGCCGCTTCCGCGACATGCCAATTTTGAACGTGCCGTCAGTTAACGGTATGTTTACCTCGGGGTCGGCAATCATCCGCCTGCAGATGGCCCCTTCGGCGGCGGCTGGCCAGCCGCGATCCGGTCCACCCAGCCGCCGCGCAGCAGGTCGCACGCTTGATTCGAAATTCTTGCCGCTATTTAGGTGCACACTATTGAACGTTCCGACAGAAGAGGGTACTGTCTGAACACAGATCGTCAGTCCCTCATCCTGACGATCTGAACCCAAAAGCAACGGCCGGTGGCACCGGCAGGCCACCGGCCGTTGCGAGGGGAACGACACCCTGTGCGGTAGCGCGGTTCGTCTACGTCTACCATTCCCGCCACCTCCACTCAGCAACCCATTCCCGCGCCTGGGAATGGGTTTTCTTGTCGGAAGCCTGTATTCGCCCGATCGCCCCGTCAGGCGCGCGAAGGCGGCGAGTCCGTGCGATCGGATGCCGGAGCCGTCGCCCGCGCCGGCGCGGGCGCGGGCATCGCGTCGGCGAGGTCGGCGCTGTTCGCTTCGGAGCCCTTCTCCCGGACCAACCGCAGTGGCGGCCGCGTGGCCGGAGCGTGCACCACGGCCGGGACATCCCGGGTACGACGGGTTTTGGTCCACGGAGTGACCGCGGGCTTGCGCACTTTGGGCGTGGCCTTCGCCGGACGTTCGGATTTCGGCGGCGCGGGGTCCGGCGCGCCCGGCCCCGGCATGGCTCGGCCCCAAGGCGTGGACGCCGCACCTGGACTCTGCCGTGCGAGGGGCGCAGCTCCCAGCGAATCACCCGAGACGGAGCCCGCGACTGCGTTCTCTGCGAGCACATGGTCGGCGGGTCCGCCCGCTTCGGTGGCCCAGCCAGACCGGCCAGCGTCGGGCTCGACCGCCGGTCGCCCCCCGACCTCGGGCGCCGCTTCGCGGGCAGCCACCGGCCCGGCATCCGCTCCCGCCTGCGCGGACATCGCGGAAGGGCTTTCGACTCCTGCCGGTCGGTCCGCCGCGTCCATGCCCACACCGCTCGGCGCGGCCCCCACTGGCGCAGTCTTGTTCGCGAACTCCCGGGCCGATTCGAAAGGTTCCGACCCAGCCGGCGAGAAAGATCGCTCGCCGGTCGGGATCGGCGTCTCTGTGCCACCTTGGGATACGTTTCGATCGACCGGCCGTTCCGCGGCGCCGATCGCCTCCGAGGCGTCGCGCGGCGCGACGGGGACGCGCGCGTCGTCTCCGAGTCCGTGGAGACCGGTGGTCGCCGCCGATACGTTCTGGCCGAAGCGCGACTGCGGCTGTTCGCCGTGCTGGAACGGGATTCCCCGCTCCGTCGCGGCGGGACCACGCCGAGCGCCCGCATCCCCCTCGGTGGGCTGCGCCGCGTCGTCGAACGGTGTCGATGTCGTGAAATCGAGTGTGGAGACGTTCTCGGCGAATGTCGCCGCGTGTCGCATGATGTCGTCGGCGTGATCGTCGAGCACCTTCGCGAAGTGTTGCACCGCGTCGGGATCGATGCGCAGCGGGGCCGGCTTGCCCGACGACGGGACGTCGAGCGCGTCGCGGGTCGCGTCGTAGACGATCCCCTTGACCATGTCGTCGATGGCCTGTTCGAGCGGTTCGATCGCCTTGCCGATGACTTCGGCGACGATATAGCCGATCAGGTACTGCGCCATCTCCTCACACAGCCTGCGCGCCGCTGCGGCGATCAGCGGCGCGGAAGGCGCCAGCGGCGGCGTGATCATCATCGAGGCATAGGTGGCGGCCAGGGCGGCGAGTTCGGCCAGCACGGCGATCTTCACCGCGGTGATCACCGTCGCCGCGACCTCGAGGGCCTGACCGACGATCTTGCACGCGCTGTCGAGTTGCCGCATGTGAGACGCGCTCATGCCCGCCCAGGTGGCGACAAGTTGCTGATACGACTCACCCGAGTAGAAGGCGCCCATCTGATCGATCACGCCGGTCGCCGAGTCGTGCGTGTCCCGCACCTGGGCAGCGAAGGTGCGCACATGCCCGGCGAGGGCCCGGACGTCGTCCTCGTTGATATCCGGGTAGGGGATGCCGCAGATGTTCAGGAACAGCGCGACCTCGCTGGGGATGTTTATGGCCACGCGATCCTCCCCATGGTCACCGCGTCACAGCACCCGCACGACGACGGAGTTGCTGTCCATGCGTGACCACTTCACCGTCGAGCCCGTGTAGGGCGCCTCGATGACCATGCCGTTGCCCGCGGCCAGCTGCACGTGCTCCGGGCCTCGCGTGCTGAAGGAGGAGCCGGGAAACACCAGGTCACCCGGACGCACATCCTCGGGGTGCACCCGGACCCCGCTGTAGATCTGCTCGTAGGTGGTACGGGGCAGCACGACTTCGCCGTTGCTCGCCTGGGCGATGGCGTATTGCGTGAGACCCGAGCAGTCGAATCCACCGCCGCTCGGACCGCCCGCGCCGCCACCGCCCCACACGTAAGGGGTGCCGAGCCAGCTGCTGGCGGCCAGCACCGCGTTTCCGCCTCTGGTTCCGTCCGAGCGGACTGTGCTCTTGCGGCGCAGCCGGGACGAGGAACTGGACCTCGAGCGCGTCCGGCGCCGCCTGCGCGGCGCCGGACCGTGCCTGGTCTGCCGGGTCGCCGGCGTGGCGGGCGGCATGATCTGCGCGGCCTGCTGCCGTGCGGCGGCGACATCGGCGTCGACCTGCTTGGTGGCATTCGAGATGGTGGTCTGTGCGGCATCCAGCAGCGCGGGCCCGCTGAAGCGAGTGTCGCCCACCGAAGCGATGGCCTGTATCCGGCTCTGGAAATCCGCGATGTGGTTGTTCAGGCGGCCGCGACCGTTGACCGTTCCGTCACCGGACTCGCCCACGGCCTTGCCGACGATGCTGTCCTTGCTCGCATGGGATTCCGCGATCGACATCTGCATGCCGTGCGCCTCGCCGTACCGCAGCGCCACCGCTCCGGACTGGGGACGCAGATCGGCGGCGAGAGCTTGGGTCGTGGTCGCCGCCTGGCCGGCGGGCTGGCCGTCGCCGTACAGCGCAAGCAGCGATCGGAGCACTCCGTCCAGGTCGTTCGTCAGTGCCGGTGCCATTCGACCGACTCGCCATCGCTCATCACCGACCGCCTCTCACACTCTCCAGCTATTGTGTCGCCCGAACCGAATCGGTCGTATTCCCATTCGTGGGTGGGTAATCGAACTATGCGCCACTTCCCATAATCGGGAAGCCGAGACAATGGGTGTGACTTCTGGAAGGCGGTGGCGACGGTATGGCGACAACGGCGGCGGAGACCAAAGCCAAAAAAGCATCGGCGCTCGCGTCCACCCCTCTGGCCAGCGTGGCCTCCGAGGTCAAACATTTTTGGTTGGTCGACCTGCATTGCCCGCCCGGGGCCTCGGAAGGGCTGCGCGCCTACATCGCGATGGCGGACACCGCCATTCAAACCGCCGTAGACCTGCTCGGGCGCGGCATGACCACTCCCCCGCCGAAAGTCGCCGACCTGCTCGAGCCCGCCTTCTACAAGGCGCTCGGCAAAGGGGAAGCGGACGACGAGTACCGCAAGACGATCGACAAGGTAGAGGCCAGGCAACTGCAATTGCTGCAGATGGACGACAAGGTCGTCAAGACCTCCGTCACTGTGGCCGCCGAGCAAGTGCAGGCGCTGCGGTCCATCAAAACCATCGTGGCCGACCTCAACACCAAGCTGAAGGCCGCGGGAACCGCCAAACTGAAGCCCGCCCAAGAGCTTCCGTTGCTCAAGGCGGTCGCCGCCGCCGTGGAGGCGGTGTACGACAAGGTCACCGCGATCGCCGACCTCAACGAGGATATGGCCAACGGCAGCGGCAACGGCAACGGCAACTCGAAAGGCGGCGGCCAGAACAGCGGTGGCGGCACGGCCGGTGGTACCAGCGGCGGCGGTGACGGTGGCCTCTCCTCGCTGCTGCCGATGCTCGCGATGCTGCCGATGGCAGCTATGCCGCTGGTCTCCCAGATACCTGAGATGCTGCACAAGGCCGAAGAGGACAAGGCGAAGAAGGCCGAGGAGAACCAGAACAACGGCGCGCCGGGTAAGCCGGGGCAGGCGCCGCCGCCCGGCAATCAAGGCCAGCCCGCGGCCGCGCCGCCGCAGGGCGATCCGAATGCCCAACCCGCCGCCGCGCAGCCGGAAACCGCACAGCCCGGCGGCATCACCGCGGCGCCTGCTGCCGATACCGCGCCGCCCGCCGAGCAGGATGGAGCTCCTGCCGCCACCCCGTCACCCAGCGTGATCCCGGCTCGGCGGACCAGAGACAGGTCCGCGCCCGCCCGGACGGGCAGCGAGACCGCCCAGGACGCGGAGGCCGAGGGCGAACCGACTCCGGAAGAAAGTCCCGTCATCGAGGCGTAGCCGCGTCGAGCCGCCTTTCGGAAGGCGTTCGAACATCTCGAGTCCGTCGGCGGGTTCGGCATGCGCCGGTTCCGGCTCCCGTGTTCGCGGCGTGCATTGATCCCCCAGTCGGCTTTCCTGTGGCCCACACAGCGCCTCGGGCTGGTTGACCGCAGTGCGGCGGTCGTACGACACCGGGAGAAGCGGGATTCCGGTTCCGGACGGCTACTGGCAGTGCCGCAATTGCGTACGAGAGCGCACATCGTGTGCACGGTCACCGATGCCGATTCGGCAGCGCGGATGGAGCGGCGATCCGCACGGGCGTCACCACGTTGCCATCCGGATGCCGGTATGGCCGGACTCCACGGAAGGACCCTCAGCGACAGACGTACCGACGCCCGGCTCGTGGCACGGCGGGATCGCACCCACCACGCCACGCCCGGACCAATGAATCGACCTACGCTCGCGGAGCTTTCACGACTGCTCCGGAGGCGCCACCGGCGGCGGGGTCGAAGGCGCGGCCACGACGGTTGGCGGCGGCCCTCCGGCGACCGCGGGTGCGGTGACCGCCGGTGCGGTGACCGAAGGAACCACTGTGGGCGGGGCGACACGCTCGGGCTGCACGGCGGTGGAGACCGGCGCCGGTGTCGAGACGAACTGTGGATGCAGCGTGACCTGTTCGTGGGCGTAGACGGCATCGCGCAGGGTCTGTCTGCTCGTCTCGTCCGCCAGCAGCAGCACCAATTCGTTGCAGCGCCGCTCGAAAACCATGCTGCGCAGCGGGGATGCCCCGGCGTCCAGCCGAAGCTGCCCGATCTCCACCCGGCCCACGTCGACCCGCTGCCCCAGCATCGAGGCCGCCAGCAGATCGTCGGCATCCCGCAGTTCGTCCCACAGCTCGCGCGGCACCGGCCTCCCGGCTTGCAGCTCGGCGAGAATTCGCTCCCGAACCCGGCGCGAAGTCGCGGCTTCCACGGGCGCCGGTCCGGAGCGTCCGACCTGCCCGTGGGCGTCGGCCGCCAGTTCCACGCACCGCGATCGCACCTGCGCATCGGGCACCGACGAGACTTGTTCCAGGCCGGAGATCGAACCGGCGAGGCCGAGGCGGTCGGCCGTATCCGGGGTGAACTCGCGCAAGTCGACGTCATAGGACGGAGCGACGAGCCCCTCCATCGCCGCTTCACCGAAGCGGTTGCGCAACCCCGGATCGATCGGACCGGAGGACACGAGGGCGGACAGACTCGCGTTCGCCTTCGCACCCCAGGCCAACCCAAACTCCGCCAGGACCCGGGCCGGATCGGTGACTCCTTCCCACGGCGATCCGGCGCCGTCGTCGGCGGCGAGCAACTCGTCCCAGTTCCACGGCGTGGAAACCTCACGCGGCAGGAACAATCCGGCGGGCAACCACCCACGTCCTTCGTTCGACGTGATGAAGACACCCGTTCCACCGGGACCCCGCATCACCGAGACGGCCCAGGCCATGCCCACCGGGGAGTCCACCGCGGCGAGCACGCTGCCGAGCAGCGTCCTGGCCAGCACGAGATCGTCGTTCACCTGGCTGCCAACCACGTACGCGGGTTCGGCCTCCTTGTCCTTCGCCGAGGCGACGGCGGCCGCGAACGGGCTCCCCACCGGCACCGGCATGGGCGGCAGATCCGACCGGCCCGTCGCGCCGGTGGGCGGTTGCGTAGCGCCTCGATCGTCCGGGGCTCCGTTGAGCGGGCCGACCCCGGCGGGCGGCATGCCCGCGGTCGAGGGCGCTGTCACGCCGGTGCTCGACGGGCCACCGGGTGTAGTCGTTCCCGTCGCGTTCGGCGTGCCGGTGCCGTTGGCGCTCACCGGGTCCGTCGACGCGGCGGCCGCGCCGGGCACGCCCGCTCCGGCCGGGGACGCCTCGCCGGGTTTGCCCTGCGAAGTGCCGAGCGGGTCGGTCTGAGTGCCGTCGGGGGCGGCCGAATCCCGACCGGCGGAACCGGGACCGGCCGTCACGGGGTCGGCATCGGGCGATGCACCGGGCGTCGACACGGACGGCGTCGTGGGGCGGTCCGTACCGAACGGAGCGGCGGAGCTTCCCGGCACCGGGGACGGCTGATCGGTGAGGCCGGCCACCTGCCGGATGTGCTGGGCGAACTCGTCGTCGGATTGCTCGTAGGCGTCCGCGGACGCACGCAACGATGCGGCGGTGCGATCGTGTTCGCTGGCCAGCGCCTCGCCCGCGCGCTGCCGTGCGTCGTAGTATCGCTCCAGCGCTTCATAGACCGGGTAGGCGATCTTGCCATAGGTGGGCAGGAAGCTCGCGAGCCAATCCACCGGCGGCTTGGCCCATTCCCTGGTATCGGCGGCCACCCGACTGTGTTGGTCGGCCAGCTGACGCAAAACCGCAGGGTCGATTTCCATGCTGTTCGGCATGCTCGATCAGATCCTTTCCCACCACACGTCCCCCTATTGTCAATCCTTCCCATGAGTGGGAAGTACGCAGCCGTCACTCGTTCCGGCACTTGCGCAGCGGCGTTGGGCGGCAACGCTTTTCGACGATCGAAGGTATCCAGCTACTGATCAGCGGCCTGGCCCCGCGGTGATGGTCGGGCGGCGAGGCGCAGCCGCGGCGGGCGCGGGAGCCGGTGCTATGAAGGCCGGATGACCCACGATCTGCGTGTGCGCGTATATCGCGTCGCGCAGAACCTGTCGTGTCGCCGCCTCCGCCAGCAGCAGCACGAGTTCGTCGCAACGCCGTTCGAAGACCATGGCCCGCAGGCCGCTCATCTCCGACGCGTATCGGCCGTCGGCTCGGTCGGCGCGCAACTCACCCAACGCGACCCGCGAGACATCGGCGCGCCGCGACAACATCGTCGCCGTGAGCAGATCGTCGGCATCCCGGAGCTCCTCCCACCACTCCTGCCGCACTTCGCGGCGCTGCCGCAGCGCGCCGAGGATCCGTTCGCGTGCCGCGGGCGCTCCCAGCGCGGCCGGGGAACCCAGGCCGGCGCTGTAGACCCGAACGTGTGCGTCGGAGGCCAACTCCCAGCAGCGCAGCCCGATCTCCGACTCCGGCGTGGCCGCGGCGCGCTGCACCAGCGCCGGGGCCGCGACGAGTTCGAGGCGGTCGACCAGACTGGGCCGCGGCGCGCTGAAGTCCATCGCCGACGAGGCGGCCACTTCCCCTTCGATCGGCACCTCGCCCAACTGCCGTCGCAGTTCGGCGTCGACCTCTTCGGAGGAGACGACGGCGGTCAACCGCGCACCGGACTTGCGCCCCCAGGCGATCCCGAACTCCGCCAGCACGCGCGCGGGATCCGCGACGCCCTCCCACGCGCTCTCGGCCACCTCCCACACCCACGGCGTGGACATCTCACGCGGCAGGTACAGCCCGGCGGGTATCCAGCCGCGCCCCTCGTTCGAGGTGACGAACGCGGTGATCCCGCTCTGGTGGCGCATCACCGAAACCGCCCACCCGAGTCCGAGGACCGCCTCGCCGCCCGCGGCAAGGACGCCCGCGAGCAGTGTGCGGGCCAGCACCAGGTCTCCGTCCACTCGTGCGCCCAGGACGAACGCGGGGGCCGCCGCCGAGGTCATGGCAGCGCCGACAACATTGCGCATCGAATCGTCGCTGTCGTCCGCCTCGTCCTTGCCCGCGTCCGCGCGCTGCTCGGTCCGCTCGGGCGGCTGTGTCTTCCCCACCGCGCCCGCACCGGGGGGCGGTCCCGCGCTCACCGCCGTGACCTTGGGCGCGGCGGCCGGTCCGCGCGATTCGCCGGGTGGAGCCGTGGTCTGCTTCGCCTGCACTTGCGGCGGACCCGAGCCGGCCTGTGCCGCTGGAGCGGAGACCGCCGGTCCGGACGGGCCGCTGGAGACTGCCGAGGCGGCCGGTGCCGATGCTGCCAGGGAACCCGGCGTCACCACGGGTGGCGGAAGGACCAATGGCGGTGCCACCGCCGCCGCCGGGCCGCCCGCGGACACAGCGACATCGCCGGTCTGGTCGGGTGCGGCGGCGTCGTGCGTTTCCGCCGCCGAAACGGTGGTGGAGCGGTCATGGGTCCCGGATTCGGCCTCGTCGACCGAGACATCCGAACCCCTTCCGTGCGGATCGTGCGCGTCCGAGCCGGGCGCATCGTGGTCGCCGCCGTCCGCAGGCACTTCCCGATCCGAAGTCATGGGCTCGGTGTCCGTGAGCTGTCCGCGAGGCGGGCCGCCCGCGGCGGTCAGGCCGGGTCCGCCGTCGGATGCCCCGCCGGGCGTATGACCGACGGGGACGGCCGTCGTTCCCCCGGGCGGATACTGGCCGGGCACCGGGTCCGTGACCGGAGATTCGGTCGAAGTGTCCTGGGTGGTGCGAGGATCCGGCTGCCTGCCGACCTCGTCTCCGGGCGCCGACGGGTCCACGGTAGCCACGACCGGCTGCTCGTCCGCGTTCTCCGGGAACACCACAACGGGCGTATCGTCCTTCGGCCGATCGGTCCGGGGGGATCCGTTGTGCCGTGGATCGCCGGAGTGGTCGGTCGCGGGCCGGTGCTGTTCCCGGTCGCCTGCCCGGTGGTCGCCGCCGCTGTGGTCGTCCGCGTTGCGATGGCCCGGGTCCCAGGGGCCCGGCTGCCCCAGCGCGTCGGCGATCAAGCCCAAACTGGGCAGCCCCTGGGGGCTGATCGAGCTGAGCGCCGCCCGGACGACATCCTCCACGTCTTCCCGTGCGGCGGCAATCATTCCGGGAATCCGGCTACGGATGGCCTGGGCGTCGGATTCGTCGTCTTCCGCCGCGGCCGCGCGCTTGGTCGCGTTGACCCTCGCCGTGGCCTCCTCGACGATGTCGAGGATCTTGTTGCGGGTCCGATACACCAGGTCGGAGAAGTCCCGGAAGGTGTCCGCCGCGGCCTCCAGCGCGTCGGCGAACGCCTGCGGGTTCATCCGCTGGCGCGCCATGTCGTCCTTGACCGGTTGCAGACCGGCACTGGAGCGGACCCGTTCGTCGAAGTCACGCCGTCTGCGGTCGGCGTCGAGCAGGTCCAACGCCCCCGCGCCGTCCCGCGCGAGGCGTTCCAGCGCACTCCAGTCCCCCGGCGAGATCGCCGGCCAGTTGTCGCCGACGATGGCGTCCCAGTACGGACTGTCGCGCTCCGGTTCCATCAGCGAGTCAGACGAACTCGGTACGGCTGCGCACCGCGGCGGCGCCCGCGCGATCGGCGTCACCATGGGTGTACGACACTTGGGCGGTGACCGCTGTCGTCGCGTCCACACGGCGGCCGTTGGCGCGCACCGCACGCTCGAACGTGGTCTTGATCCACTGTGTGTGCGCAACCAGTCGCCGATCGATCTCCGATTCGGGACGCCTCGGCGCGACGAAACCACTACTGATCTGCTGAACTTGGCCGCCGACCGTGGTGATCGCGGTGTGGAACTTCTGCGCGGCGGCGACGACCTCGTGCGGATCGTCGGTATCGAATTTGTCGGTCATGTCGCTGTCCTGTCTCGCCGTTGCGGCGGTCGGCACTCAGGTGTCGCGTCGGAACTCGGCTTCCTCCATAGCGCGATAAGACGCCTCGGTCGGAAGGTCGAACGAATCGATCGTGTAGGAGCGGGTGCCCTTGTACTCCATCTCCGCCCGCAGCCCGACGCGCGACTTCGCGTGCGCCAGCCGCGCCAGCTTGACGATCTGCGAGGCCAACCACTCGTCGCCGTTCTCGCGGGCGTCATCGGTGATGTACAAGCCGATGATCTCGCCGTCCCGGTCGCATCCGACGCCGACGGTGTGGTCGGGGTTGAACACCTCGTAGGTCATCTTCCGCCAGTCCGGTGCGGCGGCTTCCCGCTCGTCGAGATCATCGACATCGTCGACGTCGTAATCGTCCATGTGGATCGAATGTATGTCGGTCATCGGCTGCTCTCCGAGAATCGTTCACCGGGCTGCGGATTGATCAAGTAGTCGGCGTCGTCGGTCATCGACTCCAGGCGCGCGGCCAGCGCGGACCAGGCGGCGTCCTCGATGCGCATGACTTGGCGCATCTGCCAGAACCGGGCCCCGAGATACAACTCGCCGGTGCCGTCCGGGGCCACGTCGAGATGGTCGGGACCTTCGGTGGCCGGGTTCAACGTCACCGCCGTCACCGGCGGACGGGTGTCGTCGACGTTCACCAGCGTCGCGCCGCCGCCGGGAATGAAACTCTGCCGCAGCCTGGCACTGCTGCCGATCGCGACGTCGGCGCTGTTGGTGGTGACGGTGACCTCCGGATTCAACAGAAGTTGCAGGACCCACGATCGGGCCGTCTGCTCGGGACGGTCGGCGTTGATCGCGATCGTCAAGGTCGCGGCCAGGTCGATCACCAGGACCGCGTCGGTAGTTGTGACACCGGCGACCACCAGACGGCGGGCCGTTCCCGTCGGATACGGCAGGTCGTCGGCAGCCAGGGACACCACGTCCGCGCCGACACCGCCACCTGTGGCGGGATGCGCGGAGACGGTTCCGGTGGCGACATCGATCGTGTAGGCGACGATTAGGTCCGAGATGCCGTCCGCTACCCCGGCGAGCCGGACCAGCCCCTCGTCGTGCAGCCACCGCACCGTATCCGCGACGGTGACCTCTGGTGCGGGTTCGGTCATCAGGCCTGCCCGGAAGCGGTGGTGACCGGCTCGTCTGCGTCGATGGGGCGCTCCATCACGCTCTGGTACTGCCGCGCCGCGTCGGCGGTGCTCTCCCGGATCGCGGCCATGATCTCGGTGACCAGTTCGGGGCAGGTGAGCCGGTCGGCCGTGCCCGGCGCGAGGTAGAGATCGGTCAGCCTGCCCATCGCGTCGACCTCCGGGATGACCGCGCCGCCGGGCGAGGGCCTGCGGGCGCGAATGTTGTCGATCTTCTCCCGCATCTCGGCGATCCGGTGCCGCAGATCCCGGGCGGCGTCCAAGGCCGCCTGCACGTCCGGGTGGATGGAACTCACGACGCCACCTCGCTGCGCTCACTCATGCGTTACCTCCGGGTTGGGAAGGGGTTTGGTTGCTCGGCGCCGGCGTCGGCGGAGTCACGGTCGGGGCAATGGTCGGCCGTTCCCCGATCACCGCTTCGGTGTGCGGTGTGTCGTCCACGTACATCAAGCGGTCGGGGTGCCACGCCACGACGCGGTTTCGGTCGTTGTTGCCACCCGAGTTGCCCATGCCGGGCGCCATCGGCATGTACGGCATCATCGGCGATCCACCGCGCGCGGCGGCAGCGGTGGCCGCCGACGACGTACCGAGAGGTTCGATCACCGGTGTGCGCGGCATGCCCGAACCCAGGCTGGCCGCGGCGGCCACCGGCAAGGCGCTCGCCGTAACGGTTTCCGCTTCGACATCCGGGATGCCGAGGCCGGAACTGCCGACGGGCATCCCGCTCGGGCTGCCCGTACCGAGCCCGCTGGGGATGCCGAGGTCGTCGTAACCGTAGTCGTCGAGGCCGTAGTCGTCGTAGGCGTCCGAGGTATCCGACTGTCCGAGTTGACTCAACGGCGTGCCGGCCGAGGCCATCGCGCTCATCAGGGCGGGCAGCATCTGGGTCAACGCGCTGCTGTCGCCGCTGCCGCTGCCCTTTCCGGCGCTTTCGCTGGTTCCCTCGCTCGCGCCCACCTTCGAGCCGACCTCGGTGGAGTAGCCGGTGATCGTCTCCGCCGAACGCGCGTTCTGCTCGTTGAACTTCGCCAGGGCGGCCTGGATGCCGAGCTCGTTCTTGGAGCGCATCGCCGCGATGAGCTCCTTGCGCGCGGCGATGATCTCCTCCGGCGTGGGGTGTTTGGCTTTCGCGGTCCGGAACGCGTCGCTGTAGGTGTCGATTCCGTCGGCCAGCATCCCGAGGCCGAGGCCGAGCTGGTCCAGCCACCCCCGGCGCTGGCCGAGCTCCGCGGCGGCCGCGGAGCCGACCGGTTCCCAGTTCTGCATCGACTTCGCCGCCGAGGTCACGCCCTCGATCGCCGCGAGATGCGGACCGCCGGCGAATTTACGCAGCGCGTCCGCGAATCCCTTCGCCGCACCGGGCCCGGGGCCCGAGTGCAACTGCTGAGCGAAAGTCAACGGGTCGACCGCTCCGCCCGCGGCGGGGAACCGCAGACCCGGCGGGCGCCGTTGGCCGATCTCCTGTACTTCGCCGACCGGATTGGCGAGCAACTCACCGCCGCTGCCGTTGATCCTGCGAGCGCCGTCGTCGTCGGCCGCGGTGTAATCGGCGGCGGCCGCGCCGATGTTGTACGCGGTCCGCTGGATATCGGTGAGGACACCCGCCATTCCGTTGAACAACGAGGCGGCCTGCGCGTTGAGTTGCGGTACCGCCGCGGCGGAAATCGGGTCAGCGCCCGCGGGCACGACCCATCCCCCTGGCATCGCCGCACCGGTATCGCGCGCCATCGCGGCGAGTTTCGACGCCGCAGCGACAAGTTCCTGCGGATCCACCTTCAGCGCCATCGCGACCTCCTCTCCTCATCTGCCGCTCTGCTCGCGCGATCAGCCCGCGGGTGCCGCGGCAACCGGCATTGCCGCGGCCGCGGACTGATCGGCCGAGCCCGGCGTACCCGAGGGCGCGCCCCCGTCCGCCGGCGCGGTCACTTCGATGCCGCTCGGATGCGCGAAGCCCTCGAAAGTGTTCGTTTCCGAGGCGATCTCGGGCATCTTCGGGTCGAAAGGCTTCAGCTCGCCCTTGACGATGACCTCCAATGTGCCACCTTGATCGGCGGGGAACACAACGAGGACCGCGGTCGAGTTCGTCCATGTGGCGACGTCGCCGGTCATCAGCTCGAAGTCACCCACACGTTTGCCGATCTGCTTCTTGTCCGACCACTTCGCCGGCGTCTTCTCGTATGCCTTCTGCGCGGAGGTGTCCGCGTGGTTGCCGAACGCCGCGTCGAGGACCTGGGCGACCATAGCGGACACCTTCTGCGTACGTCCGTCGGGGAAGGTGTAGGTCACGCTGCCGTCCGCATCCGGAGTTCGTCCGGGCGCGACCGTCGGCTGGGTGGATGTCGTGCCGGTGGGCGCCCCGCTGTGCTGCGTCGCCGGGGCCGTCGTGGACGGCTGCGCGACCGCGGGCTGGGCCGTGACCGGCGGTGCGACCGGCGGCGGAGCCACCGCATCGAGCTCGTCGTCGTAGCGGCTCGGATCCAGATCCCTGCGACGGCTGTTCAAGTCCTGGTCGGCCATGTTCCGCATCATCGCCTGCTGCATCATCATCGGCAGCATGGAACTCATCAGGTCCATGCCGGAGCCCATCGGCGAACTGACGGGGGTCTGCGGCACACTCGGCGTGGTGGGTGTCGTCACGCCCGGCGTAGTGGTCCCGGTCGGGTCCAGGCTGCTCGGCGTCTGACCGGTCGAGCCGGGGCTGCCGGGGGTGTCCAGATCGGGCAACGTCGTGCTGGGAGTGGTCGGGTCGTCGAGGCCGTCCAGGCCGGGGGGAAAGGTACTGTTGTCCACGGCCGGGGGGATCGTCGGGTCGTTGACACCGGGGGTCGTCGGCCAGTTCGATGTGTCGACGGGAGGCGGAGTGCCTGCCGGGTTGTTCGCCGCCGCCTCCAGCTTCTTTATCTGATCTTGCAGTTCCTTGATCATCTTGGTCTGATCATCGATGTCCTTGGCCACGCCGCTCTGCCCCTGCCTGACGGTATCGATCTCGGTGGCAAGGGAATCGTTGGCGGCCGTCACCCAGGTCAAGATATAACTGTCGATTTGTATGCCCTGGGGTGGCGTGGTAGGCGCCATCGCCACGACCTTCTCGTCGATTACCTTGTTGGTCGCTTGCTGCCCCGCCTCGGACCATTTTCCGGATTCGCGTATCGAGTTCACCAATTCGGTGACGTTGCCGTTCAGGTCGCTGTACGACCGCTTCAGTTGCACCGCCACTTCCGCGTAGTTCGTAAAACTGCCGATATTCGCAGGGGCGACCTGTGGCACATCCGGAGCTTTGGGTGGATCACTCTTCGAATCTTTTCCGAGGCTCTTCCAGATCCCGTCGAAGTTTTGATACAGGCTCTTGAAGCAGGAATCGGTGAAGACCGAGAAGACCCATTCGGCCGGATAATTGCCCTCCTGGATCTTCTTCCGGTCGGGCATCAACATCGGGTGCATGTCCGTCATGGAACCGCCCCTCAGCTAGTGCTGAATGTCGTTGATGCATTGAGCGGCTTGGTCGGCAGCATCGCCGGATATGACTGCCCTTGTCCCGGAGCCGAGCCCGGCCCCCCTTGATGCCCGACGCCCGAAATCCCGGCAGTCACGCTGGCGCCGGTCAACCAACCGCGGGCCGCATTCAAGGACACGCCTCGTCCAGTCCACGCGGCTCCGATATTCGCAGCCGGGTTACGGATGGCAGGGTTGAATGCGCCTGTAGCCGCCCGTGCTAGCAGATTTCGTCCCCCCGCGTTCGCCATGGCCCGCATGGCCCCACCGGCACCGCCTCCGAGCAATGACAAGGCGCCGGTTTCGACGCCATTATCCAAGGACTCGCCCCAACTTTTGCCTTCGACAGTTTTGTCCCAGAGCGTCTCCGCCGCGAAGCCGGCCAGGGCACTGCCCGCCGCAACGCCGATCGCCGTGCCGACACCCGGGACAACCGACCCGAGCGCACCACCGGCAAAGGTGACACCGGTGGTCAGTGCGAATTTACCGATAGACGACCATGAAACACCGAAGGGCATGGGATCACCTCGAGATGCTAGGCGGAGCGCCGGTGCACGGCGGCTTGCTGGTCTTCACGTGCGTCCATCGCGGCCGACCCGACCTGGGTCAGAGGCTCGCAAGGCTCGTGCCTCACCACGGCAAAGTCCGCCTTTCGATCGAACTCCCCATCGTCGACCGGAGCGGCGTACGCGGTGACCGACCATGAGTGAGACCTACTTTCGACGTCTTCATTGTCGAGGCTTCCCAACTACGGGAAGCAGCGCGCTGGCAGAACCGGGAGGCCGGTCCGAATCCGTCTACACTGACATGCGCGAATTGTCCAGGCTGCCAGATGAGTTCACAGCGACTTGTGAGGATGGGTTGGATGAACGTCTGCGACCCACCGCTCGAACCTATCGTTCGGGCATCCTCCACCTGCCGATGGCACCTACAACCGGGGGACGATCATGACCTCTGCTGAAATCTGGCCCGCCGGGGTCGAGGTGGCAGCGCAAGAGCCGGAGACGGCGGAAGATCAGCAGACCGGCCCGGCGACGCCATGGTCGAGTCGGCCGGATCAGCAGCGGTCACGGCCGGGCACGGCCGTACCGGGACAACCGAGCGTTTTTCCTCCGCCGGGGCAAGCTGGCGCTCCGGCACCCGGTCGATCCGCTAGCGCCGGACAACCGAATGTGTCCAACTCGCCGGGTGTTTCGGGTCCGTCTGTGCCTGGTCAGGCGGGGCTGCCTGGTCAGGCGGGTGTGCCTGGTCAGGCGGGTGTGCCTGGGCAGCCGGGTGGGGTGGTGGCTCCGCGGGTGGAGTCGGCGCCGGGGCGTGGT
>NZ_JBSGIB010000013.1:0-199740 GCF_053604885.1 Nocardia sp. NPDC003999
ATCTCGGCGGCTTCGAACGGCTTCTCCTGCAGGAATTGGGTGGCATCCACGTTTGCGCGACCGCCGCTGGCGACTTCGTCGCGGACGCGGCGGCCGCGCAAACGCGAGCCGGGCCGCGAACGGAACAGGCTCGGTCTCGCTTCGCTCGAAAGACGTGGTTGCGGTGCGCTGGGCGCGTGGGGAGTGGAGCCGCACTACCTCGGTTCGCGGTTGCGATCACCCCGGATTCGGGGTTGCGGTCTCCCGGGGTTTCGCAGTGGTTTTATGGACTGGCGGGGCATTACTCGACCTCGCCATGGGCGCGGCGGCCGGGCGGTCCGAGGCGCACCGCGAATGAGTGGTCTGTCTCACCCGGCTCGGATGGGGTCGGCACGGTCGCCCGCAACCGGCGCCTGTGTCGGTTACGGGAGATCTGCTGGTTCGGCTACTGATTTCGTGTGGTTATCGGCGGCTCGCGGAGTGAGCCCGCAACTGGTTGCGGTGGCGGGGGCAGGGCTGGGAACCGCTTTTGGGTCAGCCCGTCTGGTACGGCCCGTGCCCCGCGGCGGCGAACCAGTTATAGGCTCGCGATCGTGGGAGTACCAACAGCAGTGCCGCTTTCGGAGGAGCCGGAAGTGGGCGCAAGGTGGCCGAAGCGCGCTGAACAGGCCCGCTTGCACTACGTCTCCGGCAAGGGAGGCACGGGCAAGTCGACGGTTGCCGGGGCGCTGGCCTTGGCGCTCGCCGCGGGCGGGCGCCGGGTGCTGTTGGTGGAGGTGGAGAGCAGACAATCGATCGCGCAGCTGTTCGATCTGCCGCCGCTGCCGCCGACCGAGACACGCATCGCCACCGCGGACGGCGGCGGCGAGGTGGTCGCGCTGGCGCTGGACATCGAGCACGCCTTCCTCGAATACCTGGACATGTTCTACAACCTCGGCTTCGCGGGCCGCGCGATGCGCAGGATGGGCGCCATCGAGTTCGTCACCACGATCGCGCCCGGTCTGCGGGACGTCATCCTGACCGGCAAGATCAAGGAGTGCGCGGTTCGCGTGGACAAGTCCGGCAAGCGGGTCTACGACGAGATCGTGGTCGACGCACCGCCCACCGGCCGGATCGCAGGCTTCCTCGACGTCACCAAGGCGATGGCCGAGGTGGCCAAGGGCGGGCCGATCGCCTCGCAGGCCGAGGGCGTCTCGCAGTTGCTGCATTCCGACCAGACCATGATCCATCTGGTCACGCTGCTGGAGGCGCTGCCGGTACAGGAAACCGCCGACGCCGTCGCCGAGCTCACCGCCGCGGACCTGCGCATCGGCACCGTCATCGTGAACCGGGCGACCGAGGGCCAGCTCCCGCCCGAGCTGCGCGCCCGCGCCGCGCAGGGCCACCTGGACGCCGACGCCGTCCGCGCGGGCCTCGACTCCGCGGGGATAAACCTCCCCGACAGCGACTTCCAGGGGCTGCTCACCGAAACGATCGAGCACTCCGCGACTCTGCAAGCACAGGACGACAGCGCCGAAGAACTGGCGAAGGTCGACATCTCCCGGCTCTACCTGCCCGCCCTGCCCGACGGAATGGACCTGGGCGGCCTGTACGAACTAGCCGAACACCTCACCGCACAGGGAGTCCGATGAGCATGCCGACCCATCCCCCGGCTGCCCCGCTGAATATTTCGCGGATCATCGCCGACCCGTCCGCGCGCGTGGTGGTCTGCTGCGGTTCCGGCGGCGTCGGCAAGACGACCACCGCCGCCGCTATCGCCCTGCGCGCCGCCGAAGAGGGGCGCAAGGTCGTGGTGCTCACCATCGACCCCGCGCGCAGGCTTGCGCAGTCACTGGGCGTCGCCGACCTCGGCAACAACCCGCAGCGGGTGGCCCTGGGGCCGGAGGCCAAGGGCGAGCTGCACGCGATGATGCTCAACATGCGTCGCACGTTCGACGACATGGTGCTCGAGCACACCAGCGGAGAGAAAGCGGAGCAGATCTTCGCCAACCCCTTCTATCAGACGGTCGCCTCCTCCTTCGGCGGCACGCAGGAATACATGGCGATGGAGAAGCTGGGTCAACTGGCCCATCGCGGCGAGTGGGACCTGATCGTGGTCGACACCCCACCGTCGCGCAACGCCCTCGACTTCCTGGACGCCCCCAAGCGACTGGGCAACTTCCTCAACGGCCGGATGATCCGGGTGATCATGGCTCCCGGCCGTGGCGTGACCCGGCTCGTGACCGGCGCGATGAGCCTGGCGGTGCGCGGCGTGTCGACCGTCGTCGGAGGACAGATGCTCAAGGACGCGTCGAACTTCCTGCAATCCTTGGAGTCGTTGTTCGGCGGCTTCCAGGAGCGGGCCGAGCGCACCTTCGCGATGCTGTCGAAGCCGGGCACGCATTTCCTCGTGGTGGCGGCGCCGGAACCGGACGCGCTGCGAGAGGCCTCGTTCTTCGTCGACCGCCTCTCCACCGAGCGCATGCCGCTGGCGGGTCTGGTGCTCAACCGCACCCATCCCGTGCTGAGCTCGCTGTCGGCCGATCACGCGCTCACCGCCGCCGACCAGGTGGCGGACTCCGATCCGCTCACCGCGGCGGTGTTGCGGGTGCACGCCCGCCGGGTCGCCACCGACAAACGGGAACAGCATTTGCTGCACCGCTTCACCGGCGCGCATCCGCGGGTGCCGATCGTGTCGGTCACCGCGCTTCCGTTCGAGGTGTCCGATCTCGACGCGCTGCGCGTCGTCGGCGATCAGCTCACCGGCACGGCCCGCGCGACCGCCTGATACTTAGGCGTATCCGCTATTGCTCCGAACGGAAATAACAGTCCTGAAACGAAACTGAGCCCGCTTCCGCGGGCTCTGTTTCGATTTCGCCGGGGCTACATCGCCACTTGATGCTGGCGCTGGGCCTGGAAGAAATCGGCCCACGAGGTCACTTCCGGATGCTGCTTCAACAGGGCGCGACGCTGCCGTTCCGTCATGCCGCCCCACACACCGAACTCGACGCGATTGTCCAGCGCGTCGGCACCACACTGCATGAGCACTGGACAGTGCCTGCAGATCGTCGCCGCTTTGCGCTGCGCCGCGCCGCGGACGAACAACTGATCGGGGTCCACTTCCTTGCATCGGGCCTGGGCTACCCAGGCGATCCTTGCTTCGGCCTGCTCCACGTCCAATCGAGCGATGGGGGTTGTCATGTGCATTTGGTGTGCCCCTTTGCAGTCCGAACACCGGGTCAACGGCGCTCCAGAATCGCGTTGTCACCGCGCAGCACCCAAACCCCGCTGCGAAGTGCACCACATTCCACTTTGAGTGTTAGCTCTATCACACTGGGTTCTCAATCTAGGTAAAGGTATGGCGCTTGCGCAAGACCACCTCGAGATTTTTTGGTACGTCCGTCCCTGCAAAGCCCTGCGCGCACTGGACGGGCAGGCAGATTGCGTTCGCGCCCTCCCGCGACACGCCGCGCACGATCACGCGACACGCCCATTCCGGTTCGTGAACAACCAGTTCCGCGCTCCGGACAAATGCCGCCAAGAACGCCGGAATGGCAACCCGTAGTCTTGATTCGTGCCGATCACACATACGCTCGCGCGGCTGGCCGGTAGCTGCGTGCTGGCCTCCGTGCTCGTCGCCGGGTTGTTGTTCCCGCTCGCCGGCGGCTTCGGGTTCGTCTCCAACCGTGCCGCCGACGCTGTCGACAACGTCTCCTCGGAGCTGGTCGAGGGAACGGTGCCCGCGGTCTCGACCATGGTCGACGCGGCGGGCAATCCGATCGCCTGGCTGTATGAGCAGCGCCGCTTCGAGGTGCCCAGCGACCGGATCTCCAACGACATGAAACTGGCGATCGTGTCCATCGAGGACCGCCGCTTCGCCGAGCACGAGGGCGTCGACTGGCAGGGCACGCTACGCGCGTTCCTCACCAACTCCGCCAGTGGCGAGGTCCAGCAGGGCGCCTCGACGCTGGACCAGCAGTATGTGAAGAACTTCCAGCTGCTGGTGGTCGCCAAGACCGACGCCGAGCGCCGCGCCGCCATCGAGACCACTCCGGCCCGCAAGATCCGGGAGATCCGGATGGCGCTGACGCTGGACCGTCAGCTGACCAAGGACGAGATCCTCACCAGGTACCTCAACCTCGTCCCGTTCGGGAACTCGTCCTACGGCATCCAGGACGCGGCGAAGACCTACTTCGGCGTGGACGCGGCCGAACTGAACGTATCCCAGGCCGCGATGCTCGCCGGCATGGTGCAGAGTTCGTCCAAACTGAACCCCTACACCAACCCGGACGGCGTGCTGGCCAGGCGCAACACGGTGCTGGACACCATGATCCAGAACATTCCCAGCCGCGCCGAGGAGTTCCGCGAGGCGAAGACCAAGCCGCTGGGCGTGCTGCCCGAACCCAAGGGCCTGCCGCGCGGCTGCATCGCGGCCAACGACCGCGGCTTCTTCTGCGACTACGCGCTGGAGTACCTGGCCAACGCCGGGATCAGCCGCGAACAGATCGAGAAGGGCGGCTACCTGATCAAGACCACCCTCGATCCGGCCGTGCAGGACTCGGTGAAACGAGCGGTGACCGACGCGGCGAACCCGAACCTGGACAACATCGCGGAAGTCATGTCGGTGGTCGGCCCCGGGCACGACACGCACCCCGTGATCGCGATGGCCAGCAGCCGCACCTACGGCCTGAACCGAGACGCGAACGAGACCGTGCAGCCGCAGCCGTACTCGATGGTCGGCGACGGCGCGGGCTCGATCTTCAAGATCTTCACCACCGCCGCGGCCATGGAGAAGGGTCTCGGCATCGACGCCCAGCTCGACGTGCCAGGGCGGTTCGAGGCCAAGGGGATGGGTAACGGCGGCGCGCGCGGGTGCCCGGCCGCCACCTACTGCGTCGAGAACGCGGGCAAGTACAAGTCGCCCATGTCGGTGACCGAAGCGCTGGCGACGTCGCCGAACACCGCGTTCGTCAAGCTGATCCAGGCCGTGGGCGTCACCCCGACCGTCGACATGGCGGTCCGGCTCGGCATGCGCTCGTTCACCGAAGCGGGCACCTCCGGCCACGGCAACCAGAGCCTGGCCGACATGATCAAGGAACAGAACCTCGGCTCGTTCACCCTGGGACCGGTCGCGATCAATCCGCTGGAGCTGTCCAACGTCGCCGCGACGCTGGGGTCCGGCGGCCGCTGGTGCCCGCCGAACCCGATCAAGGAGGTCGTCGACCGTCAGGGCAAGCAGGTACCGCTGACCCAGCAGGCCTGTGAGCAGGTCGTCGAGCCGGGCCTGGCCAACACCTTGGCCAACGCCATGAGCAAGGACGACATCTCCGGCACGGCGGCGGGCGCGGCCCAGTCGGTGGGCTGGAACTTCCCGATGGCGGGCAAGACCGGTACCACCGAAAGCCACCGTTCCTCGGCCTTCCTCGGCTTCACGAACGCTCTGGCCGCCGCGGTCTACGCCTACGGTGACAGCCCGACCCCGGGTGAGATCTGCTCGTTCCCGCTGCGCAACTGCGGCGACGGCAACCTGTTCGGCGGTAACGAACCCGCGCGCACCTGGTTCAACGCCATCAAGCCGGTGATACCGCTGTTCCCGCCGCCCGGGTTGCCCCCGTTGGACAACAAGTACGTGCGTGGCGCGAACAACGCGCAGGTACCCGATGTCGTCGGCATGACCCAGGGCGAGGCCACCTCGGCGCTGGTCGCCGCGGGCTTCCAGGTGTCGCCGGTGACCGGGGCGGGCGATCGGCCCAAGGGCACCGTCATGGGCACCGCGCCCAACGGGTCGGCGATCCCCGGCTCGGTGATCACGCTGTACATCAGCGACGGCACCGTCCGGGCGGCGCCGCCGCCGGGGCCGCCCGCACCGCCGCCGGGCATCCCCGGGCTGCCCGTGCCGCGGCTGCCACCGATCCCCATCCCGATCCCGATCCCGCGCTGAGCAAGCGAAAGGGGCCGCGAACCTCACGGTTCGCGGCCCCTTTCGCGTCGCCGTCCTACAGCCGCGCTTTCACCGCGGCCGAGATGCGCGAGCCGTCGGCCTTGCCCGCGGCGAGCCCGGTGGCGATCTTCATGACCTGCCCCATCTGCCGCATGCCGGGACGCTCCCCGATCTCCTCGGCGACCTGCGCGATGGCGGTGTCGGCGAGATCGGCGACCTCGGCCTCGGTCAACTGGGTCGGCAGGTACTCCTCGATGATCTGCGCCTCGGCGCGCTCGTTCGCCGCCAGTTCGCCGCGCCCGGCCTGCGTGTAGACCTCGGCGGATTCGTTGCGCTTCTTCGACTCCTTCTGCAGCACGGAGACGACCTCGGCGTCGGTGAGTTCACGGGCCGCCGAGCCGGCGACCTCGGCGTTCTGAATCGCCGACAGCAGCATCCGCAACGTGGAAAGGCGCAGCGTGTCCTTGGCTTTCATCGCGGCGGTGAGATCCGTCCGCAGCTGCGATTTGAGTTCCGACATGCCGCTCACGGTAGCCGCTGGGACGCGGCGGTCCCACTACATTTGCCGCGCGGCCCGATTTCCCGCCGGAAAAACGGGCGCCTGTGCGGAAACACACTCGGCGCTCCTGAGCGAGGTCACCTATGCTGGGCAAATGCCCGTGATCTCGACCTCTGCTGTACGCACGACCGCGCTGGGAGCCGCCGGGGCCGCGGTGGCCGGAATCGGCTACGCCTCGCTGGTCGAACGCAACGCCTTCGTCCTACGGGAGGCGACCATGCCCGTGCTGGCGCCGGGGTCGTCGTCGCTGCGGGTGCTCCACCTCAGTGACCTGCACATGATGCCGGGACAGAAGCTCAAGCAGCAGTGGCTACGGGAGCTGGATCGGCTGGAGCCCGACCTGGTGATCAACACCGGCGACAACCTCTCGCATCAGAAGTCGGTGCCCGCGGTAGTTCAGGCCCTCGGCGGATTGCTTTCCCGCCCGGGCCTTTTCGTTTTCGGCAGCAACGACTACTTCGCGCCGGTGGCGAAGAACCCGCTGAAGTACTTCAAGAAGGACCACCGCCGCACCTACGGCGCTCCGTTGCCGTGGAAAGACCTGCGTGCGGCTTTCACCGAGCGCGGTTGGCTCGATCTGACGCACGTGCGCCGCGATCTCGAAGTGGCAGGCATCCGCATCGCCACCGCCGGTGTGGACGACCCGCACTTGCAGCGCGACCGGTACGACACTGTCGCGGGGGCCCCGAATCCCTTGGCCGACCTGCGGCTCGGCCTCACCCACTCCCCTGAGCCCCGAGTGCTGGACCGTTTCGCCGAGGACGGGTACGACCTGGTGCTCGCCGGGCACACCCATGGCGGCCAGTTGTGCCTGCCCGGCTACGGCGCCCTGGTCACCAACTGCGGGATCGACCGGTCCCGGGTGAAGGGTCCGTCGAAGTGGGGGGAGCACACCCAGTTGCACGTCTCCGCGGGTGTCGGCACCTCACCGTGGGCGCCGTACCGGTTCTGCTGCCGCCCGGAGGCGACCCTGTTGTCGCTGGTGGCCGCGCCGCCGAAGCGGCCGGGCGCCGACACGGGCCAGGGAGTGTCGGCATCGGAGGCCGTCGCCCGCTAATGTCCCCTGCCGAGACGTGTGGCAGGTAGGGGACAACTGTGAGTGGATTCGACGACCGGCGCGACCCGACGACTCCGGGACGGCCCGCCGGGCCGCCGACTCCTCGGCAACAGCCCTACCCCCCATTACGTTCCGTTCCCGCCTCGGCGGACGGTAGCGACGCTCGACCGCCGCACAGCGGAGCACATCCCGGCGGAACCGACGACTCTGGACGCCCCGCCGGCACGCCTTGGCAGCGCGGCGCTCGGTCGTCCGGCCTGATCCCGGGGCAGCCGCATTCGGGCCCAGCCGAGAACGGCGCGACGCCTCAGTGGTGGCAGCCCGACCCGGCCGCGCAGTGGCAGCCGTACCAAGAGCCCGCACCCACACTCCAGTGGCAGCCGGGCGGGCAGAGCGATCCCGCACCGGCTCGGCCGCAGGGCACGCAGGACGACCCGACCTTGCTCGCTCCGTCGTCGGGTGGTCCCGCGCAACCCGGACCGTCGGGCCACAACGATCCCACCATGCAGGCCCCGTCCCTCGGGCAGACGCCCTCCGGGCAGTGGCCGCCACAGGGCGGTCCCGGCCCCGGTACAGGCGGGCGCAACGATCCGACCATGCTCGGCCAACCGCTCGGCGCGCTCGACCCCTTCGGCCGCGGGGGGCCGGGTCCCGCGCCGGGCTCCGGCGATTCGGCACCGACCTTGCTCGGCTATCCGAGCGCCGATCGATTCGGCCAACCGGCACCGGCCCCACAGTGGCAACCGGGCGGCGGGCCCGGGCAATACGGCACGGCACCGGATGGCCGATATCACCCGGGCTATGGTCCACAGGCCGGAGGGCCGCCACCGAACCGTCCGAGCGGGAGCGGCCGAGGGAAGGTCCTTCTGTCGGTTGGCCTGGCGGTGCTGCTGGTAGCCGGTCTCGTTGCCGGGGCAGTGGCCCTCACCCGCATGAAGACGAACGATCCCGCCGAGGGCGCCGCGCCATCGATGGTGAACGCGCTCAACACCACCACAGCGAGCGCGCCCGCCCGGACCACGACCAGATCGGCCCCGACGACGACCGCGCGAGGTTCCGGCGACAAGACTCCGCTCGTCCCCGGCTATCAGGTGGTCCGAGCACCCGACAGCGGCGCCGCCTACGACGTGCCCGCCGACTGGACGGTGGCGCCGCAGGGCACCATCGGCGGCTTCGGCGAGCCACCGAATGCCGTCGCGGGGAAGGGCTTGGCCAGCGAGGGCAAGGGCTACTGCCCGGGCTCGACCCGGACCGTAGCTTTCCTGACCGGCTCGAACACCTCAGACCCCGGGAAGGCGGCCACCGAACTCGGCACCAGGACCGCCACGCTCGCCTACACCGGGACCCAGGGCGGCACACCCGGCCTGCCCATGCCGCTGGCGTCGCTGGACGGATCACAGCACGGCATGTTCGTGGAGACCAAGGGCACCGTCTCCGACGCCAAGCCCGGCTGCGCGAAGGCGTACTCCGTCTACACCGCCGCGTTCCCCAACGATCAGGGCAACTTCGTCATGGTGATCGCCGCCGACACGGGCGTCCCGCACGCGCTCGACGCCGAGACCGCCAAGAAGATCTTCACCAGCATCCGCCCCCTCGCAGGGTGACTGACCTGCCGGTTTAACGTCTCGGGCACCCCTGTTGTAAGCTACTCCAGGTTCGCTTCACGGGGTGTGGCGCAGCTTGGTAGCGCGCTTCGTTCGGGACGAAGAGGTCGCAGGTTCAAATCCTGTCACCCCGACTCGTGGTTGAGACGACGGGAAGGCCCCTGACCGGTTCACGGTCGGGGGCCTTCTCCGTTGTGCGGCCCTTTGTAGGTTGGTCCGCTCGCATGCGGGAATATCATCGCTGAAACCGAATTCCCGCAATCGACGAAAGGTCGGCAGATGAGCAAGCCCGTCGACAGCGTGCCCGCGGACAGACCGCTGTCCGGGAAGACCGCCCTGGTCACGGCGGCCTACACCGGAATCGGCAGGTCGATCGCGAAAACTCTTGCCGCGCAAGGCGCTCAGGTCGTGGTGCAGCATCCGCACTTCCCCGAGCCCGCCGCGGACGTCGTCAAGGAGATCACCGAGGCGGGCGGCGCGGCGCTGGCACTCGCGGCGGATATCGCCGATCGCGACGAATACGAGGAGCTGGTGCAGGCGCTGCTCGAGGATTGCGGCGGGTGGCACGTGCTGGTCAACACCGCGGCGGTGCCGGAGTCCGAGCCGTTCCCGAAGCTCAGCTCGGAGGTGTTCGACAGCAATTTCGCGGCCACGGTGAAGGGCGTCTTCCACGGCCTGCAACTGGCGTTGCAGCACTTGGCCGACGAAGGCCGGGTCATCACCGTCTGCGATCCCGCCGACCCGGGCGGCGCGGTGCACGAAGCGGTGCGCGGCGCGGTCGAGCAGCTCGGCCAGGCGGTGGCCCCGGACTTCGGGTCCCGGCGGATCACCGTCAATACGGTCAGCTACGGCGCCGGGACGACCGACAACGCGGAACTCGAGACCGCCCTCGCCGCGATGCGGCCGACCGAGCCGGGCGCGGTGGTCGCCTATCTGGCCGGTAACGCGGCGAGCACGGTGAACGCACAGATCATCCGGCTCGACGGCACGGGCGGCCGGTAGCAGGCGCGGTTGCGGCCGACGCGCCTGCGGTCAGCGAGCGCGCCGGCCGGACGCTCAGGCGGTGACCGTACCGCCGTAGGAACTGAATCCCCGGCCCAGTGCCTGGCAGGTGAAGCTGCCGTGGAAGCCGACCTGGCACGACGCTCCGGCGTGCTCGATGATCGGACCCCACTGGCCCGAGCCGGTTTTCACGTCGTTGATGCTGGGGTTGCCACCCGGCAGCGTGTACGGCGCGGCCGGGTCGAAGGTGGGATGCGCGGGCAGCCAGGCCTGGTCGATCACGATCTCGTTCACCGTCACCGGTACCGGGATGTAGGTGCCGCCGACGTAGTAGCTCATGTGCTGGGGATAGCCGAAATCACATCCGACGGAGCCGTCCGCGAAGATCGCGCAGTTCGTGCTGCCCGCCGAGAAGTAGACCGTGCCCGGATCGGCTTGGGCGTTGCCGGCCGCCACAAGGGTCGCCATCGCCGCGGCGGCGAGGGCTCCGGCGATCTTCGTGCTGCGCTTCATACCTTCTCCTTGATGCTTCGCTGTTGGACAACCGACTCGATGAGACTGTCGGGGCTGCCCGGGATTTCGTTTCGCTCCGAGTACCCCGGACGGCGGCCGAACATTGCTCCGACCGGCGCGGTGAGCAGACGCTAACGCGGCGATAACTTACGGTCACTCCATCGAAACGCGAGGTCAATAGCGTATACAGCCATGTCGACACGGATAGCGACACTGGCCGACGCGGCGGGCAAACCCCTGCGCGACGTGGTGTACGAGAAGCTGCGCAGCGAACTCATGAACGGGGACATCAAGTTCGGCGAACGTCTCACCGAGCCGAAACTCTCCACCCGCTTCGGCATCTCGCGCACGCCGATCCGCGAAGCGCTGACCGTCCTGTGCTCGGACGGACTACTCCAACGCGAAGAATACGGATTCAGTCCGGTCCGGCCGAGCATCCCGCTGATCCGCGACCTGTACGAGCTGCGAATCACGCTGGAGCTGGGCGGTCTCCAGCGCGCGATGACCAATCCCGCGGTCACGCACGATCGGGCGCTGCTGGAGGCCGAGCGCGCCGCCTGGCTGGAACTGCGCGCCGACCCTCCGGCCCAGGAGCCCGGCTTCGTGGTGCGTGACGAGGAATTCCACGTCACGCTGCTGACCGCCGCGGGCAACACCGAGATGGTGCGCGCGCTCAAAGCGGTGAATTCCCGCATCCGGCACGTACGCATGTACGACTTCATGGTCAACAACCGGATCGAGACCACCATCGCCGAGCACCTCGGAATCCTGGATGCCGTTCTGGCGGAGGACCTTTCGCTCGCGTATCGGCTGCTGCACACGCACATCGGTGAATCGCTGGACGTCGTGCTCGAGCGGGTCACCCGCGCGATCGCGGCGATGTCGCTGGCTACGGAATAGCAGGGAGCGGTAGTGAGTCTGGAATTCGATACGGTACTCGTCGCCAATCGCGGCGAGATCGCATGCCGCATCATGCGCACAGCCCGGGAACTCGGGCTGAAGACGGTGGCCGTGTACTCCGATGCCGATGTCGGCGCCGCGCACGTCGAAATGGCCGATGTCGCCGTGCACCTGGGTCCGGGACCGGCCGCGCAGTCCTACCTGCGTGCCGATTCGGTGGTCGAGGCGGCACTGGCGACCGGAGCGGGGGCCATTCATCCCGGCTACGGATTTCTCTCGGAAAATGCCGATTTCGCCGCCGAGGTGGAGAAAGCGGGCATCGCGTTCGTCGGACCGACCCCACAGCAACTGCGCGTCTTCGGTGACAAGCACACCGCACGCACCGCCGCACGCGCGGTGGGCGTGCCGCTCATCCCGGGCAGCGACCTGCTCGAATCGGCCGAACACGCGGTGGCGGAAGCGGAGCGGATCGGTTTCCCCGTGATGCTGAAGGCGGTCGGCGGCGGTGGCGGCATCGGTATGCAGGCTTGCTTCGGCCCGGACAAGGTGCGCGCGGCCTACGAGCGGGTGCAGCGCATCGCCGCGGCGAACTTCGGTTCGGCGGGCGTCTTCCTGGAGCGTTTCGTCGCGCGCGCCAGGCACGTCGAGGTGCAGCTGTTCGGCGACGGCAGCGGCCGCGTTGTCAGCCTCGGCACCAGGGACTGCTCGCTACAACGCCGCAACCAGAAGGTGATCGAGGAGGCGCCCGCGCCGGGACTCACCGCGGAATTGTCCGAGCACCTGCTCGCCGCGTCGCGGGAACTGGCCCGCTCGGTCGGGTACCGCTCGGCCGGGACGGTGGAGTTCGTCTACGACACCGACAGCGGCGCCGCGTCGTTCCTGGAGATGAACACTCGCCTTCAGGTCGAACACCCGGTCACCGAGGCGGTCACCGGCGTCGACTTGGTCGAGTGGATGCTGCGCCTGGCCGGCGGCGACACCGCGATGGTGGACGAGCAGCCCGAGAGCGGACCGGCGATCACCGGCCATGCGGTGGAGGCGCGGGTCTACGCGGAAGATCCCGGCCACGATTACCGTCCGAGCGCGGGCCTGGTCACGGCCGCGCACTTCCCGGACGACGTCCGGGTCGACACGTGGGTCGGCACCGGTTCGGAGGTCAGTTCGTATTACGACCCGCTGCTGGCCAAGGTGATCAGCGCGGGCGAGAGCCGAGCCGACGCCTTCGCCGCGCTGCGCACCGCGCTCGGCGCGACCCGCGTCTACGGTGTGCAGACGAATCTGCCGCAACTGCGCCAGGCCGCGGCCGACGGCCGGGTCCTGCGCACCGAGCACACCACGACCACGCTGGCCGAGATCCGCCCGGTCGGCCGCCGCATCGACGTGCTGCGCGGCGGAACGATGACCACGGTGCAGGACCATCCGGGCCGGATCGGCTTGTGGGAGGTCGGCATTCCGCCGTCCGGTCCGATGGACGACCTCTCCTTCACCCTCGCCAACACAGCGGTCGGCAACCCGGTCGGCGTCCCCGCGCTCGAATGCACCTTGCAGGGACCGCAATTGCGCTTCTCCGACACCACGGTCGTGTGCGTGACCGGTGCGCAGGCTCCGGTGACGGTGGACGGCCGCCCGGTGGCCATGTGGGAGCCGGTCACCGTGGCCGCGGGCGCGGTGCTGGACATCGGCGCACCGGCCGACACCGGCCTGCGCACCTATCTGGCGGTACGCGGCGGCATCGACGCGCCGCTCTATCACGGCAGCGCGTCCACCTTCACCCTCGGCGGATTCGGAGGTGTGACCGGTAAGGCGGTGGCCACCGGCGACGTGCTCGGAATCGCCCCGGCGCCCGCCGACACGCTCGGCGCGCCGGCCGCGGTACCGCCGGGTGACCGGCCCGAGTTCACCCACGAGTGGCAGCTCGCGGTCGGTGTCGGTCCGCAGACATCGCCCGCGTACTTCACCGACGCCGACATGACCCAGTTCTGCACGCACCCATGGCGGGTCGGCAGCCACGCCAACCGCACCGGCATCCGGCTGGAGGGCCCGAAACCGGCCTGGTCGCGCACCGACGGCGGTGAGGCCGGGCTGCACCCGTCCAATCTGCACGACAACCCCTACAGCGTGGGCGCGTTGAACGTCTCCGGCGACACGCCCATCCTGCTCGGTCCCGACGGCCCGAGCCTCGGCGGCTTCGCCTGTCCGCTCACCGTGGTGTCCGCGCATCGCTGGCGGATGGGCCAGTTGCGTCCCGGCGACTCGGTGCGGTTCGTGCCGGTCGACGACGACAAGGCGGCCGCGTTGCGCGCGTCCAACGGCAGCCGCGTGCCGGATCTGGTCACCGATACCCGCGCCGCCCTGCGTGATCGCGGCGTACTCGGCAGTGTCGAGGCGTCGCAGGACCGCCCGCGCGTGCGCTATCTGCGCGGCGGGGACGACAACGTGTTGGTCGAATACGGGGAGATGGTCCTCGATCTGGGGCTGCGCATGCGGGTGCACGCACTGGCCGAAGCTCTCGCGGCCGTGCGGCTGCCCGGCATTCTCGACGTGACTCCGGGCGTCCGGTCGCTGCACGTCCACTTCGACCCGGAGGTGCTGCCGCAGCATCGGTTGCTCGGGACGTTGGCCGAACTCGAACTCGACCTGCCCGCCACGACCGACCTGGTGGTGCCGAGCCGCACCATCCGGCTGCCGCTGTCGTTCGACGATCCCTCCATCGCCGAAGCGATCGACCGCTACCGCAGCGGCGTGCGCGACGCCGCGCCCTGGCTGCCGTCGAACATCGAGTTCATCCGCCGCATCAACGGGCTCGACAGCGTGGACGATGTGCGCGCCACCGTCTTCGACGCCGAGTATCTGGTGCTCGGCCTCGGAGACGTGTATCTCGGTGCGCCGCTGGCGGTTCCGCTCGATCCGCGGCACCGCCTGGTCACCACCAAGTACAACCCGGCGCGCACCTGGACTCCCTCCGACGCGGTCGGCATCGGCGGCAAGTACCTGTGCGTCTACGGCATGGCATCACCGGGCGGTTACCAGCTGATCGGCCGCACCGTGCCGATCTGGTCCAGCTACCGGCAGTCCGCGCCGTTCGAACCGGGCACGCCCTGGCTGTTCCGGTTCTTCGATCGCATCGTCTGGGAACCCGTCGGCGCGGAGCAGTTGCTCGAACACCGTGCCGCGGCCGAGGCGGGCAGATTCGACGCCGAGGTCAGTGAGGGCAGTTTCGCGCTCGCCGACCATCTGCGGCTGCTGCGCACGGAGGCCGATTCGATCGCCGAGTTCGAGACCAGGCAGGCCGCCGCGTTCGAGGCGGAGAAGGAAGCCTGGCGGGCGGCGGGTGAGTTCGAACGCGGCACCGTCGCGCCCGTCGCCGCGCCGATCGAAGACCCGTTGGCCGGGCTGCCCGCCGACGCGACGGTGGTGTCCGCGCCGATGATCGGCAATGTGTGGCGCGTGGAAGTCCAGCCGGGGCAGCGCGTCACGGCCGATGCGCCGGTTGCCGTCCTGGAGGCGATGAAGCTCGAACTACCTGTGCACAGCCCGAGCGCGGGCACCGTGCTGAAGGTATTGACCGCGCCCGGCGCCAAGGTGGAGCCGGGCACGCCCCTAGTAGTGATCGGAGTCGACTGAATGCCCGTTCCAGGCAACACGGCAGCCGACCCCGTCGAACGCGTCGCGGCCGCCTATCGGCGGATCGTCGAGGTCGATCGGCCGGAGGTGTGGATCACCCTGCGACCGGAGCGCGAGGTCGCCGCCGAAGCGGCCGCCCTTGCGCGACGGCTCGCCGCCGGAGAGATCTTGCCGCTGGCGGGAGTCCTGGTGGCGGTGAAGGACAACATCGATGTGGCGGGGCTGCCGACCACCGCGGCCTGCCCCGAGTTCGCCTACCAGCCGGAGGTGACCGCGGCGGCGATCGAGCGGTTGCTCGCGGCCGGGGCGCTGGTGCTGGGCAAGACGAATCTGGACCAGTTCGCCACCGGGCTGGTCGGGACGCGCAGCCCGTACGGCGCGGTGCGCAACGCTTTCGATCCGGAGTTGGTGTCGGGCGGGTCGAGTTCCGGTTCCGCGGTGGCGGTCGCGCTCGGCATCGCGGATATCGGAATCGGCACCGACACCGCCGGATCCGGCCGCGTGCCCGCCGCACTGCACGGGATCGTCGGCATCAAAGCCACGCTGGGCGTGATCCCGGCGCACGGGACCGTGCCTGCCTGCGCGGACTACGACGCCGTGACGGTCTTCGCCGCCGATCTCGCCTCGGCGGTGGCCGCGGCGGCGGTGATGGCGGGCCCGGAGCCGCGTGACTCGCGCAGCCGAAGCTGGCCCGCCGACGTCCGGTTGGCCGCCCCGCTCGCGCCGCGCATCGCCGTGCCGCGCCCCGAGGACCTGGCCGCGCTCAGCGAGCCATATCGGGAAGCGTTCGCGCGCACCGTCGCCGCTGTCGGCGAAACCGGTGCGAAGACCGAGGAGATCGACATCTCCGCCCTGCTCGACGCCGCGCTGTTGCTCTACGACGGCGCGCTCGTCGCCGAACGCTATGCCGCGGTGGGCGCGTTCCTGGACACCGCCCCCGCGGGCGCCGATCCCACGGTCGCCGCCATCATCGGGGCGGCACGGCACAAGACCGGTTCCGCGTTCGCCGCCGACCTCGACACCCTCGCCCGCGCCAAGGCGGCGGCCGCCGAACTCCTGCACGGCTTCGACGCACTGCTGTTGCCGACGACCACCGAGCACCCGAGCATCGCGGCGGTGCGGGCCGATCCGATCGGCATCAATCGGCGAATGGGCACGTACACCAACTTCTGCAACCTGCTGGACATGGCCGCCGTCGCCGTCCCCGGCGCCCCTACCGCCGAGGGCGCGCCGTTCGGCGTCATGCTGGTCACTCCCGCCTTCGCCGATCAGGTGGCCGTCGATCTCGCCGCCCGTCTGGTCGGTCTCGACAGCGCGCCGCTGTTCGTCGATCGCGGTGTCGACCTGGCCGTCTTCGGCGCGCACCTGCGCGGGCAGCCGCTGCACTGGCAGCTCGAGCAACTGGGCGCCCGCTTCCTCGGCGACATCCGGACCACCGACGCCTACCGCCTGACCGCACTGGACACCACGCCGCCCAAGCCGGGCTTGGTGCGACACGGAACGGGCCGCGGCGCTCCGATCGAAGGGGAATTGTTCCGCGTCTCCCCGGCGGGGCTGGGTGGCTTCCTCGCCGATTTGCCGGCTCCCATGGCGCTGACCAGCATCGAACTCGCCGATGGCCGCGACGTCGTCGGGTTCGCCTGTACCTACGACGCCGCGAGCGCCGCAACCGACATCACCCACCACGCGAGCTGGCGCGAATACCTCCGACACCGCGCCTAGCTCCTGCGATCCACCAGTGGCCCATGGCCGCGAGAACTCCTCGCCGCCATGGGCCTTTCTCATTCGGGGCCGTTTAGACATTTGTACTAGACATTCGTGCAAGTGCTGTGTTAGACATATGTCTAAGACATTTGGACAAACCCCATGGGAGTCGAGGAAAGTCATGAGCGCCAAGTCCGTAAGCAGCCAGCTCCGCGTGCTCGTCGCCGGCGGCGGCATCGGCGGCAATGCCGTCGCGCTGCAACTGCTCCGGTCCGGCATCCGGGCCACCGTGGTGGAGCGCGCCGCGGCGCCGCGACCGGGCGGGCAGGCCGTCGACCTGCGCGGACCCAGCCGCGAGGTGGCCGAGCGGATGGGCATGATGCCCGGCATCCGCGATTATCAGCTCGACGAGCGCGGCATGAAGTACGTCGACGACGCGGGCCGCGAAATCCTCCGCATGCCCGCCGAACTCTTCGACGGCAAGGGCGCCGTCGCCGAAATCGAGATCACCCGCGGGGACCTCAACCAGGTGCTGCTCGACCTGCTCGACGCCGAAGGCGGCGTCGACTACCGCTACGGCGAGTGGATCACCGACATCCGGCAGGACGACGCGGGCGTCGACGTGACCTTCGCTTCCGGCGCGGCCGGGCGATTCGACATCGTGATCGGCGCGGATGGGCTGCACTCCGCTACCCGCGGAATGGTGTTCGGCCCCGAGGAGCAGTTCGCGACGTACCTGGGCGGATACATGTCGTTCTTCACGCTGCCGCGACCGGAAGACCTGGAACCGCACTGGTTCACGATGCATTCGATGGTCGGAGCCACCGGCTTGGGCATGCGCCCCGACGCCGACCCGGCCACCTGCAAAGCGCTCGTCGTGATCCGCGCGGCGGCGGATCCCGCGCTGCGCCGGGACGTCCCGGCACAGCAGCAGTTCATCCGCGAGCGCCTGGCCGGCGGCGGCTGGGAGTCCGCTCGCATCGCGGCGGCGATGACCGATGCGCCGGACTTCTACTTCGACGAGCTGGCCCGCATCGACATGCCGAGCTGGGTCCAGGGCCGGGTGGTCCTGCTCGGCGACGCCGGGTACTGCGGTTCCCCGCTCACCGGGCAGGGCACCGCGATGGCACTGGTGGGCGCGTACGTGCTCGCCGGTGAACTCGCCGCGCACGCCGACAACCCCGGACAGGGCCTGGCCCGCTACGAGGAGGTCCTGCGCCCCTTCGTGAAGACGGCCCAGCAGTTGCAGCCGGGCGGCTTGAACGCGATGACGCCCAAGTCGCGCTTCGGTATCCGCGCGGGCCACACCCTCAGCAAACTGATGCTGTCGAAGGCGATGCGACCGGTCATGATGCGGATGCTGAGCAAGACCGAGACCTACGACCTGCCCGACTACTCGGCAGCGACCGTCTGAACCCGTGTCCCGCGCTTCGACCGGAGTCCCGTAGGGCTCCGGTCGACGACCGGCGTCAGTCGATCACGGTCCGGTCGTCGAGCAGGAACGGCAGCACGAAGGTGCGCAACATCGCCCGTTCCTCGTCTTCTCCCGCGCCGGGCAGCGTCAGCAACGACACCATCGCGCGCACCACCCACCGGCCGACGCGCTCGGCCGCGAGCGGGGGCAACCCAGGACGGAATCCGGCGACGAAATCCGTGGCGAGCGCGTCGACCACACCCGGCGAATTGGCCAGCTGGGCCACGATTCCCGCGTTGGACGGTTCGAACCAGACCGCCAGATGCGGCGTCTTGCGCACCTCGGCCAACAGTGCGGTCAACGTGTCGAGCAGTTGCTCCCCCGGCTCCGCGCTCGCCGACTCCGCCCGGTCCCGCCAGACCCGCTCGACCAGCTGCCGCGCCTCCCGGCCCGCGAACGCCACGTAGAGCGCCTGCCGATTCTCGAAATAGCGATACAGCGTCGCCCGGGAACAGCCCGCGGCGTCGGCGACTTCGGCCATGCCGACCCCGCTGACGCCCTTGTCGATGAACAGCGCGCGCACCGCGTCGAGAATGCGCTCACCGGCCAGTTCGGCGCGACCGTCGGCCAGCCAATCGCCACTCATGCCGTGTCCCTTCCGGCGCGAACGAGGTCTTCCGTGGTCACCCCCCGCACCGGAACGGCACAGTAGTCGGCCTGCGGACGTACGGACCGCTCGCGTACTCGACCGCGTCGACGTCGACGGCGTACTCCGGGAAGCGATCGAGCAACTCTTCGAGCGCGACACGGGCTTGCATCCGCGCGGCCGCCGCGCCGAGACAGTGATGCGGCCCGTGCCCGAAGGTGAGGATGCGCTGCGGATTCCGGTCGATATCCAGCTCGGCGGCGTCGGCGCCGAACGCCCGCTCGTCCCGGTTGGCCGACCCGAACACCAGTAACACCTTCCGCCCCGCGGGCACCGTCTTCCCGGCCAGTTCCACATCGCGCGTCGCGGTCCGCGCCAACCCTTGCACCGGTGCGGTGAGCCGGGCGAACTCCTCCACCGCGACGCGAATGCGATCGGGTTCCGCGGCGAGCGCCGCGCGCTGGTTCGGGTGCTGTTGCAGTAGTTGCACGGCGCCGCCGAGCAGGCCCGTGGTGGTGTCGTTGCCGCCCGCGACCATGGTCCAGGTGTAGGCGAGGATCTGGATCAACCCGCGCACGTCCGTGTCGTCGGCCGCCATTCCCGCCTGGACCAGCAGGGACACGGTGTCGTCGCCGGGGTCGGTGCGCCTGCGTTCGATCAGCTCGGCGAAGTAGCCCATCATCTCCGCCGACGCCGCCTGCGCCTTGGTGTTCGTCCGGTCGATGCTGCCCGCGACGACGGCATCGGTCCAGCCGTCGAACCTCGCCCGGTCCTGTTCCGGCACCCCGAGGTAATACGCCACCACCATGCTCGGCAGCGGCTTGAACAATTGCTCGACGATGTCCCCGCCGCCCTGGGCCGCGATGGCGTCGAGCCGGTCGCGCACGAAGCGGCGGACCACCGGCTCCACCTCCTCGACCTGGCGTGGGGTGAATCCGCGAGCGACCAGTTTGCGGAAGTCGGTGTGCTGCGGCGGGTCCTGCATCACCAGCGGAGGGTTGTCGGTCAGGCCGAGTTCGTCGAGTTCGCCGTATTCCACCGTCAGCCCGTCGCGGGAGGAGAACGTGTCGCTGTCCCGCGCCGCCGCGTAGACGTGCTCGTGCCGGGTGAGCACCCAGTAGTCGTTCTCCGGTCGCGCGGCCGGTACGACGTGCTGCACCGGATCGTGCTCACGCAGTGCCGCGTACATCTCCCACGGCGAGGCCCAAGTAGGACCGGAACGAAGTTCGAAAACCGGAGCCGTCCGATACGCAACATCCGCCATGTATCGACCGTAAGACAAATTAAGCAACCTGTCTAGAACTGGTTTCAGGTCGGCCGGCCGGTCACCATTCACGACCAGCCCAGCCGCGTCTGCCTCGCGTCGGGCCCGGCGCCGCACACTCGTGGGTTACCTTCGGCAGCGGCAACACCGTCTCGTTGCCGGTCAGCTCCAGGAAGAGCCAGCGCGAGCGACCGCTCCGCGTCCCGCGTCCGCCGGGCCGGCCACCCCTCGTAGACCGGCCCGGCGGACACCACCCCCGAGTCCCGACCTGTCACCCCTCGAGACAGGTCGTTCCTCGGTTCGCACCTGCGGTGCTGGGTATGTCCCTCCCGCGAGACAAAGAATGCAGGGGCGGGCTTGGCGCGCACTTAAGAACACCTTGCAAGATCGAAATCGCAGATGAGCGGGTTGACCGAGCGGTGACCCCGCTAGCGCCTATCGCCCGGCCCCGGATCGCGGGATGATGGTCATAAGTGCGCCAAGAAGATTGGGAGCGACGATGGAAACCGTGGTGGTCTGGATTCTGGCGACCCTGCTCTACTGGTGGGGCCTGCTGTAGCTGACCGGAGCCTGGCCGCCCGATCCGGCCAGGTCTACTACAAGTCGTCGTAATCTTCGTCCTCCGGACGCCACCGAGTTCGTCCTCGACGAGCCGAGGTGCCGCCACGGTCCCCGTCCCCGGCCTCGCTATCGGCGTCCGCTTCGGCCGACACACCCGGCGAGTGTCACCGGAGCCGGTCTACGGCCACCTTCGTCACTTCCGCCAGCAGGTCGTTGTTCACCTCGGCGTCCTCGGCCGGTTTGCGGCTCATGATCGCGATCACGATCGGCGCCCGCCCGCCTTCGGGCCAGACGATCGCGACGTCGTTGGCGGAACCGTAGGAGCCGGTGCCCGTCTTGTCGCCGGTGACCCACTCGGCGGGCAACCCCGCCCGGATGCGCTTGCCACCCGTCGTGTTCGCCTTCAGCCAGACGGCCAACTGGTCGCGTTCCCGGGCGCCGAGCGCGTCGCCCAACGCCAAGACGCGGTAGTCCGCGGCCAGTGCGGCCGGAGTGGTGGTGTCGCGCTCGTCACCGGGGATCGCGGTGTTGAGTTCGGTCTCCCAGCGGTCGAGCCTGCTGGTCGGATCACCGAGCGTGCGAAGAAACGCCGTGAGCCCCGCCGGGCCGCCGATCTCACGCAGCAACAGGTTGCCCGCGGTGTTGTCGCTGCGGGTGATCGCGGCCTCGGCCACGCGCGCCAGCGTCATCCCGTCGGCCAGTTCGGCGCTGGTCACCGGCGAGTTGTCGACCAGATCAGCCTCGTGGAAGCGGATCACTTGATCGAAGTATCCCGTGTCGAGCGGATGCGCTCGCAGCACCGCGGCCGCCGCGAGCGTCTTGAAGGTGGACAGGAACGGGAAACGCTCGTCGGCGCGGTGGGTCACCGTCCTGCCGGTGCCGGTGTCTACCGCGAACAGCCCGATCTGCGCCCCGTACCGAGCCTCCAGATCCGCCACGCGCGCGTTCGCGGCGGGACCGGCCTCGACGCTCGTCGTGATCGGCTGCGTCGCATCGGTTTCGGCACCGCAACCGGCCAGCAGCGCCAATGCGGCGGCCAGCGCCACCCGGTAGTCGCGTGTCAGCCGAGACATGTCTTCACTCTGACATCCGAGCACCCACCGGGCAAACAGGATCGGCCGGACACGCGAAGGCAGGTGCGCGACGCCACACACCTGCCTTCGATGCGGATTTCTCAGCTCTGCGAGCCGTCGAGCCCCGCGCGCACGCCCTCTTCGACACGCTTGCCCAGATCGGCGTCCACGTTCTTCCAGTACTGGAAGACCCGGCTCAGCACCGGCTCCCGGACACCGCCGAGTACGTGGCCGACGATGTTGTCCACCAACCGCTTCCGCTGCGCGTCATCGAGTACCTCGCGCACGAGAATGCCCGCCTGGGTGAAATCGCCGTCCTCGGCATGCTGGAGGTAACCGGCTCGCACGATGGCCGGATCGAAGTCCCAGATGCCGTCGTCCTGAGACCTTTCCGGGTCGGCGTGCGGTCCACCGAACGAATTCGGTGCGTACACCGGCACATTCGGTTCGTTGTAGTAGTACCGCATGGCGCCCTCCTTGGAATAGGAGTTCACCTCCGCCGCCCTTGCCTGGTTCGGCGGCAGCTGCGCGTAGTTCGTGCCGATGCGGTAGCGGTGCGCGTCCGCGTAGGCGAAGACGCGGCCGAGCAGCATCTTGTCCGGCGAGAAGCCGATGCCGGGAACGACATTCGAGGGCTCGAACGCGGCCTGCTCGATGTCGACGAAGTAGTTGCGCGGGTTGCGGTTCAGCGTCCACTTGCCGACCTCGATCAGGGGGTAGTCCTTGTGCGACCACACCTTGGTCAGGTCGAACGGGTTGAACCGGTAGCCCGCGGCCTCCGCGACCGGCATGACCTGCACGTAGACCGTCCAGCTCGGGTAGTCGCCGCGCTCGATCGCCTCCCACAGGTCCTTGCGGTGGTAATCGGCGTCCTCCCCCGCGATCCGGTCGGCGTCGGCCTGGGTCAGGAACTCGATGCCTTGGTCGGTCTTGAAGTGGTATTTGACCCAGAAACGCTCGCCCGCGGCGTTGATCCACTGGTAGGTGTGCGAACCGTAGCCGTTCATGTGCCGATAGCTCTTCGGGATGCCGCGATCGCCCATCAACCAGGTCACCTGGTGCGCGGTCTCCGGACGCAGGGTCCAGAAATCCCACTGCATATTGTGGTCGCGAAGCCCGTTACCGGGCAGGCGCTTCTGCGAGCGGATGAAGTCGGGGAACTTGATCGGGTCCTTGATGAAGAAGATCGGCGTGTTATTGCCGACGAGGTCGTAGTTGCCGTCCTCGGTGTAGAACTTCACCGCGAATCCGCGCGGATCACGCCAGGTGTCCGGGCTGCCCTGCTCACCGGCCACAGTGGAGAACCGCGCGAGCGACTCGGTGCGCGCACCGGGCTGGAACAGCTTCGCCTTGGTGTATCGGCTGACGTCGTTGGTCACGACCAGCTCACCGTATGCGCCCGAGCCCTTCGCGTGCACGATGCGTTCCGGCACCCGTTCGCGGTTGAACTGGGCCAGCTTCTCGATGAGGTAGTGGTCGTGCAGCAGGATCGGGCCCTGCGCGCCCGCGGTGAGCGATTCGTCGTCGCTTTGGACCGGGATGCCGGTGTTCGTGGTTGTCGGTTCGGTCACAGGAGACTCCTCGGCTGGTGAACATCGTTTCCCGGGATGGGACCGACCCGGGTGTATGGACCGCTACTCGGAACGGCAGGACGGGCACCGTCCCCAGAAGACGACCTCGGCTTCATCGACCACGAATCCGTGCGCGTCCGAAGGGGCCAGGCATGGGGCTCGGCCCACGGCGCAGTCGACATCCACGACCGCACCGCAGCTGCGGCACACCAGATGGTGGTGGTTGTCGCCGATGCGGGTCTCGTACAGCGCGGACGAACCCGCGGGCTCGATCCGCCGCAGGATTCCGGCGCGCACGCAAGCGTGCAACACGTCGTAGACAGCCTGAGTGGATACCGAGCCGAGCTTTTGCCGGACGGTGGCGGCTACCGCCTCGGCATCCGAATGCGGGCGTGCCGCGACCGCGTCCAGTACCGCGAGCCGCGGGGCGGTGACCCGCAAACCCGCTGCTCGCAACCACTCGCGGGGAGCAGTGCCGTTGGTGTGCATACTTCGATTCTGGCCGCTTTCTGGAATCAATCAAGAAAATCGATTGGAATCACTCCAGGAAATTCCTCCACAACGGGTCGCACCGCGCGGCACACCACATCGACGCATCGAGTGGCGAGCGTCACAAAATTCTCCCGGAATAGCTTCCGCGAGTGCGTGGTTGAACCCCCTGTCGGCGTCCGGACAGCCCCGGGCCGCACCCTTTGTCGCTTCGAGCGACCACCCGCCGAGAGGCGCTTGTGGGGCGTCGACACCCACCGTCGGCGTCCGGACAGCCCCGGGCCGCACCCTTTGTCGCTACGAGCGACCACCCGCCGAGAGGCGCTTGTGGGGCGTCGACGGTTACAGACACCAGCACGGTGTCCCAGCCCACAGCGCCGCCAGGTCATTCCGCCCTGGCGGCGCTGTCGCTTCCAGCGGTCTCCACCCCACGAGTGGGACCTGGTTGTGCGGGCTTCTCGCGTTCTGCCGCGACCATGTGCCACTCGCGGCGTCGCGCTGCGAGGGCGGGGGTGGTGGGGGAGGATGCGGTGATGGCGTCGCGAGATGGGGTTTTGCGTCGACGGCTCGGGCTCGCCGATTCGGTGGTCATCGGGCTGGGGGCGATGGTGGGTGCGGGGATATTCGCGGCGCTCGCGCCTGCGGCCGCGTCGGCTGGGAGTTGGTTGCTGGTGGCGCTCGCGGTGGCGGCGGTGCTGGCGTATTGCAACGCGACGTCGTCCGCGCGGCTGGCGGCGCGATACCCCGTTTCCGGCGGCACCTATGTGTATGGGCGGGAGCGGCTCGGACCGTTCTGGGGATATCTCGCGGGGTGGGGGTTCGTCGTAGGGAAGACGGCCTCTTGTGCGGCGATGGCGCTGACGGTCGGTAGCTATGCCTGGCCCGAGCGGGCGCACGCCGTGGCGGTGGGCGCGGTGGTGGCGATCACCGCGATCAATTACACGGGCGTGCAGAAGTCGGCGTTCGCGACTCGGGTGCTCGTCGCGGTAGTGCTCGCGGTGCTCGCCGTGGTGGTCGTGATCGGGCTGTTCGGAACGCATTCGGCGGCAACCGCCTTGCCCGGCCGGGTCGGTCCGCGCGACGTGCTCACGGCGGCGGGACTGCTGTTCTTCGCGTTCGCTGGGTACGCACGCATCGCCACGCTCGGTGAGGAGGTGCGCGAACCGCAACGCACCATCCCCCGCGCCATCATGATCGCGCTCGCACTCGCGCTCGCGGTCTACACGCTGGTCGCGGTCGCGACGCTGAGCGTGCTCGGCTCCGCCGGACTAGCCGAGGCGGCCGACCCGCTGGCGCGAATGGTCAGCGCGGCGGGCGTTCCCGCTGCCGCGCCGGTGGTGCGAATCGGCGCGGTGCTCGCGGCGGCCGGATCGCTGCTCGCCCTGATCCTCGGCGTATCCCGCACGATGCTGGCCATGGCGCGGGACCGCTATCTGCCGGGGGCGCTCGCCGCCGTGCATCCGCGGTTCGGGGTGCCGCACCGCGCCGAACTGGTAGTCGGCGCGATCGTCGCCGTGGTCGCCGCGCTCTTCGATGTACGCGCGGCCATCGGGTTCTCCTCGTTCACGGTGCTCTTCTACTACTTGATCGCCAACCTCTCCGCCGCCACACTGACCGTCGAGGAGAATCGGCCGCCCCGGTGGATTCCCGTGGTCGGCGCGGTGGGGTGCGTCGTCGTCGGATTCGCGCTGCCCCTCGGCTCCGTTCTCTCCGGGCTCGGCGCGCTCCTCGTCGGCGCGGCGCTGTATGTGTCGGGCAAGCGCTACCGCTGAAGATCGGGCCGTCCACCGAGCCGCTCGACTGGCCCACCGACCTCCCTGGCCTTGCGCTGTAGACATCGGGTGAGCACCACCGCCGAAACGGCCGCACAGCGGGCCGTCGTCGCCCAACCATGGCGAATGGCGCGATATGCCAGTCCCCTACCGATAGCTTGCCGACCGGAGAGACGCGACGCAGTCGACCGAGCCATCCGACCGACAACGGCTCCTCGCGCCCGGCTCGGCAGGCTCCGCTTGTGCCGCGCCCCATCTGTCCGGCACCGACCCGGCAAACGCCCCTGTCCCGTCAGCGTCTCGTTGCGAAGATCAGATGTCCAGTTCCCCGCCTGTTTACCGCGTGAACAGGCCAAAGGGCGCTAGCCTTTTGCACATGGGGCGTTTCGGTGGATTCCTGGCGGGAATCGCGGCGGTTTCGCTGGTGGCGGGCAACGTCTTCGCCGGAGGCGCGGCCGCCGCGACCGGCGACGAGGTGCGGTGCGCGGTCACCTCGGGGCGCGATCTGGAGCGGGCGGCACCCGAACAAGTCGGTTTGGATTCCGCGAAACTGCGGGATGCGCTGACCTTCGCGAACGGCCGAAACCGCTTCAATGTGCAGGTGTTCCGGCACAACTGCCTCATCGGCGAGGGACCGACGAACGACCAGACCGGCAACGTGGCGTGGAATATCTGGAGTGCGACCAAGAGCGTCGTCTCGCTGCTCGCCGGAATCGGGTGGGACCAAGGAAAACTCGATCTCCACGCGCCCATCGACCGCTATCTGCCCGCCGGGCTCGGTGATGCGGAGCACCGGTCGATCACCGTCGAGAATCTGCTCACCGAGACCTCGGGCATGCGGGTCGGCGTGCTGACCGAGGGCGTCACCGGCGTGATCCCGGTCGACCCGGACAGCGCGGTGCAGGCGCTGGGCGTGCCGCTGGACAACCCGCCGGGCACCGTCTTCACCTACAGCCAGCGCAATGTCGATCTCTTGGCCTACGTGCTGGAGCTGGCCGTCGGCGAACCCCTGCAAGATTTCGCGCAGCGCGAACTGTTCGATCCGCTCGGAATTCCTCGCGGGGACTATTACTGGGCTCAGGACCGATCCGGGCACACCTACGGCTACGCGCACTTGATGATCCCGCCGAACGATTTCGCGAAGCTCGGACTCCTGGTGAGCAACGACGGGCACTGGGGAGCGCAGCAGATCGTCTCCCGCGACTACCTGCGCAAGGCGCGCACGCCCTCACCCACGAACGCGTGCTACGGCTACCTGTTCTGGCTCGGTGGCGGTTGCGCCGAAATCGCCGACTTCCTGCCCCACGACGTGTACGCGATGGCCGGCCTCGGCATGCAGAACGTCTTCGTCATACCCAGCCTCGACCTCACCGTGGTGTGGACCGGCGTCTTCGGGAACGTCAGCAGCCAGGGCGTGTCCGGAATCGTGCAGAACACCCAGGAATTGCCCTACGAGTTCTTCCGCAAAGTGTTCGACGCGTTCTACGACCGGCCGGTACCCGACCCGGGACCGTACGTCGAGCCGCCGCTGCGGCTGGACCCACGCCGTTTCGTCGACACGGACATCCTGATCGCGGTATTCGGCCTCGGTCCCGCCGCCTATCCGGGCTGCAACGTCTTCGCTTGCCTGAGCCACCCGCTGGATCCGCCGTTCGCGGACGTCCCGCCGGGCTGCGCCATCCTGGTCTGCCTGGGACCCGACCCGCGCACCCCGGCCATCCGCTGAACGAGCCGCTACCTGGTCGCGGACAGATCCGTGACCCAGCCGTGCACGTCGTCGGTGCGCAATGCCGCATGGTGGCGTTTGCGCAGCGCCTGGGAGATCGGGCCGGGGACGCCCTCGGCGACCAGGCGGCCGTCCACCTCGACGACCGGCGCGGCACCGGATGATGTGCCGGTGACGAACACTTCGTCGGCGATGTACAACTCGGTGAGATCCACGGTGCGTTCCACCACCGGGATGCCGTCCTCCGCCGCCAAGGTGAGAACGGTCCTGCGGTTGATGCCGTCGAGGATGTCGCAGGAGACGTCGGGCGTGATCAACGTGCCGTTGCGGACGAGGAAGATGTTCGCCGCGCTGAGTTCGCAGACGTGCCCGTTGCCGTCGAGGAAGACACAGTCGTCGTAGCCGCTGTCGATCGCGTCCTGCTTGGCCAGCACCGAGTTCACGTACGCGCCGTTGACTTTCGCGCGGGAGGGAATCGCGTTGTCCGGAATGCGCCGCCACGGACTGGATTTCAGGCGCATACCGTCCTGCGGCACGATGGGCACCGCGTCGTAGACGAAGATGCTGACCCGAATGGCGCAGCCCCGCACCCGCGTGCCCGGAATGGACTCGACCACGTGCACCGTCGCACGCACGAAAACGTCCTCACGCGGAGCATTCGCGGCGATCAACTCCACGACGGCCGCACGGAAACGCGCGTAATCCCACTCCTGCGCGAATCGATCGATCCCGATGATCTTGCAGGACTCCTCGAGCCGACGGAAATGGTCGTCCAAACGAAACGCCGTACGCGCTGCCCCATCGACGTGCACCGGGAACACGGTGTAGACGCTGAGTCCGTACAACACCGCCGACGATGCGACGCCCACCGTGGCCGCTTCGGCCGCGACGATCCGGTCGCCGAGATACACGTGAGGATGAGGATTCGCCATCGGCGCAGGCTAACAGCCCCGCCCCGGGCCGGGCGAGGCCATTTTCAGTCCGCGGCCAGGCGGGCGAAGCGGGCGGTGTCCATGTAGTCGCGGAAGAGCACCACTTGGCCGTCGCGGACCCGGACGACGTTGACGGAGGTGCGCCTTCGGGCGCGGCCGGATCCAGGGATGGTCATGTCGACCTCGTTCTCCACGAGCAGCACTTCGGGATCGGTGGTCTCGTAGACCTGCGGGTGGATCGCGTGCACTTCGATTCCGGACAGGCCCGACCATCGTTGCGCCAGGTGCTCGCGGATCGCTTCGCGGCCCTCCAAGTGGGTCGGGTGGCCGGGGATCGCGAACGGGATTTCGAACACCGCGTCGGGCGCGAGCAGCGCGACGAACGCATCGGGGTCACGGGCCGGTAGCTCACCGAACAACCGCTCGACCAATTCGCGCGGGCTTCGCACGGACGAATCAGCAGCCATCACAAACCTCCAGATAAGCGGAACGCAGGACCCGCTTATTTTTCGGAACGAGCGCCCCGTTTGTCAACAGTAGACTCGGTCCTCGTGACCGAACCCGAGCGCCGACCGCTGCGCGCCGACGCTCGCCGTAACCGCGAGCGGGTCCTGGCAGCCGCGCAGGAAGCGTTCGCGGCGGAAGGACTCTCGGTGCCGCTGGACGAGATCGCGCGGCGGGCCGGCGTAGGCGCGGGCACCGTCTACCGACACTTCCCCACCAAGGAAGCGCTGTTCGAGGCGGCGATCGTGGATCGGGTCGACCGGATCATCGCGCTGGCAAGGGAATCGGCCGACGCCGCGGAACCGGTGACCGCGTTCTTCGACTTCTTGGCCCAGCTCGTGGCGGAGGGCAGCGTCAAGCGTGATCTCGCCGATGCCGTAGGCGGGCAGGACGCCCCGGAATATCTCCGGCCGGTGCACGAACTGAATTCGGCCATCGGCACGCTGCTCACCCGCGCGCAGGAGGCGGGCGGCGTGCGCACCGACATCGAGGTCGAGGACCTGATGCGCCTCATCAAGGGCGCCTTCCTCGCCACCCACGGCACCGCCGCTACTCCAGCGCAGCGCGAACGCACCTTCGCCGTCGTCTTCGACGGACTGCGGGCCCGCTGATCCATCGCCGAAGCGCCTCCCGGCGGCAGGCCGCCCGATCGGCGACCAGGACAGCGCGGATACCAGCGACATGAAGCCGCCAACAGCACCGGCGGCATCATCCACGCTGGGCGCGCTCGCGCGAATGCGGGAAACGACGAACGGGCCGCGGAAAGTCCACGGCCCGTTCGATCGAGAAACGTCTCAGCGGTCGCTGAGGAGTACCTCGGCAATCTGAATGGTGTTGAGCGCAGCGCCCTTTCGCAGGTTGTCGCCGGAGATGAACAGCGCGAGCCCGCGACCGTCCGGCACGCCCGGGTCCTGGCGGATGCGGCCGACGAGCGAATCGTCGACGCCCGCCGCGGCGAGTGGGGTAGGCACGTCGACCAGCTTCACGCCGGGAGCCTTGGCAAGGATCTCCTTGGCGTGCTCGACCGAGAGCGGCTCGGCGAATTCGGCGTTCACCGAGAGCGAGTGGCCGGTGAAGACCGGCACGCGCACGCAGGTGCCGCTCACCGCGAGATCCGGGATGCCGAGGATCTTGCGGCTCTCGTTGCGCAGCTTCTGGTCCTCGTCGGTCTCGCCAGAGCCGTCGTCGACCAGCGAACCGGCCAGCGGAAGCACGTTGAACGCGATCGGCGCGACGTACTTGTTCGGCGCGGGAAAGTCGACGGCGCGGCCGTCGTGGGTCAGCTTCTCGGCGTCATCGATCACCGCGCGGGCCTGGCTCGCCAACTCTTCGACACCGGCCAGCCCGCTGCCGGAGACCGCCTGGTAGCTGGAGACGATCAAGCGGCGCAGACCGGCGATGTCGTGCAACGGCTTGAGCACCGGCATGGCGGCCATCGTGGTGCAGTTCGGGTTGGCGATGATGCCCTTGACCAGGTTGCGCGCCTGCTCCGGGTTGACCTCGCTGACCACCAGCGGGACCTCGGGATCCTTGCGCCACGCCGAGGAGTTGTCGATCACCGTGACTCCCGCGGCGGCGAAGCGCGGCGCCTGCACGCGGGACATGGTGGCGCCCGCGGAGAACAAGGCGATGTCCAAGCCGGACGGATCGGCGGTCTCGGTGTCCTCGACGACGATCTCGCGGCCGCGCCAGGGCAGCGTCTTGCCCGCCGAACGAGCCGAGGCGAAGAACCGCACCTCGTCGGCCGGGAAGTTGCGCTCCTCCAGCAGTTTCCGCATCACGGCGCCGACCTGCCCGGTCGCGCCGACGACTCCTACGCGAATACCCATGACCTATCGCCCCGTTCCCGCGTGGACCACCGCGACCTCGTCGCCGCCCAGGTCGAACGCCCTGTGCAGCACCTTGACCGCCTCGTCCAGCTCGGTGTCCTTGACCAGCACGGAGATCCGGATCTCGGAGGTGGAGATGAGATCGATGTTGACGCCCGCCTTGGCCAGCGCCTCACAGAACGTGGCGGTGACGCCGGGATGGCTCTTCATGCCCGCGCCGACCAGCGAGACCTTGCCGATGTGGTCGTCGTAGAGCACCTGGGAGAAACCGATCTCGGACTGGCGCTTGGTCAGCATCTCGACCGCGCGGGCGCCCTCGGTCTTCGGCAGCGTGAAAGTGATGTCGGTCTTGCCCGTCTCGACCTTCGAGATGTTCTGCAGGACCATGTCGATGTTGATCTCCGCGTCGGCCACGGCGCGGAACACCTTGGCGGCGTAGCCCGGTTCGTCCGGCAGGCCGACCACGGTCACCTTGGCCTCGCTGCGGTCGTGCGCGACGCCAGTGAGGATTGCTTGCTCCAAGGGGATGTCCTCCATCGATCCGTAAACGTAGGTGCCCTGCTTGTCGGTGTAGGACGAGCGCACATGCACGGGCACGTTGTAGCGGCGGGCGTATTCGACGCAGCGCAGCATCAGCACCTTGGCCCCGCAGGCCGCCAGTTCCAGCATCTCCTCGTAGGAGACCTGCTCGAGCCGCTGCGCGTCGGGCACGATCCGCGGGTCGGCGGTGAAGACGCCGTCCACGTCGGTGTAGATCTCGCAGACGTCCGCGTCCAGCGCGGCGGCCAGCGCGACCGCTGTGGTGTCAGAGCCACCGCGGCCCAGCGTGGTGACGTCCCTGCTGTCCTGGCTCACGCCCTGGAAGCCTGCGACCAGCACCACGAGGCCCTCGTCCAGTGCGTCGCGGACGCGGCCGGGGGTCACGTCGATGATCTTCGCGTTGCCGTGCGCGCCCGTCGTGATCACGCCCGCCTGCGAGCCGGTGAACGAGCGGGCCTCCGCGCCGAGGGAGTGGATGGCCATGGCCACCAGCGCGTTGGAGATGCGCTCACCCGAGGTGAGCAGCATGTCCATCTCGCGGGCAGGCGGCGACGGCGCCACCTGCTGAGCGAGATCGAGCAGCTCGTCGGTGGTGTCACCCATGGCGGAGCAGACCACCACCACGTCGTGGCCTTGCTTCTTGGTCTCCACGATCCGTTCAGCGACGCGCCGGATCCGCTCGGCGGTCGCTACCGAGGATCCTCCGTACTTCTGAACCACGAGAGCCACGACAGGGTCCTCCAAGATCGACAACAAACTGGTAACAGTCATCCAGGGTACCGGCCGGGGCCAGCGGTTTTGCCGCTACCTACCCGGCTTGTGGAAAAGCACACAGCCGCATCCGATCCCGATCGCGCCGCGCGGGCCGCCGCGGATGGGGGACGATGGGCGCATGAAGAGCACGCTGCTCGAGGTGAGAACGGGCCACAGTGAAGTGGTACAGGACATCACGCCGCAGTGCGCGACATTCGCGCGAGAAGCGGGCGGTGACGGGCTGCTGCACGTCTTCGTGCCGCATGCCACGGCCGGAATCGCGATCATGGAACTCGGCGCGCGCAGCGACGACGATCTGCTGGCCGCGCTGCGTGATCTCCTGCCCGCCGACGACCGGTGGCGGCACGCGCACGGCTCGCGCGGACACGGGCGTTCGCACGTGATGCCCGCCCTCATCCCGCCCTACGCGACCATTCCGGTACTCGGCGGAAAGCTCGCCCTGGGTACTTGGCAGTCGATCGCGCTGGTCGATCTCAATGTCGACAACCCGGACCGGCAGGTGCGGCTGTCGTTCCTCACCGACGCGAGCTGACCGGGCCCCTCCGGCCGAGGCGACGAATGTCCGGGGCAGACCGCGGCCCGGACAAGCCCAACCCCGGCGTGATGACCCGGCCCGACTCCGCCGGGCCGACGTGTGGCCGCGCGGGCGTGGGCAGCGTCCCGGGGGACTCGGATGGAAATTCGGGCCCGCGTGAGCCGGGCGACCTGCGCGCCGTTGCCGAACTCTTCGCGCCGCACCGGGAAAAAACAAGCGCTGTGCTCCCGCCGCAGCGCTTGACACGTAGTACTACAAGCGGAGTTCTTTCAACTGCCGAGCGGTCCGCCGTGGTCACCACGGAGCGGAGCCGGGCACTGATCGAAGCCGCGGTCGACCGTGTGATGAGCGCGGATGACCGTGATCGGATCCCGTGCGCCTTCGCTGAGTGGTTGTGACGCGCAGCACTCCGTTCGATAATGGGGCGATGATCGCACATGTAGGAGATCGACTCTGCGTGCACGGACACGTGGTGGGAGAAGTGGATCACCTGGCCGAGATCATCGAGGTCCGCGGGCCGGACGGGACGCCGCCCTACGTGGTGCGCTTCTCCGACGGTCACGAGTCACTGGTGTATCCAGGGCCCGACGCGATCGTCGAGCCCGCCACGTCGGAATGACCGCCGCGCCGGACCGAGCGCTGGGCGGCCTCGCCCGCGCCCGGCCCGGCGCTCACCGACGGGGAACTGCGCCCGCCTCGCTCAGGCGCTTCGTTTGGCGCGCCGGGCCAGCGCGAAAGCCAGGATGGCCGCGATCAGCACCTTGCCCGCCGTCTCGATGATCGCGTTGACGTCCACGGCCGGATGCCAGGTCAGCCGTCCATCGCGCAGCACGTAAGCGCCGACCGGCTTGGCGCCTACACCGAACGCCACGCCTTCGCCGGAGCCGTCCCCGTCGGCGCTGTTCCCGGTACCGCCGCCGCCACCACCGCCACCCCCGACCGAGGCGGCGGGAATGACTATCGCGCCGCCGGATTCGTAGGGGTCGCCGTAAACCCGGCGCACCGTGATCGCGTCGCGCGCCTGCGCCAGCAGTTCGGCGTATTTCATGACATCCTCCCGCCCGTACCGAAGGCGCCGGATACCGGCGCCCATTCGGATCCGATCGTAGGCGCGCGAACCTCGGCCGAGCCCGTCCTTCCGGACGGAAGTTGTTCCGGCGGTTGCCCGATCGCCGATCTCGAGCAGATAACGGCACGTTATCCCGGTAACCGAGATGTGGTCTGGCACAGTCAGGTTGACGAACCGGACAAATCACGGAGACAATCGGCCGGACTTGTCCATCCGGGTGTCGGAGGTATGCCATGCGCACCAAAACGGATATCCGATTCTTCGTCGACACCGATCCCGGACAGGTCATGGACGCCCTGACCGACGTCGAAGCGCTTCCGGAATGGTCGTCGTCCTACAGCGACGTCCGGGTCGCGACCCGCGACGCACGACGCAGACCCCGGCGGGTCTTCCTCAAGGCGGAGCTGCTCGGCAGCTCGGATTTGCAAGTGCTGGAATATGATTGGACCGACGACCGGTCCTCCTGGATCGTCGCCGACAGCACCAGGGGCGTGCGGGGCGGCGGTTTTTTCGAGGTGACCGACAGCGTCGACGGCACGCACGTCTGGTACCACGTCGAGCTCTATCTGCCCCTCCCGGTTCCCGGATTTCTGCTCAAACGCACTTTCCGCAAGGCCAACGAGGTGGTCGTGGAGTGCTTCATAGATTTCGCCGAGCGGTTCCCCGAAACGGAGACCTATCAACCCGTATAGCGCGGACGGCTGCGCTCTGCGCGAAATCGGCCGCCGGGCGAAGCAGCGGACCGGCGCGGAATCGGCCGGGGTGCGACGATGAGCGCATGATCGGTTCCAAACGGGTGCGGTTCCAGCCGATGGCCGAAGGCGCGTCGGTGACCCAGCTCGAGTTGTTCTTCGACCTGGTGCTCGTCTTCGCGTTCACCATGGTCACCGGCTTGGTCGCGGAGGAGACCAGCGCGAAGAACATGCTGCGCGGGCTGCTGGTGCTCGCGGTGATGTGGTGGCTGTGGATCGCCTATTCCTGGCTCGGCAACGTCGTCCGCGCCGACGAGGGCATCGCGCGGGTCGCGATGTTCGCCGCGATGGGCGGCGCCTTCCTCGCCGCGCTCACCATCCCGGAGGCGTTCCGAGATCTGGCCGGAGGATGGTTCGGTCCGCTGGTCTTCGCCGTCGCGTACCTGATCGTGCGGTTGGTGCATTTCGGGATGTTCTGGCTGGCCAGTTCCGAGGATGCGCAATTGCGCGGCCAGCTGCTGCGCTGGGCGCTCGGGTCGATCACCCTCGGCACCACATTGCTCGTCGTCGCCGCCATGACCACCGGTCGCGTGCAGATCGCGCTGTGGATAGCCGCGATCGCGGGCGACTACCTCTGGACACTGTTCGCGGGCACCGATTGGCGGTTGAATTCGGCCACCCATTTCGTCGAGCGATACGGGCTGATCATCATCGTCGCGCTCGGTGAATCGATCGTCTCGATCGGTATCGGGGTGGCCGGCCTGCCGATCTCCTGGCCGATCGCGCTCGGCTCGCTGCTCGGCCTCGCCATTTCCGGTCTGCTGTGGTGGGCGTATTTCGACGTCGCGGCCCTGGCGGTGGAGCACGAACTGGTCCACGCCGAGGGCAAGCGGCAGATCAAGATCGCGCAGGCGTCCTACACCTTCTGGCATTTCCCGATGATCGTCGGGATCATCGCGCTGTCGCTGGGGCTGAAGAAGGTCCTGTACTACGTCGGGGATTCCGCACACCACACTTTGAAGGACGCGCTGTACGGAATTCCGCTCTACGCCCTCTACGGCGGCGTCGTGCTGTATCTGATCGCGCTGGTGGGTTTCAAGCACTACGCCACGCGCACCGTCACGGCGCCGCGCGTGGTCGCCATCGTGGTGCTGCTGGCGCTCATCCCGTTGGCCTGCGCCTTGCCCGCGCTGGCTTCGCTGGCCCTGCTGTGCGGCGTCATGGTCGCGCTGATCGCTTGGGAGACTGTGCGTTTGGCACAGCCGCGGGACGCGATCAGGCACGCGGTACCTGATTGAGCCGATGCCGCACGCAGTCCTCGTCGGGCGTGGGCCCGTACGCGGACGGCGGCACCCGCACACCGTCGCGAACCGCGTCGCGGATCTGATCGATGTTCTCCCGCAGCACGTCCGCGACGAGTTCGTCGGTGCGCGGATCCTCCAGCACCTGGAACACGATGCGGAACGTGGTGTCGGCGATCAGCCGGATGATCTCGTCGTGGAACGGGATGTAGCGCACCCGTCCCGCCTGCGGGTCCTTCTTGATCAACTCCACGATCATCTCGTCCAGCTCGGCGCGGTTCTCCTCCAGGGCGGCCGCGATGTTGCGGGTGTAGTGGCCGGTGCGCAGCACCTCGGCCACCTCGTCCATCACCGCGATCGTCATCGGACGGCGGATGGTGTCGACGATGGTCGCCACGAACCGGTTCACCACCGCGGCGGTCACTCGGTCGCCGAACACCCGGTCGGCCACCCGGGCCAGCCGGACGCCGATCACCACGACCCGCAACAATCGGAAGCCGCGGAAGAACGGGCTGGTCACCGGGATCATGCCGACGACCTCGTACCAATAGATGAACGGGAAGGTCCACGGCCAGCCCGCGCGGCGCCAGCGCCACAGGAACTCGATCGCGAACACCCCGCACAACGTCCAGTCGACGACCACGACCACGTGGTAGGTGTGCCCGGAGACCGGGAAGAAGGTGATCCAGGCGACCAGCGCCACGGACACGATGGCCAGCGCCAGCATCAGGAAATCGGTCCAGAGCATGGGCGGCTTGCGCGGATAGTCCTGCGGCTCCGGCGCGTCCCGCAGACCGTATCGCTCGACGGAGGAGCTCTCGATACCCGAGCTGGGAGCGGACACTGCGGTTCCCTTCGACGCCGAACGGTGCCGCCGACATTAGTACGCGGAAAGCACGCTCGGCACGGTTGGCGATACCCCCGGGAAAGACGCCGGGCGAACGCTTCGCCCGGCGCAGGCGGATTTCAGCGACCGGTGCGAACGATCGCCTCGATATTGCGTTCGGCCAGCGCGGCGATGGTCAGCGACGGGTTGACCGTTCCGGTGCTGCCGGGTATCGCGGCGCCGTCCATCACGTAGAGGCCGGGGTGACCGTGCACCCGGCCGTAGCCGTCGGTGGCGCGCCCGAGCACCGCCCCACCGAGTGGATGCGCGGTGAACAGCGCGTTCGCGTCGTAGCCGAGGGCGCTGTACTCGACGAGGGCGTCCGCGCGTTCGGCGATCCGGTGGTCGACCGCGCGGGCCAGCGCGACCGTCTCGTCCCGGTTCTTGACCGACCAGCTCAGCCCGACTCGGTTCGTGGCCCGGTCGTAGCCGAACCGGGTGCGGGTCGAGTCGAGCACCATGCCGAGCGAGGCGAGCGCGCCGGTCTCGAACGGGATGCCGGGGATGTACCAGCTCTCCAGGGTCAGCGGCACGGCGGACTCGTCGAAGATCCGGCTCGCGCTCGGCACGCCTTGACCCTGACCGGCCAGCGCGCTGGCCCCGCGAGCCAGGACCACGTCACCGTTGGTGCCCCACCCGTCGCCGACGTGTTCGTTCAGGTTCGGTAGCGCGCCGGTGGCCTGCGCACGGACCAGCAGTTCGGAGGTACCGATCGACCCGGCGCCGAGGAAGAGCCGATCACAGGTGAGGGTGCGGGTGGACAACACGTCACCGGTCGGCGACAGCTTCGCCACGGTGACCGCGTAGCGGCCGCCGGATTCCTGCGCGATGGCGTCGACTCGGTGGCCGGGGAAGACTCCGCACCGGCCGGTGCCCTGTGCGTATGCCAGGTAGTTCTGATTCAGGTCGAACTTGGCGCCGTTGGAGTTGCCCAGATTGCTCCTGGCCGCCGTCGCGGAAGCCCTTGACGCTCCGGCCAATTCGGCGCGCAGGATGTCCCAGTTGAAAATCGAGTCGTTGGCCTGGGGTTGATAGCCTGCCTTGCGCACCTGGTCGTCCCAGGCGCGGGAGTGCGCGAACGGCGAGGAGTTGTAGATGTCCGCGGGCATCGGGCTCAGCCGCAACATCTGGCGCACGCGCGGGTAGTAGACGCGCTCCATCTCGCCGTAGTCGACGCCGCCACCGAAGACGTGGTCGAAGAAGCGGCGCTCCGGGGCGATCATGGCGCCGCTGAAGATCACCGAACCGCCGCCGACGGCAGCCGCGCGCCAGACGTCGATGCCCGGATACTCGGTGCAGTCCAGCACGCCGCCGAAACTGGCGAAATGCATCGGCACCTTGGTGACGCCGGTGAAGTTGGTGCGGTGCCAGAAGCCGCGACCGTCGGGGAGGTCGTCGCCGGTGAAGATCTCCCGCCACGGGTCGTTCGGCCAGCGCGAACCGCGCTCCAGCACGGTGGTGGCCACCCCGGCCTCGGCCAGGCGCAACGCGGACACCGCGGCGCCGAAGCCCGAGCCGACGACGATCGCGGGCGAGTGCTCCGGCGGGTCGGGAATCGGGGCGAAGATCTCCGGAACCCAAGCGTGGAACAGGGCCTCCCACATCGGATCCGCGGACGCCGCACCGGTCCCCGTCATCGATCCCACAGCACCGAGCAGGGCGGCCGTGCCAGCCGCCTTGAACAAGGCACGTCTACGCACCGGTCACCTTCCATCATCAGGCTTAGCGTGCGCAGATTACCGGTATTCCCGATTTGTGAACAGATATCCGTTTTCGCTATCGCTCGAACGGCAGCTCGTCCGCGCGACAGGTCGCTCCCGGGGCGGGCAGTTGCAAGTCGACGAGATAGCGCTCGCGCAGTTTGCGTGTGCATTCGCCGAGCACAGCGTGCCCGTAGCCGCCTTCGACGACGACCAACCGTGCGTTCACCAGTTCCCGCTGCGCGCGCCGCGCGGCGCTGAGCGGGGTGACCGGGTCGAATCGGTTGTTCACCAGCACGGCTGGGGTGTCCGATCGCAGGATCCACGGCCCGGCGTATCGCTGGGCATACCCCTCGGGCGGCGACGGCCAAGAGGCGCAGGCCTGGTGCAGCCACAGCCAGAGCGGGCCGTAAGTAGAGCTGACACGCGCCAGATCCTTTGCAAGCGAAGGCCATTGGGCCGAGTCACGGGGAAAGTTGTTGTCCGCACAGGAGATCGCCGTGAACGAGTCGAGGAAGTCATACGGTTGCGTTGTGGCCGAGAGGATCCGGCCGACCGTGTCGGGATCGCCCGAGGGGCCGCGCTCCAGTTCGGCGAGCAGTTGAGCCAGGGCGGGCCAACCCTCGTCCGGGTCGTACAGCAACAGCGCATGCGACGACAGCGCCTCGGCGTAGGTGACCGTGCGCGCTCGCTCCCCGGCCCCCACCACCAGCGGCGCGTCGCGAAGACGTTGCAGCACAGCGTCATTGCGAGCGCGAAGGTCAGTGGAGCGCCCGGTATCACCCGCGCGGCCGTCCGGCGCCGCGAAGGCACAGCGCTCCCGGCCCGCGTCCGCGCACAACCGCAGGAATTCATCGAGCACTTCCTCGGTCCCGGCCGCGGTGGTCTCGATGGCGCTGCGCGTGTCGTTGGTGTAGGCGTCCGGGTCGATCATCGACGCCAGGTGCAGGGCGCGCACCCGATCGCCGAACAGCGCGCCGTACATCTGGCCCAGGTAGCTCGCGTAGGAACCGCCTTCATAGGTCAGCTGGGGGTCGCCGACGGCCCGGCGCAGCAGGTCCAGGTCGCGCGCCGCGTCGACGGTGGTCAGGTGCCCGAGCAACGCGCCGCCGTGCGCCGCGCAACCGGCGGCCAGTTCGCGGCTCGCCGCGTCGGCCGCGCGCTCCTGCTCCGGACGCACGGGCGGCAGCGGGGCGCCGGACCAGAACCGCCGCTGCTGCTCGGCGTCCGCGAAACACCGCACCTGCCCGCTGCGGCCGACGCCGCGCTGGTCGAAGGTGACCACGTCGAAGCGGCGCGCGAGTTCGCCGCCTAACAGTTCTCCCTTCGCCGCCCAGCGCAGCCCCGAGCCTCCGGGACCGCCGACGGCGGAGAACAGCGTGCCGATCCGCCGCTGCGGGTCGGCGGCCTGCTGACGCACCACCGCCAGCCCGAGGGTCGGGCCGTCGGGGTGCGCGTAGTCCACCGGAACTTGCGCGGTCGCGCACTGGAACCGGCTCAGCTCCGGCTCCGCGCACCCCGCCCACTCCAGCCGGGGCGTCGGCGCGGCGTCGGCCTGGGCGACCAGGTCCGCGACCGCCGACTCGTGTCGGCTCGGCGGGCCGCCGCAGCCGCTCACCACGGGCAGCAGCGCGGCGAGCGCGGCGACGATGACGATTCTCCAGCTAGGCACGGCATTCATCCTGGGCTCCGTGCCCGGCGGCCGTCGTCACCCTGAGGATTGACATCCGGCTCTAGGACGTCACCAAACGGATCACCGCGATCAGTCCGACCACGACGATGACCGCCCGCAGCAAGGTCGGCGGCATCCGCCTGCCCAACCGCGCGCCGAGTTGCCCGCCGATGATCGAGCCGAGCGCGATCAGCACCACCGCGCGCCAGTCCACGTCCGCAACGACGATGAAGATCAGCGCGGAGACCGCGTTCACGATCAGGGCGAGCACGTTCTTCGCCCCGTTGAGGCGCTGGATGTCGTCGTGCACGAAAACGCCGAGCAACCCGATCAGCAGCACGCCTTGCGCGGCCCCGAAGTACCCGCCGTAGACACCGGCGGCGTAAACCGCCGCGAGCAGGATGGGCCCCCCGTGCTCCGGCACCGGGGCGCCGTCGTTCTCCCGGCGGCGCTTGACCCAGCTCGCCAGCCGTGGCTGCACGACGACCAGCACCAATGCCACCATGATGAGAATGGGCACGATCGCCTTGAACGCTTGGGCGGGCAGCACCAGCAGCAGCACCGCACCGGTGATGCCGCCGAGCAGCGAGGCGGTGCCCAAGCGCAGCAGCCGCTCGCGCTGCCCCGCCAGTTCGCGGCGGTATCCGTGCACGCCACTGATCGAGCCGGGGACCAGACCGATGGTGTTGGACACATTCGCGGTCACCGGCGGCAGGCCGAACGCGAGCAGAACGGGAAAGGTGATCAGCGTGCCGGAGCCGACGATCGTATTGATGCCGCCCGCCGCGATGCCCGCACCGAAGACGGCCAGTTGCTCCAGCCAGGTCATTGCCAATCCTTCGACGTCCCGTCGGACCCTGGGCCCGTACAAGCGTGGTTCACTGCCGGACCGAACGGTAGCGGGGTCGTCGGATCACCCGACGACGGGACCACCCTTCCCGGCAGTATCTCCGCACGGTAAACTCGCGGACATCATGCAGCGGGCACTTCTTCTCGACCGCCGCGACGGGGTCTGATCGGACCGGCTCCCGTCGCGGGGTTTTGCCGCGCCGGTCGACCAGCCCCATTGGGAAAAACGACATCCTCGGGAGAACCGCCCATGTCCCCTGCTGACGCATTTGTGTCCGGCGCGCGCACCATCACCGCGCCTAGCAGACCAGCCCCCGCCGACCAGCCCGGCTGGAACAAACAGAAGAACTCCTCGATGCCGACGTTCCGTTACCGGCCCTTCGCCGAGGAGGTCGAGCCGATCACGCTGCCCGACCGCACCTGGCCGGACAAGGTCATCGACCGGGCGCCCGGCTGGTGCGCGGTCGACCTGCGCGACGGCAACCAAGCGTTGATCGACCCGATGAGCCCGGCCCGCAAGCGCCGCATGTTCGACCTGCTGGTGCGGATGGGTTACAAGGAGATCGAGGTCGGCTTCCCCTCGGCCAGCCAGACCGATTTCGACTTCGTCCGCGAGATCATCGAGGACGGCGCGATCCCCGACGACGTCACCATTCAGGTGCTCACCCAGTGCCGCCCGGAGCTGATCGAGCGCACGTTCGAAGCCTGCGCGGGCGCGCAGAACGTCATCGTGCACTTCTACAACTCCACCTCGATCCTGCAGCGCAAGGTGGTCTTCCGCGCCGACCGCGACGCGGTCAAGAAGATCGCCACCGACGCCGCCGCGTTGTGCCTGGAGATCGAGCAGCGCTACCCGGACACCAATTGGCGTTACGAGTACAGCCCGGAGTCCTACACCGGCACGGAGCTGGAGTACGCCAAGGACGTCTGCGACGCGGTCTCGGCGATCATCGCCCCGACGCCGGAGAAGCCGCTGATCATCAACCTGCCCGCCACCGTGGAGATGGCGACTCCGAACGTCTACGCCGACTCGATCGAGTGGATGAGCCGCAACTTGGCCCGCCGCGAGGCGATCGTGCTGTCGCTGCACCCGCACAACGACCGCGGCACCGCCGTGGCCGCCGCCGAGCTGGGCTACCAGGCCGGCGCCGACCGGATCGAGGGCTGCCTGTTCGGCAACGGCGAGCGCACCGGCAACGTGTGCCTGGTCACGCTGGGGATGAACCTGTTCTCCCGCGGCGTCGATCCGCAGATCAACTTCTCCGACATCGATGAGGTCCGCCGCACCGTCGAGTACTGCAACCAGTTGCCGGTGCACGAGCGGCACCCGTACGGCGGCGACCTGGTCTACACCGCGTTCTCCGGCAGCCACCAGGACGCCATCAACAAGGGTCTGGACGCGATGAAGACCGCGGCCGACGCCGCCGAGGCGGACGTCGACGACATCGTCTGGGAGGTGCCCTACCTGCCGATCGACCCGAAGGACGTGGGTCGCACCTACGAGGCGGTCATCCGGGTCAACTCGCAGTCCGGCAAGGGCGGCGTCGCCTACATCATGAAGACCGACCACGGGCTGGCGTTGCCGAGGCGGCTGCAGATCGAGTTCTCCCAGGCGATCCAGAAGATCACCGACGGCGAGGGCGGCGAGGTGACGCCCAAGGAGATGTGGGACGTCTTCCACGAGGAGTACCTGAGCCCGATCCGGCCGCTGGAGCGGATACGCCAGAAGGTCACCGCGTCGGAGACCGACGGCGGGGTCGACTCGATCGTGGCCGTGGTGAAGGTCGACGGCGTCGAGCAGGAGATCACCGGCAAGGGCAACGGACCGCTCGCGGCGTTCGTCGACGCGATCGCCGCCGTCGGTTTCGACGTCGAGGTGCTGGACTACTCCGAGCACGCCATGTCCGCGGGTGACGACGCGCAGGCCGCCGCCTACGTGGAGTGCGCGATCGGCGACAAGGTGGTGTGGGGCGTCGGCATCGCCACCTCGATCACGACCGCGTCGCTGCGCGCGGTGGTGTCGGCGGTGAACCGGGCGCACTGACAGCGCATCTCGGCAAGTACGCGGACGGGCGCCGCGCGGGTTCCACCGCGCGGCGCCCGATCTCGCTGGGACAGACCATTTGTCGCGGGCATTCGGCTCCCCAAGCCCGGCATGCCTACCGCGACACGGGGTAGCGAACCCCGTGCTAGCGTTGGATTCGCACTCCAAGCGCCGAGCTCTCTGCTCGAACTCCCGAGCAGATGGGGGAACCGTGACAGCAAACGACCACAATCCGACCTCTCCACCCTGGCTGCAGAGTCATTCCGTGGATACGGCCGAAGTCAGCGACGTGGAGTCATCGGCCAAGGACCCGTCGGCCGAGCCGGCCGGCGGCACGGAAGCGAAGGAAACCGACGTGTCGGCCGGGTCGGCCCAGCCGGACGCCCAACCCGAACAGCCCGAGCCGCACGGCTCGACGGAGCAGACCACGGCCTACCCGCAAGCCGCCCCGGTGGCGCAGGCATGGGCTCCCCCGCAGGCCGGACCGGCCGAGCCCTACGGCTCGTACGCCCCGCCGAACGCGGGCGCGTATCCCCCTCCGTCGCCCTTTCCAGGAGAGCCGTTCACTACCGGCACCTTTCAGCCACCGTCGGGCCATAGCGGTAGCCACCCGATAGCCCCGCCTCCGGACGGACCTCATCCCGGTTACGGGGAGTACCGCCAGGAGATCGGCGGCGACGGCCTGACCCGGCATGTGCCCATGGATTCCGCGCAGCCCGAATCTCCTGCGCCGCAACTCGATCAGCCCAGCGGCCCGATCTACAGCTGGGCGCCGCCGCCTCCGCCGGTGACGCACCAGCCTCCGCCGCCCGCCTATCAACCGCCGCCTCCGCCGCCGCTCGGGCAACCGCAGGGGCCGGGCTGGCAAGGCGGGCCGGGTCCGCACCAGTCGGTACCGCCGTTCCAACCGCAGCATGTGCCGCAGCCCGGCCAGCCGGGACATTCGGTGAACGACCTGAATCTGCTCCGGCGCGCCCGCAGGGCGCCGCGCAGCGGCTGGCGTCGTGCGGTGCACAAGGTGTCCGGCGGCATGATCAATCCGGGCGAGTCGGCGGCCGACATCGTCTACCAGGACCTCGCCGACCGGGTGAACCAGCCGGTGCGCGGTGACTACCGGATCGCGATCCTTTCGCTCAAGGGCGGTGTCGGGAAGACCACCACCACGGTCGGTCTCGGCTCCACCTTCGCTTCGCAGCGTGGCGACCGGGTCATCGCGATCGACGCCAACCCCGACCTGGGCACGCTCGCGCACCGGGTGCCGCGCCAGACCCGCTCCACCGTGCGCAACCTGCTCGAGGATCAGCACATCACCAGGTACTCCGACGTGCGGGCGCACACCTCGCAGGCGCCGAGCCGCTTGGAAGTGCTCGCCAGTGAACAGGATCCGGCGGTCTCCGAGGCGTTCAGCGAAGCGGACTACCGCAAGGCGATCAGCATTCTGCAGTCGTTCTACAACATCATCCTGACCGACTGCGGCACCGGCTTGATGCACTCGGCGATGGCGGGCGTGCTGGACATGGCGAGCTCGCTGGTGCTGGTCACCTCGCCCGCCATCGACGGCGCGCGCAGCGCGTCGGCCACGCTGGACTGGCTCGACCACCACGGCTACGGCAAGCTGGTGGAACGAACCGTCGTGGTGGTGAACGCTTCCCGGCGCGGCGCGTCCACCGTCGACCTCGACCAGCTGCGCAAGCTGTTCCTCGATCGCACCCGCGCGGTGCAGGTCGTGCCGTTCGACGATCACCTCGCCGAGGGCGCGGAAATCGATCTGGAACTGGTGAGCAAGCCGACCCGGCGGGCGCTGCTGGAGCTGGCGGCGATGGTCGCCGACGACTTCGGCTACGTCAGCTCGCAGGCCCAGCATCCCTACCGGCACCAGCCACCGCACGGATTCTGATCGTCGCGCGGAATCATGCTCCTGCGGCGGAACCCTTTCCGTGCGCGGAGTCGGCCGTCGCGAGTGCGGCGGCCGACTCGAACGCCGCGAGCACGGCCGCGATCGCCGGACGGGCCTCGGCCCGGGGCCGGGTGGCCAGTTCGTATATCCGAGCGGCGCGCACGCCGGACAGCCGTAGCACCGCCAGATCAGGGTGGCCGACCGCGTAGCGAGGCATGAGCGCGACACCGTAGCCGGTGGCGACCAGCGTCTCGATGACGCGGAAATCGTTGAGGCGCTGCGCTATACGCGGCTGTACGCCGGTCACGGTGGCGATCGAGCGCAGTACGTCGTCGACGGGAAAACCGCCCCGCACGCTGAGCCAGGTCTCGTCGGCCAGTTCCTCCGGCGCGACGGCCGAACGGCCAGCGAGCCGATGCGTCGGCGCCGCGACCACATCGATCGGCTCGCGCATGAGCACCCGGGTCGCGACGCGTGGGTCGGCGATAGGTGCGGCGCGCTCGTCGCGATGGGTCAGCACCACGTCGTAATCGGCGAGCAGTCGCGCCACTTCCGAGGGCGGCACGTCTTCGTCGCGCGCGATCACCTCGACTCCGCTGTCCACCATGCCGGGCAGCACATGCGGCAGCAGCAACGCACCGCCCGAGGGAAACACCGCGACGCGGACCCGTCCGCGCGGCGAGCCGCGATAGTGCGCCATCTCGGCGACCGCGCGATCCATTGCGGCGAGCACTTCGTCGGCGCGCACCACCAGTGCACGACCCGCGTCGGTGAGCCGCACGCGTCTGCCGTCCGGTTCGAGCAGGGCCACGCCCGCCTCCCGCGCGAGCACCTTGAGCTGCTGGGAAACGGCGGAGGGCGTCATGGACAGTGCTGCCGCCACGGCGGCCACCGTGCCGCGATCGGCCAGCTCACGCAGCACACGCAACCTCTCCAGCGCCATGGGCGGGCCGGCCACGACCGGTGCGGAACCGAAATTCATTAAGTGAAGCTACATCATTGATCCATAATTATTCGATTGTTCTGATCTTTAGCAGACCGCACGATGAAGGCGTGACCAACCGCGACCGCCTGCTCGGCCTGACCGTCGTCCTGCTCTGGGGATTGAATTTCCTCGCCATCCGGGTCGGGCTCGACCACTTCCCCCCGTTCTTCTTCGCGGCGCTGCGCTTCGCCGTGCTCGCGGTGCCCGCGCTGCTTTTCATCCCGCGCCCTCCGGTGCGGATGCGGTGGATCCTTCTGTACGGCACCGGTTTCGGCATCCTGCAGTTCGCGTTCCTGTTCACCGCGATGCGGGTGGGCATGCCGACCGGCCTGGCCTCGCTGGTACTGCAATCCTCGGCGCCGTTCACCGTGCTGCTCGGCACGCTGCTGCTGGGCGAGCGGATCCGCCCGGTGCAGATCGCGGGCATCGCCGTCGCGGTGGCGGGCATGGCGGTGATCGGCTGGGACCGGCTCGCCCACGCCACCCTGCTTCCGGTTCTGCTGACCTTGGCGGGTGGGTTGGGCTGGGCGTTCGGCAATATCGGCGCACGACTGGCCGGTACCGAGACCCCCGGCGTCAACCCGCTGCACCTGATGCTGTGGACCACCGCCATCCCGCCGGTGCCGCTGTTCGCGCTGTCGGCGTTCGCCGAGGGGCCGACCACGGGAGCGCGGGCTTTGGCCGAAGCGTTCACACCGGCGGGCCTGCCCGCTCTGCTGGCGCTCGCCTATATCGCCGTCCTCGCCACTGTGGTCGGCACGGGGTTGTGGACCTATCTGCTCGGTCGCTATCCGGCCGGCCTGGTCGCGCCGTTCTCCCTGCTCGTTCCCATCGTCGGCATCGCCGCGGCGTGGACTTTCCTGGGCGAGACTCCGACCACGTTGTCGCTGATCGGCGGGGTGGTGGTGCTGGCGGGAGCGTTCGCCGCCACGTCGAGCAGGCCACGCGCGACTACGGTGAACGCCCGCATCGAGCCATCGGGAACACCCGCGATGGCAGGTACCGGTCGCCCGGCCTAGCGGGCCGTACCCACGTTCGGTGTGCATTCCGTCACGAAATTCGCATTCCGCACCGGCCGCTGTACGGGGTCGGTGCGAATCGATCGGCTTGCCGCTTTACAGTAGTGCCCGGCGTGGAAGTTGGTCCCTAGGCTAGGCAGCAGAGCGGCGCATGGCAGACAATCAGTGGACCGTATCGCGAAGAGCACTGCTTCGTAACACGGTCGCGGCGGGGGTGGCTACGGCGGGGGCACTGACGGCGGGTGCGCTGAAACCCACGCCTGCCGCAGCGAATCCCGGCGGCAAAAGGGTCGCGGTACTCGGCGGCGGTGTCGCGGGCCTGACCGCGGCACACGAGCTGGCGGAACGCGGTTTCCAGGTCACCATCTACGAGAAACGGGCGTGGGGCGGCAAAGCCCGCAGCGTCGGCGTGCCCGGCACCGGAACGGGTGGACGGCCGGATCTGCCCGGCGAACACGGCTTCCGTTTCTTCCCCGGCTTCTATCAGCACGTGCCGGACACGATGCGCCGAATCCCGTTCCCCGGCAACGCGAACGGCGTGTGGGACAACCTGGTCGCGGTGCCGGAAGCACGATTCGCCCGGCACGGCGGCGACGACTTCCGCGTCCCGCTCGGTCCGCGCGCCCGTGCCGAGTTCTCCCCGGACAGTTTCCGCGAAACGCTCGGCGCGGCGCTGTCGACCGCACTCAAGATGCCTTCCAACGAGGGCGTCTACTTCGCCGAACGCCTGCTGGTCTTCAACACCAGCTGCGACGCCCGCCGCCTCGGCCAATGGGAGCGCACCTCCTGGCACGATTTCGTCGGCGGCCACGCGCGCTCGCACGAGTTCCGCGCGCTGCTGTCGCGCACGCTGACCAGCATCATGGTCGCCGCGAAAGAGAACATCGCGAGCGTGCGCACCATCGGCACGATGGGCGAGCAGTTCCTCGGCAATCCCTTGGGGATCGGCAACGACGGCAGCCTGGACCGGGTACTGAACGGTCCGACCAACGCGGTCTGGATCGAGCCGTGGACTCGGCGGATCCGCGAACTCGGAGCGGATTTCGTGCTCGGCGCCGAGGTGCGCGAGCTGGAGGTGCGCGACCGCAGGATCGTCGCGGCCCGGGTCGTGGACGAGACCGGCGCGCAACGCACGGTCGAGGCCGACTACTTCGTCGTGGCGTTGCCCGCCGAACGCGCGCGAACGCTGTGGTCGCCGCAAGTACTCGAGGTCAGGCCCGATTTGGCCGGGATGGACAACCTGTTCACCGACTGGATGAACGGCATCCAGTTCTATCTGCGCCGACCGGCCGACATCTCGCGCGGTCACACCGCCTACATCGACGCGCCGTGGTCGCTCACCTCGATCAGCCAGAACCAGCTGTGGCGCCGCAAGCTGACCGAGTTCGGCGACGGCGGCGTGCAGGACTGCCTTTCGGTGGACATCTCCGACTGGAACACCCCAGGCATCGTGTTCGGCAAACCCGCCAAGGAGTGCACCCACGAGGAGATCGCTCGGGAGGCGTGGGCCCAGATCAAGGCCCATTTGGACGATCGCGGCGAGGTGCTGCGCGACGCCGACCTGCACTCCTGGTTCCTCGATCCCGGCATCACCTGGCAGGAGGGCGAGCGGCGCAACGCCAACGCCGACCCGCTGCTCATCAACACCGCCGGGTCGTGGGAGTACCGTCCGCAACCGCACGGCGCACTGGAAAACCTCTTCCTGGCAGGCGATTACGTGCGCACCAACGTCGACCTGGCCACCATGGAGGGCGCCAACGAGTCCGCGCGCGCCGCGGTGAACGCCCTGCTGGACGTGGCCGGTTCGAACGCGGAGCGCTGCCGGATGTACACCCTCTACCGCGCCACCGAACTGGAACCGCTGCGCCGCATCGACGCCGACCGCTACGCGGCCGGCCAGCCGAACATGTTCGACGTCCCCGCGTGAATCGCGATCGATCCGCGCGGCAGGGTGATAGGTCTGGCGTCAGGGGCGAATTCTGTTCTCCGAGTCATTGTGCTGACCGAATCGAAAGGATAGTCTCTGACCATGCACGGGGAAGAGGGGGAACTCAAAACGCGGGGAAAAATTTGGCGCTGGAACAGCAAGCGCGCGACTGGGATCGTTGAGTCGCTCACCGGAGATCACATCTGGTTCGGATTGGACTCGTTACGTGGGAGGAATTTCGATGACATCTCGATAGGAGACGTCGTCGAGGTCGAGTACGAATTCGCCCAACAAGACTCCCACACCCTGCGCGCAGTAAGAATTGACTGGTTGTAGATCACGCTTTCAACTGGGGGGATAATGAAGTTTTCTTTTGCGGCGGCCCTCGCCACTGCCACGGTTCTATGCATGCCGTGCTTCGCTGCCGCTGAACCGATCCGGCAGACCTCGAATTCACGGCGAATTCCGCATATCGAGAGTTTCAGAACAATATCGCAAAGTTCACCGGACAGGTGAACTACAGTTCGAACAATTTGCATGGTCGCTGAAGCTACTGCCCGCGACTCAAAGCGTCGTGTACGGCAGCATGAGTTGCCATACAACTATAGGTGGGATTTCCGGGTACTCCGACGATCATCAAGAAATTCCGCGCGACTACCTCCTCCATTCGAGCGTGAAAATTGATCGAGGAAGATGGTACAAGCTGCGTAGTCGATGCGATTTCAAGGTGCTGACCGACACTGGAATGCAGCCGGGAAATGTGGAAACGGCTGTCGACTTCATCGCCAGGTGATCGACTCCTGACCTCGTGAGGAATCTCCGAGCCGGACCGGCGCAAGAGTGCGTGCATACGAACGCACCCACAGCTGAAGGCCACGCTGTGGAATCCGCGCGCCGGATTCGACGCCGACCGCTACGCGGCCGGCCACCGAACATGTTCGACGTCCCCGTCTGAGCGGATGTGAGCGATCTCCCTTCGCCGGAGCCGAATTCGATCGCCATCCCCCAGGCCGCGGTGCTTGAATCGAACTATGCGTGAGAGCACCGCCTCCGACGAGATCACCGACCCGGCAGACCTGCGGGCATTGCTCGGCGAGGTGGCGCCGCGCGCGGCCACCAAGGAGCGCCCTGTCCTGCATGCCAGGGACCGGGAGTGGATCGCGCTCTCCCCGTTCCTGGTGATGAGTACGAGCGACGCGGACGGCAACTGCGACGCCTCGCCGAAAGGCGATCCGGCGGGGTTCGTGCGGGTGCTCGACGACACCACCCTCGCCATCCCGGAGCGCCCCGGTAACCGCCGCGCCGACGGCTACCTCAACATCCTGGCCAACCCGCACGTCGGCCTACTGTTCGTGATCCCGGGACGCCGCGAGACGCTGCGGATCAACGGCCGCGCCCGGCTGGTGCGCGACGCGCCGTATTTCGACGACATGGTGGTGCGCGGGCACCGCCCGATCCTCGCTGTCGAGGTGGAGATCGACCAGATCTTCTTCCACTGCGCCAAGGCATTCATGCGCAGCCATCTCTGGGAGCCGGAGCAGTGGCCGGAGGACACCCTGCCGAGTCCCGCCTGCCTGGTCAAAGAGGTGCAGACGAACGTCGCGGAGACGGTGGAGGAGCTGGAGCGCTACTACTCACCGGAGAACTACGCGGCCAAGCTCTACCGCGACTGACCCGCGTGGCCCACGCCACCCGACCGCGGCGCGCCCGGATCGCCCGTCGAACATAGACTCGCGACGTGGCAGAACTATCGGTGCGCGGACGGCTCGCGCTTGCGGCGGCGGCCGCGGCGTCCTGGGCCTCGCAGAAGGCGGGTCGTGGTAAAGGGTCGATGATCGGCGGACTGATCGCGTTGAAGATCGATCCGACCGTCATGGACCAGCTCGGGCAGCGGCGGCGCACCGTGCTGGTCACCGGCACGAACGGCAAGTCGACCACCACGCGGATGACCACCGCCGCGCTCAGCACCCTCGGCGCGGTCGCGACCCAGGCCGACGGCGCGAACATGGACGCGGGCATCGTCGCCGCGCTGAACGCGCACCGGCGCGCGCCGCTGGCCGCCATCGAGGTCGACGAACTGCACCTGCCGCACGTCACCGATTCGCTGAACCCCTCGGCGGTGGTGCTGCTGAACCTCAGCCGCGACCAGCTCGACCGGGTCGGCGAGATCAACATGATCGAGCGCAAGCTGCGCGCGGGCCTGGCGAAGCACCCGGCCACCGTGGTGGTCGCCAACTGCGACGACGTGCTGGTCACCTCCATCGCCTACGACCATCCCAACGTGGTGTGGGTCGCTGCGGGCAGCGGCTGGGCGATGGACGCGACCAGCTGCCCGCGCAGCGGCGAGCCGATCGTCTGGGAGGGCGCGCACTGGCGCAGTACCGGAGCGGATTTCCAGCGTCCCGAACCGGACTGGTGGCTCGACGGGGACGATCTGGTCGGGCGGGAGGGCAAGCGTTTCCCGCTGCGGCTCGCACTGCCGGGCCGGGCCAACCGCGGCAACGCCGCACAGGCGGTGGCCGCCGCGGTCGCGCTGGGCGCCGACCCGGAGCAGGCCGTCGCGGCCGCGGGCACGGTCCGCGAGATCGCGGGCCGCTACCGCACCGTGCAGGTCGGCGAGCACGACGCGCGTCTGCTGCTGGCCAAGAACCCGGCCGGCTGGCAGGAGGCGCTGTCGATGATCGAGCCGACCTCGGCGGGCCTGGTGATCGCGGTGAACGGACAGGTACCCGACGGCGAGGACCTGTCCTGGCTGTGGGACGTGCGCTTCGAGCACTTCGAAGGCGTGCAGGTGGTGGCGGCGGGCGAACGCGCCACCGACCTGGCGGTGCGACTGACCTACGCGGGCGTGGAGCACACCCTGGTGCCCGATCCGGTCCGCGCCATCGCGTCGTGCCCCGCGGGCCATGTGGAAGTGCTGGCCAACTACACCGCCTTCCGTGATCTCAACCGTGACCTCGAGGAGCGGGCTTCATGACCGAGTCGACCTTCCGCATCGGCCTGGTGCTGCCGGACGTGATGGGCACCTACGGCGACGGCGGCAACGCGCTCGTGCTGCGGCAACGACTGCGCATGCGCGGCTACGACGCCGAGATCGTCGAGATCACGCTGTCGGAGCCGGTGCCCGATTCCCTGGACGTCTACACCCTGGGCGGCGCGGAGGATTCCGCCCAGCGTCTGGCCACCCGGCACCTGCAGCGCTACCCCGGCTTGCAGCGCGCCGCCGGGCGAGGCGCTCCGGTGCTGTCGATCTGCGCGGCCATCCAAGTCCTCGGCCAGTGGTACGAGACCTCGGCGGGCGAGCGAGTCGACGGCGTCGGCCTGCTCGACGTCACCACCTCGCCGCAGCACAAACGCGCCATCGGCGAGGTGACCACCACTCCACTGCTCGACGGGCTCACCGCACCACTCACCGGCTTCGAGAATCACCGGGGCGGAACGAAACTCGGCGGCGACGCGCAGGGTCTGGCCCGTGTCACCCGCGGCGTCGGCAACGGCGTCGGCGACGGGCTGGAGGGCGTCGTCCAGGGTTCGGTGATCGGCACCTACATGCACGGCCCGGCGCTGGCCCGTAACCCCGAACTCGCCGACCTGCTGCTGATGCGCGCCCTCGGCGTCACCGAACTGGCGCCCCTCGACCTGCCCGAGGTCGACCAGCTCCGCCGGGAGCGCCTGCGCGCCTGAGCCTGTTCCCGCCGGTCAGGTCGCCGGAGTAGCTGAATTCGCGGCAATCCGGATCGAAGCGATGAGTTCGGGCGTGTTCGCCGGTACATACCGGTGCAGCCACACCATCGAAAGGAATCCGGTCATGAGCGTCATCGTCTGCGAGTTCGTCACCCTCGACGGCAGAGTGTCCGATCCCGACGGCCGCGGCGGCACCGCGACCGGCGGGTGGGCCTTCCGCTACGGTCCCGAGAGCGTCGGCGGTGACAAGTTCCGCCTGGCGCGTGCCCTCGATGAGGGCGTGCTGCTGCTGGGCCGCCGCACCTGGGAGTTGTTCGCCACCATCTGGCCCGGACGCGACGATCCCTTCGCCACGCGCATGAACAAGGCCGCGAAACTGGTTGTCTCGCACACGCTGGCGGACACGTCGAGCTGGACGAATTCCACGCTTGTCGAAGGCGACCTCCATACGGCGGTGGAGAACGCACCCGGCGACGTCATCGTCACCGGCAGCCTGACCATCGTTCGCGCATTGCGGGAAAAGGATCTTGTCGACGAGTACCGACTGCTGATCTTCCCCACGGTCCTCGGTAGCGGTGACCGTTTGTTCGCCGATGGCGAGCCGCCCGCGGACCTCGAGTTGCTGTCGGTCGACACGGTCGGCGCAGCCGTGCTGACCCGCTACGTCCGAGCCGGGCGCTGACGACCGACGTCCGGCCGGATCGCGGACGGCGTCAACCGGACGGTCCGACCATCCGTCACCCCGCGCCACGGGCCCGAGCCGATTTGCCTGGGTTGTTCGCCTCGCCGCCGTGCCAGTCGGCGCGGTGGGCGCTCGACCTCGTCGGCGATCCGGGACCATGCCTTCACCGGCCGTATTCGCGAGCCGCGGGTAGATGGCCTGGTACACCCACCTCGGTGACGTCGACGGAGACGGTGATCGTGCTGTCCTTCGCGTCGGTGTAGATGATGCCGCGCAGCGGAGGGACGTCGGCGTAGTCGCGGCCCCAGGCGGCGGTGATGTAGCGCTCGTCGCCGAGTTGGTCGTTGGTGGGGTCGAGGTCGATCCACCGGCCCGAGCGGTCGGGTCCGTCGGCGCCGGGCACCCATACCGCCGCCCAGGCGTGCGTGGCGTCGGCGCCGACCATGCGCTCCTTCCCTGGTGGTGGATCGGTGGCCAGGTAGCCGGACACGTACCGGGCGGCGAGGCCGTGCGACCGCAAGCAGGCGACCGCGAGGCGCGCGAAGTCCTGGCAGACGCCCGCGCGGGCCGCGAACACGTCGGCCACCCGGGTGGACACCGTCGTGGCGCCGGACCGGTAGGCGAAGTCGGTGTAGATCCTGGTGTTCAACTCGACCACCGCATCCAGCAGCGGCCTGCCCGGCCGGAGGGATTCGGCCGCGTACGCGACGATCTCCGACGTGATCTCCTGCGGGTGCAGGTCGAGAGCGAACTCCACGGCGAACGGCCCGTTGGCCCCCGTCGGGCGCGCGCGTTCCCACGGCTCGGCGGCCGAGCCCGCGTCGTCGCGGGCGGGCGCGTCGACTTCGACCAGCGATTCGCCGACGACCGTCAGAGCACGATGCTCGGTGGTGACGTGGAAGTAGGACGTGATGTTGCCCCACACATCCGCGCCGACCGACCGGTCCGAGGGGGCGGGGTCGATCCGGATCTCGTGTGCGAGCAGACGCTGACCGGGGAGATCGCGCGGCGTCAAGTACGCGCGCCCATAGGAGTTGATGACTTCGCCGGAGTACGAGTACTTGGTGCGATGCTCGATCCGGTAGCGCCGGACCGCACGGCCGGTCATCCGACGACCTGCGCGCTGCCCCACAGCGGCTGGATGTCGACCGGGAGCGACAGCGTCGTGGTCTCGAAGGACTCGGATACCTTGCGCAGGCGCACGTGCACTCCCTCCAGCAACTCCGCCAGTTCGGTGCGCCGTTCGTTCGCGTCGGTGACCTCGAGATCGTCGGGATCGAGGCGGCGTAGCATGCGCCGCGCGTCCGCGAGCAGCCGCTGCGGACGCGACGAGCCGGACGCACCGGGCAGCGCCTGGAAATCAGCGTGCAGGCGGCCCAGCTGATAGGCCAGCGATCGCGGATTGGCGGTGTCGAACAGCAGGAGCTCGGCGACGTTCGCGATCCGCACCGAATCCTGGTGGCGCCGACGGTAACTCACCGAAGACTCGGTGGCGCGCAGCACCCATTCGGTGACCTCGCGTTCGATCTCCTCCGGATACCGTTGGGTCAGCGCGGCCGACAGCAACGCGGTCAGGGCGAGACCGCGCTCGATCCGCTTACCGATGTCCCTGACGTGCCACCCGGTGTCGCGGATCAGCGACTCGCCGTCGATCCCGGACAGCGCGAGCAGCCCGGCCAGGGTTCGCGAATGCACATCCGACAACTCCGCCTCTTGGTCGTCCACCGCGGCGGGGTAGCACGCCAGCGCGCGCTCGACCGAGCCGAGGATCATCCACGTGTCCACCGACAACTGGTCGCGCACGGCGCGCGCGGCGCTGCCGTACCGGTCGATCGCGAAGGCCAGCGACCCGGGCAGCTCGCGGTCTATCGTCAGTGCGACGAGGTAGTCGTGGCCCGCGCGGGACGCGCCCGGCACCCGGTGTACCGCCGGAGCGCTGTCCTGCGCCGCACCGGTGGCCACGCCGTCGTCCGCCCCTTCGGCGACGGCCTCCACACCATCCGTAACCTGTTGTCGCGCTCCGGCTCCGGCCATCGCTTCGTTCCGGGCCACGGCATCGTGGTGCTCAATGTGCTTCGAACCAGTTTCTCCCCCAGCGTCTTCCGGCATTCCCGATCCGGATGGCGCGGCAGCCGAGAATTTTTCGTCTGTCTCGTGGCCGGAAGATCGTGACCGGACCGGCACCGAAGTCCCCTGCGCGCACTCGCCCGCACCGGGCGATGCCGGAGCATCACCAGAATCCGGAAACGATCCGGCCGCAGCGTGCGACCGCTCGTCGCCGTACTGCGCCACACCTTCGTCGACGCCGGCACCCGACGGAGCTAGCAGGCCGCGATCGACCGAACTCTGCTGCGGCGCAAAGGCTCGCACCTCGGGACCGAACAGCCCGTCGGTCGGAGCCGCGGTGGCGGTGGTCCGTCCGAGGGCGGCCAAGAGGATCGGTAACGCGCCCGCGCCTTCCAGCCAGGGGCGATACCGGAACTCTTGGTAACGCTCGTGGGTGGCGATCAAGAGACGGGCGGTGTCCTCCGCGCGCTCGCCGTAGCGGCCGATCCAGAACAGGTCGTTGAGCACGCGGGGGGAGCTGATCCCCGCCACGACCGGAGCGGTGCGCCGCGGCTCGCGCGACGGCTCGGTGCTGATCGCGGCGGCGGCCGTCGGCGCGGCCCGCACCCAGATGTCCTTGGCGGCGACTTTCCGCGCGGCGCGATCGGTCGTGCGCTGACGTAGCTGGCCGAGACCGCCGGACATCACGGTGTAGCCGCGCCGATGGGCGAGCGAGAACAATCGCATGCCGACCGGAGCCGCGGCGAGTCCGTCGTGCTCGCGGATGGCGGGCGCGACGGAGAACTGCGCCGGTTCCTGGCCAACCCATTGCCATCCGTGCGCATCGATCCGCGCCTTCATCTCGTCGCGCTGCCGCCGACTCAGTTCAGGGCCGAACAGCGTGGCGCCGTCGACCGCCGAGCGAACGATCAGCTTGTCCAGATTCGCGATCAGATGTCCGCGCTCCCGTTCATGACCACCCCAGTACGACGGCGCGTTCTCCAGCAACAGGTCCGCACCGAGCAGTGCGCGCGACAGGGCGGGCAGGAATCCGGCCAGCGCGGGATTCTCCAGCAGCCCGCTGCCGAGCGTGTTCACCACCGTCACCGCGCCGCGGCGCAGCACCTCGACCAGTCCCACCACGCCCAGCCGCGAATCCGGCCGCAGGTCCAGCGGATCGGAGAATTCGGCGCCCACCCGGCGCAGCACCACGTCCACCCGCTTCAGCGTGCCGAGCGACCGCATCCACAGCGCGCCGTCGCGCACCACCAGATCGGCGCTCTCAACCAGCGGAAAGCCGAGTGTGGAGGCGAGATAGGCCTGATCGAACGCGGTCTCGGAATGCACGCCTGGACTGAGCACGACGACCACCGGTTCGTCGTCGTCGGTCTGCGCGGATTCGATCAGCATCAATCGCATAGCCCTGGCGAAGGGTGTCAGCGGACGCGGATTCGCGTGCTCGAATGCCTCCGGGATCGCGGTCGACACGACCCTGCGGTCGGCCAGCGCGTATCCGGCGCCGGACGGCGCCTGCGCCCAGTCGGCGAGCACCCGGAACCGGCCGTCGCCCCAGCGACTGAGATCGCAGGCGTGCAGGAAGAGTTGGTGCCGCCCCGGCACGGTGATGCCGTGCGCGGCTCGTACGTAGCCGCGATTACCGAACACGACTTCCGGTGGGAGCAGTCCCGAGGCGAGCGTCCTGCGTGGACCGTAGATGTCGGTGAGCACCTCGTCGAACACGCGGGAGCGCTGTTCCAGCCCGGCCTCCAGCCGGGTCCAATCGTCCGCGGCGACCGGCAAGGGAATCGGATCGAGGCGCCACGGCGCAGGCGTGTTCTCGGCCGACGCGCCGGCCTCGAGGTAGGTGATGCCGTCGTCGTCGATCAGCCTGCGCACCCGGCTGTCCAGCTTGCCCAAACCGTCCCCGCCGAGTTCGGCGAAGTCGGCGGACAGTTGCGACCACACCCGGCGCACCTTGCCGTCGGCGTCGACCAATTCGTCGTAGTAGCCCGCGACCGGCGCGCCGCACTCGTCGTAGGCGGCGGTGGCAGAAGCATCTTCGCGGTAGCGCGCGACCTGTTCCCGCACGGTGGTCGCGGTATCTCGCCGCTCATCGCGCAACGTCACCGCCGACCTCACTTCCGCCATCCATGCCCAACGGTCGCCGAATGCTTCCGGTGCGGTCCGGAAACCTTGTGCCGGACACCCGCATTAGTGGTCTTTGCGGCCATTTTCGCATGTAGCAGGGGTCATAACGGGTAAAACGCTGTGCGGCGACAACTGTTTGCTAAATATTTGCTCAGCATCGGGCGTGGCGACACACGGTCCCGGGTCCCACCGTGGCGCCCGCACCGGTGGTATCACCGAACGACGACAACGATCTCGTCAGGAGGTCATTATGCGTAGATCAGACTGTTCGTCTTGCGAATCCGCGTTCGACCACTGCCACGGAACCCTGATCGTGCACGTGAGCCGGATCGCCGAATGCACCGACGAACACTGCCTGGAGCTCAGCCACGCCAGGCACGCCTTCGTCCTCGATTGCCGAAACCTCGCGGGCGGCTGCCGGTGTGGCGACGGCGAGACGGCCCGGCGCCGCGCCTGAGCGGTTCCGTACCCTGGCCCGGTGAGCTATGACCACGTGTTGCTGCCGTCCGGTGTCGCATCGTCGATCGCGGAGGTCGACGCCTACCTGAGCACCCAGCAGGGCGTCCCCGAGTCGGGGGCGGTCGCGCAGATCGCGGCCGAACTGAACAGACGCAACGCGGAACTGCCCGAGGAGGACAACTTCCTCAGCACCGTGCCGGTCGGCGGCGCGGCCACCGGTGCGGCACTGCATGTGCCGTGCCCCTACGACGCGGTCGGCTTCGTCCGCCACTTGCTGTTCGAACTCGCCACACCGCTGAACTATACCGTCTACGACCCGCAACTGGCCTGGCTGATCGATCCCGCCGAGCACGTCGAGGCCATCGTCACGCACGGCGGCGCGGGCGAGTTCCCGTACCTGACCGAAGCGCTGGTCCAGCAGTGGATTCCGGAGCTGGCCCCGCCCAACCCGTACCTCGTCGTCGAACGCGGCGAGCAGTTCTACATCCAGACCTACCGGGAGAACTCCGGCGCCTACACCGTGGAATACCGGGACGGCTCCCCCGACAAGCATTTCGGCACAACCATCTCCGATCCCGCCACCGTAGCCGCCCTCATCTGGGGCTGGGCCAACGACGACCGCAGCCGGTTCCCCGGCCTGCCCTGGTCGCGCGTCGACCTCTGAACCCGGTCACTGGTTCTGGGTGGCCAACCGGCCCGCCAGCGCGAGGAACGACGCGCCGAAGACCCGGCGCATCCAGGTGACCACGACGGGACGGGAAATGACCTGGTCGCGGACGGCGGCGGCACACGCGCCGTACACCGCGAACACCACCAGGGTGGCGAGCATGAAGATGCCGCTCAGTTCGAGCATGCGCGCCAGTGCGTTCGGCGCGCCGCCGGGCACGAACTGCGGCAGGAACGCGAAGAAGAAGATGGTCAGCTTGGGGTTGAGAAGGTTCAGCAGCACCGCCGAGGTGATCACCTTCCGCGCCGAGGGTGCGGTGCGCCCGGTCTGTTCCGGCACGGCGAGCGCGCCCTTGTCCCGGAACGTGGTCCAGGCCATGTACACCAGATAGCCGACGCCGAGGTACTTCAGCGTCTGGAACGCGACCGCGCTGGCGTTGAGCAGCGCGGCCAGACCCGTGATCGCCGCGATCATGTGCGGAACGATGCCGAGCGTGCAGCCGAAGGCCGCGATCACCGCGGCTCGCACACCGCGAGACAGCCCCGCCGCCAACGTGAACAGCACACCGGTGCCGGGGGTGGCGACGATGACGAGCGTCGTCAGCACGAATTCGATGCTCATCCCCGACACGGTAACGCACGCCCGGCGCGGCGCAATCCCCGTCGCGGGAGGCGTTTTCGCGAGCTATAGCGCGCGGCGGCCGGACAGCGCGCGCCCGAGGGTGAGCTCGTCGGCGAATTCGAGGTCGCCGCCCATCGGCAGGCCCGAGGCCAGCCTGGTCACGCTCAGACCCGGGAAGTCGCGCAGCATCCGGACCAGGTAGGTGGCGGTGGCCTCGCCCTCGGTGTTCGGGTCCGTCGCGATGATCACCTCGCTGACGTCGACGCCGTCCTCCTGGTTTCCGATACGCGCCAGGAGTTCCCGGATCCGCAGCTGGTCGGGGCCGACACCGCTGAGCGGATCGAGCGCGCCGCCGAGCACGTGGTAGCGACCGCGGAACTCCCTGGTGCGCTCGATCGCCTGCACGTCCTTGGGTTCCTCGACCACGCAGATCATGGTCCGGTCCCGGCGCGGGTCGGCGCAGATGCGGCACAGCTCGCCGTCGGACACCGTTCCGCATGTCACGCAGAACTGCACCCCGTCACGCACCTTCTGCAGCGCGGCCTGCAGCCGATCGATCTCCGGCGGCTCCACCTGGAGCAGATGAAAGGCGATGCGCTGCGCGCTCTTCGGACCGACGCCGGGCAGCTTGCCCAATTCGTCGATCAGATCCTGGACCGGACCCTCGTACAACTGCTGCCTCGGCTCAGAAACCGGGCAGCGAACCGCCGCCGCCGAAGCCACCGGACAGGGGTCCGAGCCGTTCGGCGGCGATGCGCTGCGCGTTGGCCATCGCGTCGTTGACCGCACCGATGACCAAATCCTGCAATGTCTCGACATCGTCGGGATCCACGGCCTTCGGGTCGATGGTCAGCGACACCACCTCACCGCTCGCCTTCAGCCTGACCTGCACCAAGCCACCGCCGGCAGCGCCGTCCACCTCGGTCGCCGCGATCTCGGCCTGGGCTTCCATCACCGCCTGCTGCATCTGCTGCGCCTGGGCGAGCAACTGTTGCATATCGAACTGGCCACCTGGCTGCACGGGAGCGTCCTCTCTGAAGAAGGTGTCACGGGCCAGCCTAGTCCTGCCGCGGCCGGTCCCCGGCGCGGCCCGACGGTCCCAGGTCCGCGGCGCAGGACGGATAACAGCGCGCATGGCGGATAACAGGTTGGGTAGTTCCGATCGGAACCGACCATGCGCGCCTTACCATCGACACCGAGTCGGAAAGCGGTGTGCAAATCTGGAGCCAATGATGATCGCAGTTCGTGCACGTTTCCTGAGCACCCTGGTGCTCACGCTCGGTGTTCCCAGCATCTTTCTCGGCGCAGCGGCGTCCGCGGATACGGAGATCACCGACACGCCCGGAGTGATCGACGCGCAAGGGGCAGACGAGCCCCAGACGACCCCGGCGGCCGCCGACTACGGGGGCGGCTGCGTCCTCTACCCGGACGACAAGGCCGCGACGCTCGATTCGCTGCGTTCCCGGTGCTCGCCGGAGCAGCAGGACGCGATCTTCCGCGCCGCACCGCTCGGCGCCGTTCCGGTCGGCGTGAAATCGGGCTGGGTCACTCGCCCGCCGGTCATGCAGGCCATCGCGCCCCCGCTGTGGATCGGCAAGACCTTCTACACCGGCCCGGACGGCGGCTTCCTGATGAACCGCCTCACCGGTGCGGGCTTCGAGGCCTGGGGCGCCGACGTCTACGTCGCGCCCGCCCTGACCGATGGGCAGCCGACCTGGGCACTGAACTACGCGCCCTCGCCGACGCCGCAGGTCTACGACGAGATCCGGGAAGTCACTCCCGGTGTGTGGTTCGGCTACTCGTGGTGGCGCGGCATGTTCCAGACCACCCTGCTGCTGACCTTCGCGCTCGCCTGAACAGCGGGTGTCGTTTGACCCTCCCGTCACTGGAGGGTGTTGGCTGGTGCCATGACGGCCACCGTCCCCATCGGGGAATTCTCCAGGCTGAGCAATCTCAGCGTGAAGACGTTGCGCTACTACCACGAGATCGGTCTGCTCGCTCCGGCCGGCATAGACGCGAGTTCGGGCTATCGGCGGTACGCGACGGCGCAGGTGACGCAGGCACAGTTGATCCGGCGGCTGCGCGAGCTGGACATGCCGGTTCCGGAGATCCGCGCCGTGCTGGCCGCGCCGGACGAGAACACCCGTGACGCCACGCTGCGGGCGCATCTGGAGCGCATGGAAGCCGAGCTGACCCGCACCCGCGCGGTCGTGGCCTCGTTGCGCGCGCTGCTGACGCCATCGGCTCCGATCGCCGTGGAGTATCGCGTGGTCGGGGCGTTCCCGGCGGCGGCGATCGGCGCGACGGTGGCGCGCGAACACATCGGCGAGTGGTGCGCTTCGACGTTCCAGGCGTTGTACGAGTCGCTGGCCGCCGCGAGCATCGCGCCTGCGGGCGTCGCCGGCGCCACCTACAGCACCGACTTCTTCGAGCAGGACGAAGGCGAGGTAGTCGCGTTCGTCCCAGTCGCCGACACGGATGTGGTGCTGCCGGCAATGCTTTCACTCATCGAGCTACCCGCGCGCCGTTTCGCCGTCGCCGTGCACGAGGGCCCGTTCGACGATTTCGACCGGACCTACGGCGCACTGGGCAGTCACGTCGCCGAACACGCTGTCGCGCTGCCCGAGCCGATCCGCGAGATGTACCTGCTCGGACCGGACACGTCCGATGAACCGGCCGGCTACCGGACCGAAGTGTGCTGGCCCGTCGCCCAACCATAAAAGGAGATATCCATGACGATCTCGATCGCCCACGTCACCATCGATTGTGCGAACGCGGGCGCGCTCGCCGAATTCTGGTCACGGTTGCTGGAGACGCCCGTCGATCCCGACCCCACCCCGGAGTTCGCCACCGTCGGCCGGACCGCGGACGCCGCGACCCCGCTGATGTTCATCCGCGTGCCCGACAAGAACCCCGGCAAGAACGTCATCCACCTCGACCTGCTCGCTTCCGGCCGGGACGAGGTCGCGCGCGCGATCGATCTCGGCGCGAAGCACGTCGCCGACTTCGACGAGTGGGGCATGAAGTGGACGACGCTGGCCGATCCCGAGGGGAACCTCTTCGACATCGCGGCCGAATAGACCGAGCAGACCGCGACGACGGCCATGGCCGTCGTCGCGGCCGTACGATCAGGCCAGTTCGCGCTGGAGGTTGCCGAGCACCTCGGCCTGGATCTTCTTCAGGCCGAGCGGCGCGAAGATGCCCTCGAAGATGCCCGCGACGCCGCCCGCGCCCTTCCACGTGGTGCGCAGCGTGACTCGCGCGCCCGCGCCCTCCGGGGTGACGGTCCAGGTGTTCACCAAGGTCGAATTCGAGTCGCGCTCGGTGACAATGGAATCGGACACCGAGACGACCGCGTGCACGTTGCGCGAGCGCTTCTCGGTGGCCTGCAACGTCCATTCCGCGACGGTGCCCGCGCCCTTGCCCCCTTCGACCACCTTGTAGTCGCGGTAGTGCGACGAGAGGATGCGCGGACGCACCGTGTCGTAGTCGGCGATGGCCTCCAGCGCGCGCTGCGGATCCGCCGCCACGTCGATCGAACTACTGGCGCTGACCTGTCCCACAATGAGCTCCTTGTCCGGATGCGGTGTCTCGACGGATCTCCATCCTGCCCTGTCGGCCCCGGATGATAACGGCGAGGGCGGAGCGTGTGGCGAACTTCTCCGGACGATTCGGCATTCCATTTCGCAACATATGCGTGACATTTCTCCACGACCGAGACCTCGCGGTGGCCCCGCCGTATGGTCCGTACTAGCGTCGAGGGGTGGCAGTGAGTCTGTTGGGGAAGGCCGGACACGCACCGGCCGCACGCGAATCAGGATTTGCCGCGCATCGAGCCGGCGTGGATCGCCTTCTGGCGAGTTACCGCGCCATACCCGAGCACGCCAACGTCCGTTTGGCCAAGAAGACCTCGAACCTTTTCCGCGCCAGGGCGAAGAACACCGCGCCCGGCCTCGATGTCTCGGGGCTGACCAGGGTGATCGCGGTCGACCCCGTGGCGAGGACCGCCGACGTCGCTGGCATGACCACCTATGAGGAGCTGGTCGCCGCCACCCTCCCGTACGGGCTCGCGCCGCTGGTCGTTCCCCAGCTCAAGACCATCACGCTGGGCGGAGCGGTCACCGGCCTCGGCATCGAGTCCACCTCCTTCCGCAGCGGTTTGCCGCACGAGTCGGTGCTGGAGATGGACGTGCTGACCGGCGCGGGCGAGATCCTCACCGCCACGCCGGACAACGAGCACGCCGATCTGTTCCGCGGCTTCCCGAATTCCTACGGGACGCTGGGTTACACGGTCCGGCTGAAGATCGAGCTGGAAGAAGTACAACCGTACGTCGCGCTGCGGCACGTTCGCTTCCGGGACCTGCGCGAACTGGAGGCCACCCTCGCGACGATCGTCACGGATCGGGTCTATGCGGACGAGCCCGTGGACTACCTCGACGGCGTCGTCTTCTCCGCCGAGGAGAGCTATCTGACGCTGGGCCGCCGCACCGACGAGCCGGGCCCGGTCAGCGACTACACCGGGATGGACATCTACTACCGGTCCATCCAGCACGAGGGCGAAACGCCCAAACGCGACCGCCTGACCATCCACGACTACCTGTGGCGCTGGGACACCGACTGGTTCTGGTGCTCCCGCGCCTTCGGCACGCAGAATCCGAGGATCCGCCGGTTCTGGCCGAAGCGCTATCGGCGCAGCAGCTTCTATTGGAAGCTGGTTGCGCTCGATCACAAGTACGACATCGGCGACAAGCTGGAGGTTCGCAAGGGCAACCCCCCGCGTGAGCGGGTCGTGCAGGACATCGAGGTGCCGGTGGACCGCACCGCCGACTTCGTGGAGTGGTTCCTGCGCGAGATTCCGATCGAGCCGATCTGGCTGTGCCCGCTGCGTTTGCGCGAGACCGGCCGCACGCAGCGGCCCGGCGAACGCGCTTGGCCGCTGTATCCCCTGGAGCCGGACCGGACCTACGTGAACGTCGGATTCTGGTCGGCCGTGCCCACCGCTCCCGGGCAGCAGGAGGGCGCGGCCAACCGCGCGATCGAGCACAAAGTGACCGAATTCGACGGTCATAAGTCGCTGTACTCGGATTCCTTCTACGACAAGGATGAGTTCGCGGCGCTCTACGGCGGAACCACCTACACCGAACTGAAAAAACGCTACGACCCGAACCAGCGCCTGCTGGATTTGTATTCGAAGGCGGTGCAACGCAAATGACGACATTCAAGGACCGTTCCGATGTCTTCGCCGATCTCGGAACCAAACTCAGCATTGCCGAGATCTTCGAGACCCTCGTCGAGGGCGAAGTCCCGATCCGGTTGACGGCCTACGACGGCAGCGCCACCGGACCGGAGGACTCGGAGTTCGCGCTGGACATCCGGACTCCGCGTGGCATCAACTACCTGGCCACGGCCCCCGGCGACCTGGGCATGGCGCGCGCCTACATCGCAGGCGACATGACCGCCAGCGGGGTGCACCCGGGTGATCCGTACGCGATCCTGAAGGCGATGGACAGCTTGAAGTTCCGTCGTCCGTCCGCGCTGGCCCTGGTGACCATCGCGCGCTCGCTGGGCTGGGAGCGGCTCAAGCCGGTCGCCCCGCCGCCGCAGGAGACGCTGCCGCGCTGGCGGCGGATCGCCTTCGAGGGACTGCGCCACTCCAAGACGCGCGATGCCGAAGCCATCCACCACCACTACGACGTCTCGAACGCCTTCTACGAGCATGTGCTCGGCCCGTCGATGACCTACACCTGTGCGACCTACGGCGACGAGAGCTGGACGCTCGAGCAAGCGCAGGAGAACAAGTACCGCCTGGTGTTCGAGAAGCTGCGCTTGAAGGAGGGTGACCGGCTGCTCGACATCGGCTGCGGCTGGGGCGGCATGGTGCGCTACGCCGCCAAGCGCGGCGTCAAGGTCATCGGCGCGACGCTCTCGGCCGAGCAGGCGGATTGGGCGCAGAAGAAGATCGCCGAGGAGGGCCTGGCCGAGCTGGCCGAAGTGCGGCACTCCGACTATCGCGACGTGCCGGAGGGCGAGTTCGACGCGGTGTCCTCGATCGGGCTCACCGAGCACATCGGGGTGCACAACTACCCGTACTACTTCGACTACATCAAGAACAAGCTGCGCGACGGCGGCCTGTTCCTGAACCACTGCATCACCCGCCCGGACAACACCCGCACCACAAAGGCGGGCGATTTCATCGACCGCTACGTGTTCCCGGACGGCGAGCTGATCGGCTCCGGCCGGATCATCTCCGAGATCCAGAACATCGGGCTCGAGGTGCTGCACGAGGAGAACCTGCGCGAGCACTACGCCCTGACGCTGCACGAATGGTGCAAGAACCTGGTCGCCAACTGGGACGCCTGCGTCGCGGAGGTCGGCGAGGGCACCGCGAAGGTGTGGGGCTTGTATATGGCGGGCTGTCGACTGGGCTTCCAGCGCAACGTGGTGCAGCTGCACCAGGTGCTCGGCGTCAAGTTGCCCGCCGACGGCGACTGGACCGTACCGCTGCGCCCGTGGTGGCAGCCGTAGACCGGGACGTTCAGAAGGCGTTGCTGCCCGCCTCGTTCAGGAGTTCATCCAGGAACGGGGCGGGCAGTTCGACGTCGCCGACCTGCGCGGAGGCGGGCAGGTCGGCGCGCAGCACGCGCAGGATGCCGACCACGCCGGGGCCCGCGTCCAGCAGCGGCCTGGTCCAGCCGAGGTCGGCGCAGGTCGCGACGGCGGGCAGCAGCAGGTTGGTGGCCTCACCGACCCAGCCCGCGGTGGCCAGACATTCCGCGAGGAGCAGCGCGGCGTCCAATTGAGCGCGCGGGCGGTGCTTCTGGCGGGTGTGGTCGGACAGCGCGCGGGCGCGGCGCACCGCCCGGTCGTCAGAGCCGAGCCGGCGTTCGGCGAGCAGTGCGCGGATGGCGGCGAGTTCCTCGGCTTCGGCGGTGAGCAGGGCGGCGCCGGTCAGCCGATGCGCCGCCTGGAGCGGCGTGGATTCACTGAGGTCGGTGTAGCGGCGATCCGCGGACTCCAGCGCCATGCCCAGACGCAGCCGTTCGGCCCGGATATGGGCGGCCAGCCGGGGCAGTCGGTTGTCGGCGGCGATGCGCGCGCCCTCGTCCAACCGCGTTGCCGCGGTGAACAGATCTCCCCCGACCGCCTTGACCCGGGCGCCGACGACGAAGGTGGAGATCAGGAAGTCCACCGGACCGACCCGGGTGACCAGCTCGTGACTTTCGTCGAGCAGCCGGTCGGCGGTCGCCAGATCGCCCCTGCGGTAGCTCATCTCGCCCAGCAGCGCCGCGGCGACCCGCACCGCGTGCGAGCGCGGTCCCGAGCGTTCCCGCGCGAAGTCCCAGGCCTGCTGGAAACAGCGCGTGGCGGTGTCCACGTCGAGTTGCTCGTAGGCGGCGGCGCCCTGGCCGCAGCGACCGAACACCAGGCCGAGCGAATCCTTCGAGCGTTCGTGGTACTCCTCGGCCCACTCCTGGATGTTCCTCGCGCCCTCGAAGTCGAACTCGCACAGGCGCACGAAGGATGTCAGGTTGGCCGCCGTCGAGACCGTCCACACGGGTAGATCGTCCGGCTCCCGCAGACAGTCGGCGACTCGATCCAGCACGCCATCGGTGTGGTCGCGCGCGATCTGGTCGGAGGCGGCGAGCACGGCCGCCTGGCAGCGCTGCACCCGCACATCGGCGTCGCCGGTGGACCCGCGGGCCAAGATGTTGGACAGCCTGCCCAGGGCGTTGCGCGCCGCGCCGGACTGCTGCAGGTTGACGTTCGCCCTGGCCACCGCCATCAGCAACTTCGAGCGCGACGCCACCTGCTGCATCGGCAGCTTCGACACGCTGCCCAGCAGCGTGGCGAGCCGGGAACCGTCGATCAGGTCCATCCCGCCACCCTCGAGCAGGTCCAGCGCCATCTTCAGATCGGTCGCGGCCAGCGCGTGGTCGACCGACTTGCGCAGCAGCTGGTGTTCGGCGTACCAGCGCGAAGCCTTGCGGTGCAGCGACTTCAGCTTCCCCGGGTGGACGCGGTCGAGCCGGGTCCGCAGGTGCTCTGCGAACAGCGGCTGCATCCGGAACCACTCGGGGTCGTGCTCGATGCGCCGCAGGAACAGCTCACGCTGCTCGGCCTGCTCGAGCAGCTGCTCGGCATCCGGCTCCCCGGACAACGCCGCGGCGAGCGAACCGCACACCCGCTCGGTCACCGCGATCGACATCAGGAACTCGAGCATCTTCGGTTCCAAAGTGTCCAAGACGTTTTCGGCGAGGTATTCGCGAATGCCGTGGTTGCCTTCGGAGAGGGTGGCGATCAGCTGAGCTGGGTCGGCGTTGCCGCGCAAGGACAGGCCCACCAATTGGATGGCCGCGGGCCAGCCGTCGGTGGCGGTGTGGATTTCGGTGACCTGTTCCGGCGTCAGGTCGAAGCCGTTGCGCTCCACCAGGATCTGCCTGGTCTCCGCCTCGTTGAGGCGCAGCGCGGCCGAACCGATCTCGACCAGTTCGTCGTGCACTCGCATGCGGCTGGTCGGCAGGCCGGACTGTTCCCGGCTGGTCACGACGAAACGCAGGTGGTGGCAGCAGTTGTCCAGCAGAGCTTCCATCGCGCGATGCGCGCCCGCGTCGGTGATCCGCTGCCAGTCCTCGACGATCACCACGACCGTCCTGCCCGCCGCGTGGATCTCGTCGATGAGCGTGGGAATCACGAAAGCGGCCGCGTCGGCGGGCCGTTCCTCCAGTACCTGGTCCAGACCGGCGCCGACGTCCGGATGCACCCGGCGGATGGCCTGGATCAGATGGGCGAGCAGCCAGATCTCGTTGTCGTCGTCCCGGTCGATGCCGATCCAGGCGACCGCGGTGTCACCTTCGCTGAGCTCGGCGCGCCACTGCGCAGCCAGCGTGCTCTTGCCGAAGCCCGCGGGCGCGTGGATCACTGCCAACCTGCGCCGCCCGCCCGCGCGCAGGATGTCCAGCAGACGCGGCCGTGGAATCGGCTCTCGCGTGGGCGTGGGCGGCCAGAACTTGGTCACGGCCGTCGGCGGCGTCGCCGGCACGACCGCCGGATGCTGGGAGACGGCGGGCCGTAGCGTCAACGGCCAGCTGCGCCGCGCGGTGACCGCGGGACGGGAGGCGGTCCACACCGCGGTCGGTTCGCCCACGGCGGCCGGGGTGGTCGTTTCGGGCTCCGGCGTGGTCTCCAGCAGCGCCATCTCGTCCGGCAACTGATCGTGGCCGCGCTGCACCGCGCGCAGCATTTCGCCGAACTCGTAGGCGCTGGCCGGGCGATCCCGCGGATTCGGGGACATGGCCTGTTCGATGACGCCGGCGACATCCGGCGGAATGTCCTGTTCACGCAGATCGGGCACCGGCTGGGTGGTGATCCGCAGGAACTGCGCGACCACCCGCTCGCCCGCCTGCCGCTCGAAGGCCGCGTGCCCGGTGAGCAAGGCGAACAATGTCGAGCCGAGGCCGTAGACGTCGGAGCGGATGGTCGGCTCGTCACCTTTGAGGACCTCCGGCGCGGTGAACGCGGGCGAGCCGGTGATCATGCTGCTGGACGTGCGGAACCCGCCCGGGATGCGGGCGATGCCGAAATCCGTCAGCTGCGGCTCGCCGTAACCACTGAGCAGCACATTCGCCGGTTTCACGTCGCGGTGCAGGATTCGGGCGCGGTGCGCGCTCTCGATGGCTCCTGCCAGCTTGACGCCTGCTCGTAGCGAGTCCGCCCAGGTCAATGGGCCTTGATCGCGAATCAGCTTTTCCAGTGACCCGTGGGTGCAGTAGGGCATGACGATGAGCGGCATTCCGGTTGCCGTCACGTCCACCTGGAGTATGTCGACGATGTTCGGGTGGCCGGAGAGCCTGCCCATGGCCTGTTCCTCGCGCAGGAACCGCTCTCTGCTCTCCTGGTCGATCTCCGAGGGGAGCACCTTCACCGCGACCACCCGGTCCAGCGCGGTCTGGATGCAGCGATACACCACCCCGAATCCGCCGCGGCCGATCTCCACCGCACCGGACAGGCCCATCGCCTCCAGTTCGTCGGCGATGTCGACGGGCGGCTGCCGCTGCGTCTTCGCCTCGGCCGCAGGGGATTCGGGGCGCACCCGGCCCGAACGCGTCTGTGGATTCATGTGATCACCTCGAACACTCACATCGAATCGGCGACATCGGCGACCAACTCCGCGCCGACCGCCGGACGCCGTGTCCGATATGCCTGCGCATACTCCAACGTAGCGCGGTGCGGTATCACGCGGGTGACGTTTCCGAACAGGTCGGGTGTGTTCCGAATCCGCGTGTTTCGCGCCGCTGAGCGGTTTCGGCGCCGATGCCGCCTCGGTTGTGACCACCGCCACTTCAGGTCCACATGAGCGGATACCCCGAGGCGATTCGACCAACCACCTCGGCTACGGGAACCCGGTCGGCGCGGTGGTGACCTGCCGTGATATTTTACTTCTTCAGAGATCTTTCTTCTTTGTAGAACTATCTTTATACGAGCAGACATTAGGTGCGGAGGAATACCCGTGTCGACACCTGAACCCGACCGCGAGGCCACGGCGCCCGGACTCCGCGCCGACGCCCGCGAAATCTACCGGCGCTACCTGAGCGCGGTCATGCTGCACGGACAAGCGGGGGCGCGGGCGGTCGATCTGGGCGCCACCGATCTGTACGCGCTCAACATCCTCGAACTGGCCGGGCCGATGACGCCGGGCGAACTCGGCGCGCGCAGCGGTCTGACCACCGGCCCGACCACCCGGCTGATCGACCGCCTGGAGGACGCGGGCTACGTGCGCCGCGCGCCGGTCCCCGGCGACCGCCGGAAGGTGATCGTCGAATTGATCGGCAAGCCAGCCGATCTCGACGAGGTGCTCGCTCCCGCACGGCAGCGCATCGGCGAGATCATCGGCGGCTACGCACCCGAACAGCGCGAGGTGCTGTTCGACTACTTCACCAGGGCGGCTGCCGCGTACCAGGCCGCCGCCGAGGAGCTGCGTGGCACGGACTAGGCCACGGCGAGGGCGATGATCTGGGTGATCTGGCGGCTGTCGAAATTGTCGTCGCTGACCAGAACCAAGGTGCGCTCACCGGAGGGCAGACGCGGCCCCCAGGTCATGCCCTCCACGTTGTCGACGGCGGCGAGCCCGACGTCGTCGAGATCCACCAGCAGCCGCTTGGCCACCGGGCGGGCAGCGCCGATCGAGCCGTCGAGTATGTTGGTCGCGGCGCTCAGATCGGCCTCGTAGACGCGGATCTTGTTGGGCGTGCCCGGCGAGAAGGACCGTTCCAGCACAAGAAGTTTCGTGGGGTCCAGCGGATCGGCGGCGAGGATCGAAGCGATCCCGTTCGCGCCGCGGCCGGGCTGCGGCCGCGACTCGGCGAAGACAGGATCCAGCGGATACGCGTACTGGGCGAGCAATGGCCCGGATCGCGCCTGGACGGTGATCCGCGTAAGTGCCCCGCTCGTCGTGGTCGCCGCCGGCCCGTCCTGCAGCAGCGGCCCTTCCGTGGCGGTGGCGAACAACGTGCCGCCCGCGAGGAAGGTCGCGGCCTCCAGTGCCTGGTTCTGTTGCGGCCCGGAGTCGGGGCGCATCCGCTCGTTCTCCGGGATCGGCAGGTCACCGACATAGGAGCCGTCCGGGTGCGCGATCCGCACCGACGGATCTTGCAGCAGGGCGCCGTCCCGCTCGCCTTCTTGCGTCCAGAAGTAATCGCCGGTCCACGGGTCCACCCGGATCTCCTCCGGGTCGACCGACATCGGCGCGTAGGGCGCGCCCGCCGCGGTCAGCAGGGGGTGCGTGCCGGTGAAGGTCACCGGTCCGACTCCGCGCTCGCCGACCTCGAAGCGCGCGGTGTAGTACCGCGCGGGGTTCTTGTTCGAACGATCGTCGCTGATCAGCACGAATTCACCGGTGCGCGCGGAGTAGTCGATCCCGGACAGGCCACCCACGGTGGTGCCCGCGAAGTCCAGGCTCGACGCGACGACTTGCTCGCCCAGCAAACGCACCGATGGCGTCGTCACCGGATCGGCGGCCGCCACCGGGGCCGATGCGAGCGCGAGGGCGCAACTGGCGATCAGAACATGGCGACTACGTCTCGGCACGGCTGCCAACCTATCGCGCCGAACGGACGCGCAGGCGAACGGGCCGGAAAACGGCCGAAGCCCGCCACCGCGAAAAGCGATGGCGGGCTTCGGCGTTGCGTCGCGGCGCGCGATTACTTACGCAGCGAGGCCGGAACCTCGAAGCGCTCGCCGTAGGTCTTGGCGAGGTAGTCGGCACGCTCCACGAAGGCCTCCTGGCCACCCGGGTAACCGACGATGAACTGGTGCACACCACCGGTCCAGGCCGGGAAGCCGATGCCGAAGATCGAACCGATGTTCGCGTCGGCGGTGGAGGTGAGCACGCCCTCGTCGAAGCACTTCTGGGTCTCGATCGCCTCCGCGAACAGCATGCGGTCGATCAGATCCTGCAGCGGGACGCCGAAGCCCGCAGTGGTCTTGAAGTGCTCACGCAGGCCCGGCCACAGACCGGTGCGCTTGCCGTTCTCGTCGTACTCGTAGAAGCCCGCCTTCTCCAGGCGGCCCGGACGACCCTCGGACACCATGTAGTCGATGACGTCCTGCGCCGGGTGCCGCTTGACGCCCAGGGTGGTGTCGCCCGACTGCGCGGCTTCCAAGGTCTCCTTGGCGATCTTCTGCATGAGCTTCATGTTCAGCTCGTCCGACAGCTGCAGCGGCGCGGCCGGGTAGCCCGCCTGCAGACCGGCCTGCTCGATGGTGGCGGGCTCGATGCCCTCCTCGAGCATGGCGATCGCCTCGTTGACGAAGGTGCCGATCACGCGGGAGGTGAAGAAGCCGCGGCTGTCGTTGACGACGATCGGAGTCTTCTTGATCGCGAGGGTGTAGTCGAACACCCGGGCCAGCGCCTCGTCCGAGGTCTTCTCACCCCGGATGATCTCCACCAGCGGCATCTTGTCGACCGGCGAGAAGAAGTGGATGCCGATGAAGTCCTCCTGGCGCTTCACGCCGGTCGCCAGACCGGTGATCGGCAGGGTGGAGGTGTTCGAGCCGAGCAGCGCGTCGGGGGTGACGACGTCCTCGATCTCCTGGAACACCTTGTGCTTCAGCTCGGTGTTCTCGAAGACGGCCTCGATGACGAAGTCGACGCCGGCGAAGTCGGCCGCGTCCGCGGTCGGCTTGATCCGGTCCAGCAGCGCCTTGGACTTCTCCTCGGTGGTCTTGCCCCGGGAGAGCGCCTTGGCCTCGATCTTCTCGGAGTAGTTCTTGCCGCGCTCGGCCGCCTCGATGGAGACGTCCTTCAGCACGACCTCGTAGCCCGCCTTCGCGGAGACGTACGCGATGCCCGCGCCCATCATGCCCGCGCCGAGCACGCCGACCTTCTTGATCTCCTTCTTCGGCACGTCCTTCGGACGCGAACCGCCGTTGTTGATCGTCTGCAGGTCGAAGAAGAACGCCTGGATCATGTTCTTCGCGACCGGGCCGGTGAGCAGGTGCACGAAGTAGCGGGACTCGATCAGCGACGCGTTGTCGATGTCGACCTGCGAGCCCTCGACCGCGGCGGACATGATCGCGCGCGGCGCGGGCATGTTCGCACCCTTGATCTGCTTGCGCAGGTTCGCCGGGAACGCGGGCAGGTTGGCCGCGAAGGCCGGGGACGACGGGGTGCCGCCGGGGATCTTGAAGCCCTTCTTGTCCCAAGGCTGCACGCCGGCCTCGGGGTTGGCCTTGATCCACGCCTTGGCGGCGGGGACCAGCTCCTCGACCGAACCGACCAGCTCATCGATCAGGCCGATCTCCTTGGCCTTGGCCGGCTTGTTGCGCTGACCCTGCAGCAGCACCTGCATCAGGGCGTTCTGCAGGCCGAGCATGCGCACGGTGCGGATGACGCCGCCGCCCGCGGGCAGCAGGCCGAGGGTGGCCTCGGGCAGACCGATCTGCGAACCCGGCACGTCCGCCGCGATGCGGTGATGGGTGGCCAGCGCGATCTCCAGGCCGCCGCCGAGCGCCGCGCCGTTGATGGCGGCCACGACCGGCTTGCCCAGCTGCTCCAGGCGACGCAGGGCGCTCTTGATCTCGGTGAGCTCCTCCATCAGCGTCTGGGCGTCGTCCGGGCCGACCTTCATCATGTTCTTCAGGTCGCCGCCGGCGAAGAAGGTCTTCTTCGCGGAGGTCAGGACGACACCGGTGATGTTGTCCTTCTCCGCCTCGAGCCGGTCGACGGTGGCCGTCATCGATTTCTTGTACAGCTCGTTCATCGTGTTGGCGCCCTGGTTCGGGTCGTCCATCGTCAGTACGACGATGCCGTCCGAATCCTGCTCCCAACCGATCATGTTGGTTTCGCTCACAGCTCTGTGTCTCCTTGGTGAATTAGCAGCGTTCGCGGCCCTACGTGGATACGCAGGCTGCCGCCTCCGGGCCTGACGCTCACGCCGCCGTGAATTCTCAGCTGTCGGTTGGGGTTCAGACCCGCTCGATGATGGTGGCCACGCCCATGCCGCCGCCGATGCACAGGGTGATCAGGGCGTAGCGGCCGTTGCGGCGCTCCAGCTCGTCGACCATGGTGCCGGTGATCATCGCGCCGGTGGCGCCCAGCGGGTGGCCCATCGCGATCGCGCCGCCGTTGACGTTCAGCTTCTCGTCCGGGATGTTCAGGTCCTTCTGGAACTTCAGCACCACGGAGGCGAACGCCTCGTTGATCTCGACCAGATCGATGTCATCGAGGGTAAGACCCGCCTTGGCCAGCACCTTCTTGGCGGCCGGAGTAGGACCGGTGAGCATGATGGTGGAGTCGGCGCCACTGGTGGCGGTCGCGACGACGCGCGCGCGGGGTGTCAGGCCGGAGGCCTTGCCCGCCTCTTCCGTACCGACGAGCACGAGCGCGGCGCCGTCGACGATGCCGGAGCTGTTGCCGCCGTGGTGCACGTGGTTGATCTTCTCGACGAAGTGGAACTTCTGCAGCGCCACCGCGTCGAAGCCGCCCATCTCACCGATCACGGCGAAGGACGGCTGCAGCTTGGCCAGGTCCTCGGCGGTGGTGCCGGGACGCATGTGCTCGTCCTTGTCCAGGACGACGATGCCGTTCTGGTCCTTGACCGGCACGATCGACTTGGCGAAGTAGCCGCCGGTGGTGGCCTTGGCGGCCAGCTCCTGCGAGCGCACCGCGTAGGCGTCGACATCGTCGCGGCTGAAGCCCTCGATGGTGGCGATCAGGTCGGCGGAGACGCCCTGCGGAACGAAGTAGGTGTCGTAGTTGGTGGCCGGGTCCAGGGCCCAGGCGCCGCCGTCGGAGCCCATCGGCACGCGCGACATGGACTCGACGCCACCGGCGAGAACCAGGTCGTCGAAGCCGGAGCGAACCTTCTGGGCGGCGAGGTTGACCGCCTCGAGGCCGGAGGCGCAGAAGCGGTTGAGCTGGAAGCCGCCGACGGTGTCGGGCAGGCCTGCCACGGTGACCGCGGTACGGGCGATGTCCGCGCCCTGATCGCCGACCGGCGCGACCACGCCGAGGATCAGGTCGGAGATCCGGTCCTCGTCGAGGTTCGGGAAGCGCCCGCGCAGCTCCTGGATCAGACCGACAGTCAGGTCGATCGGCTTGACCGAGTGCAGCGAGCCGTTCTTCTTGCCACGGCCGCGCGGAGTGCGGATGGCCTCGTAAATGTAGGCCTCTGTGGTCATGGAGTGTTCCTTCCTCAATGTGCGGCGGCCGGACGTTCGTCCGTCCGAGCGCTCCTTGCGGTCGGCCGGTACGTTCGTCCGTCCGAGCGCTCCTGGGCGGTCGGCCGGACTTTCGTCCGTCCGAGCGCTGGGGTGCGGCGACACCGCGGGTGCGGCATGGCTGCGGCTGACCTCGCCGACCGGCCTTGCGACCGACCGTTCCTAACGCTGTACAAAACCAGGCAAGACAGGACGAACGTACGGCCAGGTCGCCCGTACGCCTGGGCATACCATAGAACGTCGGCGTACCGAAGCTCCCGGCTACCCGTCCATACTACCGTGGAGTGCGAACTCCGGTTAACTTAACGTTGCGAGAACGGTGGTTGTCAACCATCCAATCGTGTGGCACCCAGCTCACTCTTCAGCAATTCGAGGGCGACCTCGTCCGGGTCGCGACGGTCGCCGGGAGCCACCGGATCGGCCGCGGCTGCCATCATCTCCTGCTCCTCTTCCGGGGTCGAGGCGGGAATGACCCGGGCCCCGTCCCAGTCCAGGTCGGTCGACGCGTCGCCCGCGCTCGGCCCGGCGTCGTACCGCGGATAGTCCGCGGGGCCGGGGTCGTCGGGTAGGTCGGGGTAGTCGGGCGGCGGGATATCGTCGTCCGCGGGATACGGGCGCTTGTCGGCGCCGCCTGCGCCGGAACGCCCCGCGCCGCCGGCCTTGTCGGCGTTCGCGTTCTTCGCCTGACTCGGGCGGGAGAAGCGCGGCGCGGGCGCGGCCGAACCACGGGTCGCCGCGTTGCCGGATTCACGTCCAGGCTGGTTGCCCGCCTGCCCGCGGGGTCGGTTCGCGGCACCGCCCGATCGCGGCGCGGCGGCGGGCCGTGGCGCGGCGCCGCCCGCTTCCCAGCGGACCTCGTGGTCGCGGCCGAGCACCGCCCGTACTGCCGACCGGACCGCCTCCAGGTTGCGCGGATCGGACAGGCGCTTGGCCAGCGGCGCGTGCTGGTGCGCGAAGACGATGACCTCGCCCTCCACCCGGGCGACCGACGCACCGGCGAGCATCGCCTGCACGGCCGCACCGAACTCACGCACTTTGGCGCGAATGTCCGCCCAGGCGGCTTCCACTTCCCGCAACAGATCAGCGCTCGGTGTGGCAACAGGACCGGCGGCGAACTCCTGCGCGGACGAACCGGTCGCATGAGACGCCGGCGCGGCGGACCGAGCCTGATCGCCGTGCCCGACGGTCCGCTCGGCAGCCGAATCAGCCCCGCGCTCGCCCCCGGCAGCAGAACCCCGCCCGGCAGCCTGGCCGGCCGCTTGCTCCCGCCCGGCAGCAGATCCCTGCTCGGCAGCCGCATCAGCCCCGCGCCCCCGCCCGGCGGTAGAACCCCGTCCGGCAGCCGCATCAGCCCCTTGCTCCCGCCCCACAGCAGAACCCCGTCCGGCAGCCGCATCAGCCCCTTGCTCCCGCCCCACAGCAGAACCCCGTCCGGCAGCCGGATCGGTCCCTTGCTGTCGCCCGGCGGCCGGATCGACGACCGACGAGGCCGCCCGCGCATTCGTTTCCTGCTCCGACGATCCGCGCTCAGACGTCGCCGAAAGGTCGGAAGGCATTCGTGCCTCTTCGGTTTCGGACGAGAGATCGCCCGGCATCGCGCTCGCACCACGCGCGGCGGCGGATGACGCAGACGCCGAGCCTGCCGTCCCGCGTTGCGGAGCACTCGATTCGATGGTCGCACTCGCCGCTCGCCGCGGCGTCATTCCTGCCGCACCACCGGATTCGGCGAAATCCGGTTCGTCCACCCGCACAGGGCGATCCGTACCCCCTTGCGCAGGCGAACCCGGTGCGACCGACTCGCCAACGACAGGCTCCGTCGGACGCCCGCCTCCGGCACCCGGGAATTCCGCACCGGCACCGGAGCCCGCCGTATCGGCAGACGGATTCTCGGCTCGCCCACCACCGACCGGCGTCGTGTCATCGACATTCCCCGCACCCGCGGATGCGCCTCCGGCACGCTCCCCTGCCCCGACATGCGCCGAACCACCGGTCTCCGCAGCGCTTCCCGAGCGGTCACCCCCGCGGTTCTCGCGACGAATCGCGGCCAGCGCCTCGGCACCTCGGCGACGAGGCGGGTCCGACGGCGAACCAGCCGCAGGCGACGGCGCGGGAGCCTGCGCCGACGGCGCGGCGGGCGCCGGGGCGATGGAACCACCGGCCAGACCGCGCTCGAGCCGTTCCAACCGTTGCAGGGTGGCGGATTCCGCGTCGGACACCGAGGGCAGCAACATGCGCGCGCAGACGACTTCGAGCAGCAGTCGCGGCGCTGTGGCGCCGCGCATCTCCCCGAGACCTTCGTGCAGCAGCTGGGCGTAGCGGGTCAAGGTGGCCGAACCCAATCGCTCGGCCTGATCGCGCATCCGGTCGAGCACGTCGCCGGGGCCGGTGACCAGGCCGCGTTCGGTGGCGTCGGGCACCGCCCGCAGGAGGATCAAGTCGCGGAAGCGGTCGAGCAGGTCGACGGCGAAACGGCGCGGATCGTGGCCCGCCTCCATCACCCGGTCGACGGTGCCGAACAAGGTTGCGCCGTCGTCGGCGGCCAGCGCTTCGACCGCGTCGTCGATCAGCGCCACGTCGGTGACACCGAGCAGCGAGACCGCGCGGGCATATGTGACGCCCTCGGGGCCTGCGCCGGCCAGCAGCTGGTCCAGCACGCTCAGGCTGTCGCGCGGTGAACCGCCGCCCGCGCGAATCACCAAGGGGTACACGGCTTCTTCGACGGGCACGTGTTCTTGCTCGCAGATCCGCCCGAGCAGTCCGCGCATGGTGGCGGGCGGCAGCAGCCGGAACGGATAGTGATGCGTGCGCGAACGGATGGTCGGCAGCACCTTGTCCGGCTCGGTGGTCGCGAAGATGAAGATCAGGTGCGCGGGTGGCTCCTCGACGATCTTGAGCAGCGCGTTGAACCCGGCGGTGGTCACCATGTGCGCCTCGTCGACGATGAACACGCGGTACCTGGACTCCGCGGGCGCGTAGAAGGCGCGGTCCCGCAATTCCCTGGTGTCGTCGACACCGCCGTGGCTCGCGGCGTCGAGTTCGATGACATCCAAGTTTCCCGGGCCGCCCGGCCCGAGCGCCACACACGACGGGCAGGTGCCGCATGGCGTCGAAGTGGGCCCTTGCGCACAGTTCAACGATCGGGCGAGGATGCGCGCGGAAGACGTCTTGCCGCAGCCGCGCGGACCGGAGAACAGATAGGCATGGCTGATCCGCCCCGTGTCGAGCGCGGTACTCAGCGGGTCGGTGACGTGCTCCTGACCCACCACCTCAGCGAATGTTGCCGGTCGGTACTTCCGGTACAGAGCCACGGCCAGAGGTTACCGGCGACCACCGACAACGCGCATGCCCGCCTACCGCCCGGATCAGCCGCACACGGTCGTCGATAAATGTGATCCAAGTCACAACATGCGCGTCGCCTTCTTCGACGGCCGACCGGGACATGCGCAACAGCAACCTCAGAGCTATCACTTATCCTGCACGTGCGAATACCGGACGCACCCGCCGCGGCATCCCGTCGCGGCCGGAAAAGATGGACTCCGACCCCGATTTACCTCCACTTTTTGGAAATAACGAAACCGTCACCATGGGTGACATCGATGCAATCGTCTGGCTAACGTGGCAGACGGCAACTTCGGTAGCCAAACCTTCATCAGGTTGGTGACCCCGGCCGGTCCCTCATCCCGACCGGGGCACAACCAACAAAGCTCCGCCAACGGGTGACCAGCGCCAATCCCCACTTCCACCGGAGGACCGTCCACGTGTCGTGTGACGACATCGCCGCCGCCTGGCTCTCCAGCACCGATTTCGCAGGCGACCGCTCCGCCGTCGCCCTCTTGAGCCGCGCCATCAGTCCCCAGGAGTTCGCGATCAAGCGCGACTCGCTGCCGGTGACCGCGGCCGCCGATCCGGCCACCGCCGCCGCCATCCTCGAACTTCTCGAACGCGGCCAGGTGCCAACCATGGCGGCGATCCGCACCCTGACCGCGCAGAACGAGATGCGCCGCGAGGCCGAGCGCATCGAACGCCTCGGCCGCCGCGCCCAGCGCAGCATCGACGACTTCGGCCGGGTGCTCGCCAAACTCGCGGACGCGCACTGGACCGCGCACGGCTACGGCCCCACCCGCCGTGACGTGCTGTGCACCGAGCAGATCATGACGCTGATCCGCACCCGCGTCGGCAATATCGCGCCGTCGGCGGTCAAACACCTCTGGCTCATCGAGCGCGCGCAGCGCGCGGGGTGGATCGCCTCCAACGCCAATCCCCGGTCCCTGTGCGCGGCGCGGCGTTTTTACGCGGCGCAGTACGGCAACCGGGTGTCGCTGCGTCCCGTGAACACCATCGGCACCGCGATCGCGACGTATCTGGCGGACTACCAGGCCGAGCACGGCCGCCCGCCGCGCTGGTCGGTGGTCGCGCAAGAACTGCGCGACGACCGGGGCCGCCGGATCTTCCACAACACCGCCGATGCCCGCGCCCAGCAGCTGTGGCTGACCACCGCGGAATGGGTGGAAATGTGCGACGACCTTCCCGTGCCCGGCCGAAGGGGCTTGCGGGCCATCCGTAAGTCCCGCGGTTGACCTCGGGCGCGTCGTGCGAGTTCGACAGCATAGGTTAACGACGTTACTCTAACGCCGTTAACCTAGCGAGCGGAGCCGCGATGCTGACCCGGATGGCCCGATTCATCACCCGATCTCCCCGTACCGTGCTGGCCGCGGCGCTCGCGGTCGCCGTGCTCTGCGGCGTCTTCGGCGCTACCGCGCCCGCGCACTTGAAATCGGGCGGTTTCACCTCCGCCAATGCCGAGTCCGCTCGCGTCGCCCAGTTGATCGCGGACAACTTCGCCGGGGCGGCGCCCAATTTCGTCCTGCTGGTCAGCTCGGACGGGGGCGCGGACGATCCGGCCACCAAGGCGGCGGGCACAGTGCTGGCCGACTCGCTCAAATCCCGCACGGACGTCCAGGGCGTCCAGTCCTACTGGACCACGCCGCAGCCGCTGGCGAACGCGTTACGCAGCACCGACGGCAAGAGCGCCTTGGTGGTTGCCTACATCGAAGGCGACGAGACCCAGGTGCAGCAGACCGCGAGCGACCTGGAACGGCAGTTCGCGGGCGTCTCCAACGGCATCACCGTGCGCCAAGGCGGCATCGCCGCGATCTATCACGACGTCACCGAGCAGACCACCCGCGACCTCGCGCTGGCCGAGGGCGTCGCGGTGCCGCTGTCGATGATCGTGCTGATCCTGGTGTTCGGCAGCCTCGTCGCCGCGTCCCTGCCGTTGGCCATCGGGGTGTTCGCCATTCTCGCGACGCTGGCGCTGCTGCGTATGTTCACGCTGTTCACCGATGTCTCCATCTACGCGCTTAACATGACGACGGCGATGGGGCTGGCGCTGGCCATCGACTCCAGCCTGTTCATCGTCAGCCGTTTCCGGGAAGAACTCGCCAACGGCTTGGATCCAGCCGCGGCCACCATCCGGTCCGTGCAGACCGCGGGGCGCACCGTGCTGTTCTCCGCGCTCACCGTCGCGCTCTCGATGGCCGTCCTGAGCGTGTTCGACCTGTACTTCCTGAAAAGCTTCGCGTACGCGGGCGTCGCGGTGGTCGCCGCCGCGGCGATCGCGTCGATCGTGGTGTTGCCCGCGGCGCTGGTGCTGCTCGGCCATCGGGTGAACTCCCTCGACCTGCGGGCTCCGCTGCGCCGCCTGTTCGGTCGCGGCGCGCCCGCACCCGGTCCGCAGGCGCCGGAAGACACCGCCTGGTACCGGCTGGCCGGCGTGGTGATGCGGCACGCCGCGCCGGTCGCGGTCGCGATCATCGCGCTGCTGCTCGCGCTGGGCGCGCCGTTCCTCTCGGTCAAGTTCGGTTATCCAGACGATCGGGTGCTGCCGGACTCCGCCGCCAGCCGTCAGGTCGGCGACGCCCTGCGGACCGAGTTCCCCCAGGCCGATCCGGTCGCCAGCACCACGATCGTGCTGGACGGCTATCGCGGCGACAGCGCGGCCCTCGGCGGATACGCCGGGCAACTGTCCAAGGTGGACGGCGTGCCCGCGGTGCTTTCGGCCGCGGGCGTCTACGTGACCGGCGCGCGAGTCGCGCCGCCGCCGCCCGGAATGATCAACGACACCGGGACCTACTTGAGCGTCGCGACCAAACTCGACCCCTTCTCGCCCGCCGGTGACCGTCAGCTGAAAGCGATCCGGGCGGTCCCCGCACCGGGTGACGCGCTCTACGGCGGCGCCGCGGCGGCCAACGCCGACTCGCTGCAGGCATTGGCCGCCCGGCTCCCGCTCGCCGCCGCCTTGATCGCGCTGACCACGTTCGTCGTGTTGTTCCTGTTCACCGGCAGCGTCGTGCTGCCGGTCAAAGCGCTCGTGCTGAACACCTTGTCGCTGGCCGCCGCGTTCGGCGCGATGGTGTGGGTGTTCCAGGAAGGCCACCTGTCGGGCCTGCTCGGTTTCACCGCGGTCGGATACTTGGTGCCGACCATGCCGATCCTGATGTTCTGCCTGGCCTTCGGCCTGTCCATGGATTACGAGGTGTTCCTGCTGTCGCGGGTGCGCGAGGAATGGCTGGCCACGCACGACAACACCCGCGCGGTCGCGATCGGCCTGGCGCGCACGGGCCGGATCTTCACCGCCGCCGCCGTGCTGATGGCCATCGTGCTCGGTGCCCTGGTGACCGCGAAGGTGTCGTTCATGCAGCTGCTCGGGCTCGGCCTCACGCTGACCGTGCTCGCCGACGCCACGCTCATCCGCGGCTTGCTCGCGCCCGCGCTCATGCGCCTGCTCGGTCCGGCCAACTGGTGGGCGCCCGCACCCCTGGCCCGCCTGCACGCCAAGATCGGGCTGACCGAGGGCGAGGAGGACACCGCAGCACGCCCGCTGGAAACCGCGGGACGCGCATGATCGGTGGGAGGCGTCCGCGGTCGCCGCGCGGTTCCGGAGCCCAGTTGCGCGACGAGATCCTGCGGGCCACGGCCGAGCTGCTCACCAGCACCGGGCACGCCGACGCCGTCTCGATCCGGGCGGTGAGCAAGCTGGTGGGGGTGAGCGCGCCGTCGATCTACCGGCACTTCGCCGATAAGGACGAGCTCCTCGAGGCGGTCGTGGCCAAGGTCTTCGAAGACCTCGCCGACGCGATCCGGGCCGCCACCGACCCCGCGACCTCTCCGTTGACCCAGCTGCACGACCAAGGCATGGCCTACGTCCGTTTCGCCCTCGAGCATCCCGAGCAGTACCGGCTGGCGACCGCGCCCACCGAGACCGGAGGAGCGGTGGATCAGGTCCTCACCAGCGGGGCCTTCCAGCATTTCGCGGCCACCGTGCGCAAGTGCATGGACGAGGGGACGATCGCGCCGCGCGACCCGCTGCCGATCGTGCTGGAGCTGTGGTCGGTGGGTCACGGCATCGCCTCCCTCCTGCTCGCCAAACCCTTCCTGCCCTGGGGTGACGCGGAAGCGACCGCCTCACGCGTGATGGGCGCGGCATGCATCGGCTACACCGTGCTCGACCTGGTCGGCGCGGACCCGCCCACGCCGGACGCGGTCGCCGCGTGGCTGCGCGGTGTCCGGAAGGATCAGCCCTCCGCCTGACCCGGGAGTCACACTTTCCCGATCTGTTGTCGGCCCGCGAGCGACCATTCGGTAACTTCCTCGCAGCGCATTCGCGCGGAAGGAGTAACCCGTGTCCCCGACCATCGACCCCGCGGCCACCGCTTGGCTGCTGATCAGCACGGCCCTCGTCTTGCTGATGACCCCCGGCCTGGCCATTTTCTACGGCGGGATGGTGCGCTCGACCGGCGTGCTCAACATGCTGATGATGAACTTCATCGCGATCCCGCTGGTGACCGTGGCCTGGCTACTTTTCGGCTACAGCCTGGCGTTCGGCGCGGACGCGGGCGGCGGCCTGATCGGCGGCCTCGATCACCTGGGCATGGCGGGCATCGATCCGGGTTCGGTGCACGGCTCGGTGCCGGAGTTGTTGTTCGTCACGTTCCAGCTCGCCTTCGCCGTCCTGACCGCAGCGCTGATCAGCGGCGCCATCGCCGACCGCGCCAAATTCTCCGCGTGGATGATCTTCGTGCCGGTGTGGGCGCTGGCGGTGTACGCGCCGATCGCCCACTGGGTGTGGGGCCCGGACGGCTGGCTCGCGCGGTTCGGCGCACTGGACTACGCGGGTGGACTGGTGGTGGAGATCGCCTCCGGCGCGTCGGCCCTGGCCCTCGCGCTCGTGCTCGGCCCCCGCATCGGATTCCGGACCGACGCGATGCGCCCGCACAATCTGCCCTTCGTGCTGCTCGGCGTCGGCCTGCTGTGGTTCGGCTGGTTCGGCTTCAACGCCGGTTCGGCGCTGGCGGCCAACGGCCTCGCCGCGGCCGTCTTCCTGAACACGCTGGTGGCGGGCTGCCTCGGCATGCTCGGCTGGCTGGCGGTCGAGCAGATCCGCGACGGCAGGCCGACCACCTTCGGCGCCGCCTCCGGCGTGGTGGCGGGCCTGGTCGCCATCACGCCCTCGTGCGGGTCGGTCAACACCCTGGGCGCGGTGCTGGTCGGGCTGGCCGCGGGCGTGGTGTGCTCGTTCGCGGTGGGCTGGAAGTTCAAGGCCGGTTACGACGATTCACTCGACGTGGTCGGCGTGCACTTCGCCGGTGGAGTCGTCGGCACCGTGCTGATCGGCTTGCTCGCCACCGCGGTGATGACCGGCGGCGCCGATGGGCTGTTCTTCGGCGGTGGACTCGCCCAGCTCGGCAAGCAGCTGGTGGCGGTGCTGGTCGTCGCGGCCTACGCCTTCGGCGTCTCCTTCGCGCTCGGCAAGGGCATCGACCGGCTCGTCGGCTTCCGCGTCAGCAAGGAGGACGAGACCGCCGGGATCGACTTCGCCCTGCACGCCGAGACGGCATATGCGGAAGGGGTGCTCGGACACGCGCCCCGCCGCCTCGGTGAGGGGCATTTCGGACGTCCACATCCCGATCGCACGCTCGACGACGATCCGAAGCTCTGATCGATGGGGCCACTCCCGGCAATCGGCACCGGCTCGGGGCGGTATCGCGGACTATCTCACCGGGGAGCGCTGCCGCCCTTCGCCCGGCCTGAGCCGGACCGGATGACCACCGCGGGGCGAGTGCCCGCTCGGCGCGTCAGCTGACCGAGCCCGCCGACGCGGTGAACGTATTGCACTGGGCCGCACGGTTCCTGTTCAGTCCGGTCTCGAACCACTGACCGCCGTTCTCGGCGGACCCGTGGTCGCGCATGTCCCCGGCTTGGTCGCCGCGCCCATAGGCGTCCTTGCGGGCCACGGTGATCTGCGGATCGGTCAGCGAGCCGCCTTTCGACGACGAGGAGAGGTACATGCCGTCGAAACAATTGGCCTGCAATTCGACTCGCCGGGACAGTTCCAATCCCTTGGCGGTGCGCGGCCCGGCGTCGGCCCGATCGCTGTTGGCCTTGCGCAGAATGCCGGACATCGCCTGCACATGGTGTCCGTACTCGTGCGCGAAGACCGAGAGGTAGACCACCCAGTTGTCCTTGAAGTAGTCCGTCTGCAACTGGCTGATCGGCATGTAGATGGTCTTGTTCGCCGGGCAGTAGAACGCCGCGAAATTGCTGGTCGAGCCGGTGCACGGCGTGGTTATGCCCGACGTGGTCGCGCTGACGTTCAGCGACGGCGGCTGGAACGGCAGATTCGCCTCGCGCAACACGGGTTTCCACGCGGACTCCAGGCACGACGCGGCGCTTTCGAAGAACTTGCGGGCGGCGTCGACCTGGGTGCCCCACGGCGAGTAGTCGCATCGCGCCGGAACGAGTGTCGTGCTCGGATCGGTCAGCAACGGGTTGGTTCCAGTTTCCGACGGTCCGGTCGAGCCGTCCGGCTGGGCGTCGAACGTGAAACTCGGTCGCGGGCCGGACGCGTCGTTGTCGCCGCGTCCCACCGAGATCGCGTTGCGCACCAGCCCCGCCGCGACCAGGAACACGATGACGATCAGCAGCACCACCCATCCACCGCCACCGCGTTTGCGCCGCGGCGGGTAAGGAGGCCGTCCGGGCGGACCATAGGGCATCGGCGGAGGGACCGGAGAGCCGTAACCCGCTGGCGGTCCGTAACCGGGCTGGGCATACCCCGGCGGCTGGCCGTAGCCGGGCGGCGGGCCGTATCCAGGTGGCGGACCGTAACCGGGGCGTGGTCCATAGGGCGCACCGTAGCCGGGCGGCGGAGGAACCGGACGCCCCCTGTGCGGGACCGGTCCGTGTCCGTACGGTGGTTGTGTCACGCCCCCGTACCCCCTCGTCTCAGTGATCGCCGACAGCCGCTGACGCAGAATAGCAAGCTGTCTAAAGTAGGCAGCCATGCTGACTTTTCGGGGGGCCGCCCTAGGCGCGCTGCTTCTCGCCATCGCGGCAATGTTCGCGGCGGCCCCGGTCGCCCAAGCCCAGCCCGCACCCGACGGCGTGACCATCACCGCCGATCTGAAGCTGAATCGCGAGGGTGTCCTCGAGGTCGTCGAACAGATTTCGGTGCCGACGGACGGATCGTTCCGGATGTCGCTTCCACTGCGGCTGAAGGTGAGCGACGACGCCGAGCGCGTCTTTCGGGTCACCGATGTGAACACCGAAGGCCCTGGCACCGCGACGGTCGCGAACGACCAGTTCACCATCGAGGCGCGGCCGGGCAAGTCCACCTTCCAGTACTCCGTGCAGAACACCGTCAGTGACGCGCCGGGCACCCAGGTGTTCCATTGGCTCGGCGTGCTGGGCGCCGACATCGCGTCCATCAGCGCCTCGCTGATCAGCCCGAGCTTCGAAATGGGCATCGTGGACTGCAAACTCGGCCCGCCCGGCAACACCCGCCCGTGCGCCGACGTCAAGATCGAGTCCGACGGCGTCCTCTTTCTCGAGCAAACCGACCTGCACAAGGGCGACGCGATCGACCTGACGCTGCAATTGCCGCCCGGCACCGTGCCGAGCAACGCCGACGTGCGCGGCGGCGGCGACGCGGGCCCCTTCGCGATCACCGCCCCGGTGCTCGTGGCGTTCGGTGTCCTGCTGCTCGCGCTGGCGATCCTGGTCGTCTTCGTGCTGCGCGCCCGCCGCCAGGACGCGACGGTGGGCGGCGGCACGGAGACGATCGACCCGCTGCTGCGCGAAGGCGATCGAGTGCAGTTCACCTCACCCGAGGGCGCGCTGCCCGGCGAGGCCGGCCTGCTGCTGGACGGGTATGTCGATCCGGTAGACATCGCCGCCACGGTGGTGGATCTCGCGGTGCGCCGGTACATCCGGATCACGCCGCTCAGCGACAGCGACTGGCGGATCACCCGGGTGAATACGCCCGACGATCAGCTGCGCGACTACGAGAAGGCCGTCTACCAGGCACTGCTGCCCGGTGGCGCCGACGCCGTGACACTGGGTGAGCTGCGCGCGCCGGGGCGGATGACCTCCGGTCCGGTTCGCGCCGCACTGATCGCCGACGCCGTCGCCCGCGGCAACTTCCTCGATCGCCGACGTCCCGGCATCGCGGTGTGGCTCGGTGGGGCACTGGTGGTCGCGGGTATCGCGGTGACCGTAGCGCTCGCGCTCACCTCGGGGCACGCCTTGGTCGGTGTCGCCATCGCGCTCGGCGGTGGCGCGACTCTGCTCTCCCCGAAGTACCTGCCGGTGCGGACGACCCGGGGGCTGGAACTCGCCCGGCAGATCCGCGCGCTCCAGCGCGGCCTGGAGACCACGCGGCGCGAACATATCCCGCCGATCGACCAGGAGACCGTGTTCTCTCGCGCCCTGCCGTTCACGGTGCTCGGTGCGCGGGCCGACAATTGGATCCGGGCCTTCCGCGACCTCGATCCGTCGGCCGACGCGCAACCGGGCCTCTACTGGTTCGGCGGCTTCGAACGCGACCGCAACTTGCAACGCTTCGCAAGCCACTTCCCGTTCTTCATCACGGCGTTGGAAGGCTTGTTCGCGACCGCGGGCGACCCGCATCGGTAAACGCCCCACACGCACGAAAAGGGCGACCGGACAGCACGTCCGGTCGCCCTTCGTCGTATTGCTCAGTCGGTCAACGCGGTTCGCCGGACTGCGGCCAGCGGATCGGCGTAGAGGACGCTCAGCGAGGTCACCACGGCGGCGTATTCCTGTACCTTGCCGCCGAATCCGCTGATGCGAATATCGGTGGGCGGCAGCGTCGAACCCTGGTTGAACGCACGCGCCACATGCGCTACCGCCGGGCGATAGCCGGTGAAGGCCTGGCCACCGAGGATCACCCGATCAGGGTTGAGCATGTCGCGCACCATCGCCACGGTGTGGCCGAGGATGGTGGCCCGCTCGGCGAGCAGCTCGCGCGCGGATTCCGAACCTGCCTCCGCCGCGCGATACAGATCCGCGATGGTCGAGCCCGCGGTTCCGTTGTGCGCCGGGATGATGCCGCGACCGACGGCCCTGGAGTGCAGCGACCGATCACCGACGGTCACCTCCAAGCAGCCACGCCGTCCGCAGGTGCATTCGACGTCCGAACCGGTGGGCAGGTGCGCGATTGATCCTGGACCGTTGCTCGGCGTGTGCACGCGACCGTCCAAAGTCACCGCGATACCGGCGGTTTCACGCACGTAGAAATACAGGCTGCTGCCCCGCTCGACGCGGGCCTGGTCTTTGGGCTCACCGGTGGGCAGCAACAGCTCCGAGCCTGCCATCGCCTCGACGTGCGGCGCGACCGAGACGGGCAACTCCAGCACCTCGCCGAGCACCGAACCTACCTGCGCGCCACGCCATTCCAGCTTCGGGTGGTCGACGACGCCGGTCAGCGGGTCGACTCGGCCACCGATCGCGACACCGGCCCACAGCGCTTTGCGCCGGTGCCAGCGCTGCAGGAACGCTTTGGCGCTGCGGGCGACGGTGGTGGTGGCGAATTCCTGGCCGGTCTGCGGCGTCGCGATGGCCAAGCCGCCGAGGATGCGGCCGCGCAGATCGGCGGCGACGATCTTGGTGACCGCGGCGCCGATGTGGATGCCGATGGTCAGGTAGGCGTCGTGATCGATTTCGAAGGGGACGCGGGGGCGTCCGACCGCACCCGAGGCCGTCAGGTCGGGACGTTCCCGCAGCAGGCCGGCCGCGAGTAGTGCGGAGACCTGGCGGTTGACCGTGGCGATGCTCAAACCCGTTGTGCGCGCGGCATTGTCGCGGGAGACGGGGCCACCGGTCGCGGAGCGCAGCACCGCGGCCGCCGGATTGTCGCCGATGCGGAGTTCAGGGGCGACAACCGGGCGCTGGACGCGGGCACGGCTGCCCGCAACCCTGGAGACGGATCGTTCAAGGGTGGGAAGGGACATTGTGCAGATCCTTGCTGAAGTCCCGTAATCGAACGGGACATGCCTACATGGGCGGCGAGGCAGCAAACGAGCAGGAAAAACAGCTCAGCTGCAGCAAGAGAGGCGACACAGTTCGCGTGTCAACGGCAGCCGCAGACCCAACGCGGCGGTCACGTAAGTGACGCGCAGGAGGTTCCATCGGCCGGCAGACATGTCATTAAAATTAACACCGATTTGCCCGACGCACCAACCCTCGACGCGCCGCTGTGTGCACACGCACATTGTTTCCCCAGGTCGCGAGCACGCGAAAAAGACCCCGCTCACCCGGAAGACGGGCAGAGCGGAGTCTTTTCACGCGGAAGGATTACTTCGGTGCGACGAACGGCTGATTGATCGTCGTGAAGTACTGGATCGCGGCGCCGATGGCGACCGGGGCGGTGATCAGGATCTGACCCGCGAGGGTGCCGAGCGCGCCGACGGCGATGATGCCGCCGAGGCAGCCGATGGCCGCCGCCGGGATGAACGCGCCGAACAGGCCGACGATCGCGGCGGAGGCGACGGTCGCGCCCGCGATGCCGCCGAGCACGCAACCGATGGCGCCGCCCGCCAGGCCGCCGACGAGCGTGCCGATGGTCGCACCGGCGGCGATCGTGCTGGTCAGACGGGTCCAAGCGGCGACCTCACGGTCGTACTCGGTCTTCCACGGCGCCTTGTCCTCGTACGGCAGAGCGACCGGCTTGTAGACCGCGTGTTCCCGGTCGAACACCGGCGTCAGCGTCGCGGTGCGACCGGAAATGGCTGCGGCGATCGGGAATTCGAAGTCGTCGAGCTGAAACCGCAGCGGCTGCGCGGCGAGCACGGTACCGTTGGAGGCCTTCACCTCGAGCACCTCGTTCTCGACCACCAGCGAGCCCGCGTCGATTTCGATGATCGACTGGGTATCGGTCGCGTGCGCGGTGAAATTGATTGCGCTTTCCGCGTTTTCTTCTGCCGGGGCGGCACCGGACGTACCAGCGGCCACTCCGGTCGCAATGGTCACCAGCGCCGCCACCACGGCGAGCTTCCTCATCCTCATGTCCTGCAATCCCTCATCTCAGGTGGAGCCGTACCAGCCAAAAGCATCGGGCACCGACTCTGCGATAACGAGGAAAAAACGCAGGGCGATTTCAAATAGGCAACCGGGGAGTTACGGTCACCGGACTACTTCGCTTTGGCTGCCGCTTTCGCCTGCTTCTTGAATTCCCTTACCTGCGCGAGGGATTCGGCGTCGGTAACGTCGGCAACCGAACGGCGCGAGCCCTCGTCGCCGTACGCGCCCGCCGCCGCGCGCCAGCCTTCCGGCCGCACGCCACGTTGCTTGCCCAGCAGGGCCAGGAAGATTTTCGCCTTCTGCTCGCCGTAGCCGGGGAGGTCCCGCAGGCGGCGCAGCACCTCCTTGCCGTCCGGGTCTCCCGCGGTCCAGATGTTCTCGGCCTTGCCGTCGTAGTGCTCGATGACGTAGCGAGCCAGCTCCTGGGCGCGCCGGGCCATGGACCGCCCGTAGCGGTGGATCGCGGGCGGGGTCGCGGCGAGATCCTCGAACTCCTGCGGATCGGCCTCGGCGATGCGCTGGATGTCGAAGCCGCCCATCCGGTCGGCGATCTTCTTCGGGCCGCGGAAGGCGTGCTCCATCGGATATTGCTGGTCCAGCAGCATGCCGAGCAGCGTGGCGAAATGGTCCTCGGTCAGTAGCCGATCCGCCTCGGCGTCCTGCGCCAGGCACAGCGTGCGCGTCACTGTCCCGCCTCTCCGTCTATTCGGGCAGTACCAGACTAGTCATCGACCATAGTGACCCACCTCACATCCCCTACGCGCGGGTAGATGACCTGCCGCGTAGGCTCCAGGCCATGCCTCAGACGACGGCGACACCGACCAAGACGACGGCAACGGCCAGGGATGGACACGGGCCCATGAACACCTACGCATTGCGCCCCGATCGGTTCGACCGAGCGGGTCAGGATCAGCTCGTCGACGTGCGCGACCTACAGGCCGCGCTGCCCGGTATCCGCCGCTTGCGCACCTGGGCGCACGAAGCGCTCGCGCTGCGGCCGGGCGAACACGCCGTGGACATCGGCTCCGGCACCGGGTCGGAGGTCATCACCTTCGCCGAAGCGGTCGGCCCGAACGGCAGCGCGGTCGGCGTCGAGCCGGACCCGCAGCTGCTCGCCTCCGCCGAGCGCCGTGCCGCTCAGGCCGGCTCGACGGCCAAATTCCACTCGGGGGATGCCTACGGCGTGCCGTTCGGCGCGGACTGCTTCGACGCCGTTCTGTGCGAGCGCGTCTTCCAGCACCTCACCGCCCCCGCCCGCGCGGCCAACGAGATCGCCCGCGTGCTGCGTCCCGGCGGACGCGTGGTCGTGGTGGACAGCGATTGGGGCACGGCGATCGTGCACCCCGGTGACCGGCGGGTTGTCCGCGAGGTGATCGACACACTCGTGTCGGCGACCACCAATCCGCTGTCGGGCCGTCGCCTGCCCGGCCTGCTCACCAAGGCGGGCCTGGTGGTCGACGACATCGGCTCGGAGGCCCTGGTGCAGGACCGCAGCGTGGGCGCGGGCTCGCTGATCACCAGGATCTCGGCGATGGCGGTCGCGCGCGGCGCGATCACCGAAACGGAACGCGATCAACTGCTCGCCGACCTCGACGCGGGCGCCGCCAACGGCGACATCCATCTCTCGGTGACGATGTTCGCCGTCCTCGCGCACAAACCGCGCTGACCCGGCCGATGGCCGTCGACGTGCTGACCGACGTCGTGATCAACCGATCGCGCGAACTGGTCGCCGCGTATTCGGCCGATCCGGGGCACGCTCCGGCCTGGTACTCGCGCATCCACAGCGTCACGTGGGAAACGGAGCCGCCGCTGCGCGTGGGCTCGCGGATGACGTTCGTCGCCCACTTTCTCGGCGGCAGGCTCACCTATACCTACGAGGTGGCCGACTACGCGCCCGGCCTGCGGCTGGTGATGCGTGCCGTGACAGGTCCGTTTCCGATGGAGACCACCTACACCTGGGCCGATACGTCCGAAGGCGGTACCCGCATGACGCTGCGCAACCAGGGCGAGCCGAGGGGCCTGCGAAGGCTGGCCGCGCCCGTGCTGGAAGCAGCGATCCGGCGGGCGAATCGCGCGGACCTGGCGAGGCTGAAGGAACTGCTGGAGACCGGGTAAGCGTCGGGCCTCGGTCAGGGTCCCGTTCGCGGCGCGGTTTCCGTCAGTGCTGCCAGCTGTGCGCGCGTCGCAGCACGGCTCGAAGCGGGCTCTTCGGCAGCGCAGCCAGCCGTCCCGCCTCGATCGGAACACTGTCTCCTTCGTTTCGGCCGCGCCTCCGGCGTTCGATACAGACGGGAACGCCCGGCACGAAATCCATGCCGGGCGATCAACCGTCGGGGTCTGCTCCTACTTGCCGAGCAGCCTCTCGGTGGCCGCCAGCAGCACGCACGTGGCCAGCCCGTCCATCGCCTTCTCCAGCTCGGGCAGCTTCGGGAAGCTCGGCGCGATCCGGATGTTCTTGTCCTCCGGATCGTTCCGGTACGGGAAGGCCGAACCGGCCGCGGTGAGCGCGATGCCCGCCTCCTTGGCGAGGGCGATCACCCGCGCCGCGGTGCCCTCGAGCACGTCGAGGCTGATGAAGTAGCCGCCCTTGGGCTCGGTCCAGGAGGCCACCTTGGAGGCGCCGAGGCGGTCCTCGAGGATCTTCAGCACCAGGGCGAACTTCGGCTCCAGGATGGCGCGGTGCTTCTGCATGTGCGCGCGCACGCCGTCGGCATCGCGGAAGAAGCGCAGGTGGCGCAGCTGGTTGATCTTGTCCGGGCCGATGCTCTTCTTCGAGGCGTGGCTCAGATACCAGTCCAGGTTCGCGGTGGAACCGCCGATGAAGCTCACGCCCGCGCCCGCGAAGGTGATCTTCGAGGTGGAAGCGAACACCAACGGGCGGTTCGGATTTCCGGCGGCGGCGGCCAGCCCGAGCACGTCGATCACCGGGGCCGCGGTGTCGGTGAGCGGGTGCACCGCATACGCGTTGTCCCAGAACAACCGGAAGTCGGGCGCTGCGGCGGGCATCGAAACGAGTTCGCGGACAACCTCTTCGGAGAAGACGACGCCGGTCGGGTTGGAGTAGTTCGGCACCGCCCACAGACCCTTGATCCGCGGATCGCTCGCCAGCAGCTCGGCGATGGCGTGGGTGTCCGGGCCGTCGTGGCGCATCGGGATCGGGATCATCTCGAAGCCGAGCGCCTCGGTGATCGCGAAGTGCCGGTCATAACCGGGGGCGGGGCACAGGAACTTCAGCGTGTCCTCGGCGGCCCAGCGGCGCTCGGAATCATTCGTGCCGTACAGCATCGCGTAAGTGATCACGTCGTGCATCAGCTCGAGGCTGGCGTTGTTGCCCGCGAGCAGGTTGTCCACCGGGATGCCGAGCAGCTCGCCGAAGATCGCGCGCAGTTCCGGGAGACCGTGCAGGCCACCGTAGTTGCGGCAGTCGGTGCCGGTGCCGTCACGGAAATCGCCGTCGCCGGGCAGGCGCAGCAGTTCGGCGGACAGGTCGAGTTGCTCCGGCGAAGGTTTCCCCCGGGTCAGGTCCAGCGTGAGCTTCTCGGTCTTGAGCGTCGCGTAGTTCGCGGTCTGGGTGTCGTGCTCGAGCACGAGCTCCTCATGGCTCATCAAACCGATCTGCGTTTGCCGGGGCATCCTGGGCAGCCTTTCAAGCAGCGAGGGGACGATGGGTTTGGCCGGACCGATGTGCGGCGGCGACCGAACAGTTGTCCGCGCAGACGCACGTGCACCCGCGGACGGTGTTCACGTTACCCGTGCAGCGGCCGGAATTGGAGGCGTTATCCGAGGGCGGGATGCAGAGGCGAAACCGAACCGCGCCCGCACCGGCCGGGCACCGCACGAGGCCAATGAAAGGGGACCCCGCGCACCCGGCAGAGCCCGTTGACCCTTGCTGCCTTCCGGCCCTGGGGGGATTCACAGGATGCGCGCCGCGCGGGATCCGTCGGCCAGTGTAGCGCCTCCGGCCCGCAAACCCATCTTCCGGGTCCACCACCCCCGATCCACCAGGCACTTCCCCCACGTCACCCCACCTATTTGGCGACCGGCCGGGGGCTACCGGTATGCTGCTCCACGGAGGATTCGCCTAGTGGCCTATGGCGCTCGCCTGGAACGCGGGTTGGGTTAACGCCCTCAGGGGTTCAAATCCCCTATCCTCCGCTGAAGAAAGGCCTGGTCAGGACGGTTTTACTCCGTTCTGACCAGGTCTTTTCTCATCGGTGGCCGAACGCATCGAAGAGATGTCGGCTCGGTCGTAGCGCCGCTGGAGGGTGACCCGGCGGGCAGATGCCGACTCCGTGACCTGCGTCGGTCAGCCTGTCCGACGAATAACGCGCCCCCACCTCCATTGATTCGGGCGCGGGCCGAATCGCTGTATCCGGTGTGCCGGCCTACTTCTCCAGATTCTCCAACATCCACGTGCCGAGGGCGTACATGTCGTCGGCGGGGATGGTGCGCGTGTGGTGCAGGGGCGGGGTTATCCAGCGGAACCGATGCCACCCAGTGGCCGGACGGATAACCCAACCGCCGTACTCGCGGTGAGGATGCCACTGGCCCTCACCGGTATAGCCGGGCTCGCGGGATTCACGCCGGAACCAGGCGTGCATGTGGCGGCGCAACAGAAACCAGCGAGTGGACCATGTCGGAGGGCCGCTAGTGATAACGAGCAGCTTCATCGGAGTGAACCTAGCACTGGAGGATGGCGGGCACGGTTTCTTCGCGCCGGCCATACTGCGTTGCAAGTGGTCGAGCAAACCGCGTCCGACCGTGTCGCGAAGAAGCTGGCGGGGGTGTACAACCGCACCGGGCAGTTCGTGACGGTGGGCGCGGTGGTCGAGCTCGCGCGTGAACGTGGTGTGCCGGTCGATGTCGTGTGGCCGAACGGCGCCGCACGGGACTGACACCGGTCGAGCTTTCAGATTCCCCTCGGGTTGCCGGACGAGCCCAGTTCGTCCGATCTGGGCTGTGCGACTGCCCATTCCGGTGGAATGATCTTCTCCGTGACTCAGTGGCTCCCGCTCTTCGGTTCTCTCATCGTTGCCATTGCGGCATTGGTCGGCGTGCTGGTCAACAACCGCACGAACCGTGCGGCGCTCACCGCCGCGGACGAGCGGAACCGGGTCACCTTGGACGCGGCGCAGCGCAATGTGGAGTCGACCAACGCGGCGGCCGAGCGGCGCGAGCACGACAAGTGGCGGCGGGAATCGGTGCTGACCGCGGTCTCGTCCGTGCTGTCCATCTCGAGCGACGTCCGCCAGCAGTTGCTGCATTGCGAACTCTGGGAGGCCGACGAGCTCGATGAGATCGATACGGAGATCCGGCAGATCATCACCGGCTCGCGAGGCTACATCAGCAACCTGCGCGTCGTGTCGCATCGCAAGATCCCCAATCGCTGCGAGGACCTGATGCGCACGCTCACCGCGGCGCTCAACATCAGTTTGCAGCGCCGCCGGATCGAATTCGACGGCGAGGCCACCGCCGAAGAGATCACCGAGATCCAGGCGCTGTGGTCGCGGGCGATCGAGAACACCGTCGAGGAGGAGCGCTCGGTCATCAACGCAACCCGGCTCGAACTGGATATCAAGATCTCCGCCGAAGTGCACCAGGCCGCGCCGCAGCCGGCCCTCGCCCGTTCTTGACCGGCGGGCTCGTCACACCGATGGCGACGCCGGAGCGGAGTCGACCCGCGTGAGGTGCGCTTCGAGCAGCGCGGCACGCAGGTGGGCGGCGTAGGCGTCGAGGTCGGGCAGCACCGCCGGGTCGGCGTGCAGCGAGATGGTGACGGTGTCGCCGAGTCCGTGCACGCCGTGGGTGAGATGCATGACGGAACCGAGGGCCGGGAACCCGGCCGTGAACCGTACCGCGCCGCCACCGAACGAAAGATCGGCTGGACCACGGTCGACACTCGAGACGACGGTGTGGCCCGCGATCGAGTCGGGCACGGCGTCGAGGGGGTAGCGATCCACGTCGCGGCGCAGCAGCGGGGCCGGCATGGCCGCGGTGACCCGGCCCTGCGCGGACAGCAGCGGGTGCTGTGCGCGGACGCGCCGGTCGGCGAGCGCCGCGGCGATCTTGTCGGCGCGCAGGCGCAGATCGGGCTCGTCGATGAACAGGTCGACGCCGAGACCGCGATAGTTGTTGCGTGCGCGGCCGGCTTCGGGAAGCGCCATCGGCACCTGCGCACCGAGCCGCTCCACCGGCTCGCCCACCTCGGCCAGGTAGCGGGCGAGCGCCAGCGACACCGCGGTCAAGACGACCACCGTGACGGTGCGGCCGGGCACCCGCAGGTCGGCGGAGGGGAACACCAGCATTCGAGCTTCGTGCCGCGAGATGCCTTGCGGTGAAGACCGATTCAGCACACTCGGCGGGAAACCGGCTGCGGGTGGCGGCACTTCACCCGATTCGGTCAGTTCCGCGAGCCGCCGCTGCGCCCGAAATGCCTGGTAGCCGCGCACCGCCGTCGCCGCCACCCGGACCGGCGTGCGCAGCACACCTACCGCCGAGTCGACCAGCACCCCGGCCGCCGACACCGCGTCACCGATCGTCCGCGCCCGTGCCGTGACCTCCGGCCACCGCGCGAGGGTCTCCAGCCGCGATCCGGGCGCGGTCCTGGCGTCCGCCGCCGAACCCGCCGCTCCGGGCGCCGCCGACGTCATCCGGCTTCCGTCTTCGACCGCGGGAGTCTCCGAGAACAGCGCACGCGCGATCGCTGAGGACCGCCGCCCATCGGCCAGGGCATGGGACATCTGGAGCACCGCCACCAGCGCGGGCTCGCCGCCCAGCCCCGGCGCGTCGGCGATGGCACGGAACACGTGCAGCCGCCACGGGTGCACGGCGGCATCGACTCCGGTGCCGAGCAGATCGCCGAGGACCTCCAGCAAGCACGACCAACTGCGCTCCGGCAGTTCGTGTTCCACGAATTGCTCGGCGCCGAATTCGCATCGGGTCCACATCGGGTAATCGATGTCCGCGGGCAGTTCGCGCAGCCGGACCCCAAGGTCGTCGATCCGCGCGCTCCGTTCGGCGACGGCGGCGCGCAGTTCAACCGTGGGCAGTCCACGATCGGCGAAGCAATACAACAGAAAAAGGTCGTTGCGCGTACGTTCGGACAACCAATACATCGTCGCGTCCTGCGGTGCCATCGCGCTCACAGGTAAAACGATATCGACTCGGGCCGGATCGCCTCCGGCGGGCGGGAGCAATGTGAATGATCTTGTTCCACAATTCCGTCCGGAAAATCCCATCGATTCCGCCACGCAGCTCTGCTACCGTCTGTAGTAGGAACGGATACCACTCACCCAGGCGGGGTGTCGGCCATGGCTATAGATCTAGCTCGCAGAATCGCCAACCAAGCCGATGAGGCGGACGAGCGATATAAGGCCGCCGCGTTCGTCAAGCGGTCGATCAACAAGGTGTTCCCCACGCATTGGTCGTTCCTGCTCGGCGAGATCGCGCTCTACAGCTTCATCATCCTGCTGCTGTCGGGCGTCTACCTGACACTGTTCTTCGACCCGTCCATGACGGAGGTCGTCTACAACGGCTCCTACCAGCCGATGCGCGGCGTGACCATGTCCCGGGCGTACGAGACGGCGCTGAATCTGTCCTTCGAGGTTCGTGGCGGCCTGTTCGTGCGGCAGGTGCATCACTGGGCGGCGCTGCTGTTCGCGACCTCGATCATCGTGCACCTGTTCCGTATCTTCTTCACCGGCGCGTTCCGCAAGCCGCGTGAGGCGAACTGGGTGCTCGGTTCACTGCTGCTGATCCTGGCGATGTTCGAGGGCTTCTTCGGTTACTCGCTGCCCGACGACCTGCTCTCGGGCACCGGCCTGCGGGCCGCGTTCTCCGGTATCACGATCTCGATCCCGATCATCGGCACCTGGCTGCACTGGCTGATGTTCGGCGGCGACTTCCCCGGCGACATCATCATTCCGCGGCTCTACGTCGCGCACGTGCTGCTGTTCCCCGGCATCATCCTGGCGTTGATCGCCGCGCACGTGGCGCTGGTGTGGTACCAGAAGCACACCCAGTTCCCCGGCCCAGGTCGCACGGAGAACAACGTGGTCGGCGCCCGGATCGTGCCGGTGTTCGCCGCCGACCAAGGCGCGTACTTCGCCTTCACCCTCGGCATCGTGGGCCTGCTCGGCGGCATCTTCCAGATCAATCCGATCTGGAACCTGGGTCCGTACAACCCGTCGCAGGTGTCGGCGGGTTCGCAGCCGGACTTCTACATGATGTGGACCGACGGCATGGCGCGATTGATGCCGCCGTGGGAGCTGTACCTGGGCCGTTACACCGTGCCCGCCGTCTTCTGGGTCGCCGTGATCATGGGGCTGGTCTTCGTCGTCCTCATCGCCTATCCCTGGATCGAGAAGCGGCTCACCGGCGACATCGGCGCGCACCACAACCTGCTGCAACGTCCCCGCGACGTGCCCGTTCGCACGGCCATCGGCGCGATGGCCATCGCGTTCTACACGGTGCTCACGCTGTCGTGCGTCAACGACATCATCGCGTACAAGTTCCACATCTCGCTCAACGCGACGACCTGGGCCGGACGCATCGGCCTGCTGCTCGCGCCCCCGATCGCCTATTTCCTGGCCTACCGCATCTGCATCGGCCTGCAGCGCAGCGACCGGGCCGTGCTCGACCACGGGGTGGAGACCGGCGTGCTCGTGCGCCTGCCGCACGGCGAGTACATAGAGGTCCACCAGCCGCTCGGCCCGGTGGACAAGCATGGCCACCCGGTTCCGCTGGAGTACCAGGGCGCGCCCGTGCCGAAGAAGATGAGCAAGCTGGGCGCGGCGGGCAAGCCGGGCACCGGCAGCTTCCTGCGCGCGGATCCGCGGGACGAGAGCGCGAAGCACTTCGAGATCGAGCACGAAGAGGAACGCAAGCAACTCGCGGTGCTGCGCAAGGTTCAGGAACGGGCGAACGGCGACGGAAACGGTTCCGCCCACTGAACATTCGGCACCCGACCCGCCCGGAAAACCGCGAAGGCCCCGAGTCCGATACGACCCGGGGCCCGCTTTGCCTTGTTCAGGCGATTCCGGAGCAGTTCAGCCGCACCGGAATGCTCCCGTCGAGACCCCCACTAGGAATGCATCCCACTCACCCGGCGCAAACGCCAAGACCGGACCACGTCCACTGGCTTTGGTGTCACGAACCGCGACACGGCCGTCGACGAGAAAAGCTACTTCCACACACGCTCCATCCGGACCGCTGTATGTGCTCTTGCGCCATACAGCGCCCGTCCAACCAACCTCCACGGTACTAGCTCCTTTGCTGCGTCGAGAGCGAGATTTCTCCTGACATCGTTCCAGCTAGCAGCGGTATCCGACTGGAAAGCCGAATCCCGTGGTGCACCTTTTGCCGGAGCCCACTTTCCCGGTGCGTCGATATCGCACATCGAGTTCGAGAGGAAATTAACCTCGCGCGGGGCCCGTCCCCGCGCGGTAACACTAGCAGGTCCTTCGAAAGTTTGCCCGGCTCTTGCCTATTCAATCATCGCAACCACACACGTTTGCGAAGCAGCAGGGTTGCGGGAACATTGCCGACCCTAGGTATTCATTCCAAACACTGGCGTACCACAATGTTTTTAACGGATGTGATTGCTCTGTTATCGGCCGACAATTCCCCTCCGGCCGAGGGCAGCGTCGACGGCGGCACAGCGGCCGTGCATGATGGAACCTATGGCCGAACGCGATCGAGACGACGCAGGTCGCGCCCGTAATGCCCGTCCGCGCGACCGCCTCGGGCGTCCGCTGCCTCCCGGCAGTACCGGAGTTGCCCGAATTCCGGATGATCTCGATCTTCCGCCCCAGCAAACCTTGACCTTCGCCCAGCAACTGCTGGACGAGGGACTCGCATTCAATGCACACGAGGTTTTAGAGGCCGCATGGAAGAACGGATCGTTCGCCGAGCGGATGCTGTGGCAGGCGCTCGCGCAGTTCGCTGTCGGTCTGACGCACATACAGCGCGGAAATCCCAAAGGGGCGCGTACACTGCTCGCCCGCGCAGTGTCGCGGATGACGGCATACCGACCGGAGAGCGGGCAGGCGCCCTACGATATCGACCTACCCGGATTGATCGCCCACGCCGAAGCTCTGCTCGCGACGCTGGAAGCGGGCGGCGAACCGGCGGACGCCGACCTGCGGCCGCGTCTGCGCGGCTGATCGCCTCGCTTCTACCATGGCCGGGGTGCGCTTCTCATCGTCCATTAGACGAGCCCGTGCCTGAGCCGGGTGCGGGCCGGTATGCGCCGAGCCCGTCCGGGGACCTGCATCTCGGCAATCTCCGCACCGCACTGCTTGCCTGGGCATTCGCTCGTTCCACCGGCCGCCGCTTCCTGCTCCGGATCGATGACCTGGATCGAGTGCGGCCCGGTGCGGAGCAGCGGCAGCTCGACGATCTCGCCGCGATCGGCGTGGATTGGGACGGGCCCGTGGTACGACAGTCCGATCGGTTGCCGCAGTACGAGGCGGCCATCGAACGCCTCACCGCCGCCGGGCTCACCTACGAATGCTTCTGCACGCGAAGGGAGATACAGAAAGCAGCGACGGCGCCGCACGGACCGATGGGCGCCTATCCCGGAACCTGCCGCACCCTGATTCCCTTGGAGCGCGAGCGGTTGCGCGCGCAGGGCCGCACGGCCGCACTCCGGCTGCGCGCCACGGCCACCGAGTTCGAGGTGTACGACGAGTTGCACGGTCGCTACCGGGGCCCGGTCGACGACGTGGTGCTACGGCGCGGTGACGGCATCCCCGCCTACAACCTCGCCGTCGTGGTGGACGACGCGGCGCAGGGCGTCGACCAAGTGGTTCGCGGCGACGACCTGCTGCCATCGACCCCGCGACAGGCATACCTCGCGACGCTGCTCGATCTGCCTGTACCGCACTATGCCCACGTGCCGCTGGTGCTCAATTCGGAGGGGCGGCGGCTGGCGAAACGGGATGGGGCGGTGACACTCCGCGAACGATTGGCGCTCGGCAACACGCCGGAGGAAGTAGTCTCGGCACTGGCCGCTTCGCTCGGCTTCACCGCGACATCGTCGTCCGAGCTACTCGAGCGTTTCGACACCCGGCGGCTACCCCGTGAACCGTCGGTATTCGACGTGGACGGGTTGTTGCGAAGCAGCCCATGTCCGTAACGTACGCATCGTCCAACTACTGATCAATCGACGAGGACAAACAACTATGACAAGCGGTGGGTACGACCCCAACCAGTATCCGCAGGGCGGGCAGCCGTACGGCCAGCCGTACCCCCAGGGGGGCGACCAGTACGGCCAGCAGCAGCCGCAATACGGGCAACAGCCCCAGTACGGCCAACAGCAGCCGCAATACGGGCAACAGCCCCAGTACGGCCAACAGCAGCCGCAATACGGACAGCAGCCGCAGTACGGACAGCAGCCCCAGTACGGGCAGGAGCCGCTCGGCCAGTACCCGCAGCAGCCCGGTTTCAACAGCTACGGCGGTCAGCCGGGTGACCTCGGCACTCGTATCGGCGCGCGTGTCATCGACGCGCTCATCCTCTACATCCCTTACATCATCCTGTACACCCTGGTCAACAACTCGCTGGGCCTGACCATCGGTCTCAGCGTGGTGTGGACTTTGGTCCAGCTCGGCTACTTCGTCGGCATGGAGACCTCGCAGGGCACCACGCTCGGTAAGAAGATCCTCGGTCTGAAGGTGCTCGCTCCAGGCGGCGCCGCGAAGATCGACCCGGCTACGTCGTTGAAGCGCAACATCTTCGTCGCGGCCAACATCATCCCGTGCCTCGGCGGCCTCATCTCGCTGATTATGGCGATCTACATCATGGTCACCATCTCGCAGGACCCGAACAAGCAGGGCTGGCACGACAAGTTCGCCGGCGGCACCCAGGTCGTGAAGGCCTGATCCGCCGCGGCGGCACGAACAAACAGGGGCGCACCCAATCGGGTGCGCCCCTGTTGCTTTCGAAGAACCGCGCCGCTACGCGCTGGTCGTCCCCGCGATGATCACGACGACGAACCACAGGATGGCGAGCACGATGGCGCCGACGCCGATCCAGATGCCCGCGAGCGCCATACCGCGGCCCTCCTGGCCGTTCTGCTTGATCTGGTTCAACGCGATCACGCCGAGGATGATGCCGACGATCGAGCCGAGCCCGCAGGTGACGAACCCGACCAGCGACGAGATCAGCGCACCGATCGCCATGCCGTTGGTGCCCTGCGCCGGGACTCCGTAGGGCTGGTACGGAGTCTGGTAGCCGTATTGCGGCTGCGGATACGGCTGCGCGGGCTGCTGGTAGGAGGGGTACTGCGGCTGCGGAGGCGGCGTCATCGGCTGCGAAGGCGGCTGCACCGGGTACTGCGGCGCCGACGGGTAGCCCGACGGCTGCTGCTCCGGGCTCGGGTATTGCGGGACCGAATTCTGTCCACCGGACTCCGGCGACACGCCTTGGCCACCGTACTGCTTCCACCACTCGTCGGAGTCCCCGGGATTCGTCATTGCTACAGCGTATTCCACAACCTGGTTGGATGATGCGGGTGAGTGAGTCGAAAACCACACAAGAGCACGGCGGGCCTGGACGCCCCGCGGACCACGCGGCATTTGCCCAGGTAGCGCGGGGGTACTACGCACCGATCGTGGCCCTTTTCACGGCAACCCTGATCATTTCCAACATCTGCGCCACCAAGGGGGTGGAGTTCTTCGGCGACCGATCGGTGTCGCTGGGGCCGCTGCAAATCCTTCCGATCGCCACCGACGGCGCATTCTTCCTGTTCCCGCTGGCCTACATCCTCGGCGACGTGCTGAGCGAGGTGTACGGCTTCCGCGCCACCCGGAGGGCCATCTACTACGGCTTCGCTGCCCTGCTGCTGACGGTCGTGTGCTTCGCCATCGCGATCCGGCTGCCCGCCGCGAGCTTCTACGACAACCAAGAGGCGTTCCGCACCGTCCTCGGGACGACGCCTCGGCTCGTCATCGCGGGCCTGGCCGGGTACTTCGTCGGCCAGCTGCTGAATTCCGCGACGTTGGTGCTGATCAAGGAGCGGACGAAGGAAAAGTACCTGTGGGCCAGGCTGATCGGATCGACCATCGTCGGCGAGTTCGCCGACACGCTGATCTTCTGCTCGATCGCCGCGGGCGCCATCGGCATCGATACCTGGCAGCAGTTCATCAACTATGTGATCGTCGGCTTCATCTGGAAGACCCTCTGCGAGGTGTTCGTGCTCCCGATCACCTACCGAGTGATCGCGTTGCTCAAGAAGCACGAACCGAGCTACTCGCCGACCGAAGTGGATCCGCTGCACACCTGACGAAATTCCCGGCAGACCCGAGAGGGCGCGGGCCACGAGAGACGATCGAAGACTTCGCGGAGTTACCGATCCACTTCGTGCCCCGCGCCCTTCTTACTTCTCCAGCGGCCCAGTGTCTGCGCCTTGTGTTCATCGAAGTAACCGCCCTCGATGCTCTCGCGGATCCGGTCGACCAGGCGAATCGTGAACCGCTCGTTGTGAATCGTGCACAGCGTGGCGGCGAGCATCTCCTTGGCCTTGAACAGGTGATGGAGGTAGGCGCGCGTGTAGTTGGCGCAGGTGTAGCAGTCGCAGTTCTCATCGATCGGGGTGAAGTCGCGACGAAAGCGGCTGGTGTTGATGTTGAACCGGCCGGTGTCGACGTAGATCGCGGCGTTGCGGGCGACCCGGGACGGATTCACGCAGTCGAAGGTGTCCGCGCCGTTCTCGATGGCGGTGAAGATGTCCTCCGGCTCGCTGATGCCCAGCATGTGGCGCGGTTTGTCCTCGGGCAACTCGTCACAGCACCACCCGACGATGGCGCCCAGATTGTGCTTCTCCAGCGCGCCGCCGATGCCGTAACCGTCGAATCCCGTTCCCGCGTTTCCGCGAATCGACTCGAGTCCGCGGCATGCCTTTCGGCGCAGGTCCTCGTACTGCGCGCCTTGGATGACGGCGAACAGCGCTTGATACGGCCGGTGTGTGCGCGCGGCGGTCAGCCGCTCGTGCTCATCGATGCAGCGCTGCGCCCACTCGTGGGTGCGCTGCACCGATTGTTCCTGATAGGCGCGGGTGTTCAGCAGCGTGGTGAGTTCGTCGAACGCGAACATGATGTCGGCGCCGAGCTCGTGCTGGATGTTCATCGACACCTCGGGCGTGAAGCGGTGCACCGAACCGTCGAGGTGGGAGCGGAACGTGACACCGTCGTCGTCCACGGTGGCCAGCCGCTCTTTGCCGGGTGCGATCACGTCGTCGCTGCGTACGTCGACCGCTTCCATCGCGAGCACCTTCTTGAACCCGACGCCCAGTGACATCACCTGGAACCCGCCGCTGTCGGTGAAGGTCGGCCCCGGCCAGTTCATGAACGCGCCGAGCCCGCCCGCCTCGTCCACGATGTCGGCGCCCGGCTGCAAGTAGAGGTGGTAGGCGTTCGCCAGCAGCGCTTGGGCGCCGAGTTCCCGCATGGTCTCCGGCAGGACCGCCTTGACTGTCGCCTTGGTTCCCACCGGGATGAAGGCGGGCGTGGCGATCGGCCCGTGCGGCGTGGCGATCACACCGGACCGGCCGTGCCGCCCGTCCAGGCGCGTACCGACGGTGAAGGAGAAGGATTCGGGACCGGACACCCCGCTATCCTCGCAGTTCGGCAGACGCCGCCCGAACCAGGCCACCGCTCGCCCCGGCCCTCGGCCCCGGTCAGTCGGATTCACCGAGACGCGACACTCGCTCGGTCTGCTCCTGGTGCACGCGCAGTGCGGTGCGCAGGAAGTCGAGCGCGATGTGCAGCTCGTCGGTGTCGAACCGAGTGAGAGCGTCGGCCCCCGCCATGCCGACGGGTTCGAAGATCTCTCGCGCCACCTCCTCGGCCCGCGCGGTGCCTTCCACCAGTATCCGCCGCCGATTGCCGGGATCTTGTGCGCGCGAGACGAATCCGGCCCGCGCCAATCGGTCGACGACGGTGGTGGTGGCAGCGGGACTCAGTCGCAGCGCGACGCTGAGCTCCCCCGCCGCCAGCGGCCCACGGCCGAGCACGATGTCCAGGCAGCGCAGGTCGGTGCGATTCAATCCCAGACGCACCGCCGCGGCCTCGTCGAAGGCGTCGAAACTCTGCTGCAGCAGCCGCAACTCCTGCGCGATCGCACCGATCAATTCATCTTTCGACATTCGAAACTTTCGCCTATCGTACATTTCGATGTCCGAATCTTAGCATCGAAAGGCACGCTCCCATGAACACGACACTCGACCAGCGCCGCGCCGACGACCTGGCCCTGCGCGACCTGTTCGACAACCTCATGCAGACCTGGACCGATAACGACGCCGCCGCCTACGCTGCGCTGTTCACCGAGGACTCCGACTACGTCTCCTACGACGGCACCCGAGCCATGGGCCGCAGCGAGCATCAGGCCAACCACGCCAAGCTCTTCCGCGGCGTCCTGGCCGGTTCGGCACTGGTAGGCGATCTCGAGTCGATCCGCTTCGTCACCCCCGACGCGGCGATCCTGCACGGCACGGCATCGGTCCTGATGCCCTGGCGTTCCCGGCTGCCCGAACGCCGCCTGTCCCGCCAGACACTGGTGACCGTCCGCACCGACCAGGGCTGGAAGATCACCGCGCTGCACAACGGCCGCGTCCGCCCGGTACGCATCCCCGAACCGGATTCCTTCCCGTCGCGAATGTCCCAGCTCATGGCCCGCCTGGCGCGACGCCTCGGTTTCGGCAACAAGCGATCGTAAGAGCCGGTTCACGAACCAGGCCGCTCAGCGCCGCGCTGGAAATCACCAACCGCACCGCGCGGGCGCGACCCCCACAACAATCCTCGGACGCCCAACCGACAGCCGGCCACTGCGAATCGCATGCACCGAAGTAGCGGACTCGAACGCCGACGCGCCCAGCGCACCGCAACCATGTCTTTCGAGCGCAGCGAGACCGAGCATCCGCCGTTCGCGGCCCGGCTCGCGTCCGAGTGACCGCCGCGTAGGCGACGAAGGAGCAAGCGGCGGTCGCTCGGACGCGAGCCATAAAGGGGCCGCGAACACGCCGCGCCGAAGGCGCGGCCAAACTACACAGCGCCTGCGAACTGGGCGTTGTACAGGCGGTAGTACGCCCCGCGCTCGTCGAGCAAGCGTTCGTGCGAGCCGTGTTCCACGATTCGGCCCGCTTCCATGACGACGATCAGGTCGGCGTCGCGGATGGTGGACAGGCGGTGGGCGATGACGAAACTGGTCCGGTCGCGGCGCAGGGCGGCGGTGGCGTGCTGCACGAGCAGTTCGGTGCGGGTGTCCACCGAGCTGGTCGCCTCGTCCAGGATGAGGATGGACGGTTTGGCGAGGAACGCGCGCGCGATGGTGATCAGCTGTTTCTCGCCGGCGCTGACGCCGGAGCCCTCCTCGTCGATGATCGTGTCGTAGCCGTCGGGCAGCGCGTGCACGAAGCGGTCGACATAGGCGGCGCGCGCCGCGGCGAGGATCTCCTCTTCGCTCGCGTTCGGGTTGCCGTAGGCGATGTTCTCCCGGATGGTGCCCTTGAACAGCCAGGTGTCCTGCAACACCATGCCGATGCGCGAGCGCAGGTTGTCGCGGGTGATCTCGGTGATGTCGACGTCGTCGATGGTGATGGTGCCGGCGTCCAGTTCGTAGAACCGCATGAGCAAGTTCACCAGCGTGGTCTTGCCCGCGCCGGTGGGGCCGACGATCGCGACCACGTGCCCGGGCTCCGCCACCAGCGACAGCCGCTCGATCACCGGCTTGTCGGGTTCGTACCGGAACGAGACGGCCTCGAACTCCACCCGGCCGCGGTCGACCGGGCGCGCGTCGGCCATCACCGGGTCCGGGCTCTGCTCCTCGGCGTCCAGGATCTCGAAGATCCGCTCGGCCGAGGCGACGCCGGACTGCAGCAGGTTGGCCATCGCACCGAGCTGGGTCAGCGGCTGGCTGAACTGGCGGGAGTACTGGATGAACGCCTGCACCTCGCCGAGCGAGAGGCTACCCGTGGCCACCTTCAACCCGCCGACGAGCGCGACCAGCACGAAGTTCACGTTCCCCAGGAACATGATCGAGGGCATGATCAGGCCAGAGATGAATTGCGCTTTGAAGCTCGCCTGATACAGCTGTTCGTTGCGCTCATCGAATGCCTTGCCGACCTCGCGGTTGCGGCCGAACGCGGTGACCACCTCGTGCCCGGTGTACGCCTCCTCGACCTGGGCGTTGACCAGGCCGGTGTACTTCCACTGGTCGACGAAGTGCGGCTTGGACCGTTTCGCGATCTGCGCGGTGACCACGATGGCGGCGGGCACGGTGAGCAAGGCGATCACCGCGAGCTGCCAGGAGATCCAGAACATCATGACCAGGATGCCGAGCACCGAGAACACCGAGATGAGCAGCTGGCTCATGGTCTGTTGCAGGCTCTGCGAGACGTTGTCGACGTCGTTGGTCACCCGGCTGAGCACGTCACCGCGCGGCGCGGAGTCGAAGTAGCGCAACGGAAGTCGGTGGATCTTGTCCTCGACCTCGCTGCGCAGCCGCTTCACGGTCCGGTTGATCACGATGTTGAGCAGGTACCCCTGCAACCACCCGAAGACGGCCGCACCGATGTACAGCGCCAGCACCAAGGCGAGGACCCGCCCGACCGCGCCGAAGTCGACCCCCACCCCTGGCACCACGTCCATGGCGCTGAGCATGTCGGCGAAAGTGTTGTCGCCCTTGGCTCGCAGGGCTTCGATCGCCTGGTCCTTGGAAACGCCGGGCGGCAGCTGTTTGCCGACCACGCCGTCGAAGACCAGGTTGGTCGCCTTGCCGAGAATGTACGGGCCGACGGTGTTCAGCACCACCGAGACGATGACGAGCGCGATGATCAGCGCGACCTGTAACCGCTCCGGCGCGAGCCTGCGCAACAGTCGTTTCAGCGAGGGCACGAACGATTTCGCCTTGGTGCCCGGCGCACCGGGCGTTGGCATTCCGGGTCTCATCGCGCCTCCTCGGCACTCAGTTGCGACTCGACGATCTCCCGGTACTCCGAGCACTCCCGCAGGAGCTGCTCGTGCGTGCCGATGCCCGCTATCGCGCCGTCTTCGAGCACCACGATCTGATCCGCGTCCCGGATGGTCGCGATGCGCTGCGCGACGATGACAACCGAGGCGTCCGCTGTCTCCGGCTTCAGCGCCTCCCGCAGCCTGGCGTCGGTCGCCACGTCCAGCGCGGAGAACGAGTCGTCGAACAGATACACCCTGGGCTTCTTCACCAGCGCTCGGGCGATGGCCAAGCGTTGACGCTGGCCTCCGGAAACGGTGGTGCCGCCCTGCGCGACGGGGGTCTGCAGACCCTCCGGCATCTCGCGGACGAAGTCGGCGGCCTGCGCGATCTCCAGCGCGCGCCACAGCTCCTCGTCGGTGGCGTGCGGATTGCCGTAGCGCAGGTTGCTCGCGACCGTGCCGGAGAAGAGGTACGCCTTCTGCGGCACCAGGCCGATCTGCGAGCGCAACACCTCCAGGTCGATGTGGCGCACGTCGGTGCCGCCGATATAGACCGCGCCGTCGGTGACATCCATCAGCCGGGGTATGAGGTTGATCAGCGTGGTTTTGCCCGCGCCGGTGGACCCGACGATCGCGGTGGTGGTGCCGGGGCGCACCTCGAATCGGATGGCTTTCAGCACCGGCTTCTCCGCGCCGGGGAAGGCGAACTCGGCGAACCGGAAATCCACGACAGCCGGGTCGTCGGTGAACGGCTGCGGCAGGCGCGGCGGGTGCACCGAGGACTCGGTGTCGAGCACTTCACCGATCCGGTCGGCCGACACCGCGGCGCGCGGCGCCATCATGGCCAGGAACGAGGCCATCATCACGGCCATCAGGATCTGCATGATGTAGGACAGCATCGCGGTGAGCGAACCGATCTGCATGTGCCCGGCGTCGATCGCGTGGCCGCCGAACCAGATCACCGCGACCGCGGTGACGTTGCTGATCAGCATGACCGTGGGGAACATCAGCGCCATCAACCGGCCGACCCGCAGCGCGGTGTCGGTGAGTTCGGTGTTGGCCAGGCCGAACCGCCAGGTCTCCTGCCGCTCCCGGACGAAGGCCCGCACCACGCGAATGCCGGTGATCTGCTCGCGCAGTACCCGGTTCACCTCATCGATCCTGGCCTGCATGTCGCGGAAGCCGGGCACCATCTTGGAGATCAGCACGGCCATGGACAGGCCGAGCGCGGGCACCGCGATCAGCAGCAGCCAGGACAGGCCGAGATCCTCGCGCAACGCCATGATGATGCCGCCGACGCACATGATCGGCGCCATCACCAGGATGGTCGCCGACATCACGATGAGCAGCTGAACCTGCTGAATGTCGTTGGTATTGCGGGTGATCAGCGAGGGCGCGCCGAACATGCCCACTTCGCGCGCGGAGAAGGTGCCGACGCGGTGCAGCAGCGCGCCACGCAGATCGCGGCCCGCGCCCATGGCCGCCTGCGCGCCGAGATAGACCGAAGCGGCCGACGCGACGATCTGCACGCCCGTGACCGCGAGCATCCACAAACCGGTGCTCCAGATGTAGCCGAGATCACCTTTGGTGACGCCGTTGTCGATCAGGTCCGCGTTGAGGCTGGGCAGATACAGCATCGCGATCACGGAAATCAGCTGAAGCACAACGACCCCCGCGAGCTGGGTGCGGTAGGGGTACAGATGCGTGCGGAGCAGTTGGGTCAGCATGATGAATCGCAGGCTACCGGCTGTCGGCGCGATACGCCGTGAAGATTTCTGACCTGCATGAATGCTCTCCCGTCGGGGTCTGCGGAGCTAACGGCGCGCCCAGGCGCCTTGGTCTTCGGTGAGCGTTTCGACGAATCCGGGCAGCCGGTTGCTCGCGATGTCGGCGATGGTGACGTTCTCCAGCACCGCGCGAATATTGACCCGCAGCGCGATCCACACCCGCTGCAACGGCTCGGCCGCACCGGCATAGCGGACGTCCTCCGGCCGCGCGCCGCGCACCGACGCGAGCGGGCCCTCGATCGCGCGGATCACGTCGGCGATGGAGATGTCGGCGGCCGGCCTGGCCAGCCAGTAGCCGCCGTCCGGGCCGCGCCTGCTGATCACGAGTTCCGCGCGGCGCAGTTCGCCGAGCACGGACTCGAGCACCTTGGGCGGAATCCGCTGGGCGGTGGCGATCGCTTCGGCCTTGACCACCGGCGCGGCCTGCACAAGGGGTGCGCCGAGTCCGACCGCCGACTGGTCCAGCCGCGGCGCACTGGCGATCTCGAGCAGCGTTCGCACCGCGTAATCGACCTTCGCGGTGATGTGCACAGCAGCGACTCCTGGCGTCGAGGGGATGGCTCGAATCTACGCGGCGCCGCCGCCCGCGAGCACACAGGTCGCGGCGTCCAGCAGTGACGATTCCACCAGCGAGTCGTCCGCACCAGGCACGAGTTCCTTGGACACCAGCGCAACACCGATCACCTCGAGCGCGGCGCAGGCGCGCAGGTGCGCCTCCTCGGTGGCGTCCGGTCCGGCCAGCCACTCGCGCAGCGCCTTGCTGGTGTTCATCAGATCGGGGTAGCGGTCGGCCATGGCGTTGATGATCGCGACCGTGTCGCGCACGACCAGCGCCCCGGCGTCTCGGTGATGGATCAGACCGCGCAGATACGTCCGCAGCACCTGGCGGATGCCTTCGGCATCGTGCGGCACCCGGTCGAGATCGTCCACCACCGAACGCATGAGATCGACGATCGGATCGATGATCGCCAATAGCAGATCGAGCTTCGACGCGTAGTGATAGTAGAGCGACGCCTTTGTGATTCCTACCGCATCCGCGACCTCGCGCAGGCTCGTCTGCTCGAATCCTTTGGCTCCGAACAGCTTTACCGCGGCGTCCCGAATCGCGATTTTAGTGCTTCCACCTGCGGCGACAGCGCCGGGTGCGTCACGCACGGCCATTCGACGATCCTCTCATCACCTTCGCATCGAGCGAAGATCACCCGTAAAATTGAGGTTGTACCTCCGCTTAGCTCCTGGGTAGTCTACCTACCGCACGGTAGGCAGAAAGCGTCAGTGGAGGCGGAGGCAGGCAGGGCACCTCCGCGAGTGCTGTCTACACGCAGAACCAGCACGATCCCAGTCATCGCTAGGAGTAACCAGTCGTGTCCGTTTACCTGTACAGATGGGGGAAGTTCGCCTTCCGCCGGAAATGGATAGTGCTTCCCGTCTGGCTCGTCTTGTTCGTGCTCCTCGGTGGCTTGGGCGCGCAGCTCAGCAAGCCGATGAGCAACGACTTCAGCATGCCCAACCTGCCCTCGGAGCGTGCCAACGAAATCCTCGACAAACACTTCCCCGGCGCCTCCGCCGCGTACAAGTTCGACGCGGTCACCGGCACCTACGTCGCCGCCGCGCCGGAGGGTCAGACGCTGACCGATCCGGCGAACCGTGCGGCGCTGGACGCGTTCATCGCCAAACTCGGCCGGCTCGACATCGTCGACCACGGCAAACCCATCACCAACCCGGTCGAGGCGACCGAGAAGATGGGCTGCCTGAGCAATCCCGATCCCGCGCAGTGCAGCGCCGCCCCGCTGAACGTGCTGAGCAAGACCGCGCCCGCGACCGTGGCTGTGATCAATGTCCCGTTCACGATCGCGAAGGTCACCGACGTGACCGACGCCCAGCGGGAAACGGCCTACGACGTGGCCGCCGACGCGCGCAACGCCGGGCTGACGGTCGAGATGAGCGGCTCGATCGCGCAGAAGCAGGAAGCGCCCAGCGGCAAGTCCGAGATGATCGGCATGGCCGTCGCGCTGGTCGTGATGGTCGTGGCGTTCGGCGCCATCGTCGCGGCGTTCGTGCCGATCGTCACCGCGATCATCGGCCTCGGCGCGGCCACCTCGCTGATCATGCTCGGTACCTCGGTGATCGAGATCCCCAGCTTCACCACCTTCCTCGCCTCGATGATCGGCATCGCGCTGTCCATCGACTACGCGCTGTTCATCGTGTCCAGGTACAAGCATGAACTCGCGGTGCAGGATTCGCCGGAAGAGGCCGCCGGCACCGCGCTCGGTACGGCCGGTTCCGCCGTCGTGTTCGCCGGTCTGACCGTCATCATCGCGCTGGCGGGCCTGAGCATCGTCGGTGTCGAGTTCATGACGTTCATGGGTCTGGGCGGGGCCATCGCCGCCGGTTTCGCGGTGCTCACGGCGATCACGCTGATGCCTGCGCTGCTCGGCGCGTTCGGCCGGTTCCTGTTCAAGCCGAAGCTGCCGGTGGTCGCACAGCACGATCCCGAGGACGAGAACTCGGTCACCAACGGCATGCGTTTCGGCCGCCTGATCGGCCGCGCGCCGTGGGTCGCGCTGATCCTGAGCGTCGTGGTGCTCGGCGCGCTCGCCGCCCCCGCGGCTGGCTTGAACCTGGGCCTGCCCGGCGAGGACAGCATGCCGAAGACCTCCACCATCCGGAAGGCCTACGAGCTGCGGACCGAAGGCTTCGGCGAGGGCAGCAACGGCGTGCTGAACGTGGCCGCCGACCTGAGCGCCGTCCCCGCCGAGAACCGGGACGCCGCGGTGAAGGCGCTGCGCGACAAGCTCGCGTCCTACCCCGACATGGACTACGTGACCGAGCCGCAGTGGAGCCAGGACCAGCAGGGCGCGCTGCTGAACGGCGTGCCCAAGTCCGGGCCCAACAACCAGGCCACCAAGGATCTGGTGCGCGACGCCAGGGAGGCCGAGGGCCAGCTGAAGGCCGAGTACGGCATCGAGTACGGCATCACCGGCACCACGGCGATCTTCGCCGACGTGGACCACGTGCTGCTCAGCAAGATCGTGCCCTACCTGGCGATCGTGGCGGGCGCGGCGTTCGTCCTGCTGATCCTGGTGTTCCGGTCGATCCTGGTGCCGCTCACGGCGGCGCTCGGGTTCCTGCTGTCGATGGCCGCGACCTTCGGCGCGACCGTGCTGATCTTCCAGGAGGGCAAGCTCGGCCTGATCGAGGACCCGCATCCGCTGGTCAGCTTCATGCCGATCATGCTGATCGGCTTGGTGTTCGGCCTCGCGATGGACTACCAGGTCTTCCTGGTGACCCGGATGCGCGAGGAGTTCGTGCACGGCAGGTCGGCCAGGGACGCGGTGGTCGCCGGCTACCACCACGGCGCGCGCGTGGTGACCTCGGCGGCGATCATCATGATCTCGGTGTTCGGCTCGTTCCTGCTGGAGACCGACGTGACCGCGAAGTCGTTCGGTTTCGCCCTGGCGGTTGGCGTGCTGCTGGACGCGTTCATCGTCCGCATGGTGCTGATTCCGTCGCTGCTGGTGCTGATGGGCAAGTGGTCGTGGTGGATGCCGAAGTGGCTCGACCGCATCCTGCCCGATATCGACGTCGAGGGTACGAAGCTGCGTGAGCTGCAGCGGCGTTCCGCCGAGACGGCGAAGGTGCCGGTCGGCGTCAGCTGATCCGAAGGCCATGGCTCGGCCCCGCATCCGGACTCCGGATGCGGGGCCGAGTGCGTTTCACCGGCTCGGTTGCGGCAGTTCGCAGTCGCCGACCTTCGGATCGACGCCGACATAGTTGAGCGGGCCCGCGAGGGCGGTGAGACCGATCGTGCCCCAACCGGCGCAGTTCAACGGCGGCCCGCTGTCGAAATAGTGCCGCTGCCCGGCCGCGAGCAGGCCGATCGCCAGCCAGGCCAGCAGCAGGAACCCGAGCACCCGGGAGCCTATGCCCGGGCCGCGGCCGGCACGCGCACGACGTTCGTAATCACGCTCACGACGCCCGTAATCACGCATCTCCTCGGTTCCTTCCGTGCTCCCCGTCGAGGGGGGATACCCGGCCACACCGACAGTTACCCAATCAGCCCGAGGTAGTGTGGATCGAATCGCGTCTCAGCAAATGTTTGGTTCACGGCCCGCGCAGACGAAAAGCGGACAGCCGGGCGGCATACCCACCCGGCTGTCCGCGGTTACTCGATCGAACTACGGGCTCGGTTGCGGGACATTGCAATCCGCGACCTTCGGGTTGACGCCCATGTAGTTGAGCGGTCCCGCGATCACCGTGACGGCGATGGTGCCGAAACCGGCGCAGTTGACCGGCCCGCTGTCGAAATAGTGCCGTTGTGCTGCGGCGACCACGCCGATCAGCAACCAGATCAAGACGATTACACTTCCGATTCTCATGTTTCTCTCGCGCATCGTTCCCGCGCGGATTGTCCGACGGCGCATCTGGCATCGCGTCCTTCCCCGCACTTGCGTATCGGGCGTATACCCGCGATCACGTCGGTTACCCCTCATGAAAAGGACAATTTTCACTCCGGTTCTACGGGACTGCCGGCTGGTACCTTCGGTGGCATGGCGGCGCTGTTCCAGTGGACGATTCCAGGCTGGGTGATCCTGCTCGTGCTGGTGGCCGTCTACGAGTTGACCGTGAACAAGCGCCGCAGGCGCCGCCGCACACCGATCTCCGGCACGTTCACCGACGAATTCACCGCGCTGTTCTACTCGACCAAACGCATGGAGCTCGACCATCGCGAATCGGTGTCGATGTTGCGCGACGAGCAGGACCAGGGGGCACCGCCGCTGATCGGTGTCGACCTGGCCGGTCGCAAGGTCGTATTGCGCAGGGTCGGTAACGAGTAGCGCTGCGCGCCCGTGATTCTCAGCGAAGGTGACCGTCGTCGGACAGAATGAGGCCCATGCGCGGCTCGATGAATGAGAAATGGCAGCTGTTCGGCGAGCATCTCGAGTCCGCCCCGGGGCGGCTGTCGAGCCGGGTCCGCCGGGCGCTGCGAGCCAGAGCCGCCGGGACAGCCGACTCCGGCCAGGACGTTCCCGCTGAACTCGCCACGTTCGCGGACCTGGTGGCCGACCGCTCCTATCGGGTCACCGAGCAGGAGATCACGGCGCTCAAAACGGCCGGGCACACCGACGACGAGATCTTCGAGGCGACCGCGGTCGCCGCCTACGGCGCGGCCGACCGGCGCCTGCGCGCCGCGCGCCTGGCTTGGGAGGGGTACTGAGATGTGGCTGGAGGCAGTGCGTTCCGGTCACGACCGGCCGACCAAACTCGTGTTGTGGACCATGCGGCGGTTCAGCGGCGTGGAGGTTCCCGCCGTGCTCAAAGTGTTGTTCTACCGGCACAGGTTCTTCGGGTCGCCGCTGTCGGAGCTGATCCAGGACATCATGCGCGGACCGTCGTACTGGACCGTCGCCGAACGGGAGATCTTCGCGACGCATACCTCGCAGGCCAACGAGTGCCCGTTCTGCGCCACCTCGCACGAGGCGATCGCGGGCGCCTACGTCGACGCCGACGTGGTGACCCGCGCCTTGGCCGGCGGCGCGGACTCCCCGCTGCGTCCCGAGGCGCGCGCGATGCTGGCCTTCCTCGCGAAGATGGCTCGTGACCCGGGCGGGTTGACCGCCGAGGACGCCGCGCTGGTCCGGCTGGCGGGCGTCTCCCGGGAAGCGTTCGACGAGGCCGTCTGGGTCGGCACCTGCTTCAATGTGATCAACCGGATGATGAACACGGTCGGAGCGGGCCCGCTGGAGGACGCGCAGCGCAGCGTGAGCGCCCGATTCATCAAACTCGCCGGCTACCGTATGCCGCCTCCGGTGACATTCTTCTCGCGCGGCGTCTGACCGCATTTCACCCGATCCGCTCGCATGCCGGATCCATGTGTGTTTTCCTCGAATGGTGAGCCAAGTCCACTTGGGGCACATTTTCCACATCGCCGGAAGTCCCGCAGCCGGCGATGCGGCCGACGCGTTGGCCGATCTGCCGGACGGTGCGCTGATAATCGGGGAAAGCGGCCGGATAGTATTCTGCGGACCGCGCTCCGATATCCCGGCCGAGCACCGCGCCGGAGAAGTGTTCGATCATCGTCCAGGATTCCTGCTTCCCGGATTCGTCGACACGCATATCCACTTCCCACAGACCTTCGCGGGCGATGCCTACGGCGGCGGCCAACTGCTGGAGTGGCTCGAATTATGTATGTACCCCGCGGAATCCCGTTATGCCGATCCAGAATTCGCGCTATCGGCGGCCACCGAGTTCTGCGCACGGCGCATCGCAGCGGGGACCACGGCGGCGATGGTCTTCGGCTCGGCGTTCCCGCATGCGCAGGACGCCCTGTTCACCGAGACCCGGCGGCGTGGTCTGCGGATTGTCGCAGGCCGGGGAATCCAAACGACCGGAGCGGATGCGGCGGCGCCGCTGATCACCACCGAAGACGACGCCATCCGATTGACGAGCGAAGAGATCGACAAATGGCATGCCGCCGACACCGGTGACGTGGACACGGCGCTGCTGCACGTGGCGGTCGTGCCGCGATTCTCGCTGGCGGTTACTCGCACGACGCTGAAAAACCTGGGCGATCTCTATGATTCGGTACGCGAACGCGGCGTCTATTTCCACAGTCACCTCAACGAGAACAACCGCCCCGGCACCGGCGAAGTCGATGCCACCAAGCAGGCGTACGACGTGGCGACCTATCTGGATACCTACGACGGGAAGTTCCTGCCCGGGTCGGCGGTGGGCGGCAAGAGCATGCTCGGCAAGCGCACCATTCTCGCCCACTGCGTGCACTGCCAGGACGACGAACTGCGGCGGATGGCCGAAACCGGCACGTCGGTCGCGCACTGCCCGGTATCGCAGCAGTTCCTCGGTTCCGGCACGATGCCGTGGAAGCGGACGCTCGCCTCCGGCGTCACGGTAGCCGCGGGCACCGATTACGGCGGTGGCGACGAATGGCTTATTCCACAGGTACTTTCCGCCGCGTTCAAAGTGCACATCTCCGAGCCGGGCGAGCAGGGCGTGTCGATGCATCCCGCGGAAATGCTCTTCACCGGCACGCTGGCCGGTGCGCGTGCCTTGGATATGGAGAACCGTTTCGGGAATTTCGACGTCGGTAAGGAAGCCGACTTCATCGTGGTCGAACCGGCGCGTGTTCCAGCGCTGGAAAGCACGCTGGCATACGGCGTTCGCTCCGACGACCCCGTACTGGCCCGGGATCAGACACTGTTCGCCTTGCTGATGGGTATCCGAGAGCCCGCGATCACCGAGGTCTACGTGCGGGGCCGTCGCGTCGACGTCGTGTAGCGCCGATGAATGCCGCGGCGACCGTCGTAACGGTCTTTCACCGACCGGCGAACGACGCGGCCTTCCGGGACTGGCTGGCGCGGCTGACCGAAATCGCCCGCACGATGCACGGGTTCACGCATTCCTCCGTCGCGGTGACCGAGAGCCCGATGCTCGAACCGGGATTCAGCGTCACATTCCGATCCGAGCCATTGCTGCACGAATTCCTGGACTCGGCCGAACGGGCAGCCACCGTCGCCGACGGTGAAGCGCGCGGCTTCCACTGCAAGAGCGCCGATCTGATCATCGTCGAGGGAGAGTCGCCGCCGCCGGGCGTCTGCGTGTTCCGGCACAGTGTCGCACGCGACAAGGAATTCGAATTCGAGGCGACCGAGGCGCAACTCGTCGCGGCGAGTTCGAGATTTCCGGGATTCGAGGGCGCCGCCCTTTTCCCGGCGGACGGCGCCCGCTGGTTCTCGGTGCTCCGATTCCGGACACAACGGCAGTTGACGGAATGGCTGGGCTCGGACGAACGCGCCGCCGCGCTACCGGAATTGCGTTCGAAGCTGACCGAGGACTTCACCGTGGACGCGCACACCACGCCGTTCGGATCTACCGTCCGCACGGTCGACGGCGAGACCAGGATGACACCGACCTGGAAGACCGCCATGCTGGTGCTGCTGGTGCTGTATCCGACGGTGATGGTGCTGTCCCGATTCCTCGGTCCGGTGCTCGACCGGCTCGGCGCGCAGCCGTGGCTGGCGTTGTGGCTCAGCCAGATCGTGAGCGTGGGCGTGATGAGCTATTTCCTCTCACCCGCGGTCGCGCGCCGGTTCCGCCGGTGGCTGGACCCGGTCGACGGCGCGAGCCCCCGGATCAGCATCGTCGGAGCGGCGGTGGTCGTCGTCCTCTACGCGCTGACACTGCTGCTGTTCGCGTCGGTGCGCTGGCTGCAGTACTGGGATTACGACTGAAGCTCAGGACAGGTCGAGGTGCCGGTTCATCGACATCGCCGCCTCGGCGAGGTCGGCGAGCTCGACCACCGTGACCCCCGCCTGCCGCAGTTTCTCCACGCCCACGCAGTTCGCCACGAATGTCGACGGCTCGCGCCACGCGATCACCACGACCGGAATACCGGCCCGCAATATCCGGTCCGTGCACGGCAGCCGATCCTTCGACCCTCGCTCCGAGCAGGGTTCCAGCGTGCTGTAGATCGTGGCACGCGCCAGCCGGAGATCGGCCGGGTCCACCTTGCGGAGCGCGGCCTCCTCGGCGTGCTCCTTGGGATCGGACTCACGCGAATAGCCGGTGGCGATCTCCGCACCATCGGCGACGATCACCGCACCCACCGAGAACGCGCCCTCCGCCACCGGGCACAAGCGCGCGAGTTCGATGGCCCGGTTCATCCAGTAATCGTGGTCGGGCTCGGTCACCGGAATCAATCTCCTTCGACTCGTCCTGCGGAAGATGAAAAAGCCCCTCACCTGTGCGAACAGATGAGGGGCTTTGGCGGTGGCGGAGGGATTTGAACCCTCGGAGGGGGGTTACCCCTCACACGCTTTCGAGGCGTGCTCCTTAGGCCGCTCGGACACGCCACCGCCGACAACCATACCGGACCGGTGCCGGATCACTAAATCGCCTGTAGACCTGGGGTGGGTGGGCTCAGCGCTGGGTGCGGAAGAACTCGTCGAGCAACGCCGCGCATTCGTCCGCGAGCACCCCGCCGCGTACCTGCGGCCGGTGGTTGAGACGGCGGTCACGCACCACGTCCCACAGCGACCCGACGGCGCCGGTCTTCGGCTCCCACGCACCGAAGATCAGACGGCCCACCCGCGCGAGCACCAGGGCACCAGCGCACATGGTGCACGGCTCCAGCGTCACGGCGAGCGTGGCGCCCTCCAGCCGCCACCCGTCACCGTGGACCGCGGCGGCGCGACGCAGCGCCAAGATCTCCGCGTGCGCGGTCGGATCGCCCAGCGCCTCCCGCGCGTTCGCGGCTCGCGCGAGTTCCATTCCGGCGGAGTCGAACACGACAGCGCCGACGGGTACGTCACGCTCCCCGGCGGCCGCCGCGGCGGCGATGGCCGCCCGCACCATATCGGCGTCGGCGGAGAACGGGTCGTCCGGGAGAACGCGCACGTCAGCGCGGCAGTTTATCCAGCACCGCGGCGAATTCACCGGCGAAGCCGAGACGCTGGGCGATCATGCCGAGCTGCTCATCCGGATAGAGATCGGTCTCTGCGAGGATGACGCTCAGCACCGGTTCGGGCAGGCCCAGATCGGCGAGCACACCGAGGTCGCCCTCCTCCCACGGCTCCACGTCGTCCAGTTCATCCGGATCGATATCGGGGATTTCCACGTTCAGGGCCTCTAGGACGTCCGCGGCGATGTCGTAATCGATCGCGGCCGTGGCGTCCGAGACGAGCATCCGGGTTCCGCTCGGCGCGGGCCGGAGCACGATGAAGAACTCGTCGTCGATGTCGAGCAATCCGAACACCGCTCCGGAGCTGCGCAAAGCCTTCAGTTCGTTTTCCGCGGCGGACAAATCGGTGAGCGCGTCCCGGCTCAGCGGACTGCACCGCCATTTGCCTTCTTCGCGGACAACCGCCACTGCGAACCCTTCCACGTCGTCGTAATCGTCCGACGCCGCCCTGTTCGTGCCCGAGCGCTGTGCTGCCATGGCCGCAACGGTAGTCTGCTCGAGCGGAAATGTTGAAGTCGTATGCCAATCTGTTCGGGTGACTTCGGCGAAGAAAGCACCCGTGTGCGTCCTCGGGACCGGTTTGATCGGTGGGTCGCTGTTGCGTGCGGCCGTCGGCGCAGGCTACGACGGCTGGGGATACAACCGCTCCGCGGTGGGTGCGCAGGCCGCCCGTGCCGACGGATTCGACGTCACCGAAGACCTACCTGCCGCGCTGCGGCGCGCCGCGGAGACCGACGCGCTGATCGTCGTCGCGGTGCCGATGCCCGCGGTGGACCACATGCTCTCGGCGATCGCCGACTACGCGCCGGAATGCGCGCTCACCGATGTGGTGAGCGTGAAAGGGCCGGTCGCGGCGGCCGTACGCGAACACGGACTCGCCGAGCGGTACGTCGGCGGCCATCCGATGGCCGGTACGTCCGAATCCGGCTGGGCCGCCACCGATCCCACGTTGTTCCGCGACGCGGTGTGGGCGGTCGGCGTCGACCAGGGCACGCGGGTCGACCCGTGGAGCCGCGTAGTGCGCCTGGCGCTGGATTGCGGCTCGGTGGTTGTACCGGTCGTGGCCGCGGAACACGATCGCGCCGTGGCCCGCATCTCCCACCTGCCGCATGTGCTCGCCGAGGCACTGGCCCTGGCGGGCGCCACCGGAGGTGAGCTCGCGCTGGGCCTCGCGGCCGGGTCGTTCCGGGACGGCACCCGCGTCGCGGGCACGGCGCCCGACCTGGTTCGTGCGATCTGCGAACCGAATTCCGCGGCGCTACTGGAAGTTCTGGACGAGACACTCACCGTGCTCGGCGCGGCGCGCGACAGCCTGCGCGACAAGCAATCCCTCGCGGACCTGGTCGAAGCCGGGCACGACGCGCGACAGCGCTATGAATCCGCGCGCCGCTGGGAGATCACGGACATTCGTCCCGGCGACCGCGGTTGGCTGGAAGAACTGCGGGCCGCAGGCGAGCGCGGTGGGGTCATAACCCGGCTGAACTGACCGCGCGAGAACCGTCCCCTCCCAGACATTCCAGAGTCGGTCCGGCCGCTGCTGATCGCGGGTGAACACCTCGCGACGTTTTCTCCGGCGGAGATCCATCCGCGTCGAGGTGCGCGAGCCTGGGCAGCTCCGACGACACTGCCTTCCGTCCAGTAGTCGCAGCGCCGAGAGACCGGCCGCGGGTGTCGACCCGGCGCGGCCTTCGGTGGCAGGCGCGTTCCCGGAGCTCCGGTGGCGATTTCTGGAACCTCGGGGCTCGACGACCCGGTCCTCGGCACGAAAGCCTCGACTCGCGCATGCCAGCTCGTGGGCCGTCGCGCGGTGCCGCGTCAGATCCGTTCGGCCAGCCCCGGGTAGTCCAGCAGAAAGCCGTCGGCGTCCACCGTGACCGTCGCGCTGGAGACCGGCGAAAGCACGCTGATGCCGTCGGCGGCGCTGCTGTAGATCAGCGTGGCCTCTTGGACGAGCAGGTCGGGCAGGCGGACGTAGACCACAGGGACCTGGACGTCCTCGACCGCGTGCTGCAGGTCGTAGCGGCGGATCGGCAGGGTGTTGAAGAACGGGCTGAGCACCACGTCCACGTCGAGTGCTCCGGCGAAGGTGGAGCGCACGTGGTTGCCGCCCGCGTCGACGAGCCAGTAGTTCTCCTCGTCGCGGGCGATGGAGGCATGCCGCTCCCCGGCGGCCGTCGTGGTGCGCAGCGACAGCCGCTTCGTCACGCCGTTCTCGTCGGTGACCAGGTCGTACGACGCGCTGAACGCGGGGTGGTCGGCGCCGGCCCCGCCGATCATCCGCCCGGTGGCGCGGATGCGGTTGCCATTGAGCTGTACCCGCACCGACTCCATCCGGGTCGCGTCGTGGGCGCGCCAGGTGAGGATCGCCGGCCACCGGGATTCCTGCGTGTTCGCGGCGGGGCTCTCGGGGTCGGAGGCTGGGGTCGTCACGTATCTACCGTAAGCGACGTCCGGCCCCCGCCCGTAGAACCGCCGCTCATCACACGAGCGACTCCCGCCACGCCGCGTGCAGGTCGGCGAACCGGCCGGTCCCCGCGATCAGGGCATCCGGCGCGCCGTCCTCGACGATCCGGCCGGACTCGAGCACCAGCACCCGGTCCGCGATCGCCACCGTGGACAGCCGGTGCGCGATGATCACGGCCGTGCGGCCGCGCAGCACGGTCTCCAGCGCCCGCTGCACCAGCCGTTCGCTGGGGATGTCCAGGCTCGACGTGGCCTCGTCCAGCACGATCACGGCGGGATCGGCCAGGAACACCCGCGCGAACGCGACCAGCTGCCGCTGCCCCGCCGAGAGCCTGCCGCCGCGTTTGCGCACGTCGGTGCCGAAGCCCTCGGGCAACGCCTGCACGAAGTCGTACAGGCCGACCGCGCGGGCCGCCGCGAACACCTCCGCGTCGGTGGCCTCCGGCCTGCCCAACCGGATGTTGTCGGCCACCGAACCGGAGAACAGGTAGGACTCCTGGGTGACCATCACCACGTTGCGGCGCAAATCGGCGTCGGACAGCAGGCGCAGGTCGACGCCGTCCAGGGTGACCACGCCGCCGGACGGGTCGTAGAACCGCGTCAGCAGCTTCGCCAGCGTCGACTTGCCCGCACCGGTCGCACCGACCAGGGCGATGATCTGCCCGGCCGGGATGTCCAAGGTGAACTCCGGCAGCACCGGTCGCGTCCGGCGATCCGACCGCACCGGCGAATCCGCGGACGGTACCGGCAGGGCGTCGGCAGGCGCGTTCGACTCCGCCGCGACGGCGCTGCTCGGCGAGCACCCGCCGACACTCGTGGACGCACCGGGCAGGACATGCGAACCGGCCGACGGCTTGCCGGTCGCGGCCAGGCCTCGCACATCCGACGGGCTGTCCGGTTCGTCACCGGTCGGGGCGCCGCCCGGCCGGACCGCCGAATCACCCACCGCGCCGGCATGACGGCCGCCGTCGTCCAGCCGGACGGCATCCGACTTCTCGGATGCGCCGCTGTCGGCCGTCGAACCGGCCGCGTAGCCGAACCACACCTTCTCCATCCGCACCGCGCCGGACGCCTTCGCCAGGGCGACCGGGCGCCCGGGCTCCGGCACCGAAGGCTCCTCCTCGAGCACGCCCGAGATCTTCTCCAACGCGGCCGCCGCGGACTGGTAGGCGTTGAACACCTGCGCCAGCTCGTCCAGCGGCCCGTAGAACTCGTTGAGGTACAGCAGGTAGGCCGCGAGCACGCCGACCGCGAGATCGCCCTCGATCACGCGCCAGGCGCCGACCACGATGATGGTCACCGTGGTGAGGTTGCCGAGCAGTTTGGTCAAACCCGCGTAGTCGCCCATGCCGCGCATGGCCGCGGTGGTCGCCTGGCGGTATTCGGAGTCCTCCACCGCGAGCACCGACTCGTTGCGCTGCTCCCGGCGGAACGCCTGCACCGCCCGCATGCCGCCCATCGACTCGACGAACTGCACGACCACCTTGGCGATCGCGGCGCGCGTGCGCCGGTAGCCCGCTCGCTGCCTGCGCTGCGCCCAGCGGGTGACCAGCGCCAGGGGAACGAATCCGATCAGCACGATCGCGGCGAGCGCCTGGTCCAGGTAGATCAGCAGCGCCGCGATGGTCAGCACCGACAGGATCGCGCTCAGCGCCTGGTTGAGCGCACTCTCCAGCAGTTCCTGCAGCGTCTCGATGTCGCCGGTGAGCCGCGCCACCACCTTGCCGGAGGTGTACTTCTCGTGGAAGGCGACGCTGAGCCGCTGCACATGTGTGAACGCGCGCACGCGCAGGTCGAACAACACGCTCTGGCTGAGCTTGCCGGTCACCCGCAGGAAGGAGTACGTACAGATCGAGCCGAGCAGGATCGAGCCGACGTAGCCGCCCACGGTCCTGGCCAGTGGCGCCCAGTCGCCCGCGACACCGCGCGCGATGCCGGTGTCCAGCGCGTGCGCGACGAACAGTGGCGCGGACACCTTCGCGATGTTGTCCAGCACGATGAGCACCAGCGCGAGGCCGGTGAGCTTGCGGTAGGGCCTGACCAGGTCGAGCAGCAGCCGCCGGGAGCGTCCGGCCAGCACCAGGTTCCCGGTCTCGGTGACCTCCTTGTCCTCGCCCGCGATGCCGCGCCAGTCGGCCGCGCCTTCCGCACGGGTCGGATCAGTCTGCGGCGCTTCGTCTTCCGAGACAGTGGTCGCAGTACTCACAGCTACTCACCTCCCATCAGTTCGCGGTAGCTCTTACTGGTGCGCAGCAATTGATCGTGGGTGCCCTCCGCGACGACCCGGCCGTCGGCGAGCACCGCCACCCGGTCGGCCAGCGCGGCCGTGGACGGACGGTGCGCGACGAGCAGCGTGGTCGCGTCGGCCAGCACGGTGCGCAGGCGTTCCTGCACTCGCTCCTCGGTCTCCACGTCGAGCGCGGACAGCGGGTCGTCGAGCACCATGATCCGGCTGCGCCTGCCTCCGCCCGCGCCGGTGAGCACCGCGCGAGCCAGCGCGAGGCGCTGCCGCTGGCCACCGGACAGGCTCAAGCCCTGTTCACCGATCCTGGTGTCCAAGCCCCAGGGCAGGTCGTCGACGAACGCGGTGGCCTGCGCGACCTCCAGGGCGCGGCGCACATCGGCGTCCGTGGCGGACGGGTCGCCGAGCGCGACGTTCTCCCGCACACTCGCCGAGAACAACACCGGTTCCTCGAAGGCGACCGACACCAGCGATCGCAGGTCGGCGACCCGCATCGCCGCGATGTCGATGCCGTCGATGGTGATCGCACCGCCCGTCACGTCGTACAAGCGCGGGATCAAGTTGAGCAGCGCCGTCTTGCCGCTTCCCGTCGCGCCGACCAGCGCCACCGTCTCGCCCGGGCGCACCCGCAACGACACCTCGCGCAGCACCTCGTTCTCCGCGTCGGGAAAAGCGAAACGCACAGCCTCCAACCGCAATTCACCACGGATGCGGTCCGGCAAGCGCACCGGATCGGCCGGATCGGTGATGTCGACCGGGGTGTCGACGATCTCCCAGTATCGGTCGGCAGCGGTGCGCGCGTCGTTCAGTTCCGCGAGCAGGAAGCCGGTCCAGATGATCGGCCACTGCAGGAAGGTCGCCAGCGTGATGGCGGCGATCAAGGTGCCGAGCGTCATCGTGCCGTGCGCCACCGCGTACCCGCCGTAGCCGAGAGCGAACGCGATGGCCAGTTGCGGAATGCTCAGCATGCTCGACCACAATGTCGCGTCCAGGCGCGCTTTCAGCAGCTCGGTCTGCCGCAATACCTGCGCCTGGGCGGTGAAGCGGCGGCCGAAGAACACGCCTCGCCCGAACGCCTTGAGCACCCGAACGCCCTGCGCGGACTCCTCGGCCGTGGTGGCCAGGTCCCCGGACTGGTCCTGCGAACGCCGCGAGGCCACCGCGTACCTGCGCTCGAAACGAATGCAGATGAACACCAGCGGAATGGCGATCACCGCGAAGATCAGCCCGATCTGCGGGCTCAGCCCGATCAGCACGAGCAGGCCTACCGGAATGATCACGCAGTGGATGAGCAGGAACGGTCCCGCGAACGAGACGAACCGGCGCATGGTGGCCAGGTCCTCGATCGCGCGGGACAGCAGCTGACCCGACTCCCACGCGTCGTGCCTGCCGATCGACAACGCTTGCAGCTTCCGGAAGATCTTGGCGCGCAGCGTGATCTCGATACGCGTCGCGGGGGCGGCGATCAGCCAGCGGCGTCCCCACACGCCACCGGCCTCGACCAGGCCGAGCGCCAGGACCACGGCCACCGGCCCGAGCGCGCCCGCGAGATCGCGGTGGGCGACCGGGCCGTCGATGATCCGCGCGATCATCAGCGGGATGACGACGGCCGTCAGGCCGGACAGCAGCGCCAGTCCGCTGGCGGCGAGCAGAATGCGGACGTGCGGACGCAGGTACGGCCAGAATCGGCGCAGGGAATGCAAGCGGCCCGTGGCGGCGGGCCGCTCCGTTCTGTCGGCCTCCGATTCGGCCGACGAAACGTCCAGCGTGACAGACAAGACTCCCCCTGTAGGTATGTGACTGGCGGCGGAGAACGAGACCCACGGTGATGTTCGCAGCAGGGTCCGACATCTCAGGGTCGCACCGGAACGCGCGTCGACCAACCGATTTTCCGGCCGCCGCCGGACATCCACGGCTCGTCGCGGCGACGGATTCGGCACTCATTCGCCCAGTTCACAACCTCTAGCGAACTCGAGGTCAAGTCGCGCGGATCCAGGCTCCCGGCTGCTCATCGCCGGATACCCGCGGGTCACCGATCGCGACCGCTACCTCGAGACCGAGCTCTAGCCGACGCCCGCGGTCTCCGACTCCCACTCTTGCGGCGCGTCCGGGAAAGCCTGCTGCTGGTGGCCGCCGCGCAGCGTGCCCTCCAGATAGGCTGCCCGGCAGGCGCGGCGGGCGATCTTGCCGCTGGAGGTGCGCGGGATCGACCCCGCGGGCACCAGCAGCACGTCACGGACCATGACGCCGTGGCGGCGCGCGATCGCGGCACGCACCGTGTCGGCGACCGGCTCCGGCTCGAGCTTGCCCGCGCGGGCATTGCGCTCCGCGACGATCACCAGCTGCTCGGAGGTGTCCTCGGCATCGAACCTCAGACCGGACTGGCTGCCCTGCTCGAAGACCAGCGCGGGCAGTTCGTTGGCGGGTACCGAGAACGCCGCGACGAAGCCGGGGCGCAACGCCGTGCTCGATTCCTGGGCCGAGAACTCCAGATCTTGCGGATAGTGGTTGCGGCCGTCCACGATGACCAGGTCCTTGACCCGTCCGGTGATGTACAGCTCGCCGTCGAGGTACGCGCCGAAGTCGCCGGTGCGCATCCAATTGGCGTCCTGCGGCGTGCCCTCCGCGTGACTGCCCTCGGGCAACCGAGCGGTCAGCTCGGCACGGAAGGTGGCGGCGGTCTCCTCGGGACGGCCCCAATACCCGGTGCCCATGTTCTCGCCGTGCAACCAGATCTCGCCGACCTCGCCGTCACGCCTTTCTGTGCCGCGCTCCGGGTCCACGATCACCGCCCACTGCGACCGCGCGACGTATCCGCAGGACACCTGTGCGATCGCGTTGACCGCGTCCGCCGCGACCTCGACCATCCGCCCGGCGTTCAGCTCGGCCCGATCGACATAGACCACCTTCGCCTTGTCCTCGGCCCTGGTGGCGGAGACGAACACCGTCGCCTCGGCCATGCCGTAGCACGGTTTGATCGCCGTCTCCGGCAACCCGTACGGCGCGAACGCCTCGTTGAACTTCTTCATCGACGACACCGACACCGGCTCGCTGCCGTTGATCAGCCCGATCACATTCGAGAGGTCCAATTCCTCGCCGGGCTTGGGTCTGCCGCGCGCCGCGGCGTGCTCGAACGCGAAGTTGGGTGCGGCGGCGAAGGTTCCGGCGCCGTCCGACGCGGCGGCCAGTTCCTTGATCCAGCGATAAGGACGGCGCACGAACGCGCTCGGCGACATGATGGTGATGAACCCGCCGCCGACGGTCGGCAGGATCACGGCCAGCAGACCCATGTCGTGGAACAACGGCAGCCAGGTGACCCCGCGCGAATTCTCGGTGACGCCGATGGCGTCGATCATCTGCAGCAGATTCGTGCCCACCGCGCGGTGGGTGATCTCCACGCCCGCGGGCGTCCGGGTGGAACCCGAGGTGTACTGCAGGTAGGCGACGCTGTCGATGTTGATGTCCGGGCGCACCCACGAAGCGCCGACACTGTCCGGGATGGCCTCCACCGCGATGATCCGCGGACGCTCCTGCGGCGGCAGGTGCCGGAAGAATTTCCGCACACCGCTCGCCGCCGAGCCCACCGTGAGGATCGCGGCGGGCTTGCAGTCGCCGAGCACCGCGTGCAGCCGGTCGGTGTGGCCCTGCTCCTCCGGATCGAACAGCGGAACCGCGATATTCCCCGAGTACACCGCGGCGAAGAGCGCAACGACGTAGTCGAGTCCTTGCGGAGCGAGGATCGCCACCCGGTCGCCCGGGCGCGTGACCTGTTGCAGCCGGGCCGCCACCGCGCGCAGGCGCACACCGAACTGCCGCCAGGTGAGCTCGAGGTATTCGCCGTCCCGCTCCCGGGAGTAGTCGATGAAGCGGTAGGCGAGGTCGTCGCCGTTCTCCACGCTGTGCTTGTCGACGAAGTCGATCAGGGTCTTGTCCCCACGAATCTCGATATTGCCCTGATCGTCCAGATAGTCGTCGAAAGTTTCGTCGATCATCGCCTTATCCTTTTCCAGCGCACAGACACTCGGGCCGTGCAATGACACCGAACACAGGTCGATAACGAAGCGTCGGGAAGGCTAGCAGGTGTCCCGGCCACCTGGCCCTCAGTACCGGCCGAAGGCGAGCGCGACATTGTGCCCGCCGAATCCGAACGAATTGTTCAAGGCGTAATCGATACGGCCCGGCCTGCTTCCGCCGTGCACCACATCCAGATCGATGTCGGGATCTTGATTGTCCAAATTCAATGTGGGCGGAATGATTTCGTCCCGCACGGTGAGTACCGTGAGCACCGATTCGAGCGCGCCGACCGCGCCGATGGAATGCCCGAGAGCCGATTTCGGCGCGTAGACCGACGCATGGGTGCCAACGGCCTCGCCGATCGCACGCGCCTCCGCCGTGTCGCCGATGGGAGTGGCGGTCGCGTGCGCGTTGACGTGCGTGACATCGGACTTGGCCAGGCCTGCCGTCCGCATCGCCCGCGACATCGCGCGCGCGGCGCCGGTGCCCTCGGGATCCGGCGCGACCAGATGGAAGCCGTCGGAGGTGACGCCCGCGCCCATCAGCCGGGCGTGAATGGTCGCGCCGCGCGCTTTGGCGTGCTCCTCGGTCTCCAGCACCATCAGCGCGCCCGCCTCACCGAAGACGAAGCCGTCGCGGTCGGCGTCGAAGGGACGGGAGGCGCTCTTCGGCGCGTCGTTCCTGGTGCTCATGGCGCGCATCATGGTGAACGCCGCGATCGCGAGCGCCTGGATGGAACCCTCCACGCCGCCGGTGACCATCACGTCGGCGTCGCCCATGACGATCATCCGCCATGCGTTGGCGATCGCCTCCGCACCGGAGGAACAGGCCGAGACCGGCGTGCTCACCCCGGCCCGCGCACCGATCTCCAGCGCGACGCAGGCCGCCGCGCCGTTCGGCATCACGGCCTGGACCGTGTACGGCGACACTTTGCGGTAACCGCCGTTGTGCAGCTTGTCCCGAGCGTGGATGATCGCCTCCGCGCCGCCGAGCCCGGTGCCGATGGACACCCCGAGACGGCGCGTGTCCACCTCGGGGCTGCCCGCGTTGCGCCAGACCTCACGCCCGAGCACGACGGCCAACTGCTCCACGTAAGCGAGCCTGCGGGCCTCGGCGGCGTCCAGATACGCGGCGGGCGGCACCTTCAGATGCCCGCCGATGCGGACCGGCAGCTCGAATTCGTCGATGAACTCGTCTTCCAGGACGTCGATACCGCTGTCGCCGTTGAGCAAGCCTTTCCACGTGGAATCCACGTCACCCGCGATGGACGTGGTCGCCGCCAGGCTGGTGACCACGACCGAGGGAAACTGTCCGTTTTTAGTGGAAGGCATCTGCATGTTTCGCTCACTTTCCCTAGCGTCGCTCTGGAACTTCGTCGAGCAAAAGCAATGCGCGAGCGCGCCACCAGGATCGTGGGCGGCCCGCGCGGATGGCACTGGAGCGCAGGCGGATCGGCCGGTCATCACGTCCGGGTGCGACCACCCTTGTGCATTATTGGAAAAGCGCACCGATCGCACGGCGTGACACGCGGACCGTACCAGGTGCCGGGGACGATGGTCGCGATGTTCGGGGAACGCCTCGGACGACTCGAGTAACCTGCTCCCCGGGCACAGGACGCGCGGGCGGCGTCCGGTGTGGACGCGAGAAAGGGAAGGTCGTTGACGGGCGCGCGGATGGTCGGGCTGTTCGCCGGGATCGGCGGACTCGAGCTCGGCCTCGGCAGGCACGGCTGGCACACCGAGTTGCTGTGCGAGATCGAGCCCGGAGCCCAAGGCGTGCTCGCCGCCCGTTTCCCGGACGTGCCGCTACATTCCGACATCACCAGACTCCGCGCCATCCCGGCGGGAACGGAACTGGTCGCGGCGGGATTCCCGTGCCAGGACCTCTCCCAGGCGGGGCGCACCGCCGGTATCACCGGCACGCGCTCGGGTCTGGTCGACGAGGTGTTCCGCCTGGTACGCCGGAAGCGGGGCCCACGCTGGCTGCTGATCGAGAACGTGCCGTTCATGCTGCAACTCGGCCGCGGCGCGGCCATGCGGCACATCACGGGCGCGCTCGACGAGCTCGGCTACACCTGGGCCTACCGGGTGGTGGACGCCCGGGCGTTCGGCCTGCCCCAGCGCAGGCAGCGGGTGCTGATGCTGGCCTCCCGCACCGAGGACCCGCGCGGGGTGCTGTTCGGCGAGGACGCCGGTCCCCGCGCGATCGGCGATCCCGAGATCGATCCGTGCGGCTTCTACTGGACCGAGGGGGTGCGCGGACTTGGCTGGGCGGTGAACGCGGTTCCGACCCTGAAGGGCGGCTCCGCGCTCGGCATCGCCAGCCCGCCCGCGGTGCGGCTGCCGTCCGGGGAGATCGTCACGCCCGGCATCGCCGACGCCGAACGTCTGCAAGGTTTCGACGCGGGCTGGACGGCGCCCGCGACCGACGTGCCCGGCATCAGGAAGGGCCACCGCTGGAAACTGGTCGGCAACGCGGTGAGCGTGCGAATGGCGGCCTGGGTCGGGTCCCGGCTGGCCGCTCCGCTCGCACCGATCTCCGGCGAGCAACCGCTGTCGCCGGGCACTCCGTGGCCGGTCGCCGCATGGGGACACAACGGTGCCGCCTATCGGGTGCCGGTTTCCACCTGGCCGGTGCACGAGCCGTACGAGGACCTGGCCCACTTCCTCACCGACGCGCAGTTGCTCTCCGCCCGCGCGACGGCCGGATTCCTGCGCCGCACCACCATGGGCAGTCTGCGCTTTCCGCCCGGCTTCCTCGCCGACGTGGAAAGCCATCTCGATCGGATGGGTGGATGGGCGGCATGACCCGCAGGCCCACGACCGACGCGGTGACCAGCGCGAGGATGGCGCGTCAACGGCGCACCGGAACCGATCCGGAGCTGGCGCTGCGCCGGGAACTGCACCGGCGCGGGTTGCGCTACTTCGTCGATCGCGCGCCGATCCGGGGACAGCGCAGGCGCGCCGACCTGGTGTTCCCGCGCAGGCGCATCGCGGTCTACGTGGACGGATGCTTCTGGCACCGCTGCCCGCAACACGCCACCGACCCGAAGAACAACGCCGAGTGGTGGGCGGCCAAACTGGCGGGCAACGTGGCCAGGGACCGGGCCACCGACGCGGCGCTCATCGCCGCGGGATGGCACGTGGTCCGCGTCTGGGAGCACGAAGATCCCGTCAGTGCGGCCGACCGCGTGCAGGCCGCGCTGTCAGCGGTGTCGCACCCGCACGAGTGAACGCGGAGCGTGGGCGGCCAGATAACCGGACGCCACCATCACCGTCATGACCGCGATTCCGGCGGCGGCAGTCGCGAAACCGAGCATGGGGACCTCCTCGAGTTGCAGCTGTCGACCAGCGTGCCGGGCGAAGCTGACAAGACCCTGTGTGCCGGATGGTAATGACGTGTGCGGCCCGCCGCTGTCCGGCGCGCTCGAGCGACCAGCAGAATGAAGGCGTGACGAGTGGCCCGGAGATCGCTGTTCGGCGCGTACGACCGGCGATGGTGCTGGTCGCCGCGGCGATCGCGATCGCTGGGATCTGCTACTCCTCCTGGGTGCTGCAGTTCGTGCTCGGCATCGACCTCGACCCGGTCGACACGTTCCTCAGCGAACTGGACGCGGAGGGCAAGCCGTACCGGGAGGTGTTCGCGACCGCCGACCTGATCGTCGGGGTGGCGCTCATGCCCGCGGCGCTCGCGGGGCTGCTGTTGTTTCCACGCCGCAGGCTGACCAACGTCGGCTGGATCGCACTGTTCTGCTTCGGCGCGGCGACCGTCGCCGACGTGCTGCTGCCGCTACACGACTGCGTCCCCGGTGAGAGCGGGTGCGGCGGCCCGAGCGAACTATTTCCGCAACTGCATCAGCCGCACGCGCTGACGAGCACGCTGGCGGTCACCTCGATCGCGGTCGCCGCCTTCGCCTTCAGCCTCGCCGCGTTCCGCTATCGACGCTGGCGGGTGCTGCGCGAATCCGGCCTGGTCGTTCTGGTGATCGGCTCGCTGGCGACGGTGTGGATGCTGGTGGCCGACAACCTGCCCGGGAACTACGCCCTCGGCATCGCCCAGCGGATCCAGGTGGGCGCGATGTCACTGTGGTTGATCGCGCTGGCCGCCGCGGTGGTCGTGGAGGGCCGGGAACCTGCGCATGGCCGCGCCGAGCGCCGTGCGATGCTGTCGCGCATGAGTGATCGCGTGAACATCTCCTCGGGTTCGGAGTTCGAAGACATCGTCGGCTACTCGCGGGCGGTCCGGCTCGGCGATGTCATCGCGGTCAGCGGAACCACCGCTTCGGCACCCGGCGGCACGGCGGTCGGCGGCGACGACATCGGCGAGCAGACCAGGGAAACGCTGCGGCGCATCGCCGCCGCGCTGGAAGAGGCGGGCGCGAGCCTGGCCGACGTGGTACGCACCCGCATCTTCGTCACCGACATCGCCCGCTGGCCCGAGGTCGCCAAGGCGCACGCCGAGGTCTTCGACGAGATCCGTCCCGCGACGGCGATGTACGAGATCAAGGCGCTGATCACCCCGGCCTTGCTGGTCGAGATCGAGGCCGACGCGATCGTCGGCGGGTAGATCGCCGGGCGAGCTTCCAGGCCGCGGTGGTCTGTCCGGCTACCTGCCGAACCGGCGAGCCGTCATGCCGCCGAAGCGGATGGATCGTCGCGAGCGGCGATCGCGCTCGTCCCAGATCGCCCCAGCCCGCTGCCAGTCCTGGGCGGAATCACGGCTTGTCGCCCACGACGGCGGCACGCCGGAGGTTCACCGCCCTGCACCGAAACGCCCGGGTCCGGTGATCTCACCTCGAGTGCGACCACGGAGTTGTCGGATGTCGGTGCTGCGGGCTTTCATGCAGCGCCGGCGTTGAGCCCCTGTCGGAGCCGACGCCATCCGGTGTCCAGTGCGTCATCCAGCGCCGACGACACCGGTAAAGACCGACGGCACACACGCAGGCCCACAACAGTTCCGATGACAGGTCCGGCCCGTCGTTCGCGGCGGACCGGGTCTCGCATCGCTAGGGTCGAAACCGTGACCACCGCCTCGCAGACTCCCGTGCACCTCGACACCGTCGCCGAGGCGACCGCACGCCTGCTCGACACCATCCGCGGCCTCGACGAGCACGCCGTCACCGAGCCCTCCCTCCTGCCCGGCTGGACCCGCGGCCACGTCCTCGCGCACCTCGCCCGCAACGCCGACAGCTTGGTGAACCTCCTGCTGTGGGCGCACACCGGCGTCGAAATCCCGCAATACGCCAGCCCTTTCCTGCGCGACGCCGACATCGAGGCGGGCGCACCCCGTCCACTCGCCGAACAGCTCGCCGACAACGACGTCGCCGCGACCCGTTTTCTCGGCCTCGCACGCTCCCTCACCGACGACGCATGGCGAGCACAGGTCCGCACCCGCCAGGGCCGCCCCATCCCCGCAACCGAAGTCCTGTGGATGCGCCTGCAAGAGGTCGAAATTCACCACGTAGACCTGAACGCGGACTACCACCCCACCGACTGGCCCGCCTCCTTCGTAGCCCGCATCCTCCCCCAGGCCACCGCCGACCTCACCCGCCTCACCGCCGACACCCCCCTTGCCATCACCATCCAGGCCACCGACACCGACTTCACCGCCCCCATCGGCCCCTCTCCCACCGACACCATCTCCGGCCCAGCCGCCTCCCTCGCCGCCTGGCTCCTCGGCCGCACCCCCGGCACCGACCTCACCGGCCCCCTCCCCACCCTCCCCGCCTGGAAGTAACCACGAGTGGCACACCACTGCGGCATCGGCCGAGAAGCCGTCTCCCTGGTGTGCCACTCGCGAGCGTCACCTACATGGATGTAATGCGAGAAGGCCCCTCCGCTGCTACCGGAGGGGCCTTCTACCTGCGTGCGCCCGAAGGGATTCGAACCCCTAACCTTCTGATCCGTAGTCAGATGCTCTATCCGTTGAGCTACGGGCGCATGTGTTATTCAGTTGTACCCGGTTTCCCGGGTGTGGCGGAGGCGAGAGGATTTGAACCTCCGGTCCCCGTGAAGGGACAACTCATTAGCAGTGAGTCCCATTCGGCCGCTCTGGCACGCCTCCTGGAGCCTTCTCTTCGAGGGCACCGGTCCTTTCGAACCGCCGAGCAGAAAGGTTACAGGAGCTACCGACCAGATCACAAAACGGCTGGTCAGCGTAGGTTGCTGTCGAACCAATCGAAGATTCTGGTCTGCGAATCGACCGCGTCGCCGTCGTCCGCCTCGAAGGTGTCGGCCCGGTGGTGCAGGCCGGAGTAGGTGACCACCAGGCTGGCGACCGCGGCGCGGGCGGTCGCGTCGCGTAGCTCGTCCACCTGGGCGGGCGGGGTGGATGGGTCGTCGACGCCGAACAGGCCGAGCCACGGCGCCTGCAGGTTGGGCGCGGCGCGCACGAGGGCGTCGGCCTGCTCGGTAAGCGGCTCGGTGATGCCGTGCGCCGCGACGCTCACCGCGGCGCCGATCGGGCGATTGGTCGCGACCAGGAACGCGGCGGTGCCCGCGGAGTCGAACCCGAGCACGCCGATGGTGTCGGGGAACACCCCCCGCCGGGTGAGCCAGTCGAAGCAGGCGTCGAAGTCCGCGAACAGCTCGTCGCCGAAGACCCCGGCGCCGGGTTCGCCGTCGCCCCGATGGAAAAGTTTGGGCGCGACCACCGTCCAGCCCTCGCCGGCCAGCGCGTTCATCAGGTCGCGTAACGCGCCGGAGAACTCGCGCGACTCGTGCAGCAGCACGATGCCGCCGCGGGCGTTTCCATCCGGCTCCACCACCGTGATGGGCACCTGCCCACCGCTGGCCGGCCGCTCGTCTTCCTGGTCGCTCGCCCGCAGCGGGGCCAAATCGTCGTAGGTGCCCGACATGAAACCAGCGTAGGGCGAGTTGCTGAACTTCGGTAGAAGTTGCACGTGAGGGGCTATATCCCAAAGAATTTCCGGTACGCCGATCGGGCTTTTCCGGCGCCGATTAGGGTTGGAGTGTGACAGCGCAGATCCGGCCGGACCTCGAATCGATCCCGGCGTACACCCCCGGCCGCAGCAATCCCGGCGCGGTCAAGCTGGCCAGCAACGAGACGACCGTCGGTCCGCTGCCCGCCGCCGCCAAAGCCATCGCCGAAGCGGCCGAGCTGGCCAACCGGTATCCGGACAATCAGGTGACCGAGTTGCGGACGGCGCTGGCCGAGTTCCTCGGGGTCGGCTTCGAGAACGTCGCGGTCGGCTGCGGCAGCGTGGCGCTGTGCCAGGAGCTGGTGCAGATCACCTGCTCGGCACCGTCGGACGAGGTGCTGTACGCGTGGCGCTCGTTCGAGGCGTATCCGATCGTGACCAAGGTGGGCAACGCCACCGCGGTGCAAGTGCCGCTCACGGCCGGTCAGGTGCACGATCTGGACGCGCTGGCCGACGCCGTGACCGAGCGGACCAAGTTGATCTTCGTCTGCAACCCGAACAACCCGACCGGCACCGCGGTAGGCCGAACCGAGCTGGTCCGGTTCCTCGACGCCGTGCCGTCGCACGTGCTGGTGGTGCTCGATGAGGCGTACTACGAATACGTCCGGCTCGCCGACCGCCCCGACGGCGTCGAGATCGGCCGGACCAGACCCAATGTGGTTGTGCTGCGCACCTTCTCCAAGGCGTACGGCCTGGCCGGGTTGCGGGTGGGCTACGCGGTGGGCGATCCGGCCGTGATCACGGCGCTGCTGAAGGTGCACATCCCGTTCAGCGTGAGCAGGCTCGCGCAGGCGGCGGCGATCGCGTCGCTGGAGTCACGCCACGAATTGCTGGATCGCACGGACGTTCTGGTCGTCGAACGCGAGCGGGTGCGCGACGCGCTGGTGGCGGCGGGATACCCGGTGCCGCCGAGTGAGGCGAACTTCGTCTGGCTGCCGCTGGGCGCGCGCAGCGCCGAGTTCGGCGAGGCCAGCGCGGCGGCCGGGGTGCTGGTGCGGCCGTACGGGACCGACGGGGTGCGCGTCACCATCGGCGACCCGCACGAGAACGACCTGTTCCTGAGCTTCGCCAGCGCCCCGGAGGTGCTCGCCCGGTTCCTTGGTTAGCGGACGCCTATCGCGGGCGCGATCGTGGGCCAGGAGAGGGCGAGCTCGTCCTCCCAGTACGGCCAGGAGTGCGTGCCGGTGGCCCGGAAGTGCGCGGTGACCGGGATGCCGAGCGACCGCAGCCGGTCGGTGAGCCGCCGGGTGCAGGCGTTGGTGGCGGCCTCCAGCGGGCCGCCGAACGTGATGGCGCTGGGCAGGTCGACATTCGGCGTCCCCGGCACGTCGTGCACACCGGGCAGGCCGCTGCCGACCGACAGGTAGATCGTCTTGCCCCGCAACGCGTCCGCGTGCAGGGTGACGTCGTGCGCCAGCCAGTCCGGGTCGTCCTGCTTGCCGAACATGTTGTCCGGCTCGCCCATGTAGGTGGCCACCACCGCCCGCGCCTGCGCCTGGCCGATGTCGGTGCCCATCGAGAAGCAGCCGCTGTGCGCCCCGATGGCTTTGTAGAGCGTCGGCTGCCGGAACGCGAGCATCATCGCGGCCTCCGCACCCATCGAGACGCCCATCACCGCGTTGGTGCCGTTGCCGTCGAACTTCGCGTCGATCAGCGGAGGCAACTCCTTGGTCAGGAATGTCTCCCACTTGTTGGTGCCGAGCACCGGGTCCGGCTGCTGCCAGTCGGTGTAGAAGCTGGCCGGCCCGCCGACGGTGAGCACGACGTTGACGTCCTTGTCGGCGTAGAAACGGTCGGCGTGCCCGAGTTCGGTCCAGTTGTTGCTGTCGGGGCTCGCGCTGCGGCCGTCGAGCATGTAGACGGTGGGACGCGGGCGCGACTGGTCGCGTGGCAGCAGTACCTGCACCTCGACCACCCGGCTCATCGCGGGCGAGGCGACGTAGACCCGCAGCCACCGATCGTTGATCGGTTCGATGCGCTCGATTCGCGGCGTCGAGGGCTGTTTACTGGTCGGCTCCGCCGGGCCGGGACCGTCCGACGATCCGGTGTTGACCGGCGGCGGATTGCCGGGCGCCGCCGTGACCTGGGGTGCACCGAATGACACCACACCGGAAACGAGTGCGGCACTGATCAGAGCGCTGGAGAGCCAACGCCGCACCCCGCGACACAGCATGCCGACCATCCTGCCAGAGATGTCGATGGCCGCAGGAAGGCCGTCGCCGTGTCGAAGACCACGCACCGTGCTCACCGTGCGGGCAGACCGTCCTGCCAGCGCCGCTCCACGCCGGCTAAACGCCACACCGCGACGGCGACCGCCCAGGTGAGCACGAACAGCCCGACGATGATGAACCCGAGATCACCGAGGTCGAGATTTCCGATCCAGGCGACGACGCCCGATCGGACCTCGAGCCGCTCTGCGAAGATCGAGACGATCTCCTGCCCGCCGATCAACAGCGCGACGGCCACCGACAGTCCGGTGATCACCAAGTTGTAGTAGATCTTCCGCACCGGCTCGGCGAAGGCCCAGTCGTAGGCGAAGCTCATGAACGAACCGTCCAGCGAGTCGAACAGCGCCATGCCCGCCGAGAACAGCACGGGCAGTACCAGGATGGAATACCAGGGCAGCCCGGTCGCCGCCGCGCCGCCCGCGATCACGAGCAGCCCGACCTCGGTGACGGTGTCGAAGCCGAGGCCGAACAGCACGCCCACCGGATACATGTGCCGCGGCCTGCGGACGAGGCCGAGCACCGGTCGCAGCAGCCGGTTGAGCAGGCCCCGGCTGTCCAGCTGCCGTTCCAGCTGCGCCTCGTCGAATTCGCCGCGGCGCATCTGCCGGAACACGCGCCAGATGCCGACCAGCGACGCCAGATTGAGCAGACCGATCAGGATCAGGAACGTGCCGGAGACGCTGGTGCCCCACAAGCCCGTCCAGCGTTGCAGGGCCGAATCCTCGTCCGCCAAGGTGGACGCCAGCGCCCGCACACCGAAGGCGAGCAAGGCCACGAGCACGAACACGACCGTGGAGTGGCCCAGCGCGAACCAGAAGCCGACTGTCCGGACCTTTTGCTTCCCGCTCTCCGCCACCAATTTTCGAGTGGTGTTGTCGATGGCGGCGATGTGGTCGGCATCGAACGCGTGCCGCATGCCGAGCGTGTACGCCGTCACCCCGAGACCGATGCCGAACACCGAACCGTCGATCACATAATGGTTCGGCGCGACGAACAGCAGCAGCGTCCCCCAGCCGAGGACGTGCAGAGCCACGACGGTGATGGTCATTCCGATGACACTGCGCACGAGCGAACCCCTCGACCCCCGAAATGCAGACACGTCAACGATACTCGACCGCACCGACATCGGTCCGCGTCTCGGGGCGATCCAGCAAATCCAGCAAATCGCGGCACACCATCAGCACACCCGCCGTACGCTGAGCGCCGAGCCTTTTCCGGGTATCGAACTAGGACGGGCATGATCGCGCATCCACACTATCGGCGCCGAGGTCACCGCACTGCGCTGCACGGCACCGTGCGGACCGGCCGCCCGGTTCACAGTCGCGACGGCCCCTGTGTCTCCTGAGTTGGCCTCGAGTGAAAGCTAATCCGTGGCATCTGCCATGCGCGGGCAACCCCGACGAAGCGGTGCCCGCTGCGCTTCCCGCGCGAATTCTCTGCTCGATTCGTCTGTTTCATCGCAGCACCTATGCCCGACCGGAGAAAACCGTGAATCCAGTGTCGCCCGTCTCCTCGATCGAGAACGAACCGGACACAAATCCTTTCCTGCCCGATCTGGAACGCCGGATGCGGGAGTGCGACGAGTTCTTCCGGCTGCCCGAATTGGCGCACCTGAGCGCGCAGCGCCGACGCTGCGCGCTGGAGCAGCTCGAACAGACCGGCTCCTACCTCCAGACCGCCGAGGAGATCCTGATCGGAGCCAAACTCGCCTGGCGCAATCACGCCCGCTGCGTCGGCCGCAAGCATTGGCGCTCGTTGAAATTGCTCGACGCCCGGCGGGTCCGCTCGGCGCGCGACCTGGCCGAGGTCTGCTGGCAGCACCTGCACATGGCCACCAACAACGGCGCTATTCAGTCGATGATCACCGTCGGGCCGCCGCGGCAACCGGACGGGCGCGAGTTCCGCATCGTCAGCCCGCAGATCATCCGCTACGCGGGCTACCGCAACGGGGACGGGACGGTCACCGGCGACGCCGCCAACGTCGAGCTCACCGCATTCGCGATGAAGCTCGGGTGGCGCGGCGCCGGAACGCCTTTCGACATCCTTCCGCTGCTGATCAGTACCCCGGACGAGCCGGTTCGCTGGTTCGACATCCCGCCCGAACTCGCACGCGAGGTGGAACTAGAGCATCCCGAGTTCGAGTGGTTCGCCGGACTGGGCCTGCGCTGGCACGCGCTGCCCGCGGTGTCCGACATGAATCTCGAGATCGGCGGCATGACCTATCCGTTCGCACCGTTCAACGGCTGGTATCTGGGCGCGGAGATCGGTGCGCGCAATCTCAGCGACACCAACCGCTACAACATGCTCCCGCTCATCGCGGAGATGATGTGCCTGGACACCCGGGCAGAGCGCAACCTCTGGCGCGATCAGGCTCTGGTCGAACTCAACCGCGCGGTGCTGCACAGCTTCCGCAAGGCGGGCGTGTACATCGTCGACCATCACACCGTCGCCAAACAGTTCTGCGATCACGTCGAGCGCGAGGAAGCCGCGGGCCGAGCCTGCCCCACCGACTGGTCCTGGATCAACCCGCCGATCTCCTCCGGCCTGACCCCGACCTTCCACCGCTACTACGACCCACCCGACATGGACATCCGGCCGAATTTCGTCCGCAGAGACTTCCGCGTGGGCATGGGACTATAACCAGCGGCGGTTCCAACGGGACAGTGCCGAGCCAACAACTGAAGGTCCAACCGTCAACGGCAACCCCGGCCATCAGCGGGTGCCCGGACCAGCAATGTGACCCAGCCAGCAGCGAAAGACCCGGCCCAACCCACAGCGGGGTCCGGGGGCGACGCCCGCCGGGCGGGGTGTGGGGTTGCACCCCCACAAAACATTGCGAAACGAGCCCGGCTCATGCTCTCCATGAGCATGGGCCAGCGACGAGTGGAGCGGAGACGGAGGGATTTGAACCCCCGGTCGCTCTCGCGACGCTCGCTTTCAAGGCGAGTGCATTCGGCCGCTCTGCCACGTCTCCAGGGACCTGATCGTAGCGGACGGCTCAGCCGGAGTGCTTGCCGATTTCCTCGTCGACGCGGCCGAAGACGTCGGCGATCACCTCGAGCTGGGCCGGAGCCAGCAGGTCGATGAAATTGCGGCGGACGGCTTCGACGTGGCCGGGCGCGGCGGTTTGCAGGCGGCGCAGGCCCTCGTCGGTGAGTTCGGCGAGCACGCCGCGGCCGTCCTCCAGGCAGGTGTTGCGGCGGACCATCTTCTGTGCCTCCAGCCGCCGGATCTGGTGGGTCAGCTTGCTGCGCGAGGACAGCACGCCGTCGGCCAGCTCGCTCATCCGCAACGAGCGGTCGGGCGCCTCGGAGAGCAGGACCAGGATCCGGTATTCGGCGACGGTCAGGTCGCTGTCACGTTGCAGCTGACGATTCAGTGCCGTCATCAGGCGCTGGTGGCCGTCCATGTACGCGCGCCAGGCGCGCTGCTGGGCCGGGGTGAGCCAGCGGGGCTCGGCCACGACGCGACCGCTCGGTTCGGGATGCACGGTGGTCATTCTATGCGCGACGAACTGCCGAAATGGGCAACTCTCGCAGGTCAGCGCACCGTGGACAGCAGTGCGCGGTTCACCGCGGCCGGGCTGGTGCATCCGGCGAGGCCGAGGGTGGAGTCGAAATCGGCGAGCAACGTGCGCAGCGCGTGCCGTACCCCCGCGGCGCCCGCGAGCCCGAGGCCATAGGCCCACGGCCGCCCGTACAGCACCGCCTTCGCACCCAGGGCCAGCGCCACGAGCACGTCGGAACCGGTGCGCAGGCCGGAGTCGAACAGGACGTCGGCGCGGTCGCCGATGGTGGCCACCACCGCGGGCAGCGCGTCCAGCGCCGCGATCGAGCCGTCCACTTGGCGGCCGCCGTGATTGCTCACCACCACCGCATCGGCGCCGGCATCCACTGCCTGACGCGCGTCGTCCGGGTGCAGGATGCCTTTCACCGCGATCGGGAGATCCGTCCATTCGCGCAGCAGCGCGAGGTCCGCGAGCCGCAGCGTGTGGTTGCCGAACAGGCCGACCCAGGTGAGGATGGCCGTCCGCATCGCCTCCTCGCTCTCCTCCGGCGCGGCGGGCAGCTTGGCCCGGAACACCGGGTCGGACAGGTAGTTGGCGATGCCCTTGCCGTGCAGGAACGGCAGGTGCGCCTGTTCCAGGTCGCGCGGCCGCCAGCCGAGGGTCGGAGTGTCCACGGTGACCACGATCGCCGAAGCTCCGGCCTGCTCGGCGCGCCGGACGAAAGAGCAGGCCAGTTCGTCATCCGCGGGCCAATACAGCTGATACCACCACGCACCGGCCGCCGCGCCGACGTCCTCGATGGTGGAGGAAGCGGCCGTGGACAGCACCGTGCCGAGGCCGAGTTCCTTGGTCACCTCCGCCACGATCACCTCGCCGCCCTCGTGCAGGAGTTCCAGGACGCCGACCGGCGCGGTGAGCACGGGCGCGGCCAGTTTCGTGCCGAGCACCTCGACGGACAGATCCCGGGCGCCGGGGCCGGTGGAGCCGCGCAGCATCCGCGGCAGGATGCGGTAGCGGTCGAAGGCGGATCGGTTGGCGGCGGCGGTGCGCTCCGCGGACGCGCTGCCCGCCACGTAGGCGAAGGCGGCCGGATCCAGCCGCTCCCGCGCCAGCGACTCCAGACCCGCTGCGGTCATGGGCAATTCGGGTCTCACGCCGCCCAGACCGCCGAGGTAGATCTCGTTCTGGAAATCGATGAAGCCGCCACTCATCACCGGAACGGTAGTCCGTGACGCCGGTCACCGCAGGCCGCTTGCCGGATCGGTCCGGAAAGGACGGCTCCGGGGGCCAGGGCGCGGCCGTCCGTCCGCGCGGAGCACTATGGCATGGTGCGCGCTATAGATCTGAACGGTTTCGGCGGTCCCGATGTCATGGTCTTGGCCGAAGCGCCGGAGCCGAAGCCGGGACACGGAGAAGTGCTGATCGAGGTGGCCGCCGCGGGTGTCAACCGGGCCGATCTGTTGCAGCGTCAGGGCTTCTACCCGCCCCCGCCGGGAGCCAGCCCGCTACTCGGCCTGGAATGCTCCGGCGTGATCGCCGGAATCGGCGACGGAGTGCGCGACTGGGCGGTCGGCGATCGAGTGTGCGCGCTGCTGTCCGGCGGCGGCTACGCCGAGCGGGTCGTGGTGGCCGCCACCCAGGTGCTTCCGGTGCCGGACGGCCTGGACCTGGGCGCGGCGGCCGGGCTGCCCGAGGTGGCGGCGACCGTGTGGTCGAACCTGGTGATGACCGCGGGCCTGCGAGCCAACCAGCTGGTGCTGATCCACGGCGGCGGCAGCGGGATCGGTACGCACGCCATCCAGGTCGCCAAGGCCCTCGGCGCGCGCGTAGCGGTGACCGCCGGATCGGCCGAGAAGCTGGCGCGCTGCGCGGAACTCGGGGCGGACGTGCTGATCAACTACAAAGAGGACGACTTCGTCGCGGCCGTGCGTGCCGAGCGCTCGGGCGCCGGCGGCTCCGGCGCGGACGTCATCCTCGACAACATGGGCGCGGCCTACCTGGGACGCAACGTCGACGCGCTGGCCGAGCACGGCCGCCTCGTGGTTATCGGCATGCAGGGCGGAGTGACCGCCGAACTGAACCTGGGCGCCCTGTTGCGCAAGTGGGGCACCGTCCACGCCACCAACGTGCGCGCGAGGCCCGCGACCGGAGCGGGCGGCAAGGCCGAGATCGTGGCGGAGGTGCGCGGGCAGCTGTGGCCGTTGATCGCCGACGGCACGGTGGCGCCCGTCATCGCGGCCGAACTGCCGATCGAGGAGGCCGCCGAAGCGCACCGGCTGCTGGACTCCGGCGAGGTGGTCGGCAAGGTCGTGCTGCGGGTGGCGGAACTCTGAGCGGCGCTCATTCCAGCGCCAGCAGCGCCCTGCCGAGCTGATCGATCTCGAACTTGGTGGTGTAGGGCGCGAGCCCGATGGTCACGGCGCCGCCCTCGTCGTTGACGCCGAGCGCGTCCAGCAGCCTGCTGCCGCCGTGCACACCGCTCACCGTGCCGATCCGGTTATCGGCGAGCTTCGCCGCGACCTTCTCCGCCTGCATGCCCGCGAGCGTGAAGCTGACCGTGGGAATGCGGGTGGACGCGCGGCCGATCACGGTGAGGCTCGGGATCGAGTCGAGCATGCTCATCAGGTGCTCGAACAGCTGGTCGTGGTAGTCCTGCAACGAGGTGATCGACATCTCCAGCCGCTCGCGCCGGGTGCCGTGGGCCCGCTCGTCCAGCCCGGCCAGGAAATCGATCGAAGTGGTCAGGCCCGCGAGCAGCGCGTATTGGTGCCCGCCGACCTCGAGCCGCTCGGCGCCCTTCGCATAGGGGTTGAGCGACATGGACGGGATCCGATCCAGGAACGCGGGGTCACGGAAGACCAGCGCGCCGATCTGCGGACCGCCCCACGCCGGTGCGCTCAACGCGACGACGTCGGCGTTCAGTTCCTCGATGTCGATGAGCGCGTAGGGCGCGGCGCCGAACGCGTCGGCCACCAGCAGGCCGCCCACCTCGTGCACCCGGTCCGCGGCAACCCGCACGGCGGGCGCCGAGCCGACGATGGGCGAGGCGGCGGTGAGGGCGACCAGCCGCGCAGTCGGTCCGATCAGCTCCTCGAACTGCCAGGACGGCATCTCGCAGGTCTCGATCTCCACCTCGGCCCAGCGCACGTGCGCGCCGTAGCGGTTGGCGATGCGCAGCCACGGCGCGACATTGGCCTCGTCGTCCAGCCTGGACAACACGATGCCGGTGCCGAGTCCGAGGCGGGAACTCAGCGATTCGGCCAGCCAGGCCAGCAGGACCGCACGGTCGGGACCGAGCACGACACCCGCCGGGTCACCGCCGACCAAGTCCGCGACGGCCTCGCGGGCCGCGTCCAGAATCGCCGCGCTGCGCACGGCCGCGGCGGTTCGGCCGATATGCGAGAAGGAAGAAGTTCGGAAACCCGTTGAAACGGCCCGGGATACCGCGTCCGGGATCAGCATGCCCGCTTGCGGGTCGAGATGGATCCAGCCGTCGCCCAGGGACGGTATCAGGCCCCGAACCCGCGCGACGTCGTAAGTCATGCTGGCCACTCTAAGGCCAGCAGGCGAGCCTGTGTAACCGCGTTCCCCTCCACATCGTGGCGAGAGCACAGCGACCTGGGACTCAGCATGGCGACCGACTTTCGACAAATCCGAATCACACGACCCGAACAGAATAGAACGCCGGCTCCCGGGGCGGTGCGTACCAGCGCCACGCGCCGCGCCCTGCCCAGTGTGCCCCGTCCGCGGAACACCGGCTTAGCGCGTTCGGAGCGAACACGACATGATAGGGACCATGACGCACTCGGACGAGGCACCGGACCACATCGTCGTTGTCGGACCCGACGGCAGGCCGTTGGCCATCCCGGCGGCGGCCGGACCGGGGGCTCCCTTCACCGCGCAGGTCGTGACCGACGATAACAAGGACGAGTCGGGCGATCGGGACGACTCCGGCGAATCGCTCGCCGACATGGTCGAGCAGCCCGCGAAGGTCATGCGCATCGGCACCATGATCAAGCAGCTGCTCGAGGAGGTGCGCGCCGCCCCGCTGGACGAGGCCAGCCGCAATCGCCTGAAGGAGATCCACACGTCCTCCGTGCGGGAGCTGGAGCAGGGCCTCGCCCCGGAACTGCGGGAGGAACTCGAGCGGCTCACCTTGCCGTTCACCGACGACGCCGTCCCGACCGACGCCGAGCTGCGGATCGCGCAGGCCCAGCTGGTCGGCTGGCTGGAGGGCCTGTTCCACGGCATCCAGACCGCGCTGTTCGCCCAGCAGATGGCCGCGCGCGCCCAGCTCGAACAGATGCGCCAAGGCGCGCTACCGCCCGGCCTCAACGCCGCCGACCCGCGCGGCGGTCAAGCCGGTCACGTCACCGGCGGTTCCGGCCAGTACCTGTGAGACCGGTGACGCGCGTGTGCCACGCGGCGGCGGGAAGCGGCCGGGGTAGTCTCGTGCACCGTGCCCGCCGCTGCCGCTCGCTCCGACTCGGTCTCCGATCCGAGTGCGGTGCGTCCTGAAGAGAGCTCAGTTGGTTCCGATGACCAAGCACGTTCAGATGACAGCTCGCCGACCCCCTCGGCCGAGCACACGGAGCGTTCCGGCGACGACTCACCGGAGGACACGGTGAGCGCGGCAACACCGGAGACGGAGACCCTGCACGCCGGAGCCACCGTGGCGAAGATCGTGCCGGACTCCCAGACGTTCCGGCGCGCGTTCCAGGACTTCGCGGTCGGCTTCGCGCAGCGGGAGCTGTGGCTGTCGCTCGGCTGGCAGGACATCAAGCAGCGTTACCGGCGCTCGGTGCTCGGTCCGTTCTGGATCACCATCGCCACCGGCTTGCAGGCCGTGGCGATGGGTGTGCTGTACGCGGCGCTGCTCGGCCAGCCGCTGCGGGAGTACCTGCCCTATGTGACGGTCGGCTTGATCATCTGGAACGTGATCAGCGCGAGCATCCTGGAGGGCTCCGAGGTCTTCATCGCCAATGAGGGCCTGATCAAGCAGCTTCCTTCGGCCTTGAGCGTGCACGTCTACCGGCTGGTGTGGCGGCAACTGCTCTTCTTCGCCCACAACATGGTCATCTACGTGGTGATGCTCGCCGCGTTCGGCGTGTGGCGCCATCTCGGGGTGGCCAGCCTCATGGCGATTCCGGCGATCGCGCTGATCTTCCTGAATTCGATGTGGGTGTCGATCGTGTTCGGCATCTTCAGCACGCGCTACCGCGACATCGCGCCGATTCTCGGCAGCACCACGCTGATGCTGTTCGTGCTGACCCCGGTCATGTGGACGACCAAGACGCTGCAATCGCAGATGAACAACGGCGACCGCGCGAAGCTGGCCGAACTCGTGCCGACGTTCCACTATCTCGAAATCGTCCGGGCGCCCCTGCTCGGCGAACCGCAAGAACTGCGGCACTGGCTGGTCGTCGGCGTGATCACCCTGCTGGGCTGGATCGTGGCGATCCTCGCGATGAAGCAGTTCCGTTCGCGCGTACCGTACTGGGTATAGGAGCGCCCCGATGAGTCGTGTGAGTATCGAGACCCAGGAAGCCTGGGTCGAATTCCCGATCTTCGACGCCAAATCGCGGTCGTTGAAAAAGGCGTTCCTCGGCAAGGCCGGCGGCGCGATCGGACGCAACAAATCCGACGTCGTCGTGGTCGAGGCCCTCCGGGACATCAACCTGTCGCTGAAAGAGGGCGACCGGGTGGGCTTGGTCGGGCACAACGGCGCGGGCAAATCGACGCTGCTGCGCCTGCTCTCGGGCATCTACGAACCGTCGCGGGGCAGTGCGCGCATCCGCGGGCGGGTGGCTCCGGTGTTCGACCTCGGCGTCGGCATGGACCCGGAGATCTCCGGCTACGAGAACATCATCATCCGCGGACTGTTCCTCGGACAGACCCGCAAGCAGATGCTGTCGAAGATCGATGAGATCGCCGATTTCACCGAGCTCGGCGAATACCTGTCCATGCCCCTGCGCACCTATTCCACCGGTATGCGGGTGCGCCTCGCGATGGGCGTGGTCACCTCGATCGATCCCGAGATCCTGCTGCTCGACGAGGGCATCGGCGCCGTCGACGCGGAATTCATGAAGAAGGCCCGCAAGCGGTTGCAGTCGTTGGTGGCGCGTTCGGGCATCCTGGTCTTCGCCAGCCATTCGAACGAATTCCTCGCGCAGTTGTGCGACACGGCGTTGTGGATCGACCACGGCCAGATCCGCTTGCGTGGCGGCATCGAAGAAGTGGTGCGAGCCTATGAGGGGCCGGAGGCGGGGAATCACGTCGCGACCGTGCTGCGCGAGATGGAAGCGGAGCGGGGCGAGAAATCAGATCGAGAATTGGAGCGGAATCAGGCATGAGCGGTCAGGCCCGGAGGCGGCAGCGAAGCGTGACCACGGAGGGCCCCGCACATGCCGGGAAGGCCACAGCATGAGTGAGCCGACCGGGCAGGACACCCCGATCGACGAAGGGGCGCAGGCCCGGATCGGCTCCGCACCGGAGGATGCCGTCGAGCTCGCCGATCCCGCCGCGGAATCCGCGGCGCCGGACCCGGATTCGCAGCCGCGCATCGTTGCCGTCGTCGTCACGCACAAGCGCCGCGAACTGCTCGCCGAGTCACTGAAGGTCGTCACCTCGCAGTCCCGGCCGGTGGACCACCTGATCGTGGTGGACAACGGCAACGAGACCGAAGTCGCCGATCTGGTGCGCGACCAGCCGGTGGAATCCACCTACCTGGGCTCGGCGCACAACCTCGGCGGCGCGGGCGGGTTCGCGCTCGGCATGCTGCACGCGTTGAGCATCGGCGCGGACTGGGTGTGGCTCGCCGACGACGACGGCAGGCCCGAAGGCCCCGACGTGCTGTCCACCCTGCTGGACTGCGCGAACCGGCACGGTCTGGTCGAGGTTTCGCCCGTGGTCTGCGATATCGACGAACCCGACCGTCTCGCCTTCCCGCTGCGCCGCGGCGTGGTCTGGCGCAGGCTGCGCTCGGAACTCGGCGACGACGACTTCCTGCCCGGCATCGCCTCGCTGTTCAACGGCGCGCTGATCTCCGCGCGGGCGGTCGACGTGATCGGCGTGCCGGACCTGCGCCTGTTCGTGCGCGGTGACGAGGTGGAGGTGCATCGCAGGCTGGTGCGCTCCGGGCTGCCGTTCGGCACCTGCCTGCAGACGGCATATCTGCATCCCAACGGTGCGGCGGAGTTCAAGCCGATTCTCGGCGGCCGGATGCACACGCAATATCCCGACGATCCGGTGAAGCGCTACTTCACCTACCGCAACCGCGGCTACTTGATGTCGCAGCCGGGTATGCGGAAATTGCTGCCCCAGGAGTGGGTTCGCTTCTCCTGGTTCTTCCTCGTCACCCGCCGCGACCCGGCCGGCCTGCGCGAATGGTTCCACCTACGCTCACTCGGCCGCCACGAGCAGTTCGGCAAGCCCGACTGAGCTCGGAAGGTCGCCCGCGCGGCGCCTCGGATCAGTCCGATGCGTGGCGCTTCCGACCCGAATCGGTAATTCGGTTGTGCGGAGCCGGAGTCGAGTGCAAGAGTGGGCAGAACTGCGAGAGAGGCAAGGAGGTGTGGACCGTGACGAGGAACGTTCGGGTTGTCGTGTTCAGGCGAGCTGACGTCGGTCATGCCGCCACACGAAACTCCACCTCATTCTCCGCTCGCTGAACCCTTCGTCGGGTTCGGCGCCCGACGAAGGACTCCTTCCATCATGGTCGTCCACGACCTTCTCGTCCCTTACGGCTGGACCGAAGCCGTTGCCGCGCAGTACGCCTCGATGATCGAGGAAGACTGTGTGCCCGCGCGAGTGATCCGCATGGATCGCAGCGAATGCGATGTGGCCACGCCCGACGGGCTCGCCCGCGCTCGTTGCCCGCGCCCGGATTCCGAGGTCAGTGGGCTGTGCACCGGCGACTGGGTGGCCGTCGACGCCACCTCGGCGGTGCGCCGGTTGCTGCCGCGCCGATCGGCGATCATGCGATCGTCGGTCTCCGGCCGGTCCCAGGGCCAGGTGCTCGCCGCCAACGTCGACACCGTGCTGATCTGTGCCGCCGCCGACGGCGACGTGGATCTCGGCCGCATCGAACGCCTGCTCGCGCTGGCCTGGGAGAGCAATGCCCAGCCGATCGTGCTGCTCACCAAGGCCGACGCGGCCGACGACCTCCCGCTCGCCCAGGTACGCGCCGTCGCGCCGGGCGCTGCCGTGCTCGAGGTGAGCGCGAACACCGGCCTCGGGCTCGACGTGCTCACGGCGCTGCTCGACGGCACCGTCGCGCTGCTCGGACCCTCCGGTGCTGGGAAGTCGACTCTCGCCAACGCGCTGCTCGGCGCGGAGGTCTTCGCCACCACCGCGGTTCGCGACACCGACAAGAAAGGCAGGCACACCACGGTGCACCGGGAGCTGCGCCCGCTGCCCGGCGGCGGCACCCTGATCGATACGCCGGGGCTGCGCGGCGTCGGGCTGTGGGACGCCGCCGAAGGCATCGAGAAGACCTTCAGCGACATCGAAACCCTTGCCGCCCAGTGTCGTTTCGGCGATTGCGCGCACCACGGCGAACCCGGGTGCGCGGTGCGGGAGGCGATCGACAACGGCGAACTCACCCAGCGCAGGCTCGACAGCTACGACAAGCTGGCCCGGGAGAACGAGTGGATGCGGGCGCGCACCGACAAACGGCTGCAAGCCGAACGCGAGCGAGCCTGGCGGGACATCAGCAAGCAGCACCGCAAGATGTTCCGGGAGCGGAACTCGCGACGCTGATCGAGCGGGGGCACGGTAGGGTGCCCTTCGCATCGTTCGCTATCTGGGAGGGATAGATGAGTCAGCCCGGCGGGTACCCGCCACCCGGTCAGCAGCCCGGCCAATGGCCCGGACAGCCGACATTCGGTCAGCAGCCGCCAGTCGGCCAGTACCCGCCTCAGCAGGCGCCCGCGCAGTACGCGCCGCCCGCGGGGCAGCATCCGAGCCAACCGCATCTCGCCCAACCTCAGGTGGGCCAGTCGCCATACGGGCAGCCCGCGCCCCAATTCGCCCAGCCCGCACCGCAGTACGGGCAGCCGCAGCCCTACGGCCAGCCGCAACCGTACGGTCAACCGCAACCGTACGGTCAACCGCAGCAGTTCGGCCCGCAGGGCTACGGCAGGCCCGCCGATCCGCCGGGCATCACCATCGATGCCTCGTACTCGCTCTGGACGTTCATGCTCGGGCTGACCAAGCCGAAGATCCTGGTCAACGGACAGCGGGTGCCCAACACCCGTTGGGGCGCGAACCACATCCCGGTCGGCCCGGGCCAGTACCACGTCCGGGTCACCACCCCGTGGTTGTTCGACATGGGTTCGGCCAACGTGACCGTGCCGATCGCCGAGGGACAGGCCGCGCGGTTCTACTACAAGCCGCCGGTTGTGATCTTCCTCAACGGCGCGATCGGACCGGTTCCGCAGAAAGCGCCGGGCCTGCTGTTCCTGTACATCGTCTGGGCCCTGGTCGGCCTGATGTTCTTGCTGAACATCGTGCTCATCGCCGCCACGGCCTGAACCGGAAGAGGGCACCGGCACGCCGGTGCCCTCTCTTCGCACCACCTATGCAACTGGTTGCATAACGAGCGGGTTTACGCTTAGTCTGCAAGCGCGTACAGCCGCGGGCTGATGCCTGCGGCGGAAACGAAGGAGCAGGTCAGATGACGGAACCGGGATCCAAGCCGCTAGCGGGCCGGACGATGATCATGTCCGGCGGCAGTCGCGGCATCGGGCTGGAGATCGCCAAGCGGGCCGCGGCCGACGGCGCCAACATCACCCTGATCGCGAAGACCGATCAGCCGCATCCCAAGCTGCCGGGCACCATCCACACCGCCGCCGCGGAACTCGAGGCGGAGGGTGGGCAGGTACTGCCGTTCGTCGGCGACGTTCGCGTCGACGAGTCGGTGGCCGAGGCGGTGCGCCAGACGGTCGAGCGGTTCGGCGGCATCGACATCGTGGTGAACAACGCCTCCGCGATCGACTTGTCCCCCACGGACGCACTGCCGATGAAGAAATACGACTTGATGCAGGACATCAACTGCCGAGGCAGCTTCCTGCTGTCCAAGCTGAGCATCCCGCATCTGCGCGAATCGGCGAAGGCCGGGCGCAACCCGCACATCCTGACGCTGTCCCCGCCGCTGAACCTGGACCCCAAGTGGGCGGGCATGGCGCTGGGCTACACGATCGCCAAGTACGGCATGTCGCTGACCACGTTGGGGCTGGCCGAGGAACTCAAAGGCGACGGCATCGGCGTCAATTCACTGTGGCCGCGCAGCACGATCGCCACCGCGGCGGTGAAGAACCTGCTCGGCGGCGAGGAGATGGTCTCCACCTCGCGCACCCCCGACATCTACGCCGACGCCGCCTACCTGGTGCTCACCTCACCCGGCAAGGAAACCAGCGGCAACTTCTTCATCGACGATGATGTCCTGGCCGCCCACGGCATCACCGACCTGGACAAGTATCGCGTCACCCCGGGCGACGGCGAACTCACCACCGACCTCTTCCTGTAGGCCTCTCCGCGTCTTCAGGCCGGATTCAGCTGCCGCGGCAGCAGCGTTCGCGGCTACATCGGGGACGGGCTGGTCAGCCCGTCCCCGATGTACCAACGAACTCAGCGGTCGCGCTGACCTTCGATCCCGTACAACCGCTCCCAATTCTCGCGGCTGGTCAATTCCGGCATGGCCGCGCGGTACTGCGCCTGGACCGTGGGCAGCTCACGGCGCAGGCGACGCAGCACACGCACCATCCGACGCAGCAGCCGCAGCGCGCGGGCCTTGTCGCGCCGACGCACCCGGACGCCGGACTGCGAGGCGTCGGTGACCACCACGTGGTCGAACAGCGAGACATGCCACCAGTAGGCGTCTTCCCTGGTGACGCCGATGATGCCGTGCTGGGTGCGGCCCAGCCACTGATTGATCGCGCGCTTGATCAGCACCAGCTTCGCGCGGCTGGGTTCCCCACCGGCACGGCGCAACTGGATGTCCGCGGAAGGGACCGGCGGCGTCGAGGCCGGATGCTTGATCGTCTCGGCGTAGTCGGCCCGGCTGCTCCGCGCGGCGGCCAGCGCCTCGATACCGCCGTCCCGCAATACCTTCGGGCCCTTCAAGAAGTCCTCGATGCCCTGCAGGGTGGTGTGCACCAAGCCGTACTGCATCGCGACCAGCTGCTCGGACATCTCCCGGAACAGCCGGCCCGAGATGTCCTTACCGTCCAGCTCGGTGTGCAGCGAGCCGACGATCAGCGAGTTGCGGGTGCTGAAGTAGCGCGCCCAGTCGTCGTAGTCCTTCCAGTAGAAGTCCGCGTGCCAGACCGCGGCGTTGGGGAGCGTGACGGTGACGAAACCGTGCTCGCGCGCCCGGATGCCGTACTCCACGTCGTCCCACTGGAAGAAGATCGGGATCGGCAGGCCGATCTTCGCGACCACCTCGGCCGGGATGAGGCAGGTCCACCAGGCGTTGTAGCCCGCGTCCACGCGGCGCTCCTGGTTCTTCTTCAACATGCTGGTGTTGCGCAGCGCCTTGGGCACCTTCTGGCCGTGCCGCAGCCGGTTCAGATGCACTTCCTCGGCGCCGACGTTGAGGTAGTCGGGGTTGAGCAGGAACAGCATCTGCGCGCCGACCAGGGTCGGTTCGACCGTCAGGTTGGCGAACGCGTTCAGGCGCAGCACCGTCTCCGGTTCGCACAGGATGTCGTCGTCCATCAGGATGACGTCGGCGTGCTCGTTGACCGCGGACACCTCATACAGCCCCCGGGTGAAGCCGCCCGCGCCGCCCAGGTTGGGCTGACGCAGGTAGCGCAGCTTCTCACCGAGGACCGGTGCGACCTCCTGGTAACGCGGCCGGTTCTCGACCAGATCGGTGCCCTGGTCGACGACGTACACCGCGTCGATCGCGGCGAGCACGGTCGGGTCGGAGGACAGCGCCGCGACCGTCTCGGCGCAGTCCTCGGCACGGTTGAAGGTGCAGATCGCGATGGCGACCGGACGGACGCGTTCCGGCGCGACGGCGGTCCAGCTCAACTCCGCGATGCCGAGCGCGCCGCCGATGGCGTCGAACTCCAGCCACAGCGCGCCGCCGTCGACGTACTGGTCCAGCGGGGCGGTCAGGGTGACCGAACCGCTCGCGTCGACCCGCTGGGTGTCGATGATCCTGCGGTGACCGGCGATGTCGGAGGCCACCAGACGGATGTTCGCCTTGGCGGCGACGTCGAGCACCATGCTGACCCGCACATCGGTGACCGTGGTCCAGCGCTGCCAGTAGCTCGCGGCGAACCGGCCGAAATAGGTGTTGGTGTGCGCGGTCGCGCCCTTGTCCAAACGCAGGGTCTGGCGTTCTCGGTGCGCGCCACCTTTCACGACGGCGTACAGCTCGTCGCTCACCTTCGCCGACGGACCGGCGAAGATACCGCGCTGGAGCACGAGCCGGTCCGGCGCCCGATGGTCGGCGCGCAGCGCGGCAGGCGCCTCAGCGGCCGTCGAGCGATCGTTTGTTTCGGTAACGGCCTCGATAGCCGACTGATCCATGAAATCCTCGAAATTCTCATTGTGCCGGACGGGACAGACACGCCCCTCGATGCCTTCACGGCGGGGGTGAGGATATCAACCGCCCTGTGCGGATGCCCGCCGTACGGCCACGCCGACGTGTGCTCGAAGCATTGCTAAACGTTCGCCGATTCGTTGTCGGTGGCGCTGCCGGTACCCGCTCGCGCTCCGGTGAAGACGAACTTGTCATAGGCCCAGTACCGGAACACCACGGCCACGATCTGCCCGATCAACGTACCGGAGATGTTGTCCGACAGCGGGCTGGACAGGTCGAGCACGTAGCGGGAGAAGCCGAGACAGCCCAGTTGCAGGCCGATCGCGACGACGTTGAACACCGCGTACAACAGGTATTCGCGACCGGGATTGTCAGTCCGCTTGTGCGCGAAGGTCCACCACTTGTTGCCGAAATAGGTCACCACCGTGGCCACCGCGATCGCGATGATCTTTGCCGGCAGTGGGTAGTGATAGAGCACGCCCTCGCCACCCCAGAAGACCAGGAGGTTGTACGTGCCCGCGTCCACCAGGAACCCGATCGCGCCGACCACCAGGAAAGCCCCGCCTCGGCGCAGCGCGGTGAGCACCTTGCGAACGATCGCTTCGGTCTCCTGCGTCACTGGCTCGTCCGCGGGCGCGGTGGACTCACTGGATGGCACGGCCCGACGGTACCGCAGGAGCGCCGAAGCGCCCGCGCGGGGAAATTCCGCCTCCGCACACGGTGAGGTCGGCCACGCGCAAACTGTGAGTTCCCTGTACCCTCCCCGTGTTCCCACATTCACCACCGATCGCGAGGATTGACCCGGGTGGACTCCACCGAGCTCCGTATTGCCGCCGTGGTTCCGTGTCACAACGAAGAGGCCTCGATCGCCAAGGTCGTGGCCGATCTGCAGGCCGCCGTGCCGGGAATCGTCGTCTACGTCTACGACAATCTGAGCACGGACAAAACCGCCGAGCGCGCACGCGAGGCCGGAGCGATCGTGCGCCACGAGCACACCAAGGGCAAGGGCAACGTGGTGCGCCGCGCCTTCGCCGACATCGAGGCGGACGTGTACTTGATGGTCGACGGCGACGACACCTATGAGGCGTCCGCCGCGCCGCTGATGATCAAGACGTTGCTCGACGGCCCCTACGACCATGTGCTCGGCGTGCGCAAGCAGGACGAGGGCGCCTCGGCCTACCGCGCGGGCCACGAGACCGGTAACAAGGTGCTCAACGGCGTGGTCGGGAAGGTGTTCGGCGAGAACGTCGAGGACATGCTCTCCGGTTTCCGAGTGTTCTCCCGCCGGTTCGTGAAGAGCTTTCCGGCGGTGTCTCGTGAGTTCGAGATCGAGACCGAGCTCACGGTGCATTCCCTGCACCTGCGGGTGCCGCGGACGGCGGTGCCGGTCGGCTTCCGTGATCGTCCGGCGGGCAGCGAGAGCAAGCTGCGCACCTATCACGACGGATTCAAGATCCTCGCCCTGATCATCGGGCTGGCCCGGCACGAGCGGCCGGTCGCGTTCTACGGCCTGTTCGGCACGCTGAGCTGGTTGGTCTCGATCGTCCTGACCATTCCGATCGTCGTCGAGTTCTACAACACCCACACGGTGCCGCGGTTCCCGACGCTGTTCCTCGCCTTCACGCTGCTGCTGCTCGGCAGCCTCGCCTGGACCGCGGGACTGATCCTCGACGGCATCCGGCGCTCCCGCCACGAGGCCGCGCGCCTGGTCTACCTGCGCTACACCGCGGTGGGCGCGGAGGACCCGCGCAGCGCGAGCGACGGCGGAGCCGGGCGTTGACGACCTCGGCGGATCGGGCCGCGACGCCGGAGGAGAATCTGGGCGAGCGTTCGGACACCGCGCCGCTACCCGCCACCGACACCGCCCCGCTACCGGCTGTGGACGCCGAGGCGGCGACCACCGGCACGGACCGGTCGGCGAAAGGTCTCGCGGAGCGAGTGGTGACGCGCCTGGGCGCGGCGACGATCGCATTCACCCTGCTGGCGACGATCTTCGGTGCGCTGTTCACCGTTCTCACCCCGCCGTTCTGGGGTCATGACGAGATCACTCAGTTCGGTCGCGCCTACCAGGTCGCGCACGGCGGGTTCCTGCCGCAGCGGATCCACGACGATCGCGGCATCGCCTACGGCGGCGACGTCCCGTCCAGCATCACCGAGCTGATGGGCTACGCGCTGCGGGACTACTCCACCAACCCGGACGAGCCGGATCCCATGGTGGCCGACCCGGCCCGCTACGACCAACTGACCGGCGCCGCGGTCTCGGACGCCACCGAACCGGTGTGGTTCACCAATACCGCGGCTTACTCGCCGATCCCCTATATTCCGGCCGCTATCGGCATCCGCCTCGGCGAACTCTTCGGGCTGAACGTGGGTGGCCTGCTCCTGCTCACCCGGTTCGCCGGACTGGTGGCCTATCTCGCTGTGGTCGGGTTCGGCCTGTACGCCTTGCGTGCGCACCGGGTGCAGTGGCTGGCGTTCACCGTCGCCGTGCTGCCGATCGCGGTGTTCCAGGCGGGCACGGTGACCGCCGACACCATGACCAACGCGCTGGCCATCTTGGTCTCCGCGCTGCTGGTGAAGGCCATGTTCCTCGGCATGCGACTGGGCCGGGTGGAGATCGGCGCGCTGCTGGCCGCGACGATCCTGCTGCCGGTGAGCAAGCCCACCTATGTGTTGCTCGCGCTGCTGGTCGCCCTGGTTCCCGCCGACCGATTCGGATTCAGCGGGTGGCGGCGCGGGATTCCGTGGGTGTTCGCCGCGGCGGGCGCGCTAGCGTTCGCGGTGTGGATGAAGATCGCGGCGCCGACCGGCGACGGCATGGGCCTGATGCGGCCGCCGCACCAGTGGCACTCGGTGCGTCCCGGCGACCAGCTCAGCGGCATCCTGCGCGATCCACCGGAGTTCGTGCACGTGTTCGGCGAGAGCATCGCCCTGCGCGACCAGCGCTGGTTCAGCCAGTTCTTCGGTGAACTCGGCTTCGCCTACGTCGACGTGCCCGCCATCGCCATGCTGGCCTGCCTGCTCGCGTTCGCGGTGAGCATCGGCATCGCGGAACGGATGACCGTCCCGGCCTTCCGCCGCACCCTGATCGTCGCGCTCACCATGGCCGCGAGCGTCGCGATGATCTACGTGACGCTGTACATGTCGTTCACGCCGGTCGGCTACTACATCATCGACGGCGTGCAGGGCCGCTATTTCGTGCCGCTGGCGATCGTGACGCTCGCGGTGCTGCTGCGCTGGATGCCGCTGCGGCTCACGGACTCCGCGGGGAAGACCCCGACGGTGGGCCCGGCCGTCACCGTGCTGGTGGCGACGAGCGTGGCGCTGATCGCGGCGGCGGCGAAGTACTACACCATCGTCTGGGGCTGAGCGGCGCGACGTCTCGGGTATCTCCCGGGGCGCCTTTCAGTCGCCCGCCGCGCTGAGAGTCCGCTCGCCCGCGGCGAGGTAGGCGTGCTCGGTGGCGGCCTTGTACGGGCGCCACCAGTTCTCGTTGTCCCGGTACCACTGAATCGTCGCGGCCAGTCCGGCGCGGAAGTCCGCGTAACGGGGGCGCCAATCGAGTTCGGAACGCAGCAACGTCGCGTCGATCGCGTAGCGCTGGTCGTGGCCGGGCCGGTCGGTCACGTGGTCGAAATCGTCGGGGTCGCGGCCGAACTCCGCGAGGATCATCTGCACCACGGACTTGTTGTCGAGTTCGCCGTCGGCGCCGATCAGGTAGGTCTGCCCGATCCGGCCCCGGCGCAGGATCTCCCACACGGCGCGATTGTGGTCGTCGACATGGATCCAGTCGCGTACCTGGTGTCCCGCCCCGTAGAGCCGGGGACGGAGCCCATCGATCAGATTGGTGATCTGGCGCGGGATGAATTTCTCCACGTGCTGGTAGGGCCCGTAATTGTTACTGCAGTTGGAGATCGTGGCGCGTACGCCGAACGAGCGGGTCCACGCGCGCACCAGCAGATCGCTCGAGGCCTTGGTGGCCGAGTACGGGCTGGACGGGTTGTAGGGGGTGGTCTCGGTGAAGGCCGGATCGTCCGGGGCGAGGTCGCCGTAGACCTCGTCGGTCGACACGTGGTGGTAGCGCACGTCGTGCCTGCGCACGGCCTGCAGGAGGGAATAGGTGCCGACGATATTGGTCTGCACGAACGGCCACGGCTCGGCGAGGGAGTTGTCGTTGTGCGACTCCGCGGCGAAGTGCACCACCGCGTCCACGCCGCTGACCAGTTCGTCGACCAGGTCGAGATCGGCGATGTCGCCGTGCACGAACTCGATGCGATCGGCCACCGGGTCGAGCGAGGCTCGGTTCCCGGCATAGGTCAGGGCGTCGAGGACGGTGACGGCCGTATCCGGGTGGGCGGACACGGTCTGCTGGACGAAGTTCGCGCCGATGAATCCGGCGCCACCGGTGACGAGCAATCGCACCCCATGACTGTACGTGGGGGCCCGCCGCACCGGCGACGGACTCGAAACCCCGTGCGGCCAAACCGAACTCCCAGGTTTTCGATCTGTGACATTCGTCTCATTGACTTCCCATCGATTGGAACCCTCAGATTGATATTGCACGGAAAAGCCCGGTCAGCGCCCCTATTTCCGCGACCCCACCAAGCCATGGGTCTCGATGGTGAACAAAATTTGAATAAACAGTCACAAGGGGTTCACCACGCGTTAGCTGGTCTAGATTTTGCTCGTCTAGTCCCCTCCGAACGCTTCAATCGAGGTTCCAAACAAAATGCTGATGAGGAAATTCGCCGCGACGTCGGCACTGCTGATCGCCGCCCTCGGCGTCACCGCCGGCACCGTGAACGCGGCTCCGGCCGCCGAGGCCGATGACGCGGTGAACTTCACCGCTCACGCGACCGACACCCAGTCCATCATCACGACCGATGCCGGTTCCATGGTCGTCGAGGATGGCGTTTTCAAGGTCAAGGCGGCCAACGGCAACGTGCTGACCGGCATGCCGATGACCTTCCGGGTGGATGACTTCGAGTTCCCGATCGCTGCCGAGATCGCGGACCACACCGCCACCCTGACCCCGCAGTTCGACATGGCGCACGCGACCTACAAGCCCGTCGCCCTGCCGTTCGAGGACAAGGCGCCCTGGAAGTCCGAGTACGACCGTGAGCAGGCCGCCTTCAACCGCATGAAGGACACCATCTCGACCGGCGCGACCATCGGCACCCTGGTCGGCGGCATCGGCGGCGGCGCCGTCGGCTGCGTGCTCGGCGGCATCGCCGGCGCGACCGTCGCCTCGGCGGCCATCGTCGGCCTGTTCGGCGCGTTCATCCCGGCCGCGGCCATCGGCTGCCTCGGCGGCATCATCGCCGTCGGCGCGCTGGGCACCCTCGCGGGCCAGCTGCTGATCACCGCCCCGGTCGCCATCGGTGCTGCGATCCAGTACTTCACCACCATCAACCAGCCGTTCGTCGCCCCGAAGTAATCCGCGACCGTACGGACAACTGAAAAACGAATCGAAGCCCCCTCCGCGCTGTCCACGCGGATGGGGCTTCATTCATCGCCGCCGCGAACGAAAGTTAACTAATCCTGAACAAAAAGTGAAGCGCCAAGATTGCGACGTCGTGACCTCGGCTATCAAGGACAGATAACTTCGATTCGGAAATAATTTCGCCCGGAGCAGCGCACCACCCCCGCACAGACGCGAGCCCCGTCCCGTCTGATGCGGGGCGGGGCTCGCCTGGGCAGGGCCCGACCGGTTACGCCGTCCGAGCCCGCTGGTCCCCTTCGATCCTGGCCCGCACGAACCGCGCGACCCGCGCCAGCGCCGCCCTGCTCTCCGGCAGATTCGGCGCGATGCTCATGAAGGCGTGGACCTGGCCGCGCCACAACTCCAAGGCGTTCGGCACGCCCGCCGCGGTGAGCCGCTGCGCCATCAGTTCGGAATCGAAGCGCAGCACCTCGTCCTCGGCCGCGACCAGCAGCACGGGCGGAAGCGCGGACAGCACCGCGTTGACCGGCGACAGGCTCGGATCCAGCGTCCCGTCGACCTCCGCGCCGATGCGCACCACCGCTTCCAGCGCCGACAGCGGGATATACGGATCGCGCGCGACGTTCACGTAGTCCCGCTTCGCCGCGTAGTCCAGGTCGAGCAGCGCGCTCAAGCCGACCAACCCGGCCGGTGCGGGCAGCCCCGACTCCAGTGCCAGCAGGGCGGTCGCGAAGGTGAGGTATCCACCCGCCGAATCACCCGCGAAGATGATCCGCCCTGGATCCGCGCCATGGCGCAGCAGCCAGCGATAGGCCGCGAGGCAGTCCCCCACCGAATCGCTGATCCGCGTCCGGGGCAACTGGCGGTACTCGACGTTGATCACGGGCAGGCCGGTGCGCCGGGCCAGGCTCGCCGCGACCGGGCGATGACTACGGGTACTGCAGATCGCGAAGCCACCGCCGTGCATGTACAGCACCGCGCCGTGGCGCAACGCACGCGACGCACCGGCCGGGCGGATGATCTCCAGGCGGATGCCGTGCAGCGACACCTGCTCTCGATCGATCCCCTGCGGTCGAGGACGCAGCCGCGCCAGCCCGTCGACGGTGGCCGCGCCGACCGGGATGGTCGTCCTCGTCACCGGGAAGGTTCGCAGCACCGGGCGGACCACGCCCATGCAAGTGGCCAGCAGCAGACGCGATTGCGCGCTGGGGCCGTTCGGATTCATCACCGCACCGGGCTCGCCGTCTCTGGTCGACATCGCGCACCTACCTCACAACTGGCGCGCCGAATCACGACCGGACCGTGCCCAGGCGAGCTGTCGGCGCTGACATCTCACACAGTGTCTTTTCAGAACACCATGCGCATCGTGACCTACGCAACAGAATCGCTCGAAGCCCGCCGCCGCGGAACGCCCGTAACCGAATCGAGGACTACTCGGAACCTCACCGAATCCCGGAGCCGCGAAACTGGCAGACTCCAAGGCATGCGCGGAATCATTCTGGCGGGCGGCACCGGCTCCCGGTTGCACCCGATCACGCGCGGGGTGAGCAAGCAGCTGGTCCCGGTCTACGACAAACCCATGGTCTACTACCCCCTTTCCACGCTGATGCTCGCGGGGATCAGGGACATCTTGGTGATCACCACGCCCGAGGACGCGGCGGCGTTCCGGCGGCTGCTGGGCGACGGCACGCAGTTCGGGCTGTCCCTGAGCTACGTGGTCCAGCCGGAGCCGGACGGCCTGGCCAGGGCCTTCGTCCTCGGCGCCGACCACATCGGCGGCGATTGCGCCGCACTGGTGCTCGGCGACAACATCTTTCACGGCCCCGGCCTCGGCACCAGCCTCAATCGCTTCCACGGAATCGACGGCGGCGCGGTGTTCGCCTACTGGGTGTCCGACCCGACCGCCTACGGCGTGGTGGAGTTCACCGAGGGACGCGCGGTGTCCATCGAGGAGAAGCCCAAGACGCCGCGGTCGAACTACGCCATTCCAGGGCTGTACTTCTACGACAACGACGTGGTGGAGATCGCCCGGTCGCTGCGTCCGTCCGCCCGTGGCGAGTACGAGATCACCGACATCAATCGCGCCTACCTGGAACAGGATCGTCTGAGCGTGGACGTGCTCGCCCGCGGTACCGCCTGGCTGGACACGGGTACCTTCGATTCCCTGCTCGACGCCGCCAATTACGTACGCACCATCGAGGAACGGCAGGGCCTCAAGATCGGCGTCCCCGAGGAGGTGGCCTGGCGGATGGGCTTCATCGATGACGAGCGGTTGTGCGCGCTGGCCGAGCCGCTGGTCCGCTCCGGCTACGGCCGCTACCTGCTCGATCTGCTCGAACGCGGACGGGACTGGTGAGCATGGAGTTCCGGGAACTCGCGGTGCCGGGCGCGTGGGTGATCACGCCGCGCCAGCACGGCGACAGTCGCGGCATGTTCCTCGAGGGGTTCAAAGCCTCGGAGTTCGAGAAGGTGACCGGGCGGCCGTTCGACCTGCGACAGGTCAACTGCTCGGTGTCGGCCGCGGGGGTGCTGCGCGGGATCCACTACACCGAGGACCCGCCCGGACAGGCCAAGTACGTGACCTGCGTGCGCGGCGCCTTCCTCGACGTGGTCGTCGACCTGCGCCCCGGCTCGCCGACCTATGGCCGCTGGGACAGCGTGCTGCTCGACGACGTCGACCGGCGCTCGGTGTTCCTGTCCGAAGGGCTCGGCCACGCGATCCTCTCGCTGGAGGACGGCTCGACGGTCACGTATCTGTGCTCCCTGGAGTATCAGCCGGAGTTCGACCACGATATCGACGCGTTCGATCCCGCGCTCGGCATCGAGTGGCCGCGGGTGGGGCGCGACGGCCGGGAACTCACTTTCGTCCGCTCCGCGAAAGACACCGCGGCCCCGCCGTTCTCATGAGCGGCATGAGGAATATCGCCCGCGCCGAGCCGAGCGTGGTGAGACGCGCAGCAGACGCGGTCCGCGCCGAGCCGAGCGGCGCGAAGGCAGTCCGGAAGTCCGGGCTCAGCGAGGCCGCATAGCGCCGAGCGCCGCCACCCGATACGGGTGACAGCGCTCGGCGGCACGGCAGTCAGGCGACGAGTTCCAGTTCCTTCACCTCGTCCGCCGCCTGCTCCCGGCCGCGGAATCGCGGCACGAAGGCCAGCAGGGCGACCAGCGCGCCGACGATGGACACGCCCGCGGCGAACTCCAGACCGGGACGGTAGGTGTCGAGCATCCCGGCGGCCGAGATGTCGGCGTGTGCGCCGGAGGCGATGATCGCCGTGGTCACCGCGAGCACGATGGCCGCGCCGACCTGCATGGACGTCTGCAGCACGCCTGCGGCGAGACCCTGCTCCTCGTCATCGATGCCGTTGGTGGCCTGGATGTTGATGGCGGGGAAACCGACCCACCCGATGCCGATGAGCAGCACCGCGGGCAGCAGCATGGTCAGGTAGGAGGGTGCGGTGTCCAACCGCAGGAACAGCAGGTAACCGACGGCCATCACGGTCATGGTCACCGCGATCACCGGCCCGGTGCCGAAACGATCGACGAGTCGGTCGGAGAAGAAGGCCGACAGCACGACCAGCAGACCGACCGGCAGCAGCGCCATGGCCAGCTTCAGCGGAGACCAACCGAGAGTGTCCTGCATGTACAGGGTCACGATGAACTGCCAGCTGAAGTAGGAGCCCGCCACCGCCACGATCGCGAGACTGGCCCGGACCAGCGAGGACTTGCGCAGGATCCCGAGGCGCACCAGCGGGTAGCGCACCCGCTTCTCCACCGCGACGAATCCGGCGAACAGCGCGGCGACCGCGACGAACGAACCGATGGTGCGCGCGGACGCCCACCCGGCTTCCGGCGCGGCGACCACGGTGTAGACCAGCAGCAGCATGGCGGCGGTGGACAGCAGCGCCCCGAACAGGTCGTGTCCGCCTTCCTCGGCCGGCTTGTCCTTGGGCACCAGCACGTAGGCCGCGGCCAGCGCGGCGAGCGCGATCGGCACCGGGAGCAGGAACGTCCAGCGCCAGCCGACGCCCGTCATCAGACCGCCGAACAGCAGGCCCATGGAGTAGCCGCCCGCGCCGAACACCGTGTAGATGGACAGCGCCTTGTTGCGGGCGGGGCCCTCGGCGAAGTTGGTGGTGATGATCGAAAGGCCGGTCGGTGCGGTGAACGCGGCGGCGAGGCCCTTGACGAAGCGGGTGAGGATCAGCAGCGGACCGGAGCTGACCAGACCGCCTGCCAGCGAGGCGACCGCGAAGACGGCGAGCGCGATCAGGAAGACCTTGCGCCGCCCGAGCAGGTCGGCGGTGCGGCCGCCGAGCAGCAGCAGACCGCCGTACCCGAGGACGTAACCGCTGACCAGCCATTGCAGGGTCGAGGTGGACAGATCGAGTTCCGTGCCGATGGACGGCAGCGCGACGCCGATCATCGAGACGTCGAGACCGTCGAGGAACAACACGATGCACAGCGTGATCAGCATGCCCCAGAGCCGGGCTGACCATCTGGTCGGATCGGTCGCCTGAGCGGCCGAGAGCGTTGCTGGTGAAGTCATGCGGGGAACATTACATGCGCACGCATTAAATGCCAACACATTTAATGCGGTTGCATGGACATGCCGTGCCCACTAAGATGGGGCCATGTCGAAGCCGACCACCGTGAGCACAGCCCGGCGCGCTCCCGCGCCGGCCGGGCTGGTTGGAGAGTGGCGCGAGCTGCTCGACCGGCACGCGGCGGTGAGTTGTGCGCTCGAGAAAGCGCTCCAGAACGGTCATAACATCGGGCTCAGCGAATTCGAGACGCTGGACCGGCTGATCGACGCGAACTGTGGCGACTACCGGATGAGCGACCTCGCCAACGACATCTACCTCAGCCAGAGCGCGCTGTCGCGGGCCGTGGCACGGCTGGAGCGCGACGGCCTCGTTCAGCGCACCATGTGTGCGGAAGACCGCCGCGCCGTGTTCGTCTGCCTCACCGAGAAGGGCCGCGAGGTCTACGACCGGGCCCTGCCCACCCACCGGGCGGTATTGAGCGACACCTGGCAATTGCCGGGGCCGCCGAAGTGCTGATCAGCGCGGCCTGAAGCGTTTTACTCAGAGCGCTTTCCGTGCGTCCTCGATGCGCTCACGCGCGTCGATCGTCGCCGCCTCGATGCTCGCGAACGCCGCTCGGAAGCGCGCGATCTCGTGCTCCTTGTCCACGTAGACGGGTCCGGTGAACGTCTCCAGGTAGACCACCGGCGGTTCCGGCCGCTCGCCGGAACCCGCCTCGGCGAACTCCAACAGCACGAAACGACCCGACGCCATGCCGTCGTGATAGCCGCAATCCGCGGGCACCAGCCGGATCCGGACGTTCGGCAGCTGCGCCATGCGGAGCAGATGGTCGAGTTGCTCGGCGGTCACCGCCGGGCCGCCGATGCGCCGTCGCAGCACCGCCTCATCGATCAGCGCGTCCAGCCGCAGCGGCGCGTCGGCCCGGGTGACCAGGGTCTGCCGGGCCTGGCGCAAGCGCACCCGGCGGTCGATCTCGTACGCGGCCAACTCCGGGTGCGCCGCCGTGCACAGCGCGCGAGTGTAGCCCTCGGTTTGCAGCAGGCCGGGTAGGAGTTCGTTCTCGTAGGTGGACAGCCTGGTGGCCGCCTCTTCCAGCCCGATATAGACGTCGAAGCCCTCCGCGATCACGTCGCCGTAGGTGGTCCACCAGCCCTTGGCCTTCGTGTCGCGCGCCAACGCGCGCAGCGGTTCGAGCAGGTCGGGCGGCGCGCCGTAGACCTTGCACATCGCCTCGACATCGAGTCCGCGCAGCGAGGTCTGCCCGGTCTCGATCCGCCAGATCTTCGCCTCCGACCACTCCAACTGCTGCGCGGCCACCCGCGTGGTCATCCCGGCCCGGTTGCGCAGATCACGCAAATGCCTGCCGAGCTGCCGCCGCGGCATGGTCGATCCGGTCGTTCCCTGCGGTAAAGCCATGCTTCCCCCCTGTTCGCCCTGCACCGCGCGCACCGTGAACCATCCTCGGTCTGCGACGCGGCACGCCCTCGGACACCCGAGGTGGATGCCGGGTATCCGAACAGCATTGTTCACAGTGAAGCTCGCAGCGGTCACGGCGCGTGTCCCAGCCAGGCCGGTGGCCCCTGCGAGTCAAACTACTTCCGCATGACGCGATTTCGTCCCTACCTGCGCGGGTTTCGCTTGCGGAAGCGCCAGAATTGCACCGCCCGAACGTCTTCGGACAGCTGGTTGACCGGCTCGGCCACGTCCGACAACGCCTGGAACAGGTCGTCGGCCAACTCGCTGATGTGCTCCACCCTGGTCGCCAGACGCGAGGCGTTCACCAGGAACTCGAGCATCAGGCGCACGGCGGCGGCGATGGTCAGGCCGAGCGGCACGCCCAGCACCGCGGCGAGCACGCCGAGCACCGCGGACACCCGCCACGCCGATACCGTCAACGTGATGGGCACGGCGAAGGCGAACACCAGTCCCAGGATGTAGGCCAGCGGCAAGAGAGTGCCGGTGGCCGGGCGGTGGAACTGCACGTCGAGCAGGGCGCGCGCGGCCGCGGCGCTCCACTGCGCGAACGCGCGCGGGCTGCGGAACGGCTCGGCGGGCTGCTCTTCGCCGGGAGCGGACCTGGAGAACCGCTCGGCCGCCGACTCTTTCCACGTGATCCAGCGCGATTCGGCCTCGTACTCGTCGGCGTCCGCGGGCGCGCCGGGTCCGTTGGCTTCGTCACTCATGCCGGGTCCTCCTTCGAGCCTGACGCTCATGCCGAGAATCCTCCCTGTCCGAGGCGGGGGGATCCAGCCGGAAACACACGCCCCCGGTATGTTTTCGCACCCGCAACACCCATCACGCCCACCCCACAGCGATCTCACAGCTCCGGCGCAGCGAGTGGCCAGGTCCACGGCCGAAAGTAGCTGCGTGGCAAGCATGGCGAGCCACCTCGGGATGCCCGGCGATACCCGGACGAACCTTCCGGAAATGAGACGTAGGCGACACTCTGGAAATTCTTTCGGAGAACCCGTAACGCCCACGGCGTCCCCCGCCGATACGACCCATGAATGCAGGACCCAGAGATCTACCGGGGAATGGAGAAGACAGTGCGCACCACGTTTCCGACTTCCGTCACGGCGGCCGAGCTGACCGCCGCTGCGCAGGACTACAACCAGCGCGGGTGGACGGTCGCCGAAACGGCCAACGGTCTGAGCCTGATCACCGACGACGACCTGTCCGGCATCGAGGTCACCGGCGAGCTGGCCGGCGAGGTCCGCCGCTTCCTGCGGGCGAACAACCTGTCGGGTGCGGTTATCGAGATCCCGGGCACGGAGCGTCGCGAGATTCACCTGGTCACGGGCGTCCGCAAGGCGGCGATGGCGCTCGAGGCGCTGCGCGAGGCCGGAGCGACCGTGTACACCGACGGCGCGGGCATCCCGCTGCCGCCCACCCACCTCTCGGCCGGTTCGGCTTGCTGGGGCGTCGCGCCCGGCGAGGCCCGCTGGGTTCCGCCGGTCGTCGCGATCGCCGCGGCCGTGCGCGCCGCCACCACGTCGCGCCGCGCCAAGCTGACCATCGCCTGCTGAGCAACGCACCCCTGAGCGAGTTCACCTGCTGATCGCGGGCCGGGCCCGCGCTACCCGGCCTGTTTGCGACCGGTATCCGTCCCGGCGCTCCGGATCCCCACCCCGGAGCGCTGCCGGGTACCGGTCGTTCGGCGTCGCCGATATCAAGCGTTCTCTTTTCAGTTCCACTGTCGAACGCGAAGATGGGGTATGGCCCCGATCACGCAATCGCGCAATCTGCTGCGGACCTGCCCGCTCTGTGAGGCGGTCTGCGGCCTGGAAATCACCCTGGATCCCGACGACCACGTGACCTCGGTCCGCGGCGACCGCAGTGATCCCTTCAGCAAAGGCTTCATCTGCCCGAAGGGAGCCAGCTTCGGTCATCTCGACGAGGACCCGGACCGGGTGACCGACCCGCTGATTCGTGACCGCGCTACCGGTGCCTGGCGCACCGTGACCTGGGACGAAGCCTTCGATTACATCGCCGAGCGGTTCCCCGCCGTCGTGGCCGAGCACGGAACCCAGTCGGCAGCGGCCTACTTGGGCAATCCCAACGCGCACACCGTGGCGGGCACGCTGTACGTACCGGCGTTGCTACGCGCGCTGGGCACCAAGAACATCTACTCCGCCAGCACCGCCGATCAAATGCCCAAGCAGGTGGCCAGTGGGCTGATGTTCGGCGATCCGCTCACCGTGCCGGTGCCCGACCTCGACCGCACCGAGTACCTGCTGATGCTGGGGGCCAATCCGCTGGAATCGAACGGTTCGCTGTGCACCGCACCGGATTTCCCGGGCAGGCTGAAGGCGCTGCGTGGCAGAGGCGGCCGTTTCGTGGTGGTCGATCCGCGGGTCACCCGCACCGCGAAACTCGCCGACGAGCACCTGTTCATCCGGCCGGGCAGCGATGCGTACCTGCTGTTCGGCATCGTGCACACGCTCTTCGCCGAGCGATTGACCGATCTGCGCGTCGAGGTGACCGGCCTGGACGAATTGCGCACGGCCGCCGCCACGTTCGACCCGGAGACGGTCGCGGCCCGCACCGGCGTACCGGCGTCCACGGTCGTGCGGCTCGCCCGTGAGCTCGCGGCGGCGCCGACCGCCGCGGTGTACGCCCGTATCGGCACGTGCACCGCCGAATTCGGCACCATCACGCAGTGGCTCGTCGACGCGATCAACGCGCTCACCGGCAACCTCGACTCCCCCGGCGGCGCGATGTTCGCCACCGCCGCGGCCGGCGGCATCCCCCGCACCAAGCCGTTCCGCGCCGGGCGCTGGACCAGTCGAGTCCGCCGGCTGCCCGAGGCGATGGGCGAGCTGCCCGTCGCGACGCTCGCCGACGAGATCACCACGCCGGGCGAAGGGCAGATCCGTGCCCTGGTGACGGTCGCGGGCAATCCGGTGCTGTCCGCGCCGAGCGGCGCGCGTCTGGACGAGGCCTTCGCCCAGCTCGAGTTCATGGTGAGCGTGGACCGGTACGTGAACGAGACCACCAGGCACGCGGATGTGATCTTGCCTCCCCCGCGTCCGACGCAATCCCCGCACTACGACTTCGCGCTGCTGCAATTCGCCGTGCGCAACTACACGCGCTACTCGCGCCCGCTGGTGCCGCTGGGTGACCGGCCTTCCGAACCCGCCGTCCTGGCTCGCCTCGCCGCCGCGCTGACCGGCAGGCCGCACGACGGCTCCGACGGGATCGATCCGCTCACCGCCGTGGACGAACTCGTCATCGCGGGGATGCTGCACAAGGCCGGTTTCCCCGAACGGCGCGGCGACCTGATCGGCGAGAACAGCACCGAGCAGCGCATCGACCTGATGCTGCGCCTCGGGCCGTACGGCGAATGGAACGGCGGCACACTCAATCTGCGAGTGCTCTTGGACAACCCGCACGGTATCGACCTGGGTCCGTTGCAGCCGCGCCTGCCGGGCGCGCTGCGTACGGCGAGCGGGCGGGTGGACCTGGCCCCGCAGCCGCTGCTGGACGACGTGGCACGGATGCGGGCGCGCCTGGCCGACGCCGCGCCGGAGATCGTGCTGATCGGACGGCGGCAGCTGCGGTCGAACAACAGCTGGATGCACAACATCTCGACGCTGGTGAGCGGATCGAATCGGTGCACGTTGCATATCAATCCGGCCGATGTGGAGCGACTGGGGCTGGGGGACGAGGCGGTGGTGAAATCGGCCGCCGGAACGCTGACGGTCCCGCTGGAGCCGACCGAGGCCATCATGCCCGGGGTGGTCAGCCTGCCGCACGGGTGGGGCCACGCCGACAGCGCGCAGACCGTGGCCCGCACGCACGCGGGCGTCAATGCCAATGTGCTCACCGATGATTCGGTGGTCGACGCGCCCTCCGGCAACGCCGTGTTCAACGGCGTTCCGGTGACACTGACTCCGGCCTGACATCTCTCCAACCGATCCCGCAAATCCCGACCGGCCGGATATTATTCCGGCCGGTCGGCTTTTAGCTAACCGTCGGAAATACTTGCGCCGCAGCCGAATCAGGGGCATTCTCGACGGGGATTTCGACGTTTTGCCGCGTGGATCTCATCTAAAATGGACGCGATCTCGAGACGACCGCGGTTCAACGTCGAGCCTGGTGTAACCCGCATTCCGGCGACCGGAGGGGGCTGCGATGCCCGGTGGACACAGTGGCAGCGACGGAGAGCGTGAGCTGCAAGAACGGTACGGAACAGCAGATCGAGCACAGCGCTTCTACGATGATCAGGTGCTCGACCGGCTCAATCCGACGATGATAGATTTCATCGGCCGGATGGATATGGCGTTCATCGCCACAGCCGACGAACACGGCGAATGCGACTCGAGTTTCCGCGCCGGACTGCCCGGTTTCCTCCATGTGATAGACGACCGCACGATCGCCTATCCGGAATACCGCGGCAACGGCGTCATGGCGAGTCTCGGCAATATCCTGGAGAATCCGCACGTCGGGATTCTGCTCATCGATTTCGTGCGCGACCTCATCGGACTGCACATCAACGGCTCGGCCCGCATCGTCTCCGACCCGGCACTTCGCACCACCGTGCCCGACCTGCCCGTCAACCACAAAGGCCGCGCCGCGGAGCAGTGGGTGGTGGTCGATGTGCAAGAGGCATACATCCACTGCCGCAAGCACATCCCACACCTGATCCCCGCCCCGCGCGAACAACGCGAGTGGGGCACCGACAACATTCGCGCCAAAGGCGGCGACTACTTCGGGGCGAAGGCGGAGAAACGCGAGCTGGCCGACACGACGATCAGCGGCTCCTGAAGGGCGTGGCGCGGCGGATCACCGGCTGCGGCGAGGTTTGCCGGGCGCCGCCAGCGGTGGACCAGGCCCGTCAACCCCGCTGATGGTGCGCGAGCAGGCGGGTGAGCAGGCGGGTCAGATCGTTTCTGTCCTCGGCCGATAGCGGTCCGAGCAGGTCGTCTTGCACCTTCTCGAGCGCTTGATCCATGCGCCGCAGTTGCCCCTTGCCCGCCTCGGTGAGGGTCACGATATTGCGCCTTCGGTCGTCCGGGTCCGGCGTCCGCTCGACGAAACCCTGGCCGGCCAGTTCGTTGATCGCCGCCACCACGTCGCTGCGGTCCATGTTGCACCGGCGCCCGAGCTCGGCCTGGCTCGCCGCCCCGAACTCGTCCAGCGCGGCCAGAATGCGGTAGTGGTACCCACGCGCACCCACCTCGCCGAAGCTGTCGGACGCCAACCGGTGGGCGTGCACGGCCAACTGGGTGACCAGCCAACTCGGCTTCGCGGCCAGGCGCGCGGGTGTCTCCTCCACAACAGCCACCATACATCGTTGGCACTGCCAATCAATCAGCCTGCCCGCGAGCGGCACATCATCGAGACCTCTCTCGGGCAATGCCACAGCCGTGTGCCTGGCCGACAGCGAGGTCTAATTGCTTGGTGCTCAACATACTTCGTAACGTCGGGGTAATTGCTGCCGATCAGTCGGTTGTGCGGCACTACGAGCCGCCATCCACAACCACGGAAGAGGCCACCTGATGAAGAAGCTTGTCGTCGTCACCGCCGTGATCGCAGGACTCGTCGTTCCGGTGGGCTCGGCCGCCGCGGAACCTGTCGCCGCACCTGTCTCCACACCCGTCGCCACGATCTCGGCCGTGACCCCGGTGGGTTCCTGGTCGGAGGATCTGTTCTGCGCCGTCATCAAATTCCTGAAGGGCGGCTGGGCAGGCCGTCCCACCGACTGCTCGTTCTGACCGGCTGAGCGCGATTCCTCGACTCGAACCTCTCTCGACTGATCAATTCGGGGCGAGGCTTGGGCCACCGCTCCGCGGATCCGAGAAGCGCCCGGACGCCGTCAACGAGGTCGTACGTCCTGCGGGGTGACCCCGAATCGTGCCTTGAACGCGGAGCCGAAGGCGCTGAGGGAGCGGAAGCCGCTGGCGTAGGCGATTTCGGCGACCGTGCGGTCGGAGGAAGATTCGCGCAGGCGGCGGTGGGCGCGGTCGAGCCGCGCGCCGCGGATCAGCTCGCTCGGTGTCGTGCCGGTGTGATGCAAGGCCAGTTGGACCTGGCGCAGTGACCAACCGAGGCTTCGTGCGATCTCGATCGGAGTCAGATCGGGATCGTCGGCGTGCCGGAGCACGTGGTCACGAACCGCGGTGTCCACCGTGGCCAGCACGGTCGGCATCGCGGCGCGGCGGCGCAGGCAGAGGCGGAGCAGATCGATGATCGTGTCGCAAGCGGCGGCGAACTCGGGACCGTCGACAGTCGCACGCTGCTCTCCGAGTTCGCTGATCAGGCCTGAGACGACCGCGCCCAAGCCCTCGCGCAGGTCGATCAGCGCAGGTCCCGCGCCGACTTCGAGCGGCAGAGCGCCCGCGGGGACGTTCATCACCCACCCGCGCGCAGCGAGGGGCTGGCCGAAGTCGACGGGACGCGTCTTGGTGACGACCGCGCCGTACCCCGGCAACACCTGGGCGGTGGCGTCGTCCTGTCGGAGCCGCACTTCTCCGTCGGTCGCGATCATCACCCTCAGACCCTCATCGCCGTCACGCCGGATATCCGCACGGGATCTGGAATAGACGATGCTGTCCGACCAGAAGTCGATCAGCTGATAGCCCGCGTATCGCTGCACGGCCATCGCTCCTCGGAACGACGACGGACTGGCGAAACGGCACTGCAAGGTGCCCTGATTACGACCGACGTGCTCGGCCCAGAGGTCGGCCGACTCCCGGGGCAGGACCGCGCCGGTATCGACCCGCCCCACGAAATACGGCTCGGCGACCGACACCAGCAACCTCCCAGACCGACGTGCGCGTTTCCGTCAGACCCGTGCACGGATCAGGTCGAGCGCGCAGCGGTCCACGCTTAACGTGAGTCCCGATCGTACAGATCACAGACCAGGACACCGGCGTTTCACCGTGTGCGGGAACATGCGACGCAGATCGGCCGCCCGCTCACTGCAAGGAATGAGCACAGTCATGGACCGCAGGCATATTCATCTACCGACTCGACTGGGGCTGCTGCATGTCGTCCTGACCGGCAGCGGCGATCCGATCGTGATGTGGCCGAGCCTTCTCATGGACGCTGCCCTCTGGGACGCCCAAGTGAACCATTTGGCCCGGGATTTCCTGACCATCGCGGTCGACCCGCCCGGGCACGGGCGGTCCAGCCGCCTCGAACGACCCTTCACCTTCGACGAGTGCGCGGCGTGCGTCGCCGACATCCTCGATCAGCTGGAACTACCGAAGACCCATTTCCTCGGGAACTCCTGGGGCGCCATGATCGGCGGCACCTTCGCCGCCGGTTTCCCTGACCGCGTCGAATCCGCGATCCTGATGAACGGCACGGCGTCATCGGCCCCGCTCGCCCAGCGGGCGCAGTACCGGATGCTGCTGATGGCGGTCCGGATACTCGGCGGGATTCGCCCGCCACTCACCGGATCGGTGGTCCGGGCATTTCTCGGTCCGACGACCGAACGCACGCGCCCGCAGGTCGTCCGACAGGTTCTCGACGTCGCCCGCCGCAATGATCCGGCGTCGCTCGTGCACGCCGTCCGATCCGTGGTGACCGACCGCCCGGACCAGCGGCGCCTCTTCTCCTCGATCACCTGCCCCACGCTGGTCATCGGAGGTCGCGAGGACCGCACCTTCCCCGTGCCCGAGCTCGAGGTCATGGCCGACGCCATCCCCGGCTCGCGGCTCGTGGTCCTCGACGGAGCCGCACACCTCGCGGCCGCGGAGGTCCCCGACGAAGTGAATCGTCTGGTCGGCGCCTTCCTGGCCGACCACGCCGCGACGAGCGGATAACTCAGCGGAGCTTGAAGATCACCAAGCGTTGGACGATGAAGTTGATGACGGTCGCGGTGCCCTGGGCGACGACGAAGGCAAGCGGCTGGCGCCACCACTCGTCGGCCAGCGAGAAGTACAGCAGGTTGTTGATGCCGACCTGCACCGCGAAGGTCACCGCGTAGAGAACGACCACCGCGAGGAAGCGGATGCGGCTGGGCGGAGCCTGGAAGGTCCAGCGGCGGTTGATCAGGTAAGCCGTTGTGGTGCCCGCCACGAAGCTGATCGACTTGGCGACGCCGACCGGGAGACCGACCAGGTTCAGCAGCAGGCTGTAGAGCCCGTAGTCGACGACGGCCGAGAACCCGCCGGTGAGGGTGAACCGGATGATCTGCGTCTTGAGGTCGACCTCGGTGCCGCCGGGCTCGTCGACCAGGGGCAACTCGGCCGGAAGCGGCAGTTGGGGTTCGGCTTGCACGCCGACGAGCGTAGCGCCGGACCGGGTTGGGCACTCATTTCGGTTCTAACCGACGTGTTCGTCACTACCCATGGGTAGAGCGACCGCGTCCCCATCTGCCGTCATACCTGTAGCCTCTATGCCGATGTCCACGAAAGCTCCGACCGCCACCAAGACAACCGGGAACGACAAAGGCGCCGGCGTCGCGAACGACGGCCCGGCCGCGGGCACCGCGTTCACTCTTCCGACGCGCACCCGCACGTTGACCGGGTGGGGTCGCACCGCACCCACCTCCTCCGAAGTGCTCTCGACCAGCGATCCCGAACTGATCGCCAAGGCAGTCGCCATGGTCGCCGAGGACAACGACGGCAAGCCCGCCCACCTGCGGCGCGGCGTGATCGCGCGCGGCCTCGGCCGCTCCTACGGCGACCACGCGCAGAACGCGGGCGGTCTGGTCGTCGACATGACCGCGCTGAACAACATCCACCGGATCGACCGCGACACCCGCATCGTGGACGTGGACGGCGGCGTCAGCCTGGACCAGCTCATGAAGGCCGCGCTGCCGTTCGGCCTCTGGGTCCCGGTGCTCCCCGGCACCCGCCAGGTGACCATCGGCGGCGCGATCGCCTCCGACATCCACGGCAAGAACCACCACAGCGAGGGCAGCTTCGGCAATCACGTGCGCTCGATCGATCTGCTCACCGCCGACGGGCAGGTGCAGCACATCACGCCGAAGCGCAACGCCAAGCTGTTCTGGGCGACCGTCGGCGGCAACGGGCTCACCGGCATCATCCTGCGCGCCACCATCGAGATGGTGCCGACGGAGACGGCCTACTTCCTCAACGACGGCGTGAAGACCACGACCCTCGACGAGACCATCGCCGCGCACAGCGACGGCAGCGAGGCCGACTACACCTACTCGAGCGCCTGGTTCGACGTGATCAGCCCGCTGCCCAAGCTGGGCCGGGCCACCATCACCCGGGGCAGGCTGGCGAAGCTCGACGAGCTGCCCAAGCGGCTGCGCAGCAAGCCGCTGAAGTTCGACGCGCCGCAGCTGATGACCGTCCCGGACATCTTCCCGAACTGGACAATGAACAAGCTGACGCTGATGTCCATCGGCGAGGCCTACTACCGGATGGGCGGCAACTACACCGGCAAGGTGCAGAACCTGACGCAGTTCTACCACCCGCTGGACATGATCGCGGAGTGGAACCGCGGCTACGGCTCCAACGGCTTCCTCCAGTACCAGTTCGTGGTGCCGACCGAGGCGGTCGAGGAGTTCAAGCGGATCATTGTCGACATCCAGGCCTCCGGGCACTACTCGGCGCTGAACGTGTTCAAGCTGTTCGGCCCGGGCAACCAGGCCCCGCTGAGCTTCCCGATGCCGGGCTGGAACATCTGCGTCGACTTCCCGATCAAGCCCGGTCTCAACGAGCTGGTCGGCGAGCTGGACCGGCGCGTGCTGGAGTTCGGCGGGCGGCTGTACACCGCGAAGGATTCGCGGACCACCGCCGAGACCTTCCACAAGATGTATCCCCGGATCGACGAGTGGATCAAGGTCCGCCGTAGCGTCGACCCCACAGGCGTTTTCATGTCCGATATGGCGAGAAGGCTGGAGCTGCAGTGATCAATGCCGTTGGTAACCCGCAGTCGATTCTGCTGCTGGGTGGCACGTCGGAGATCGGCTTGGCAATCTGCGCGGAGTACCTGAAGAAGGGGCCCGCGCGCATCACCCTTGCGGCGCTGCCCGGTGATCCGCTGCGCGAGGGCGCGGTCGCCCAGATGAAGGCCGCGGGCGCGAGCCAGGTCGAGGTCATCGACTTCGACGCGCTCGACACCGAGGGGCACGCCAAGGTGATCGACGCCGCCTGGGACGCGGGCGACGTGGACGTCGCGATCGTCGCCTTCGCCCTCGACGGCGATCCCGAAGAGCTGTGGCAGAACCAGGCCAAGGCCGTGCGAGTCGCCCAGATCAACTACACCGCCGCGGTCTCCGTCGGCGTGCTGGTCGGCGAGAAGATGAAGGCGCAGGGCTTCGGCCGGATCATCGCGATGTCCTCCGTCGCCGGCGAACGGGTGCGCCGCTCGAACTTCGTCTACGGATCGACCAAGGCCGGTCTGGACGGCTTCTACCTCGGGCTCGGCGAAGCGCTGCGGCCGCACGGCCCGCGTGTACTGGTGATCCGGCCCGGCATGGTGCGGACCCAGTTCTCCGCGCACGTCAAAGAGGCTCCGCTCACCGTCGACAAGGAAGACGTCGCGGCGCTGGCGATCGCGGCATCGCAGCGGGGGAAGGAACTGGTCTGGGCGCCGGGAACCTTCCGCTACGTGATGATGGTGCTGCGGCACATCCCGCGCTCGATCTTCCGCAGACTGCCGATCTGATCGGCGACCGAACTCGGACATGGTGCCCGCGTGATCAGTGATCGCGCGGGCACCTATCGTCTGACGGAGTGACCCTGTGAACCCGGAGGCGCCATGCGAGTAATCCAGTGCGACGAGCGCGGAGCGGTCCGTTGAGCACGGTGACCGCGGCGGACGAAGCGCCGCCGCGTCCCGTCGATCCGGCCCCCGCGCCGGGGCGCGGGTCACTCGTGGCACGTCAGATCGCGGTCGGCGTCGGCGAGGCCGCGCTCGCGGCGGTGGTCGCCGCCGTGGTGGCCGTCGTCGGGCTCGTCGCGTTCTCGCTGGTGCAGTGGCCCGCGTTCAACTCCTCCAACGTGACGCGGGCGCTGACCACGGTCGGGCAGGTCGGCGCTGCGGTCGTGCTCGCGGTCGCGATCGCGCTGCTGCGGCTGCGCAAGTGGCCCCGGATAGCGAAACTGCTGTCCTGGGTGGGTCTTTCGACGTTCGTCACGTTCACGGTCGGCATGCCGCTGGCGGCGACGAAGCTGTACCTGTTCGGCGTCTCGGTGGATCAGGAGTTCCGCACCGAGTTCCTCACCCGGCTCACCGATTCCGCCGCGCTGCGCGACATGACGTACGCGGATCTACCGTCGTTCTACCCCGCGGGCTGGTTCTGGATCGGCGGGCGGGTGGCGAATCTGCTCGGGATGGACGGCTGGGAAGTATTCAAGCCGTACGCGATCACGTTCCTCGCCGTGGCCGCGGTGGTCGCGCTGGTGTTGTGGTCGAAGCTGATCCGCGCGGACTGGGCGGTGGGCGTCGCGGCGGCGAGCACGGCGGTCACCCTGGCCTACGCCACCCCCGAGGCCTACAGCGCCGTCATCGTGCTGCTGCTGCCGCCCGCGCTGGTGCTCGCCTGGGGGGCGCTGTATCGCCCGCTGGAGGGAGTGACGGAGGAGCATCGCACGGCCGGTGGCTGGGGCGCGGTCGTCGGCACGGGGCTGTTCCTCGGCTGGGCGGCCACGTTCTACACCCTCTACTTCCTCGTGGCGGCTTTCGCGGTGGCCCTGATGGGTCTGGTGGCGGCCTTCCTCGCGGTGCGTGCGCGGCGCGCCGACCGTCCGCGCCGCGCACGCGCGGCGACCGGGCCGACCCGTCCCGCGTGGCGCGCGGCGGCCCCGCCGCTGGTCCGGCTCGTGGTGATCGCGGTGATCGCCGGGCTGTTCGCGCTCGTCGTGTGGGCGCCGTACCTGGCGAAGGCGCTGCGCAGCGCGACGGCGAGCTCCGGGACCGCCCAGCACTATCTGCCCGAAGCGGGAGCGGAACTGCCGTTGCCGATGTTCCAGTTCTCCCTGCTCGGGGCGTTGTGCCTGATCGGCATCATCTGGCTGGTGCTGCGCGGCGGGTCGTCGCGACGGGCGCAGGCGCTGGGCATCGGGGTGGCGGCGATCTACCTGTGGGCGCTGCTGTCCATGGCCGCGACCGCGGCGGGCACCACGTTGCTGTCGTTCCGTCTGGAGCCGGTGCTGTTGGTGCTGCTGTCGGTCGCGGGCGCGTTCGGGTTCGTGGAGGGCGCGCGGGCGATCTACCAGGCGTTGAACGAGCCCGCCCGGTTCCGGCTGGTGGCGATCGTCGTCGCGACGATCGGCGCGTTGGCGTTCGCCCAAGACATCCCGCACGTGCTGACTCCGGAGATCACGACTGCCTACACAGACACCGACGGAGACGGAAAGCGAGCCGACAAACGGCCTGTGTCGGCCGTGTCCTTCTACGACGAAGTGGATGCGGCGCTCACCGCGCAGACCGGCCGATCCCGCTCGGACACGGTGGTACTCACCGCCGACACCAGCTTCCTGTCCTTCTATCCCTACTTCGGCTTCCAGGCGCTCACCTCCCACTACGCCAACCCGCTCGCCGACTTCGCGGGCCGGGCGGCGACCATCGAGCGCTGGAGCAAGCTGAAGACGCCGCAGGAGTTGCTCGACGCGCTGGCGGCCAGCCCGTGGCGCGCGCCCGACGCGTTTCTGTTCCGGCACAGCGGCGACACCTATACGCTGCGGCTGGCCAAGGACGTCTACCCGAACGACCCGAACGTGGCGCGCTATTCGGTGAGCTTCCCCAAGGAACTGTTCGCCGACCCGCGTTTCACCACCACCGACATCGGACCGTTCACGCTGGTCACCGTCCACCGCTGAAATCGCGGCGGTTGAACTCGCGCGCAGTGGATACCCCTCTCGTTTGTCGGTCCACGCACAGCGTGGTTGCAACGGAGGGCGCTGGCGAGGAGTGATGCGCAGGTGACACAGGCACAAGACGCCGAGACCGACCTACCGGCGGAATCGGCGACGGTCGCGATCGCGACGAAAGAGGCGACGGCGACCGGAGTGCTCACCACTCCCGCGCATACCCGGCGGCTGCCCCGACTTCCGCTCGCCGATCTGCTCGTATGCGCCGGTTACCTGGCGCTGGCCGCGACGGTGCTGTCGGGCCAGTGGCGCGATACCGACAACGGATACCTGATCAAGAGCGGTCAGGACCAGACGATGTGGGAGTGGTTCTTCGCCGTCACCGCGCACTCGGTGGCCGCCCTGCACAACCCGCTCGGTACCGATCTGCAGAATTTCCCGGCCGGGGTGAACATGATGGCCAACACGGCCATGTTCGGTGTCGGCGTGCCGCTGACACCGGTCACCTTGCTTTTCGGGTCGACCGTCACGTTCGTACTCGTGCTCACCCTCGGTCTGGCCGGAACAGCGTTCGCGTGGTATCGCCTGTTCGTCCGCGAGCTCGTCCGGTCCCGGGTCGCGGCGGTGATCGGCGGACTGTTCTGCGGATTCGCGCCCGGAATGATCTCGCACGCCAACGCCCACCCGAATTTCGTCGTGCTGCTGTTGCTTCCGATCATCGCGGGACTGCTGATCCGGATGGCGCGGCGAGCGGCCGCGGCGGAACGGGAACGGCCGGGCGGGCGGGTACGGGATGCCGCCGTTCTCGGACTTCTGGTCGCGACGCAGATCGCGCTCGGCGAGGAACCGCTGTTGATCTTCGCCCTCGCGTTCGGCCTGTTCGGGATCGTGTATTACGCGCATGCTCCGCGCACCGCGCTGCGCGTGACGCGAGTGGTCGCCCCGACTTTCGCGCTGGCCGCGGTGATCACGTTGGCACTCGCCGAGATTCCGCTGTGGTGGCAATTCTTCGGCCCGCAGAGCTATCGATCGATCGACCACGGCCCGATGGGCAACGACCTCGAAGCGCTGGTGCAGTTCCCGTCCGAATCGCTGGGCGGCGTGTTCGCGCCCGGCGCGAACGTGGCGATCAATCCGACCGAGCAGAACGCGTACTTCGGCTGGCCGCTGCTGCTGTCGGTCGTGTTCACGGTGGGAATGCTGTGGCGCGACCGCGTGGTGCGGGCCGCGGGCGTGGTGATCGCGGTCTTCGGCCTGCTGTCGCTGGGCGCGGTCGCCACGATCGGTAAACAGCCGACCGGCATCAATCTGCCGTGGCGCTGGGCCGAACATGTTCCGCTGCTGAACACCGTGCTGGAGAGCAGGATGAGCATGGCCGCGATCCCGGCCATCGCGGTGGTGCTCGCGCTGGCCAGCGACCGCGCGGTGGGGACATGGACGCAATCGGCGGTGGACTGGAAGCCGCTGGCCTGGTTCGCGGCGCTCACCGGTGCGCTGCTGCCGCTGATCCCGACCATCCTGCCGGTGGTCGAGCGACCGCCGACACCGGACTTCTTCGCCGACGGCGCCGTCCGCCGTTACGTCGGCGACGGATCGGTGGTCCTGGTGCCGCCGCCCCGGCCACCCGACGCACGGGCGCTACGTTGGCAGGCCGACGCGGGTTTCACCTTCCCGCTGGCGGGCGGCTACTTCGTCGGCCCTACCGGTACCAGCAAGAAAGGCATCTACGGTCCCGAGGCCCGTCCGACCACCGCTCTGCTGGTACAGGCCCAGGACACTGGAGTCGTACCGCCGATCGACGCGGGCGTGCGTACCCGTGCGCTGGACGATCTGCGGTTCTGGCAAGCCGACGTCTTGGTGCTGCCCGCGACGAAGAACGGCGAAGTGTTGCGGGAGACCGTGACCCAGCTGCTCGGATTCACGCCGACGCGGGTCGAGGACGTCTGGCTGTGGGACGTTCATTCGCTGCGCGCGTCGGGGGCAGTCGGCATCACACCGGGCGGTAGCTAGCATCAACCACCGTGCGACCGGACCGATCTTCTCCAGCGTTCACCCGTATCCGCTTGATCGCCCTCCTCTCCGGGCTTCTCGGATTCCTGCTGGCCTTGCTGACCCCGCTGCTGCCGGTGCGGCAGGATCGGGCGAGCCTGGACTGGCCCGAGTCCGGCGCCAGGAGCGTGGCGGCGCCGCTGGTGTCCTACGAGCCGCTGCGGTTCAGTGCGACGCTGCCCTGCTCGATGACCGGAGAGCTCGGATCGGGCGGCACGCTGCTGTCCACCGCCCCTGTGGCCTCCGGGCGGGCGGCTACCAAGGGCCTGGTGGTCTCGGTCGCCGACGGCGTCCTCTCGGTGGTGCAACGCGACATCCCGCTGTTGTCCGCGCCGCTGGCCGAGGTCGGGTCCTGCGCCACGATCCGCATCGAATCGACCGCCGCCGCGACGACGGCTGAACTCACCGGCGTCACCCGGCAGGACGGCACGCCGTTCCACTCCACGGTCGGCCGGGACATCCGGCCGCAGCTGGTGGGCGTGTTCACCGATCTGAAGGCCGATCGGCTCGCCGGAGCGCAGGTGCACGCGGACATCGACTCGCGTTTCTCCTCCACGCCGACGCCGTTGAAGCTGGCCGCCATGATCGCCGCCGCCGTGTTCACGCTGATCGCACTCGTCGCACTGCATCTGCTGGACACCGCCGACGGGCGCCGACCGCGCCGGTTCCTGCCCGCGCACTGGTGGCGGGTCACCCCCGCGGACGGCGTCGTGCTGGGCACGCTGGCGCTGTGGCACGTCATCGGGGCGAACACGTCCGACGACGGCTACATCTTGAACATGGCGCGCGTCTCCGGGCACGCGGGCTACATGGCGAACTACTACCGGTGGTTCGCGGTCCCCGAGGCCCCGTTCGGGTGGTCGTACGAGGTGCTGGCGTGGATGTCGCGGATCTCCGACGCCAGTCTCTGGATGCGACTGCCCACGCTGCTGGCGGGCGTGATCTGCTGGCTGGTGATCAGCCGCGAGGTGCTGCCCCGCCTCGGCGCGCGGGTGCGCCGCAACAAAGTGGCGCTGTGGACGGCGGGCCTGGTCTTCCTCGCGTTCTGGCTGCCCTACGACAACGGCCTGCGCCCCGAACCGCTGATCGCGGCGGGCGCGCTGCTCACTTGGTGCTCGATCGAGCGCGCCATCGCGACCGGACGGCTGCTGCCCGCCGCGGTGGCCGTCCTGATCGCCGCGTTCTCCCTCGCGGCGGGCCCCACCGGCCTGATCTGCATCGCGGCGCTGATCGCCGGTTCACGGCCGGTGCTGCTGATCATCATCAAGCGCGCTCGCGGCGCCGTCCCGGCCCGGACCGGGCCCGACGCCGACGCGGCCGCCGCCGGTTCCGCCGAAGCCGCGGCCGCGGTGAACGCCCCCGCGAAGGTGCGCGAGCCGTCCCGGGCGGGCGCGGTGTTCCGGTTCGCCGCGCTGGTCGCCCCCGGCCTCGCCGCGGGCACGCTGGTGCTGGTGGTGATCTTCGCCGACCAGACCTTGGCGACGGTGCTGGAAGCCACCCGGGTGCGCACGATCGTCGGCCCGAACGTCGCGTGGTTCGACGAGCGCACCCGCTGGGACTCGTTGCTCATGCTCTCGCCGGACGGTTCGCTGGCGCGGCGGTTCGGCGTGCTGGTGATGCTGCTGTGCCTGCTCGTGTGCGTGCTGCAAGTTCTGCGCAAGGGCCGGATTCCGGGCACCTCGCGCGGCCCCTCGGTGCGCATTCTCGGCATCGTGTTCGCATCGCTGTTCCTGATGATGTTCACCCCCACCAAATGGACGCACCACTTCGGCGTGTACGCCGGACTGGCCGGATCGCTGGCCGCGCTCGCGGCGGTCGCGGTGGGCACCACCGGTATTCGCTCGCCGCGCAACCGCGCGTTGTTCGCCGCCGCCGTGCTCTTCCTGCTCGCCGTGACGTTCACCGGCTCGAACGGGTGGTGGTACGTGTCCAGCTACGGTGTCCCGTGGTGGGACAAGGCGCCGTTGATCGCGGGCAAGGGGCTGTCCACGTTGTTCCTCGGGCTGAGTGTCCTCGCGCTCCTGGTCGCGATATGGCAGCACTATCGCGAGCCGTACCGGCGTGAGCGGCCCGGAGCGCCACGGCGATTCGACCGGTGGGCCTCCGCGCCGCTGACCGTGGCCGCCGCGCTGCTGGTGATCTTCGAGGTCGCCTCGCTCGCCAAGGCCGCTGCCACGCAGTACCCCGCGTACTCGATCACCAAGTCGAATGTGCAATCGGTCGGCGGGGATTCGTGCGCGCTGGCCAACGAAGTGCTCGTCGAGACCGACACCGCCGATTCGCTGCTGCAGCCCTTCACCGGATCGCCTGCGGACGGCTTGGCCGCGCAGAACAAAGGATTCACCCCGAACGGGGTCGCGCGTGACCTCACCGCGGACGCGGAGGAGACGGTCAGCGGCGGCGCGAACTCCGTGGACAAGGATTCGGAGAACAAGACCACCAACACCACCGGCGCGGGCACCGGCGGCGGCACCACCGAGCAGGCGGGCATCAACGGCAGCACCGTCGCGCTGCCGTTCGGTCTCGACCCGGCGAGAACCCCGGTGCTGGGCAGCTACCAGGAGGGCGAGCAACAGCAGGCGAAGCTGACCACCCAGTGGTACCGGCTCGACCTGACCGACAGCATGCGCAACGACCCCGCCTACCAGGTGCTCGCGATCACGGCGGCGGGCCGGATCCGCTCGGTGGACGCCGACGGTGTGCTCACCTACGGACAGGAACTGCACCTGGAGTACGGCGTCCGTGGCGCGGACGGCGAGGTGCGCACGCTCGGCTCGATCGATCCGCTGGACATCGGCCCCGCGCCGTCCTGGCGCAACCTGCGGGTGCCGCTGGACCGGCTGCCGGCGGAAGTGAACGCGGTGCGGCTGGTCGCGATCGACAACGACATCACGCCCAAGCAGTGGCTGGCCGTCACCCCGCCCCGGCTGCCCAAGCTGGCCACGCTGAATTCCGTGGTCGGATCGCAGGCTCCCGTGCTACTCGACTGGCACGTCGGCCTCGCCTTCCCGTGCCAGCGGCCGTTCGACCACAAGGACGGCGTGGGCGAGATTCCGCAGTGGCGCATTCTGCCCGACCGGGTCGGCTCCGACGCCTCGAACGCCTGGCAAGACGACATCGGCGGCGGCCCTCTCGGCTGGACCGGCCTGCTGCTGAAATCCCAAACCGTCCCCGCATACCTCGACCGCGACTGGGCTCGCGACTGGGGCTCCCTCGAACGCTTCACCCCCTACGACCCCACCGCCATTCCTGCCCCCATCACCACCACAACCCGAACCCGCACCGGCCTCTCCACCGACGACCCCATCCGCATCCGCTGACTCCGCGAGTGGCACACGGTGGAGCGGGCTTCTCGCGATCCGCCGCAGCCGTGTGCCACTCGTGGAGGGTGTCAGGGGGTGAGAACGAGGCGGCCGCGGAGGCCGCCGAGGGATAGGCGGGATTGGGCTTCTCGGACGGCGGTGAGGGGGTGGGTCGCCGCTACGCGGAGGGTTAGTTTGCCCGCGTCTACTTGGGTTACGAGGTGGTCGAGTCGGGTGCGGTCGGCGCGGACCAGGACTGTGTGGACCTTGGTGCCGCGCAACGGGATCGGGGTGTCGGGAACGCTGATCGACGCGAATCGCCCGCCGCCGCGCACCGCGGCGAGCGTCGCCGGGCCGAGGGCGGCCGCGTCCAGGGCGGCGTCGACGCCGCCGGGGACGATGGCGCGGACGGCATCCGGCAAGGATGCCTGGCGCGGAACGAAATCGGTGGCGCCCAAGGCGCGCACCGCGTCCTCGTCGGCGGGTGCGGCCGCGGCGATCACCCGGATACCCTGCGCCGCCGCGAGTTCGACCGCGAAGCCGCCGACAGCCCCCGCCGCGCCGGTGACCAGGAGCGTGTCGGTGGACGCGAGATCCAGCGCGTCGAGCGCCTGGAACGCGGTGAGACCGTTGAGCGGGAGGGTCGCCGCTTGCACCGGCGACACGGAAACCGGAGCGGGCGCGACGTTCCCGACCTCCAGCACCACGTAGTCGGCCTGCGCACCGAGCGAGACGTCGAGCCGGTCGCTGATGCCGATCACCGCTTGCCCCACCGTGAACTCCGTGACGCCCGCGCCGAGCGCGTCGACCGTGCCCGCGACATCCCAGCCGACGCCCCACTGATCGCGCTGCGCGGCGAACGGCGTGCCGCCCACGCCCGCCCGCACCATCAGATCCACGGGGTTCACCGTCGCCGCCGCGACCGCGATGCGAACCGTACCCGGGCCGGGCTGCGGAGTCGGCACTTCCACGATCTCCACCACGGCTTCCGGTCCCGGCCGGCGGACTACCACTGCACGCATGATGTTCCTTCCTGTCTGCTGCCGACCAATCTAGGAACGGTTACTATCCAATGGGTAGTAGTTACCCGAAAGTGCGTTAGAGGCAGCGAGGTGCTCCCGATGGCGACGAAGACCGCGGCGCAGCGCCGTGAGCTGGCAAAACAGCGGTACGACGCGTACATCGCCGAGTGCCCGACCCGGCAACTCCTGGACCGGATCAGCGACAAATGGGTGAGCCTCGTGTTGGCCGCCCTCGCCGACGGGCCGTTGCGCTACGGCGAACTGAACCGGATCATCGCGGGCGTGAGTCCCAAGATGCTCACGCAAACGCTGCGCGGACTGGAACGCGACGGCCTGGTGGAGCGACGGATCACCGCGGAAGTCCCGGTCCGCGTCGACTACGAACTCACCCCGCTCGGCCACAGTCTTCAGCCGGTCATGAGCGCGGTCAAAGCATGGGCGGAGACACGCATGGACGACGTGATCGCCGCGCGGGCGCGCTACGACCGCACCGTCCAATAAACCGGTTGTCCGGTCTGAAAAATATGCTCCCACCTGTGGCTATGCATCGCAGGACGAATCGGGCCGCTGGCCTTAATCTGAATCCATGACAACGGCATTCGATGAAATGGATCTGCGCGATCTTGTCGGACTGCTCAACGAAGAGGAACAACGGGAGCTGCGGCCTGCGGTGCTGCGCGTGCTCGGCCGCCTCCCTTCGCAAGAGGTGCTCCGGCGCGAGCTCGGCCTTCGGCTGAAGGTCTGAGCGCCCGGTAACGCACCGGCGACATACGGCAGGGCCGCCGCGCAGGATTCACCTGCGCGGCGGCCCTGTGTTCTGGGCACCTAGCCCGTGGCCAGCTCGCTGAACGCGACGTCGACGGATATCGGCACGTCCAACCGGCCTGCCTTCATGAAAGGGCCGCCGCGCAGGATCGGTGCCCTGCGCGGCGGCCCTGGTTTCGGGTGGTTCACCCGATCAGAACACCCGCATACTGCCCGGCGACCAGAGGCCCGAGCGCGTCGCGGTGCCGGTGTCCAGCTTCGCCGGGACGGCGCTGCGGTCGTACTGCTCGTAGCGCTCCAGGGAGCCCCAGTCCCGTGCCCAGTCGTCCTTCAGGTAGGTGGGCACGGAGATGGACCTGGCCAGCATCTGCGTGAAGCCGAGCACGCCGCCGAACTCCTCGGCCTGCCAGGTATTCGTCGAGCTGATGGCCAGCGGGCGGTCCGGCAGGATGCGGTAGCCGGGCGCCTCGGCCACGCCGTTGCGGTGGTCGAACGGACGCTGGCACGGGAACTGCAAGCCCACCGCCCAGTCCAGCAGGATCGGCTGCTGGGAACCCAGCAGGCTGTTGAGCGTCTGCAACTTCGGCATCCGCGGCGGCGTGAAGGCCAGCCACTGATCCCCGATCAGGATCGGGTCGTTGGCGACGATGCGCACCGCGTCGGCGTCGGGCGCGATCTCGTCCAGCGGCACCCGCAGGTTGCGCCAGGACGGGAACGGGCCGATGTCACGCGGCAGGTAGGTGCCGAGCTTCTGCACGCTGCCGTCGGGCTGCCGCTTGCCGTAGTCGACGGTCAGCGACTGGCCGTACTTCATCGCGCCGGTGTCGTCGAAGGAGAGGATGCGACCGGCGGCCGAGATCACCACCAGCGGCTTGTCCGCCGAACGCGCGGGCAACTGGTACCAGCTCGAGGTGACGTTCGCGGGCTGCTGCACGCCGTTCTGGTAGCTGCCGAGGATCGGCGTGGTCGCCGGATCCAGGCCGAACGGGAGGGCGACGGTGGAGCCGTTGACGCCGCGCGCGCCCTGACCGCCGCCCGTGCCCGCGCTCTGCCCCTCCGCGAACGCCGCGCCGACCGACTGCGTGGAAGTGTTCCCGGTGCCCGGCTTCACCTCGACGCTGTCGGCGGACAGATCATTGGGCACGCCGTTGGGGTCGAAACCGACCGGATCGACACCGGCGAGCGGATCGGACGGATTCGTCGGCGGGTGCGCCGGATCCATGATCGGCTGCAACTTGCCCGCGTTCGGGTCCGGCTCGACCAGCACGTCATTGGCCAGGCCGCAGGTGCTGCCGCTGAGCGCGTCGATGTTCGACCGGGCCAGCGAGTACGCCGGATACTGCGAGACCGCGCCCTTCACCAGCGAGAGCACCTCGAGCGCGACCATCAGCGCGGCGACCACGGTCAGCGGGATCGCCGCGAACCGGCGGATCCGCCTGCCACGTGCCGTCTTGGCCGACGGCTGCGGCGCGGTGTAGTCCTCCCGCAGCGCGTACCAACCGACCAATGCCAGCGCCACGCCGAACAGCACGAGCATGAGGGTGTTCGACTGGTAGCCGTGCAGCGAGACGCGCTTGTCGAACCACGGCACACCGAAGCTGGACACGTACCAGTAGCCGTTGATGCCGGAGAACGCGATCGCGAGCACGAACAGCAACCCGGCCAGGAAGATGGCCCGGTTCTTGCGGGCTCGCAGGGCGCTCGCCGAGACCGCGACCGCGGTGACCGCCGCCAGCGAACCCGCGATGCCCGCGTACGCGCCGAAGTGGTGGGTCCACTTGGTCGGGTTGAACATCATGAAGAAGATCGTCCCGAAGACCACGCCCATCAACCGCCAGGTCGGACCGCTGGAGATACCCGGCACCCGCCTGCGGCGCAGCAGCACCAGCATGGTGGTGAACAGGCACAGCAGCATCACCAGGAAGGCGAAGCGCCGCGACAGCGAGCCGTCGACAGTCTCCACGAACAGGTAGTAGTAGCGCAGGTAGTCCTCGTACCAGGCCAGGTTCGGCCCGGTCACCTGACGCACCCGGTTGGCCTCCTGGATGCCCGCGAAGGTCTGGTCGGTGTAGACGGCCGTCAGCACGAGCACGCCCGCCGCGGCGATCGGTGCGAGCAGCGGCAGCGTCGAGCCCCACCGACCGGCGCCGAGCGCGGCGAACTGCCGGTGCTTGCGCACCACGATGCGCAGCATCGGACGGATACCGGCCAGCAGCGCGGCGACGCACATCAGGCCCGTCGGCGCGGCGGCGAGAGTGAACGCCGCCACCAGGACGGCCACCGCGGCGGGCAGCAGCCGCCCGGTCGCGATGGCCCGCTCGATCGACACCCAGGTCAGCAGCGCACCGAGCGCGACGATCGGCTCGGAGCGCAGGCCGTTGTCGAACGGCAGCCAGAACGCCAGGAACACCAGCCCGCCGGTCCACAGCGCCACCTTGCTGGTGCGCACCCCGCGACCCAGCCGGGGCACCACCTCGCGGCTGATCACCAGCCAGCACAGGATCGCGCAGGCCAGCGCGGGCAACCGCACCCAGGCACTGGCGGTAGAGATCTCCGAGAAGACCTGGATGACGTAGTAGTACCAGCCGAACGGCGCCTCCGGCACGCCGTACCAGCGGAAGTAGTTGGCCATGTACCCCGCGTGCGGGGCCACCCGCACCATGCTGAGGATGTAGCCGTCGTCGGAGGTGTTCGCGCCCGCGAAATGCCACAGCAGCAGCGTGCCGACCACCGCGCCGTCCGCCCAGGTCGGCTTCAGCCAGTTCGCGGGCAGGAACCGGCGGTGCCCACGCCCGTCACTGCTGTCGAGCCGGGCCAGCGCCGCCAGGGCGATCAGCGTGCACAGCACCGCCGCGATCATCGCGACCAGCTTGATCGCGGTCGGGCTGGAGGAGAAGCGGGTGTCCACCGTCATGGTGAACGACAAACCGGTCGGCGCCGCGCCCTTCAGATCGGAGAACACCCCGACCACCTGAGGCCGCAGATCGCCGCCGAGCTGCCCCTCCACCGGCACGGTGACCGACTCGTTCGCCCCGGCCGCCCCGCCCTCGATCGGACGCTCCACCTGCCTGGTGAGCCCGTTGAACACGCCGTAGGTGCTGTCGCTGTCCGAGGCGATACTCAACGACGTGCACTCGCCCATGCGGCTGCGGTCGGCCGACACCACCACCGCGTTGCGGTCGACCACGTCCACCGAGGTCTCCGACACCCGCACGAACAGCGCCTCCAACGCGGCCCGGTCGCCCTGCGGCGGCGCGGTGGCCAGCAGCATGCCACCGCGCTCGGGTAGCTGGGCGATCGTCTCGCACGGGATCGTCGCCTTCAGGTCGATCGGGACCTGCGACATCAGCGGCGCCTGCACGTTGCCGAGCGTCCCGCCCTGCGGCCAGTTCAGCACCGCGGTCGTCTGCGTGACCGGCAGGAACGGCGTCGCCAGCGCGAACAACGCGCCGAGCACTCCGGCCACCAGCGCGATGAGCCGGGCGGTCCGGAAATCGTTCGGGGTCACCACCGGGGCGGCGGGAGGTTTCGTGAGTACAGCGGTTGCGGCGTCGGGCACGGTTGGCAATGCTAGCTGGCTCCCCCGCCTCTCCGGGTCTTTAGGCCGTGCTAGTGGGGCGTCGCGCCATTTGCGTTCAGGTCCTACGTCAGGTGCGACTCAGGTTCTGGGCGTACCCGGCGAGTTACCCATGTGCTCACGAAACCAGTTCGTCGGTATCGGACGCTACTGGAAAAGTACCCGTATCACGCAACGGTCTACGAAAGGATGGAAAGGTGGGTGTATGACCAAGGTGAATATCTCGACGAACTACGGATCGATCGTGCTCGAGCTGGACGATCAGAAAGCGCCGAACACGGTGCGCAATTTCGTGGACTACGCGAACGCGGGCCACTACAACGGCACCATCTTCCACCGCGTCATCCCCGGCTTCATGATCCAGGGCGGCGGGTTCGAGCCCGGGTTGCGTCAGAAGGGCACCAAAGCCCCGATCCAGAACGAAGCGAACAACGGCCTGAAGAACAACAAGTACACCGTCGCGATGGCGCGCACCAACGACCCGCACTCGGCCACCGCGCAGTTCTTCATCAATGTCTCCGACAACGACTTCCTCAACCACTCCGCTCCCACCGCGGCGGGTTGGGGCTACGCCGTCTTCGGCGAGGTGACCGAGGGCGCCGACGTGGTCGACAAGATCGCGGGTGTCCGCACCTCCTCGGCGGGCATGCATCAGGACGTGCCGGTCGACGATGTCGTCATCGAATCCGTCACCGTCAGCTGATCATTCGAGACGCCAGACACGAATCGGGCCGCGCCCCAAGGGGTGCGGCCCGATCGTGTACCGGTTGCTACAACGGCAGCAGGTGATGCTTGCGCGGATTGCGGGCAACGGACTTATCCCGCAAAAGCTGTAGCGCACGACGGATTTCCAGTCGGGTCGTCGACGGCTCGATGACCGCGTCGACGTATCCGCGTTCGGCGGCCACCCACGGCGTCGCCACGGTGGCGTTGTAGAAATCGATCATCTGCTGGCGAATCGCCGCCCGCTGGTCCTCGGGCGCGGCGTCGATCTGCTTGGCTCCGATCAAGCTGACCGCGCTCTCGGCGCCCATGACCGCGATCCGCGCCGTCGGCCAGGCCAGGTTCACGTCGGCGCCCAGCTGCTTGGAGCCCATCACGGCGTAACCGCCGCCATAGGACTTGCGGATCACCACGGTGACCTTCGGCACCGACGCCTCCACGTAGGAGAACAGGAACCGTCCACCGCGCTTGATGACGCCGATCTTCTCCTGTTCCACACCGGGCAGGAACCCGGGCGTGTCCACGACGAACACCAGCGGGATCTCGAACGCGTCGCACAGACGCACGAAATGCGCCGCCTTGTCCGAGGCGCGGGCGTCCAGCGCGCCCGCGTACACCATCGGCTGGTTGGCCACCACGCCGACGCTGCGACCGTCCACGCGGGCGAAGCCGGTGATGACGTTGCGCCCCGCCGAAGCGCCGAATTCGTGGAACGCGCCGTCGTCGAAGATGCGCAGCAGGATCTCGTGCATGTCGTACCCGGAGTTGTCGGAGTCCGGGACGATCGAGTTCAGCTCCAGGTCGGTGTCGGTGATCTCCGGCTCCAAGCCGGGATTCACGATCGGCGCCAGCTCCTGGCAGCTGGTCGGCAGGTAGCTCAGGTAGTCGCGCACCCACTCGAACGCGGCCGATTCGTCCTTGGCCACGTGGTGGATGTTGCCGTACTCCGCCTGGCTGCGCGCGCCGCCGAGTTCCTCGAGACTCACGTCCTCGCCGGTGACCTCACGGATCACCTTCGGCCCGGTGACGAACATGTACGCCTCTTCGGTCGCCACCACCACGTCGGTGTTGATCGGGGCGTAGACGGCGCCACCGGCGCATTTGCCGAGGATCATCGAGATCTGCGGGACCAGCCCGGACAGCGGCTCCTGCCGCCGCCCCAGCTCGGCGTACCAGGCCAGTGAGGTCACCGCCTCCTGCACGCGCGCGCCGCCGGAGTCGTTGATGCCGACCACCGGGCACCCCACCTTGGCGGCGTACTCCAGGATCCCGGCCACCTTGCGGCCGAACATCTCGCCGACCGAACCGCCGTAGACGGTCTGGTCGTGCGAGAACACCGCCACGGGCCTGCCTTCGACCAAACCGTGCCCGGTGACGACGCCGTCGCCGTAGAGCGCGGCGGAGTCGCCCGGTTTGCGGACCAGCGCGCCGATTTCCACGAAGGTTCCCGGATCGAGCAGCATGTTGATCCGGTCGCGGGCGCTGGGAATACCCTTCTTCGCCCGCTTGGCCACGCCCGCTTCACCCGCCGGCTCCTGCGCTAAATCCAGGCGTTTGCGCAGGTCGGCGAGTTTCTCGGCAGTAGTGCTCACTTGGCCCCTTTCGCCTCGATCGCGGCGAGCTTCGCGGTCAGGTCGGCTCCGATCTTGCCGATCCGCGGTTCGTCGATGATCTGCAGGTGGTCGCCCGCGATGTGGACGACCTCCAAATTCGGGATGTACTCGTCCCAGCCGCCGTTCGGCACCCGGTCGGCGAAGCGTGGCTCGAGCTCGATCATCCCGTCGTGGTAGCGATCGGCGAGGTAGAGCACGACGTTGCCGTCGTAGTGGGACGGTTGGGTACGGGCGAGGTGGCGACTATCGATCCACGAGGTGCGCTGGTGTTCGAGCACGCCACCGGGAATCTTCGCGCCACTGATCTTGATCAGGTCGCTGATCATCTTGAACTGCTCTTCGTCGGATGCCGCGGCCAGTGTCTCCAACTGCTCGCGGTCCAATTCGCCGTCGACGCCGTAAGTCTTCTTGGCGAAGGTTTGGTAGCGCTCGATCCGCCGCACCCGCTCCTCGGGGCTGTTGTCCTCGCCCTGCGTCGGAATGGCCAGATCGATCAGGCCGACCACGCGCACGTCCGCGCCCTCGGCCCGCAGCAGTTGCGCGGTCTGCATGGCAAGCACCGCGCCCAGCGACCAGCCGTACAGCACGAACGGCCCGTCACCCTGGAGCTTGCGCAGCTCGGGCAGGTATTGGCGGGCTCGTTCCTCGATGGAACCGTCGACCCGTTCCAAGCCGTACATCGGCGTGTCGGCGGGCAGACGCTTCAGCAGAGGCTCGTACACCAGCGTGTTTCCACCGGACGGATGGAACACGAATACCGGAACCGCGTTCGAGCCCTCCGCGCGAGCCCGAAGCGGACGCACGAAACCGTCCACATCCGCGCCGCTGTCCTGCAGGTTGCGAACGATGTCGGAGAGCTGCTCGATGGTCTCGCAATCGAGCACGTCGTCCACGGTGACCTCGGCCTTGACCCGCTCGGTCAGGCGCGCGGCCAGCTTCTCCGCGGTGTCCTCGTCGAGGATCGGCAGCGTGTTGAAGATGCCTCCGGCCGACTTACCGGTGACCACCGCCCAGGTGGCGAAGGTCAGGCGCTCGGCGGCGTCGCGCGGCGGGACGTCGTCCTCGTCGGCGGGCTGCTTGGCAGCGCCGCCGAACACGGCTGCGGGTGCGGCAGCAGGCTGGGGGGCGGGCGCCACGGCTTCGGGCACAGCGCTTTCCGGCGTAACGGAATCCGTCGGCGCGTCAGCCGGTGCTGCCTCGGGCGCGTCGGTCGTCTTGCCGGTGACCGCCGCGACCGGGTCGGCCCCGGTGGCCAGCGCCGCGCGGGCCGTGGCGATGAAATCGGAGTCGACGGCCAGCTCGCCGGTACCGCCCGCGGCCTTGTCTGCGGCCTGCTGATCCGCCATCGCCTGCACCTCGTCGCGGTGCTCGATCGCGTACCGCAGCACCTTGCCGACCTCGTGCAGGCTCGCGTCCCGCACAGCCTGTACCTGCAACTGCGGGATGTCGAACTCGTACTCGACCCGGTTCTTGATGCGCATCGCCATCAGCGAGTCCAGACCGAGTTCCATCAGCGGGATCTCCATCGGAAGATCCTCGACCGCGTAACCCATGGACTCCGCGACGATCAGCGCGAGCCGCTCCTCGACGGTCTGCGTGCCGTTCGGATCCCACCGGTCGCCGAAGGTTTCCACCACCTCGATGTCGGCGTCGCCCTGGGGCTGCGCGGCGGGCACCGGGACCGTTTCGATCGCAACGGGTTCCGGCAGCGGAGCACCGGAGGTGACCACGGCGTCGAACACCAGGCGGAAGGCGCTGCCCTCCTTGGCATGCACCTGCACCGAGGCGCCACCGGGATGCGGGGTGAGCGTGGTGGTGAGCGTGCCCGCGGCCGGGATCGGCGCGTGCGGGATGGACGCGCCCAGCGACACGTCGCTGAGCACCTGCGCCGCCGCGGCGCGCACGAGTCCGGCGAGATCGGTCACCGAGGAGGCCTGGACCTCCCAGACGTGCCTGCCGTCCGGCAGCGCCACGTGCGCACCGGGAACCCGGCCGTTGCCGCCCGAGGACAGCTGGACCTTCGGCCAGTACTCCTTGCGCACGAACGTGGTACGCGGAACGTCGGCGTACTCGCCTGCACCGAGCAGCGAGAACAGATCCACCTTGTGCCCGTGGACATAGAGCTGGGCGAGCGCGGCGATCACACCGGCGGACTCGTCTTCTTTGCGCTTGAGCGTGGGGATGAGCTGCGCGTCGTGCACGCCCGCGGCGAAGGTGGTGCCCAGCACCTGCATCAGCGCGACGGAATTCGGCGCCAGCTCCAGGAAGGTCGTGTGCCCCGCGTCCACGGCGAGCTTCACCGCGTTGGTGAAGTACACGCTGTGGCGCATGTTCTTGACCCAGTAGTCCTCGTCGTGGATCGGGTCGTGACCGGAGCGGAAGAACTCTTCCTTGTGCACCGTCGAGTACAGGCCGGTCTTCAGCTTGGTCGGCTCGATACCGGCCAGCTCCGCGGCCAGCTCGCCGAGCAGCGGATCCATCTGCGAGGTGTGGCCCGCACCGCGGGTCTGCAGCACCCGGGCGAACTTGCCCGCCGCCTCCACCCGGGCGACGATCGCCGCGACCTGGTCCTGCGGACCGCCGATCACCGTGTTCGTCGGCGCGGCGTACACCGCGACCTCGACGTCCGGGTATTCCGGCAGCAGGTTCGCGACGTCCTCGGCGCTGTACTCGATGAGCGCCATGTTGCGCACATCGTCGTCGCTGATCATCTGCTCGCCCTCGCCCATAAGGCGGGAGCGAGCGCAGATCACGCGCACCGCGTCCTCGAGCGAGAGACCACCGGCGATGTACGCGCCGGCGACCTCGCCCATGGAATGACCCACCACCGCATCGGGTTCCGCGCCGTGCGCGCGCAGCAGCGCCGCCAGGCCGACCTGGATGGTGAAGATGCCGACCTGCGAGGTGCCGACGTTGTAGTCCTGGCTGTCGTCGAGGAACAGTTCGCGCACCGAATATCCGGCCTCGTCCTGCACCAGCTCGTCGACCTCGTCGACGGCCTTCGCGAAGATCGAGTTCTCCAGGTACAGCTGCTTGCCCATCTTGCGGTGCTGCGCGCCGAAACCGGCCAGCACCCACATCGGGCCCATGGCCGCGGGCGCGTCGGCGGTGAAGACGCCGGTCCCCGGCTTGCCCGCCGCGATGGCGCGCAGTCCGGCGATCGCCTCTTCGTGCGTCTTCGCCAGCACCACGCCGCGCGAACGCCAGTGGCTGCGCTTGGCCAGCGACCGCGCCACATCGGCGAGCGGAGTCTGCGCGCCCGCCTCGGATTCCAGCCAGTCGGCCAGCTCGGCGGCGGCACGACGACGCCGCGAAGGCAGATAACCCGACACGGGCAGGATCTGGGGCAGCGGCTCGGTGCGCTCGGCGGTCCATTCCGCGTCGGCTTCGGCCGCCTCGGCCACGGCGTCGCCTGCCGCGGATTCCGTCTCCGCGTCGACGCTCTCCGCCACCGCGTCCTCGTCCAGCCGGGCCTCGAGTTCGGAGAACGGAGCCTCGGTCTCGGTCGCGGTCGGTACGTACTCCTGGACGACGACGTGCGCGTTGGTGCCGCCGAATCCGAAACCGGAGATGCCGATGGTCGCCTTGCCGCTGTAGCGGGGGAACTCGGTGGGCTCGTCGACGATCTTCAGGTGCGCCTGATCCCACGGGATGTACGGGTTCGGTCCGGCGTAGTTGATGTTCGGCGGAATGACGTTGTGGTGCAACGACATGATCACCTTCGCCAGGCTCGCCGCACCGGCGCCGGATTCCAGGTGACCGAAGTTGGTCTTGGCCGAACCGAGCAACGCGGGCTTGTCGGCCGCACGTCCCCGGCCGACCACCCGGCCGAGCGCGTCGGCCTCGATCGGGTCGCCGATCAGGGTGCCGGTTCCGTGCGCCTCGATGTAATCCACCGCCGACGGCGCGATGCCCGCGTCCCGGTAGGCGCGACGCAGCACTTCTGCCTGCGCGTCGGGATTCGGGGCGAGCAGACCGTTGGACCGCCCGTCGTTGTTGACCGCGGAGCCCTTGATCACGGCGTAGATCGTGTCGCCGTCGCGTTCCGCGTCGGCGAGCCGCTTCAGCACCACCAGACCGCCGCCCTCGGAGCGGACCATGCCGTCGGCGTCGCTGGAGAATGCCTTGATGTGCCCGTCCTTGGCGACGCCGCCATTGGCGTCGAAACCGAGCGTGGCCATCGGCGCGAGCAACATGTTCACGCCACCGGCGAGCGCCAGGTCGGCGTCACCGCTGCGCAGCGCCTGCACCGCCTCGTGCACCGCGACCAGGGTCGAGGAGCAGGCGGTGTCGACGGCCACCGACGGACCGCGGAAGTCGAAGAAGTAGGAAACCCGGTTGGGGATGATGGACGTGACGCTGCCCATGATCGCGTAGGCCTCGGCCGATACCGGCACGCTCGGATCGCGCTCGCTGCCGAGGCCGAGCGCCGCGAGCAGCATGAAGTCGTTGCCCGACGAGCCGATGAACACGCCGACCGGCTCGCCCTTGAGTTCGCTGGCCGGAATCCTGGCGTGCTCCAACGCCTCCCAGGTCAGCTCCATCATCAGGCGCTGCTGCGGATCGACCCGCTCGACCTCGACCGGCGACATGGCGAAGAACTCGGCGTCGAAACCCTTGACGACGTCCTGATCGAGATAGCCACCCCTGGTGTTGGCGTTCTCGACCGCTTCCGCCAACTGCGGCTCGGCCAGGAACTCCGACCAGCGCCCTTCGGGCCGCTCCCGGATGCCGTCACCGCGTCCGATGAGAAATTCCCACGTCGACTCCGGAGTGTCGCCCGCACCGGGCAGCCGCGTCGACAGACCCACGATCGCGATGTCGTGTGCCTCACCCGGCGCGTAGCCCGCCGTGTAGAAGGCGTCGTCGGACGACTCCGCGGGCAGCTCCGGCTCGCCGTTGATGATCCGCTCGGCCAGCGAGGCGATGGTCGGATGCTGGTACACGATCGTCGCGTTCAGCATCACGCCGGTCAGTTCCTCGATGTCCCCGCCGAGGGCGATGGCGTCCCGCGAGGCGAGCCCGAACTCCTCCATCGGCCGGTCCACGGTGATCTGCTCGATCGGTTGCCCGGTCGCCTCGGAGACCCAGCGCCGCAGCCACTCACGCAGCTCCGCCACCGACATGTCGGTCTGCGCGCCGCCCTTCGCGGACTCGGCCGGGGCCGCCGCGTCGGCGACGGTCTCCACGGGTGGGGCGTCGGTCGTCTGGGTGGGCGTGCCCTCGTTGTCAGCCATCAATTCCTCAAGCTACCTGTCTGCGTACCGGGCGTACCGTGTTTGATGCTCGGCGCTCGAGAAGCTCGGCGCCGAGCGTCGATGGTCGGTCCGAGGCCGCCCCTGGCAATTACTCTTCCGGTGCATCGGGGAAAGCCTGCTGGGTGTAACCACCCCGCAGCGTTCCCTCCAGATAGGCCGCCCGGCAGGCGCGGCGGGCGATCTTGCCGCTGGAGGTGCGCGGGATCGATCCCGCTGGCACCAGCAGCACGTCTCGAACGGTCACGCCGTGGCGCTGGGAGATCGCCGCGCGCACCGCGTCGGCGATCGGCAGCGGATCGGCCTTGCCCGCACCGGGACCGCGCTCACCCACGATGACCAGCTGCTCGGACGCGTCGTCGGCGTCGAACTGCAGGCCGGAGTGGCTGCCCTGCTCGAACACCTCGGCCGGGAGCTGGTTGGCGGGCACCGAGAACGCCGCCACGAAGCCGGGACGCAGCGCGGTGCTGGCCTCCTGCGCGGAGAACTCGAGATCCTGCGGGTAGTGGTTGCGACCGTCCACGATCACCAGGTCCTTGACCCGGCCGGTGATGTAGAGCTCGCCCTCGAAGTACACGCCGTAGTCGCCGGTGCGCATCCAGTTCGCGTCCGGCTCGGTGCCCTCGGCGTGGCTGCCTTCGGACAGGCGCTCGGTGACCTTGTTCTGGAACGTCGCCGCCGTCTCGTCGGGACGGCCCCAGTAGCCGATGCCCATGTTGTTGCCGTGCAGCCAGATCTCGCCGACGTGCCCGTCGGGCACCTCGCGACCGCCGCCCGACTCCACCGACTCCGGATCGATGATCGTCGCCCACTGCGAGAGCGCGATGTAGCCGCAGGACACCTGCGCGATCGCGTTCTCGTGACCGGGGTCGACCTTCACCATGCGGCCCGCGTTGAGTTCCCTGCGGTCGACGTAGGTGACCTTGGCCTCGTCCTCGGCCTTGGTGGCGGAGACGAACAGCGTGGCCTCGGCCATGCCGTAGCAGGGCTTGATGGCGGTCTTGGGCAGCCCGTAGGGGGCGAACGCCTCGTTGAACTTCTTCATCGACGAGGTGGTCACCGGCTCACTGCCGTTGATCAGGCCGATGACGTTCGACAGATCCAGCGACTCGCCGTTCTTCGGCAGACCGCGCGCCGCGGCGTGCTCGAAGGCGAAGTTCGGTGCGGCGGCGAAGGTTCCGGCGCCGTCGGAAACCGCGGCCAGCTCCTTGATCCACCGGTAGGGGCGGCGCACGAACGCGCTCGGCGACATGATGGTGATGTACTTGCCGCCCACCGCGGGCAGGATCACCGTCAGCAGGCCCATGTCGTGGAACAGCGGCAGCCAGGTGACGCCGCGTGAGTTCCAGTCCAGGTTGATCGCGTCGACCATCTGCAGCAGGTTGGTGCCCACCGCGCGGTGCGTGATCTCCACACCCGCGGGCACCCGGGTGGACCCCGAGGTGTACTGCAGGTAGGCGATGTCGTCGATCGCGATGTCCGGGCGCACCCAGCTCTCGCCGACGCTGTCGGGAATCGCGTCCACCGCGATGATGCGCGGGCGCTGGGCGGCGGGCAGCGAGCGGAAGAACTGCCGGACCCCGGCCGCGGAGGAGCTCGCGGTCAGGATGGCCGAGGGCTCACAGTCGCCGAGCACCGCGTGCAGGCGATCGGTGTGGCCCGGCTCGTCCGGGTCGAACAGCGGGACCGAGATGGTGCCCGCGTAGATCGCGGCGAAGAAGGAGATCACGTAATCCAAGCCCTGCGGCGCGAGGATCGCGACCCGGTCACCCGGGTTGGTCACCTGCTGCAGTCGAGCGGCCACCGCGCGCAGCCGAATACCGAACTCACGCCACGTCAACTCCTGCGCCTCACCGTCGCGCTCGCGCGAGTAGTCGATGTAGCGATACGCCAGGGTGTTCGCGTCGTTCCGGGTGTGCTTCTCGACGTGATCAACCAGGGTGTGATCCTCGGGAATGCGGATGTTCCCGGTTTCGTCCAGGTAGTCGTCGAAAGTCTCTTCCATTCCTTCTTCTCCTCCGAGGCACACGCAGCAAGACGGCGAGATCGCCGCTTTTACCTGTGAGGCCCCGACTCGCTTTCGCCCGCGGGTGCTCCAAGTGCAGAGCCAGCCTGCAGATTTTGTGCGGTCTGCGCGGTGACCGCTTATCGGCTAGATGTACTCAAACCAGAGTCATGTTACAGAGAAGACCGGCTCACTCGTCCCGCAGCAGGGGAATAACGGGGGCGAACGCGTCCATCTGGGTGGGGAATACACCGACATAGGACATCGAGGTGAGCTGCCGCACACGGCGGATCTGCTCGGCGATCTCCTCGAATGTTCCGATCGCCACGTAGGGCGAGTTGAGGATGTCCTCGACGGACAGCTGCACATCGACCTCCAGGTTCGGGTGCAGTCCCCGGTCCAACGCCGACAGCGCCATCTCCGCGGTCTTCTCGCGATCGTCGGTGATCACGATGGCGGTGATGGCCCAGTTCAGCTCGATGTCGGCGAACCGGTCACCGGCGGCCTCCTTGATCAGATTCACCTTTTCCACGGCCTTCTCGATGGTGATACCGGAGAGCAGGCCCTTGCCGTTCTTGGTGGTCACGGGAACGACGGAGACGATGTCGGCGTGCTTGGCGGCCAGTCGCAGCATCTTCGGACCGCCGCCGCCGGTGCAGATCGGGGGGCGTGGGCCCTGCCGCGGCCGTGGGGTCCCCTTGACGCCGCGGACCTGGTAGTGCTTGCCCTCGAAGGTGCACTCCTGGCCGCGCAGCAGCACGTCGAGAATGGTCAACGACTCGTCCAACTTCTCCAGCCGGACACCGGGCGACTCGTACGGGATGCCCGCGTTCTCGAACTCCTCCTTGATCCAGCCCGCGCCGACGCCGACCTCGAGCCTGCCCTTGGACAGCACGTCGATGGTCGCCAGATCCTTGGCCAGCACGACGGGGTGGCGGAAACCGTTCGCCAGCACCGACGTGCCGAGCCGGATCTTCTCGGTGGCCTGGGTCAGCGCGCCGAGCGCGGCGATCGGCCCGATCTGCTCACCGAGGTGGTCGGGCACCACGAAGGTGTCGAAGCCGTACTCCTCGGCCTGCTGAGCGGTCTGCACGAACTTCCGCGCGCCGCCCTCCTGCTTGTTTCCTTCCCCGGCCGCCGCGAAGCGGAACGGGCGCAACGGAGTGCCCAGCGCGGACAACGCAGCATCCGCGTCACGGCTCGCCGTGGTGGCCGGTGCGGCGGCTTCTGTCATGAACTCATGCTCCTGGCTGTAAGGAAAATACGGGCGCGACGCCCGCTTCGGGTCCGCGCTGGGGTGGTGCCCGGCGTCGCGATCACCAGCGCACTTTACAGCGTGCTACCCAACTCGAGTTGCGCTTGTCACGCCAATCGGGTGCGGGGTATCTCACGGCCTGTGAATTTTCACGAATGAGCCGGATGCGGCGCTGTCTCGATGAGTCCGGCCGCCCAGTTCGCCGTCCACTGCGTCGCGGTGTTGCCGTCGCCGTCGACGACGAAACTGTTGTAGAGGGTGTGCACCGGGTTTCCCGCGGCCCGGACCAGCGTGTTCACGCTGCCCAGGATGTTCCACGGACTCAGCGCCTCCCGGGGTGCGTCGCAGATCAGATCGCCGGGCGCGCACATGGTGTAGGTGCGACCGGCCAGCGTGCCGAAGCCCCCTTGACGCGGACCGGTCATCGTGATGCCGGGCACGTTCAACCCCTTCAGCGCGACTTCGGCACCCACACCCGGCGGCGGGGTGCCGATCTGGATCGCCTGGCCCGGGCCGTTGTCGCCGGTACGGCGTCCGTCGGCGATCAACGTCACGCCCAGCACCAGATCGGCGGGCACCGGGCCCGCGCCCGCACCGATCTGCGCGGCGACGTCACCCGCGATCACCGCGCCCTGGGAGAACCCCGCGAGCACGTAGGTGGTCAGCGGGCACTCCTGGTGCCGCGCGGCCATGGCGTCGACCATCCGCTGGGTGCCCTCGGATCGGCTGTTGTTGTACGACTGCTGGCCGTCCGGCGGGATCGCGATCGGATTGGAGAACTGCGCGACGTACGGAACGGTGTACACGTCCACCCGCTCGCTCGGGAACCGCTGGGTGATCGGGCCGGAGACGTTGAGCATCAGCGACACCGGGTTGGCGGTCGGATTGTGCGGATCGTCGGCGCTGTTCGACTCCCACGTGCCGGGCACCGAGATCATCTGCACATCCGGACAGCTCGCGGGCTGCGACGTCGGGCGTTCCGGCGGTTTCGGCCCGGGGCCGGGCGGGCGCAAACGCCCTGCTAGCAGGTACCACAGCAGCAGGACCACCAGGATGATCAGCAGGATGCCGCCGATCACGAGCAGGCATCCCGCCGGCTTGGACCGGCGGGAGGTCGAACGGACGCGCGAACTCACTGGCAGTACGTGGCGCGAGCGGTGGAGATGTAGATCTGCCCGGCCTTCTCCACCGGCATCTTCGCCGGGTCGAAGGACGGATCCGAACCTGCCATGGCGTTGACGAAGGTCATCAGATCCTGATCGGACGCGCCCGCGGCGGTGCCCTGGCAGACGTACGCGCCGATGCTCAGCGCGATGTCCGGGCTTGACGGGGTGACACCCTGCTTGGCCAGCTCATCCAGGAACTTCTTGTCCTTGTCGGTGAGCTTCGAGGTGTCCGCGGGCGGGACGGCTTCGGTCGGCACCGGCTGCGGACGCTCGGGCGCCACCGTCGTGGTGGGCTGCTCCGGCGCGGGAGCGGGCTGGCCGGTTTCGGCGGGTGTCGAAGCGACCGGCGACGTGGTCGCCGCCGCTGCCGTCGTGGTGCGGGTAGGCGATGGCGTGCTCGTCGCGGTCGAATCATTGTCGCCGCACGCGGCGAGCAGGCCGGTTGCGGCAATCGCCACAACCACGCCGAATACCTTTCCACGGGTCCGATGCATGAATTCTTGTCCTCGATCTGTCACTGAGCGGGGTCGGGTCGCCCACCAGGCTAGCTGGGTCCGATTTGCAGCGCCTGCGGCGCTGCGTGTTCGCGGCCCCTTTATGGCTCGCGTCCGAGCGACCGCCGCTGGCGACTTCGTCGCGAAACCGGGTCCGGGTCGTCATCGACCACCGACGCGCTTCCTGCTC
>NZ_JBSGIB010000014.1:0-186196 GCF_053604885.1 Nocardia sp. NPDC003999
CCCGAACCACTCACCACCACACCAGCAACAACCAAAGCCGAGACCGTTATCGGAGCAGATACACGCATTCGGCCACACCCAATCCTCGACGTCGTGGGAGCGGCCGTCCGGGACATCCCCTGCCCAGGCCGCTCTGGACAACGTTGTCCAGGTTACCCACCAGTCAGGTCCTTATTCGGTATTTCCGGTTGATCACTGGTTACCGACGGTGAAACCGATGCCGGAGCGGGCTTTCGGCCGGAGCTTTTCTTGCGACCGCCCTTTCCTGCGCTGTCCGTCCGGCTCTCCGCATCCGGGGATTCCGCGTACTCCATGCGGTCCAGAATTCCTTTCAGCTCTTCCAATTCCCGGCGCAGGTAATCGCGCGTGGCCACTTCGCCGACCGCGATGCGCAGCGATGCGAGTTCCCGGGCCAGGAACTCGGTGTCCGCCTTGGTCTGAGCGGCCCGCACCCGGTCCTCCTCCAGGGCGACCCGGTCCCGGTTGTCCTGCCTGTTCTGCGCCAACAGGATCAGCGGCGCCGCGTAGGCGGCCTGAGTGGAGAACGCCAGGTTCAGCAGGATGAACGGATACGGGTCCCAGCGCAGCGCGACCACGAAGATGTTCACCAGGATCCAGACCACCACCACGATCGTCTGGACCGCTAAATACCGACCGGTCCCCAGGAATCGCGCCACTCGCTCGCTGCTGCGGGCCAAAGCCTCGGCGTCCCACTCCAATCGGAACCGGCTTTCCACCGGCGTCTCCAGCCGTTGGCGGGCCCTGCTGTGACCGAGCCGCACGCCCGGGTCGTTCTCGCTCACGGTGTGTCCTTTCGGGCGTGCGCGGGGTCGTGCGGGCTCACGCTCCGCCCCGTTCGTCGGTCTCTTCCTGGTCGCGCCAGTCCTCGGGCAGCAGATGGTCGAGGACGTCGTCGACGCTGACCGCGCCGAGCAGGTGATTCTCCTCGTCCACCACCGGTCCGCAGACCAGGTTGTAGGTCGCGAAGTACCGGGTCACCGCGGCCAGAGGCAGTTCGGGACGCAACGTCGACAGATCGGTGTCGAGGATTCCGCCCACCAGGTGGGCGGGTGGTTCGCGCAGCAACTGCTGGATGTGCACCGAACCGAGGTAGCGGCCGGTCGGCGTAGCGGTGGGCGGACGGACCACGAACACCATGGAGGCCAGCGCGGGAGTGAGGTCCGGGTTGCGCACGCGCGCCAGAGCTTCGGCCACCGTCGTGGAGGGGGTGAGAATGACCGGCTTGGGCGTCATCAAGCCGCCCGCGCTGTAAGGGGAGTGCTCGAGCAGCCTGCGCACCGGCTCGGACTCTTGCGGGTCCATCAGGGCGAGCAGCGATTCGGCTTCGCCCTCGGGCAGTTCGCCCAGCAGGTCGGCGGCGTCGTCGGGGTCCATCGCCTCCAGCACGTCGGCGGCCCGGCGCACCTCCAGGTGGCTGAGCAACTCGACCTGCTCGTCGTCGGGCAGTTCCTGCACCACGTCGGCCAGACGTTCGTCGTCCAGCGCGACGGCCACCTCGATCCGCCGTTTCTCCGGCAGCTCGCGCAGTTGCTGTGCCACGTCGGCCGCGCGCATGCCCTCGAACCGTTCGAGCAGTTGCGTCACGTCCTGTCCCGGCCTGCCGATCTCGTGGGGCGTCAGGCCGGACACCCTGGTCCAGTCCACCACGTGCACCGTGCGCCTGCGGCCAAGCCTGCGGTGCCCGCGCACGGCCACCCTGCTGACCAGCCAATCCCTGGAACGCGCCTGTTCGATGCCGAGATCGGCCACGTGGACGTCCACGCCGGCCAGGTCGGGCAGGTCGGGGTCATCGACCCGCACCATCGAGTCGACGATCTGCGCCAAGGCGAGCATCTCGCCCGGTCGCTGGGTGAAACGGCGCAGGCTGACCGTTCCGGTGTTCAGCGTGACCACGCCGGGCTCGATCGCGGTGATCCGCAGAATCGGCACGAAAATGCGCCGCCGGGTGGGCAGTTCGACGACCAGGCCGTGCACGCGGGGCTGCTGGCGGTCGGACCGCACGGCCACGACGACGTCACGAATCCGGCCGATAGACTCCCCGTCCGGTCCCAGTACCGCCAAACCGGCCAGCCTGGCGACGTACACCCTGGTAGCTGCCATGCTGCCAAGGCTAGATGTTCGCGCGCGGGTGTTCGCATCCCGCCACGATCGACGGGAGTGATCATGAAGCCACGCCGTTCGGTGCTCGCGTGCCCGGGCAGCAACCCGAAGATGATCGAGAAGGCCAAGACGTTGCCCGTCGACGAGGTGTTCCTCGATCTGGAGGACGCGGTCGCTCCGGTCGCGAAGGCCGAGGCGCGGGCGAACATCGTCGCGGCGCTGAACGACTCCGGGTGGGGAACGCAACTGCGGGTGGTCCGGGTGAATGACTGGACCACCGAATGGACCTACGCCGACGTCATTTCCGTGGTCGAGGGCGCGGGCGCGCGGCTGGACGCGATCCTGCTGCCCAAGGTGACCGACGCGGGCCAGGTGCGCGCGCTGGACCTGCTGCTGACCCAGCTGGAGAAGACCTGCGGCTTGGACGTCGGACGGATCGGCATCGAGCCGCAGATCGAGAACGCTGTGGGACTGCGCGACATCGACGCGATCGCCACCGCGAGTCCCCGGGTGCAGACCCTGGTCTTCGGCCCGGCGGACTTCATGGCCAGCATCAACATGCGCACGTTGGTGGTCGGCGAACAGCCGGAGGGCTACGACACCGGCGACGCCTACCACCACATCCTGATGACCATCCTGCTCGCCGCCCGCGCCCACGGCCTCCAGGCGATCGACGGCCCGTACCTGCAGATCCGGGATGTGGACGGCTTCCGCCGAGCCGCCGCGCGCACAGCCGCGCTCGGGTTCGACGGCAAGTGGGTGCTGCACCCCGGTCAGATCGAGGCGGCCAACGAGATCTTCAGCCCGCGGCAATCGGACTACGACCGCGCCGAGGAGATCCTGGACGCCTATGCCTTCCACACCTCGGCGGCGGGCGGCGCCCGCGGCGCGGTGATGCTCGGCGACGAGATGATCGACGAGGCCAGCGCCAAGATGGCCCAGGTGATCGCGGAAAAGGGCCGCGCCGCCGGAATGACGCGCACCACGCGTTTCACACCACCGCGGGATGCGTCGGAATAGCAGAATGGAACTATGACGAATCCCTTGGGGAACTCGAGCCGTGCGCGGCAGGCCCTCCCGACGCCTCCGTCGGGCTGGCCGGTCGGCTCCTACCCGACCTACGCCGAGGCGCAGAAGGCGGTCGACTATCTGGCCGACAACCAGTTCCCGGTGCAGGACGTGACCATCGTCGGTGTCGACTTGATGCAGGTCGAGCGGGTTCTCTACCGGCTGACCTGGGGCAAGGTGATCGGCGGCGGCGTGGTGTCTGGCGCCTGGCTCGGCCTGTTCCTCGGTCTGCTGCTGAGCCTGTTCACCACCAGCGGCGCGCTGGGCCCGCTGATCGTCGGCTTGGTCGGCGGCATCATCTTCGGCCTGATCTCGACCTCGATCCCGTACGCGGCGACCAGGGGTCAGCGCGACTTCGCGTCCACCATGCAATTGGTGGCTGGCCGCTACGACGTGCTGTGCGATCCGAAGTCGGCCGAGCAGGCACGGGACATGCTCGCGCGGCTGGCGATCTGACGTATGGAAGTGCTGGAGACGGTCCGCACCGAGGTGCTGGGCCATTTCGGTGTGGACGCCGCGAACGTCGACGCCGCGTCGGTCACTTTTCTGGGCTTGGAGCCGATCGAGATCCTGCGCATCGTCGAGGACGATCTTGTGCACTACGTGACGCTGGGCGGCAGCAGGCATCCCATGGGCGATCCCACCGCGGTGCACGCCGACCCGGTGCGCGGCCCGCGCGCGGAACTCGTGCTGACGTTGCGGTCCGGTGTGGGAGCCAGCTCGGGCCTGGCCAAGTCGCTCGGCGTGCTCGCCGCGGCGCCGGTCGTGGAAGGTGTTGTGCTGCAAGCGGACGCGCTGATGGATCTGGGTGAGCCGATGTGGCGCGACGCGCCGTTCACCGCGGTTCTGCTCGGTGAGAGCGACATTCCCGCCGTGCCGCTGCCGGACCCGGCGGAGCCGGTGCGGTATTTCGCGGTGACGCCGGTGACCGCGACCGAGGCGGCATGGGTCCGGGTGCGGGGAGCGCAGGCGTTGCGGGAGGCATGGCAGGAGGCGGGCATCGACGTGCGCGACCCGAGGCGCGGCGCCGCCAGCTTGTGATGCCCAGCCCGGCTACAGCCACTTGTTGCGGCGGAAGGTGAAGAACAAGCCGGTGCAGATGGCGAGGATGAGCACCCACACCATCGGATAACCCCAGACCTGGTGCAGTTCGGGCATGTGGTCGAAGTTCATCCCGTAGATGCCCGCGATCATCGTGGGCACGGCAGCGATCGCCACCCAGGCCGATATCTTGCGCATATCCGTGTTCTGCTGCACGCCGATCCGGGCCAGCGCGGCGCTGATCAGCGCGCTGAGCGCCTCGTCGAAGTCGTTGATCCGCTCGGCCACGGCGGCGTGATGCTCGGCGACATCGCGCAGGTAGCGCCGGACCTCCTTCGGCACCGGCAGATCGGTTTTGCGGCTGAGCTGTTCCAGCGGCGCGGCGAGCGGATTCACCGCGCGCCGCAGCTCGACCACCTCGCGCTTGAGCTGGTAGATGGATTCCACCGTGACCTTGCTGCGCGGGGTGAAGATCTCCTCTTCCATCTCGTCGATGTCGTTCTCGACCGACTGGGTCACGTCGATGTAGGAGTCCACGATCCGGTCGGCGATCGCGTGCAGCACCGCGCCCGGTCCGAGGGCCAGCTGCGCGGAGTCCTCCTCCAGCGCCTTGCGTACCTCGGCCAGTCCGGAGTGCTCACCGTGCCGGACGGCGACCACGAAGTCGGGACCGGTGAACACGATGATCTCGCCGGTCTCCACGATCTCGCTGACACTGTTCATCTCGTGCGGGACGTAGCTGACCGTGCGCAACACCAGCAGCAGCGAATCGTCGTAGCGCTCCAGTTTCGGCCGCTGGTGCCGTTGCAGGGCGTCGTCGGTGGCGAGCTGGTGCAGGCCGAACGTCGCGGCGATGTCTTCCATCTGCGTCTGGTCGGGATCGTGCAGGCCCACCCAGACGAACCCGTTCGGCTCCTCGCGGGCTCGCGCGAGCGCGGCTTTGTGGGTGAACCGTCCGGGCAGACGCTTTCCGTCCACGTACACCGCGCAGTCGACGATCGCCTGCGCCGTCGGAACCGGGATGAACCGCTGCTCGGACTGCGACGGCGTCCGGCCGGATCCACGAAGCGAGGAAAGCGGAGAAAAGGACGGCACGCTGACGATGCTACGTCGCCGCAGGCCGGCGGAACGTCGCCTGCGCGTGCGGGGGGACGGCGCAGCACTGTAAGACTTGAAGGCGTGCGCATCGACCTGCATACCCATTCGACCGCGTCCGACGGCACCGATACTCCGGCGGAACTCGTACGGAACGCGGCCGCCGCGGGCCTGGACGTCGTCGCGATCACCGATCACGACACCACGGCCGGATGGTCGGAAGCGGTCGACGCGCTACCGAAGGGGCTGACGCTGGTCCGCGGCATGGAGATGTCCTGCGTCGGCCTGGGGGAGGATGGCTGGCCGGTACCCGTACATTTGCTGGCTTACCTGTTCGACCCGACCCATCGCGGCTTCGCCGAGGAACGTGAGCGGCTGCGCGCCGAACGGGTGGAACGGCTGCGCGCCATGGCCGAGCGGATGGCGGCCGACGGACTGCCGATCGATCCCGACGCCGTGCTGGCCTCGGCTGGGCCGTCGGCCGGGCGCCCGCATCTGGCCCGGGCGCTGGTCGCCGCGGGCGTGGTGCCCAGCGTGGACGCGGCGTTCGACGAATTGCTCGCCCCGCACGGTCCCTACTACGCCGAGAAGGCCGACACCCCGCTGCGTCGCGCGGTGCAGATGATCGCCACCGCGGGCGGAGTCAGCGTGCTGGCGCACACCAGGGCGCGCAAGCGGGGCAGGCTGCTCGCCGTCGACGACATCCGGGAGCTGGCCGCGCTCGGGCTCGGCGGCCTGGAGATCGCGCACCCGGACCACTCCGCGGCCGACCGCGAGCTGCTCACCGATCTCGCCGCGGAACTCGGCCTGCTCACCACCGGTTCATCGGACTATCACGGCACAAACAAGACCATTCGGCTCGGCGAGTTCACCACCGACGCAACGCAATTCGAGAAGCTGGTGGGCAAGGCCTCCGGCGTGCCGGTGATCGCCGCGTGAGATTCGTGCGCGGCCTCAGCGGCGTCGTCGCCGGTGGCGTCGTGGTGGGCATGCTGGTCGTGGTCGGCGCCGCGGTCATCGCGCAGCGGCGCGGCTTCCCCGGTCCCGGCGCCGAATCGGTGGCCTGGCACGTGGCGGCCGCGGTGGTCGCCCTGGCGGCGCAGATATATTCGGACCGGCATCGTGGTTCGGCCGCCTTTACCGGTTCGATGATCGTTTTTCTGGCTGCTGGACTATTGCTGTGGACGCAATGGTGGAGCTGACTCCCGAGTTTTGGTTGCGGGCCGATGAATTGTGCCCGAATATTTTTCTTTATGACCGAACTCGAGACGGATGTACTGGTACTCGGCGGTGGTCCCGCCGGTACCTGGGCGGCCGTCTCGGCCGCCGCGGCCGGCGCCACTGTGGTGCTCGTCGACAAGGCGCGCTGCGGGTCGAGCGGGCCGACGGCGTACGGCGCGATCTCGCTGTGGCACCTTCCGCCCGGCCCGGCGCGGGACGAGGCGGTCCGGCGCGGGCACGCGCACGGCGGCGCGCTGGGGGATCCGGACTGGATGCACCGCGTGCTCGAGGAAAGTCATCAGCGGGTCGAGCAATTGGCCCGCTGGGGCTATCACATCGCCGGTGACCCCGCGGGTCCGGCCAGGCGGCGCAGCTATCTCGACGGCGCCCGCTACCTGCGGCGAATGCGCCGCGCGCTGCGGGAAGCTGGGGTCCGGGTACTCGATCATCACCCGGCGTTGCAACTGCTGGTCGACCGTGACGGCGTAGTGCGCGGCGCCACCGGGCTGCGCCCCCACGACGGGTTCGGGCGCTGGACCGTGCGCGCGGGTGCGGTCGTGGTGGCCACCGGTGGCTGCGCGTTCCTGTCCGGGGCGGCGGGCACCGACGTGGACACCGGCGACGGTCTGTTGTTCGCCGTGGAAGCGGGCGCCGAGCTGTCCGGGATGGAGTTCTCCTGCGCCTACAGCCTGATTCCGCCAGGCAAGGCCGAGCCGACCGCGCTGCGGAATCTCGCCTTGCGGTACGCCCCGCTCTACGACGAATCCGGCGTCGAGCTGCCCGGGCATCGCTCGGCGGCGCTCGCGGCCATCGCCGATGGTCAGCGCGTTTTCGCCGCCCTGGACGACGTACCGGTGGCCCTCCGGTCCCGGCTGGCGCGCCATGGCTTCGTCGACCGTGCCGAACGGGTGCCGCTGCGCGCCGTGCTGGAGGGCACCGTGCGCGGCACCGGCGGACTGCGCGTCACCGGACCGGAATGCGCGACCACCGTCGCGGGCCTGTTCGCCGCGGGCGACGTGGTCAGTCGCGAGCCGCTCACCGGCGCGGTGAGCGGATTCGGCGGACTGAGCGCGGCGTGGGCGATCGCTTCCGGCGTCTGGGCAGGCGCGGGCGCGGCGAAATTCGCCCGGACGACGGACCGGCGTGCCCCGGCGCGCGAGGTGACCGGAGCCGGGCTCAACGCCGTGGCGCGGATCGATCCGAGGGCGGTGGTCGGCCTCGTCCAAGAGCACACTCTGCCGTTGCGGCGCAGCTACTGGCGCAGCGCGGGCAGCCTGCGCGACAGCATCGGCGAACTCGACGGCATGTGGCCCGGGGCGGAATTCGACCTCGGCGGCAGCGGCGCCGACCTGCTGCGGGCCCGGCAGGCCGCCGCGCTGCTCGCGGTGGCGCGCTGGACCAAATACAGCGCGCTGACGCGCACGGAGAGCCGCGGCATGCACCGCAGGACCGATCATCCCGGCGCGTCCGACACCTGGCGGACGCGACTGATGTCCGGTGGTGTGCGCAGCGTGTGGGTGCGCCCGGACGCGCAGAGGACGATGCCGGAGCAGCCCCGCGATATCGTCGCTTGACAGAGCGCCGCCGGGCGGCGCTCGGACCGCTGGTACTCACACCGCCGCCGCCCCGAGCGGTGCGATCGCTCACCGCGTGCGACTGCTGAACGGGGAGTTTCCGCTTACCTGAGGGTAATTCCCGCCCCATAACGTTGGGTGATGGAGCGCGACACGGCCCAGGGGGTAACCGGTTTGGCAACTTGCCTACCGGACTGGCAGAATGTGTCGGATTCCTTGCCTCCGCCACCGCCGGGTGAGGGAATCACGGAGGTCTCCGCCTCGCCGACGTACCGTCGCGACCCGCGAGATCGCACCGCACGTTCTGTCCGGGCGCACCCGCTCGGTTCTGCTTCGCGGATCAGTGCCGCGCCCGCCATCGAGAACTCGGCAAGTCGCGTTCGCCGCTCGCAGCCAGCTCGAAACGCACCGGTCAGCGCACCCGATGAGCGTCGTGAAACCCCTTATACCCATTACCCGGTGGTAACCGTCCCCCGGTTTAGCCCGACCCGAGCAGGAGTGAAATCGTGTCACCTGTGACTGATGCACCGAATTCCACGGCAAGCTTGTCCGAAATCACAAACGACGAAATTTTCGCGGGACATCTCGGCGGCAAGCTCTCGGTCGAACTCAGTGCGCCCCTGGAGACCCAGCGCGATCTGTCGATCGCCTACACCCCGGGCGTCGCCCAGGTCAGCCGCGCGATCGCGGAGGACGAGGCGCTGGCCAAGCGCTACACCTGGACCGATCGGCTCGTGGTCGTGGTCAGCGACGGCACCGCCGTGCTCGGCCTCGGTGACATCGGCCCGCGCGCCTCGCTTCCGGTGATGGAGGGCAAGGCGGCGCTGTTCAAGAAGTTCGCCGGGCTGAATTCGATCCCGATCGTGTTGGACACCAAGGACGTCGACGAGATCGTCGAGACGCTGATCCGCCTGCGGCCGAGCTTCGGCGCGGTGAACCTGGAGGACATCTCCGCGCCGCGCTGCTTCGAGATCGAGAAGCGCGTCATCGAGGCGCTCGACTGCCCCGTGATGCACGACGACCAGCACGGCACCGCCATCGTGGTGCTCGCCGCGCTCAACGGCGCCGCCAAGGTGCAGGGCCGCGGCATCGAGGGCCTGAAGGTCGTGGTGTCCGGCGCGGGCGCCGCGGGTGTCGCGTGCACGAACATCCTGCTGGCCGCCGGTGTCCGCGACGTGACCGTGCTCGATTCGAAGGGCATCGTCGGCGCCGACCGCGGCGACCTCAACGAGGTGAAGGCCGAGCTGGCCACCCGCACCAACCCGCGCGGCCTCACCGGCGGCGCGGCGGAGGCGCTGGCAGGCGCCGACGTGTTCCTCGGCCTGTCGGCCGGTCTGATCGCCGAGGAGCTCATCGCGTCGATGGCTCCGGAGGCGATCGTGTTCGCCATGTCCAACCCGGACCCGGAGATCCACCCCGAGGTGGCGCGCAAGTACGCCGCGATCGTGGCCACCGGCCGCAGCGATTTCCCGAACCAGATCAACAATGTGCTCGCGTTCCCCGGCGTCTTCAAGGGCGCGCTGGACGCGGGCGCCCGGCGGATCACCGAGGGCATGAAGATCGCCGCCGCCGACGCCATCCTCAGCGTCGTCGCCGACGAACTCGGCCCGGACAAGATCGTGCCGAGCCCGCTGGACCCGCGGGTCGCTCCGGCCGTCGCCGAAGCGGTCGCCGCCGCCGCTCGCGCCGAGGGCGTCGCGTAACGCCACCGCACGCCAGCCGAGGGCGCCCATTCGACCGCGAATGGGCGCCTTTTGCGTGTCGCGGCCGAGTAAGCGCCTCGCGTCACCGACGACTGAGCGGACACGTGGAGAGCTAGTTGGGCACGGTGGCTCGGTCCTGGGTCGATAGCGGAGCAGATCGCGCGGCCGGGGTCGGGCGACGCAACCGGACGGTGCCCGGCGCGCTGACCCACACCGCGAACGCCAGCAGCCCGTCCAGCAGCATGGCAAGCACCGCCACCAGCAGCGCGCCGACCAGCACGCGGTCGTAGCGGTAGAGGCTGATGCCGTCGAAGATGTAGCGGCCCAAGCCGCCGAGGTTGACGTAGGCGGCGATCGTCGCGGTGGCAACCACCTGGAGGGTCGCGCCGCGCAGCCCGGTGAGCAGGATGGGCAGCGCGTTGGGCACCTCCACTCGGAACAGGATCTGCCGTTCGGTCATGCCCATGGCGCGCGAGGCGTCCACGACGTCGGCGGGAACGTTCGCGATTCCCGCGTACGCGCCCGCGAGCAGCGGGGGGATGCCGACCGTGATCAGTGCCAGCAGCGGCGGTATCAAGCCGAGGCCGAGCAGCAGCACCAGGAAGGTCAACAGGCCGAGGGTGGGCAGCGCGCGCATGGCGTTGGCGAAGCCGACCAGCACCGCCGCCCCACGCCGGGTATGGCCGATGATCAGGCCGAGCGGTACGGCGATCACCGCGGAGACGGCGACGGTCAGGAAGCTGTACCAGAGGTGCTGAACGATGCGGCTCCCGATGCCCGACGGACCGCTCCAGTTGGCGCCGTCGGTGAAGTAGTGCAAGGCGTCGAGGAAAAGGTTCATGCCGCAGTGCCTTTCGCCCTGACGGTCCTGGCGTCCGCGCGCACCCAGGGCGTCGACCAGCGGCCCAGCGCGTACACCACCCGGTCGGCGACCAGCGCGAGCGCGAGCGTCACGATGATGCCCGCCATGATCTCGTCCGGATAATCGCGCTGGTAGCCCTGGGTGAACAATTTGCCGAGCCCGCCGACGCCGATCAGCGCGCCGACCGACACCATCGCGATATTGGTCACCACCACCACCCGCAGACTGGATACGAAGACCGGCACGGCAAGTGGCATATCCACGGTGAGCGTGCGGCGCAGCGGGCCGTGGCCCACCGCGTCCGCCGCGTCGAGCACCGTGGCGGGCACCGAGTCCAGAGCCGCCGGGACCGCGATAACCAGCAGCGCCGTGGAATAGATGGTGAGCGCGATGATCACGTTCAGCGGGTCGATGGCCGAGATGCCGACGAGCGGAGGAATGATCACGAACAGCGCCAGCGACGGAACGGTGTAGGCCAGGCTCGCGGCGGTCACCGTGACCCGGCGCAGCCACGCCGCTCGCCGCACCAGCGCGCCGACCGGGACCGCGATCACCAGGCCCAGCAGTAGCGGCACCAGGGCGAGATAGAGGTGGGTCGCGGTGATTCCCATGATCTCCGAGAAGTTCTCGACGAGGTATCTCATGCCGTTCTCCGGATTCCGGCGTGCACGACGCCGTCTCGCTCACGTCCGTTCACGGCACTCGTTCTTCGAAGAAGTGCCGGTTGCGTTCGGCGTCTTCGTGGGCGCGCTGCCCGGCCAACTGCTCGAGCACCTCGGTGGCCAGCACTCCGCCGCGTACCGCACCGGCGCCGTCGACGGCGACACCGATTCCGGATGGCGAGGAGATCGCGGCGTCCAGCGCTTGGCGCAGGTCGCCGGACGGGGTGAACAGCGAACCGCCCGCCGACATGCTGTCCGACAGTGCGCGGCCCGCGCGGAATCCCTCGACGCCGGTGACGTCCATCCAGCCCACCGGCTTGCGGTCGGTATCGACCACCAGCACCCACTCGCCCGCGTCGAGTCGCAGTTCGCGCACCTCATCCGTGACAGCCGTCCGGATCTCGTGCAGCGGAATCTCATTCGCGGACCGGAAGGACAATCCGCGGTAACCGCGGTCGCGGCCGACGAAGTCGGCGACGAAATCGGTGGCGGGCTGGGCGAGCACGCGTTGCGGCGCGTCGTACTGCTGGAGCACTCCGCCGCGTCCGAACACCGCCACGCGATCGCCGAGCGTGATCGCCTCATCGATGTCGTGTGTGACGAACACGATGGTCTTGTGCAATTCCGCCTGCAACCTTTGCATTTCGACCTGCAATTCGGCGCGCACCACCGGATCGACGGCGCTGAACGGCTCGTCCATCAGCAGGACCGGCGGGTCGGCGGCCAGCGCGCGGGCCACGCCAACGCGCTGCTGCTGACCGCCCGACAGCTGCGCCGGATACCGCTGCGCCAGCGAGCGATCCAAGCCGACCCGGTCGAGTACCTCGAGCGCCGCGGCACGGGCGGCCCGGCGCGAGTCACCGCGCAGGACCGGAACGGTCGCGACATTGTCGACGACCGTCCGGTGCGGCAGCAGTCCGCCGCTCTGGATGACGTACCCGATCCCGAGGCGCAGCCGGACCGGATCGACGGTCGAAACATCCTGCCCGGCAATGGTGATCGTCCCCGAGCTGGGCACGATCATGCGGTTGATCATTCGCATCGAGGTCGTCTTACCGCAGCCGGAAGGCCCGACGAACACGGTGAACGACCCGGACTCGATGCGCAGATCCAGGTCGGTGACGGCGTGCGTGCCGTCCGGATAGGTCTTGCTGATACCGGAGAATTCGATATCGGACACCGAATCTCCCTCCCTAGCCGACCGGCTTGTTCAGCCCCTTGGCGGCGACCCAGGCCGCGGCGGCGGCCTTGGGCTCGGTCTTGCCGGTGCCGGAGACCGCCTCGTTGAGCTTGATCAGTTCGGCGGTGGTCAGCTGCGCGGATACCGCGTTCAGCGCCGCGAGCGCCTTGTCCGACTTCTTGCTCGCGTTGAGCAGCGGCACCACGTTCTGCGGCGGGAAGTTGTGCTTCGGGTCGTTCAGCACCACGAGGTCGTTCTGCGGGATGGCGGGCGAGGTGGTGAAGATATCGGCCGCGGTCACCTGGCCCTCGACCAGCGCGCGAACCGTCGCGGGACCGCCGCCGTCGGCGATCGGCACGAAATTGCCCGCTGCGACATCCAGGTTGTAGTTCTTCTTCAGGCCGGGCAGACCGCCCGCACGCTCCTGGAATTCGGCGGGCGCGCCGAATTTCACCTCGGCCGAGTGCGCGGCCAGGTCGGCGATCGTGCTCAGGTTCCAGCGCTGGGCGGTGGCGCGGGTGACGACGACGGCGTCCGAGTCCTCGCCGGGCGCGGGCGTGCCGATCGCGAGATCGGAACCGAGCGCCTTGCCGAGCGCGCTGTTCACGTCGGCCGCGCTGGTGGCGGTGGCGTTCTTGTCCAGGTACTGCAGCAGATTGCCGGTGTACTCGGGGATCACCGAAATGGCGCACTTCCGCAGGGCGGGAAGGTAAGCTTCCCGGCTGCCGATGCCCAGCTTGGTATCCACGCTGAAGCCGTTCGCGCGCAGCACTTCCGCGTACACCTCGGCGATGGTCTCGGACTCGGGGAAGTTCGCCGAACCGACGGTCAATCCGTCTCCCGAACAGCTGCCGCCGGTGGCGAGTGGATCGGAATCGCCACAAGCCGACAGGGCCATCGCGACGGCCAGGGCGGTCGCGGCGGCGAGGATACGGGCGCCGCGCAGTGCGACGCGCGCGGCGGGGTGCCGGTGCGCGGCGGCACCGGGGGTGCGGGTGGATTTCACGAGAGTCCTTCCGACATGACGGCGGGCGCGGTCTCGGCACCGAGCGGCCGCCGGTACATTCTGGGTGTCCATACTGCCCGCTTCCGGGTTTTTCTGTTGGCCGTGTCGAGTCGTCGGAGAGTTGGTGTCGCCGGATGGTGTTGGCCTCGTCACAGCGGGTGCTGGCTCGGTTGCTGGTCGTCGCTTCCGTCGCGCTGGTCGTGTCCTGCGGGAACGACGAGCCGCAGCCGTCGATCACGGTCGGCGCGGGTGATTCGATCGAGTCCTCCGTGCTCGCCGAAATCTATGCGGGCGCGCTCGCGCGCGCCGGTGTGCGGACCGCGGTGGACCCGCGACTGGGCAGCCGCGCGGACTACCTCGCCGCGCTCGATGCGGACCGGGTCCAAGTGGTCGGCGAGCACACCGGCGCGCTGCTGGCCCATCTCGACGAACACACGACGGCGCGGCTGCCTGAGCAGGTGAAAGATGCGGTGAGCGCCGCATTGCCCGAGGGGCTGGTCGTCTCCGATCTCGCCGACGGCACCGATCTGCGGCCGCGGGTGCTGCTCACCGCCCAGGCGGCGGCGCAGGACCGAGTGCGTTCGGTGCGTGATCTCGCGCCCCGCTGCGGTGGACTGACCGTCGGTGTAGCGGCCACGCCCGGCCTGCTGCCGCAGGCCGGGAGCGATCGCGTCGCCGGGTGCGACTTCGCCGCCACCGTGGCCTTCCCGGATCCCGCCGCACTGCGGAAAGCGCTGCTGGAAGGCCGGGTTCAGGCCGGCCTGCTCGGCGGTCCCGCCGAACTGGCGCCCGGTGCGACCGACGGATTGGCCGTGCTGTCCGATGACGAGTACGCCGTGCGAGCCGAGAACGTGCTGCCGCTGTTCCGCAAAGGACTGCTCGACCGGCGGCAGATCAAGAAACTCGACTACGTCGCGGGCGAACTGACGACCGACGAGCTGGCGGCCATGATCCGGAATGTCCGGGACGACGGTGCCGCACCGAGTGACGTCGCGCGCGCCTGGCTGGACAAGCACTCCTTGTAGGCGTGACCCGCACGGCGCTTGCCACAGCCGGCCGGCACCGCTGAGTCCTAAGCTCGCGTCGTTTGCTGTCGGGAATCGAGCGATAGATGTCGCATCCGACACTGCCGCCGGTTGTGAGCCGCGACATAGGCTGGCTGAGCAGCCACTACACCATCCCGCACAGCAATGGCGCTGGAGAGGGTCGCCGACGTTGTCGGCCTTCGGCGGGAGCCGAAATCGAGAGGCCATCGAGAACTGACATCTCGATGGCCTCTCGTCGTGTACGAGCCGGGACATGGGGAACGCGATACGCGAGGCTGTGAATTGTGGGGGTCATCACGGGTCGCAGTGTCTTGTTCGCAGGCTGTTCCGCGCCGTATATTCCACGTGGAATATTTAGAGTGGAGCATGTCGGAACCGGGCGATAGCGTGCCGGTCGGCGGCAGGCTCGCAGCGTCGGCGGCCGAAGGCCGAGACGACCGAGTGACGGAGGTGAACAAGCATGGGGCAAGGGCAGGCGCATCCGTCGGTGACGCCGTTGGCCATCGCCGTGCTCGCACTGCTGGAGGAGCGGCCCATGCATCCGTACGAGATGTTCCAGACGCTGATCGCGCGGCGGGAGGACAAGCTGGTCAAGGTGCGGCCGGGCTCGCTGTACCACACCGTGTCCCGCCTGGCCGACCAAGAATTGGTGCACGCCGAGGGCGTCGACCGGGCGGGCAACCGGCCCGAACGCACCACCTACCGGATCACCGGGCGCGGCAGGGAGGCGTTGCGCAACCGGATCGCCGAGATCGTGCGGCGACCCGTTCCGGAGTATCCGATCTTCCCGGTGGCGCTGGGCGAGTTGCACAATCTGCCGAAGACGGAGGCGCTCACGCTGCTGCGCGAACGAATCGGCGTGCTGGAGACCGAACTGGCCGATGCCGACATGCTGATCGCCTGGGCCGAGGAGCACGTCGTTCCCCGCCGCTACTGGATCTCCCTGCAGTATCTGCGGGCGATCCTCGCCGCCGAACTCACCTGGGTCGAGGAGTTCACCGCCGAATTGGCCGGCGGCGCAGTGGAGTGGCTGGACTTCGACCCCGTGACCGGCGAACGCTCCGCGGCCGGACCGGCCGCCGACACCGCGGTGTCGCTGCCGGTGCCGCCCGGCGCTGTGGCGGCCGCCGACCCGAGATTTTCGGATCATCCGAGTTAGGAATCGAAACAGATGTCCACACAACGCAATCCGTGGCTGGCGCTGCTCGCGCTGGTCGTCGGCTTCTTCATGATCCTGCTGGACATGACGATCGTGGCGGTCGCCAATCCCGCGATCATGACCAGCTTGCACGCCGACATCTCCCAGGTGATCTGGGTGACCAGCGCCTACCTGCTCACCTACGCGGTGCCGCTGCTGGTCACCGGACGATTGGGTGATCGATTCGGCCCCAAGAACATCTATCTGATCGGCTTGGCGGTGTTCACCGCCGCGTCGCTGTGGTGCGGTCTGTCCGGCACCATCGGCATGCTGATCGCGGCACGCGCCGCCCAGGGCATCGGCGCCGCGCTGATGACGCCGCAGACCATGGCCGTGATCACCAGAACCTTCCCGCCCGACCGGCGCGGCGCTGCCATGGGTCTATGGGGTGGCGTCGCAGGCCTGGCGACACTGGTGGGTCCGATCCTCGGCGGTGTGCTGGTGGACGGTCTCGGCTGGGAATGGATCTTCATCGTGAACGTTCCGGTCGGCGTCGTCGCCTTCGCGTTGGCCGTCTGGCTGGTGCCCGCGCTGCCGACGCACGAGCACAAGTTCGACGTCCCCGGCGTGCTGCTCAGCGGCGTCGGCATGTTCCTGCTGGTGTTCGGCATCCAGGAGGGCAACACCTACGATTGGTCGTTGCGCATCTGGCTGCTGATCGGCGCTGGCTTGGTGGTGCTCGCGGTGTTCCTGGTCAACCAGGCCAGGAACAAGGGCGAGCCGTTGCTGCCGCTGAGCCTGTTCCGTGATCGCAACTTCGCGCTGTCCAATGCCGCGATCGCCGCGATGGGTGCGGCGGTGACCTCCCTGATTGTGCCGACGTACTTCTACCTGCAGGCCGTGCGGGAGCTGTCGCCGACCAAGTCCGCGCTGGTCTTCGCGCCCATGGCGATCGTGACCGGTTTCTCCGCCCCGCTGGTCGGCAAGTTCGCCGACAAGCTGCACCCGCGGATCGTGCCCACCATCGGCTTCGGCTTGTTCGCGCTGTCGGTGTTCTGCTTCGCGGCGCTGATGAAGCCGGACTCGTCGCTGGTCTGGTTCCTGGTGGCCGCGGCGCTGGCCGGTTTCGCCAACGCCTGCATCTGGGCGCCGCTGGCGTCCACCGCCACGCACAACCTGCCGGTCCAGCTGGCCGGCGCGGGCGCCGGTGTCTACAACACCACCCGCCAGGTGGGCTCGGTGCTCGGCAGCGCGGCGATCAGCGCGCTCGTGGCGGCCAGGATGACGGCGAACGGCCTGGGCGGCGGCCCGGTCGCCGAAGGAGGCGCGGGCCGGGGCCCGCTCCCGGAGTTCGTCAAGGATGCCTTCAGCACCGCGCTCGGCCAGTCCGCGCTGCTCCCCGCGGCCGTCCTGCTGATCGGCGTCGCCGCCTCGGTACTGTTCATCCGCCACGGCGAGTCGGCCCCGCCGCGGCTCGAGAAAGAACGGGTCGAGGCCGACGCCGTAGCGAGCTGACCGCCGAAATCCCATGCCCCGCAGAAGAAGTCCTTCTGCGGGGCATGTTCGTCAGCGCGCCAGCACGCCGAGCTTGGTCCAGTCGATGGTGATCTCGATCGGCACATCGATCACGGTCTGGGAATCGGTCGGCGGCAGCTTCACATGTAGTCGGTACTGGCCCAGTACATGGTCGAGTACATAGACCTCGATCGAATCGACGCAATTGCCGGAAACCCAGACGATCCAGTACCACGGGATCCCGGCCAACGCATACTCCGCGAGCTTGTCGGCCGTGTCTACACGCTCGGTGCCCGGTGAGACGACTTCTACCACCAGTTTGACCATGGAAGCGGGCAACGGCCGAAGTTCGGGCGGGGCGCATTCGAACAGTGCGATGTCGGGCCGCCGAATCGTCACCCGCGGCAGCTCCCACAGCAGCACATCGAAATCCATATCGACGTCCAAGCAGCCGCTACGGTATCGACCAACGTGAGCTTCGGCAGCGGTCTCGACAAAGTCCGCTATTCTGCGGGCGGACTTCTGATGCGGCCTGGTAGGCGACTCCGCCCGAACGGCCTCCCCGTTCACCACCTCCACCAAGCGGCAGAAATCTTCGGGAAGCTTTTTCCAGATCTCCAACGTGATCGGCGCCGGCTGCAAGTTCTCTTCTCGCGCCCAATCCAAAATCTCGGACATGGCCCCCTCCTCGAACGGCCGACGACTACCGGACTCGCCCGATCCTATCCCGTCGACACGAGTTCACTGCCTGCCATTACGAGACCATCCGCGGTGCGCGTCAACCCACGCTGACTGTGACCGAGGGAAGGCCGGTGGCGCCGTCGGGGATGACGTCGCGGCGTTCGGCTGTTTGGGTTTCGCCGGCGCCGTCGGTGGCGCGGGCGCGGAGGGTGTGCGGGCCGGAGGTGGCGTCCCAGTCGAAGACCCACTGGCGCCAGGTATCGATGGACTGCTCTTCGGAGAGGCGGGCCTGCTGCCAGGGGCCGTTGTCGACTTGCACTTCCACGGCGCGGATGCCGCGATGTTGCGCCCACGCGACTCCGGCGATGGGGATGCGGCCCGGCTGGAGGCGGCCGCGGGCACGGGGAGTGTCGATGCGGATGCCGGTCTTGATCGGGCCGAGTGCCGACCAGCCGCGGCGGGTCCAGTACGCGGTGGCGCGGTCGAAGCGGGTGACTTCCAGTTCGGTCACCCATTTGGTGGCCGAGACGTAGCCGTAGAGACCGGGCACGACCAGCCGGGCTGGATACCCGTGCCGCACCGGCAGCGGTTCGCCGTTCATGCCGACCGCGAGCAGCGCGTCGCGTCCGTCGGTGAGCACCGCCAGCGGCGTGCCCGCGGTCCAGCCGTCGGCGCTGTGCGAGAGGACCATGTCCGCGTCGGGGTGCGGTCCCGCCTCGGCGAGCAGTTGATCCACGCGGTAACCGAGCCAGCGCGCGTTGCCGATCAGGTCGCCGCCCACCGGATTGGACACGCAGGCCAGCGTGACCAGGTGTTCCTCCACCGGGCGAAGCGCCAGATCCGCCCAGGTGAGCCGGATCTCGCGGTCGACCATGCCGTGGATCCGCAGCGACCAGCCGTCCTTGGACACTTGCGGCACGATCAGCGCGGTGTCGATCCGGTAGAAATCGTCGTTCGCGGTCAGGTACGGCGTCAGTCCGGGGACACGAAGGTCCACGCCGGGCGCGACCGGCTCGGCGGGTGCCGACGGCTCCGGCAACTGCACGGCGGCTCGCTCGCCGGAAACGTCGCTGCGGCGGGCGCCGAGCACCCGTCCGCCGATTCCGGTCACCGCGGCCAGCCCACCGGCCACCAGTAGTCCCCGCAAGACTTGCCTGCGCTCCGGAGCCGCCGAGCTGAGCTCCGAAGCCCCGGCGGCCGATGCGGGCGAGGCCTCACCCGCCGGTCTGGCCTCGACCCTTCCCGGTTCGTCCGCGGCGGCGAGGTTCTCGCCCGCACCAGGGCGTTCGGGGCCTGGCCGGTGCACCGACGAGTCCGGGCGCGAGTCCGCGCCGGAGTCCACGTCGGTGATCGCCCGGTTCTGCCCGTCGGCGACATCGGCGTGCTCTGAGTGATCTCGGTCGGCGGAAGCCGAACCTTCGGCCACGGTTCGAGCAGGGGCGGTCGACGATGCCGTTCCCGCGTGCCTCGTACCGGACGACTTGTCGACCGCCGCGTCGATGCGAAGTGTCAGCGCTCGCAGCGAGTAGATGCCGACGGCGACGCCGACGACGGTCGGCAACGCGGCGGTGAGACCGGTGCGCGCTACCGCCACCCATGCGGTGATCACTCCGAACACGACGAACAACCACGACCCGGCGGCACGGGTGGTCCGCTCGATCGCTCCGGCCACGCCGGCGACCAGGACGGCGATGACGCTCATGATCAGGTACAGCGCGGCCTTGTCGTTGGTACCGAAGGTGGTGATGGCCCATTCCCGCACACCGTCGGGCGTGTGGTCGACCACGGCCGAACCGAGAAGGTGCAGCGGCGCGCTGTCGGGGCCGAGGAAGGCCGCGAGCAATTCGGCGACACCCAGCGTGAGGCCCGCCGAGACGATCCCGGCCACCACACGCAGTCGCAGATCGGCCATGGCATCGAGACTACTGCCGGTCGGCCGCCGACCGGCTTGGTCCGGCATCCGCGACAGCGCACGGATCGTCGCGGACGGACCCGGACACGCGAAAGGCGCTGCCCGCGAACGGACAGCGCCTTTCCGCGATCGGTTCAGTTGTAGATGTTCGCCACGTCGTCGGCGTGCTGTTTCATCACGACGGCGCGCTTGAGCGACATCTTCGGGGTGAGTTCGCCGGTTTCCTGGGTCCAGTCGATGGTCAGCAGGCGGATCTTCTTGATCTGCTCGGCTTTCGACACCTTCTTGTTCGTCTCGGCCACCGCCGCGTTCACCTCGGCGAGCAGATCCGGGTTCTCGATCAGCTTCTCGATGGGGGTGTCGGCGGGCAGGCTGTTGCGTTCCTTCCAGCCGGGCAGCGACTCCGGGTCCAGCGTGATCAACGCGCCGATGAAGGGCTGGCCGTCACCGACCACCATCACCTGGCTGATCAGCGGGTGCGCCCGCAGCGAGTCCTCCAGCAGCGCGGGGGAGACGTTCTTGCCACCGGCGGTGACGATGATCTCCTTCTTGCGGCCGGTGATGGTGATGAAGCCGTCCCCGTCGATGGCGCCGAGGTCACCGGTCTTGAACCAGCCGTCCTCGAACGCGTCGTCGGTGGCCTCCGCGTTGCCCCAGTAGCCGCTGAACACGACCGAGCCGCGCAGCAGCAGCTCGCCGTCCTCGGCGATCTTGGCGGCGTGGCCCTCGATCGGCCGCCCGACCGAGCCGACCCGGATGTGCTCCGGGGTGTTGACCGCGATGGCCGCGGTGGTCTCGGTGAGGCCGTAGCCCTCGTAGATGGTGACGCCGACGCCGCGGAAGAAGTGGCCCAGTCGCGCGCCGAGCGGTCCGCCGCCGGAAACGGCGGCCTCGCACTGGCCGCCGAGCGCGGCGCGCAGCTTGGCGTACACCAGCCTGTCGAACAGCGCGTGCTTCAGCTTCAGCGCCAGGCCCGGTCCGCCGTTGTCGAGTGCCTCGCTCCATACGATCGCGGTATCGGCGGCGGCGTCGAAGATCTTGCCCTTGCCGCCGTCGTGCGCCTTCTGCTTGGCGCTGTTGAACACCTTCTCGAACACCCGGGGCACCGAGAGGATGAAGTGCGGCTGGTAGCTGCCGAACTGCTCGACCAGGGTGGACCAGTCGGCGGTGTGCGCGACGACCACCTTCGCGTCGAACGCGGCCAGCGCCACGGCGCGGGCGAAGACGTGCGCCAGCGGCAGGAACATGAGGGTCTTCTTGCCCTCGGTGACGTACTTGTTCAGCGCGATCCGGTCGGACTTGGACTCCGCGTACAGGTTCGCGTGGGTCAGCATGACGCCCTTCGGGCGGCCCGTGGTGCCCGAGGTGTAGATCAGGGTGGCGGGCGACTGCGCGCCGACCTGTGCGCGGCGCTCGTGCACGGCCTGGTCGTCCAGGTCGGCGCCGCGGCCGAGCAGCTCGTCCACCGCGCCCTTGTCGATCTGCAGGATCTCCCGCAGCTCGGGCAGCGCCCCGGTTTCGATCTCGTCGATCACCTTCCGGTGCTTGTCGCTGTCCACGAACAGCAGCTTGGTGGCCGAGTCCTGCAGGATCCACTTGGCCTGCTCGGCGGCGGAGCTGTCGTAGATCGCGACGGTGCAGCCGCCCGCGGCCCAGATGGCGAAGTCGAGGACGGCCCACTCGTAGCGGGTGGGGGCCATGATGGCGACGCGATCGCCGAGTTCGAGACCCGAAGCGATCAGGCCTTTCGCCACCCCGGTAACGGTTTTCGCGAACTCGGCGGCGGTGACGTCCCGCCAGCCGCCACTGCCGTTCGGCACGTTGAACAGCACCGTATTCGGCGACTGCTCGGCGTGGCGGAAGACGTTGTCGGAATTGTTCGCGTCATCCGGAATGGTGTAAGAAGCCGGGACTTCGAACTCTCGCATCAGTGCCCTTCCACGTGGGTTTACTCGCCAGTAATCTACGACACCTGCGCCGGGCCCGTGAGGTCGACCACCGCCAATCGCCTCCGTACATCACCGCAGGCTGGGGACCCGCTCGAATTTCATCCTAGTTCGCGCAGGTCCGCCGGTTGAATCGCTTCGCGCAGGAACTCGGCGAGTTCGCACAGCGCGGCCGCTGCGGGCGCCGCCAGCGCGGCCTGCAATTGAGCGACGTGCCACAAGCCCTTGCTCTCGGTGAAGCGCACGTGTACCCCCGCCTCGCGCAGCGCGGCGACCAGCGCGACGCACTGCCGGTGCAGCAGTTCGCTGACGTCCACCTGCACGTAGGTCGGCGGCAGGCCGCGCAGTTCGCCGGTCAGGGGTGCGTAAGCCGGGTCGGCGGAATCGCTGTCGCCCAGGTAAGCGGCGGCGCAGGCGCGTGACCAGGGCCTGTTGATAACCAGATCGCGTTCCCGCTCCGGGATCTCGTTCGGGTCCGCCCACGGCGCGATCAGACCGAGCGCGGCCGGGGTCTGCCCGTGCCGGGCGATCAGTCGCTGCGCCAGCGCGAGCGACAGACCGCCGCCCGCGGAGTCACCGGAGACGGCGATCTGGTCCGGCCGCAGTCCCGAGGTCGCCACCAGCTCCAGGAACGCCGCCTCGGCGTCGTCCAGTGCCGCGGGGAAGGGGTGCTCCGGCGCGAGCCGGTAGTCGAGCACGTAGACCGCGCAACCGATGTCTCGTGCCAGCCGGGCCGCGAGCGAGCGATGTGTCGCGACCGAGCCGACCGCGTATCCGCCTCCGTGGAGATAGAGCACGGCACCGTGCTCGGAGGTGTCCGCGAAATCGATCCGCTCGGCGGGCCTGCCGCCAAGGCGCACGGGCCGCACGACAGCGCCCGCGGGCAGCAACTGCGCCCGCGAAGTCACGTCGAGCAGCCTGCGCTGCACCGTGAACGGCAATCGCTTGTTCAGCGTGACCCGGAAGATCGGATTCAGTATCGCCCGCGCGAGGGGCAGTGGCAGGTCGATGTCCCGCATTCGTCGTTCCTCGAATCCGGGTCAGGGCAGGAAGCGGCGTTCGACGTTGGCCGCGATCCGCTGGTAGCCCGACGCGGTGACCCGGACGAACAGATCCAGCAGTTTGGCCTCCCAGCCGATCAGCACGCGGCCGTGCCCCTTGCGCACGCCCTCGACGATGGTCTGCGCCGCCATCTCCGGGGTGTGGATGGCCAGCTTCCGGTCGAACATCGTCGCGGCCGACTTGGCGTCGATGCCCTCGGCGTAGGTGGCGTTGCGCGCGACCGCGGTCTTGATGCCGCCGGGGTGCACGCAGGTGACCTTGACCGGGTGCCGCGCGACCAGCATCTCCTGGCGCAGCGACTCGGTGAAGCCGCGCACCGCGAACTTCGCCGCGTTGTAGGCGCTCTGCCCGGGAATCGCGATCAGGCCGAAAAGGCTGGACACATTGACGACGTGGCCGTCGCCGGACTCGATGACCATCGGCAGGAACGCCTTGGTGCCGTTGACGACGCCCCAGAAATCGACGTCCATCACGCGTTCGAAGTCCTTGTACTCCGAGCGGATGACCTCGCCGTGGTGGGCGATGCCCGCGTTGTTGTAGATCTGGTGCACCGTGCCGAAGTGCGCTTTCACCGCGTCGGCGTAGAGGATCACCGCTTCGCGTTCGACCACGTTCAGCCGGTCGGACTTGACCTCGGCGCCGAGCTGTTCGCAGCGGCGTACGGTCTCGTTCAAACCGTCGACGTCGATGTCCGACAGTGCCAGTTTGGCGCCGCGCCGGGCCAGATTCATTGCCAGCGCACGGCCGATCCCGGAACCCGCTCCGGTGATCACACATACCTTGTTCTCGAAGTAAGCGTCACTGCTCACGATGCCACTGCTTTCAAATCGGCCCGGGAAATGGAGATGTCGTACGCCGCCACGTCGAATGTCTTGGTCAGCCTACGGAATTCGAAAGTGAAGTCCGGCCACAACGTGGTGTTGTTGCCGTGCTTGTCCAGGTACCAGCTCGAGCACCCGCCGGTCAGCCAGACGCTGCCCGCCAGCTTCGCCTGCAGGTCGGCGTTGTAGGCATCCTGCACGTCGCGGCGCACCTCCACGGTACGCAGGTCGAGGCGGTCGATGGTAGCCAGTGCGTCGGCGATGTAATTGATCTGAGATTCGATCATGTACACCATCGAGGTGTGCCCGAGGCCGACGTTCGGGCCGAGCAGGAAGAACAAATTGGGGTAATTGGCGATCGCGGAGCCCTTGTAGCCCTGCTGGCCGAGCTCGTCGAATACCTCTGCCAAAGTGCGACCGTCACGGCCCGCGATGGTGTTGTAAGTGGGGGAGTCGGTGACGTGGAAGCCGGTCGCCACGATCAACGCGTCGATCTCGCGCTCGGTGCCGTCCTCGGTGACGATCGAGTTCGCGCGCACCTCGGCGATGCCGTCGGTGACCACGTCGACGTTGGGGCGCGACAGCGCGGGGTAGTAGTCGTTGGAGATCAGCATGCGCTTGCAGCCGATCCGGAAATTCGGCGTGACCTTGGCGCGCAGCTGCGGATCGCGGATCTCGTGGCGGAGTTTGGCCTTCGCGATCGCCTCGAACAACTGCATCAGGGCAGGCACCTTGGCCAGGCCGACCACCTGGGTCTCGCGCGCGGCGTAGATGGCCGCGCGGGATAGTCGCTGCAGACCCGGCACGTACTTGAAGGCCATTCGCTCGGCCTTCGTGTACGGGCGGTCCAGGCGCGGCAGCAGCCACGGCGCCGTGCGCTGGTAGACGTCCAGGTGGCCGACCTTCGGGGCGATGGCGGGCACGATCTGGATCGCCGAGGCGCCGGTGCCGATGATGGCGACCCGCTTGCCGGTGAGGTCGGCGTCGTGGTTCCAGCGGGCGGAGTGGAAGATCTCGCCTTCGAATTCGCCGATGCCTTTGATGTCCGGCAGCGCGGGCTCGCACAGCGCGCCGACCGCGGAGACCACCGTGTTCGCGGTGAAGCTGCCTTTGGTCGACTCGATCTCCCAGAGCGCGGTCTCGTCGTTCCAGCGGGCGCTGGTCACGTCGCAGTCGAAGATGTGCTTGTCACGCACGTCGTAGCGCTTCGACACGTCCTGGATGTACTGCTGGATCTCGCCCTGCCGGGAGAACGACCGCGACCAGTTCGGGTTCAGCGCGAACGAGTACGAGTACAGGTGCGAAGGCACGTCGCAGGCCGCGCCGGGGTAGGTGTTGTCCCGCCAGGTGCCGCCGACGTCGCTGCCGCGCTCCAGCACGAGGAAGTCGTTGCGACCCTGCTGGGTCAGCCGGATGGCCAGACCCAGGCCCGCGAACCCGCTGCCGATGATGATCGTCTTGGCGTGGCGCGCGGGTCGGCCGGCGACAGCTTTGTCTGTAACCTTGCGACTCATGTAACCGAGCCTACGGTCCTATTGAGCGTGAGTCAACAGTGTATTGACTGACGTTCAGTAGGATTGGGCGCGTGACGAGAACCCAGGGAGACGCCCCCAAGCGCACGCGGCTGAGTCCCGACGAGCGCCGCGAGCAGCTGATCACTCTGGGTGCGAAGATGCTCGGCGAGCGTTCCATCGAGGACATCTCCGTCAGCGAGATCGCCGCCGAGGCGGGCATCTCCCGCGGCCTGCTGTTCCATTACTTCCCGACCAAGCAGGACTTCCAGCTCGCGATCGTGCACCACGCCAACGCCGAACTGCTCGAGCGTGTCGCCCCGGACCGCTCGCTGGGCCTGTTCGAGATGCTGCGCGACTCGATCGAGCGCTACATCGAGTACGTCACGGAGAACCGGACCTCCTATCTGGCGCTGCTACGCGGCCCCACCAGCGTCAGCCCCGACCTGGCCCCGCTGGTCGACCAGACCCGCGACGCGATCATCGGGATCATCCTCGCGGAGACTCCCACTCCCATTGTGGAATCCGACCACCCCCGCCTCATGCTCGCCATGCGCGGCTGGATCGCCTTCGTCGAGGAATCCACGCTCACCTGGCTGCGCTCGGAGCCCATCTCGCGTACGGAGCTGATCGATCTGCTGGTCGAATCGTTGATCGCCATCGCGTTCTCCGTGGACCCGGATCTGGCCGCGGCGCTGCGAGGTTGAGGGGGCTCGCTCGCGTCCGCCGCGCCGGCCGTGGGCCGATCAGCCGTCCGCCGCGTTGTAGCGGACCAGGTACCCGGCGAGTTCGGCGAGGTCCTCGTCGTCCCAGTCGCGGAACCGTTCCGCGAACGCCTCCCGGCGGCGCTGCTCGGCCTCCCGTGCGATCCGCTGCCCGGCGGGGGTGGCGCGCAGGATGTGGTTGCGGCGATTGGCGGGATCGACCTCCCGGGTGAGATACCCGAGCCGTTCCAGCGCCGCAACCTGCCTGCTCACCGTGGATTTGTCCAGCAGGAAGTGTTCGGCCAGTTCGGTGGCCAGGCAGCCGTCGCGTTCGATGACCAGGTCCAGGATGCTCGACGCGACCAGCGGCAGTTCCGGATGCAGTTCGGCGGCTCGGCCACGGGCTCGGCGGGCGAATGCGGTGAGCTCGCGCTGAATGGTGTGGATCGCGGTCGAGCGAGTGGGGAATGCCGGAGATTGCCGCATGGTTGTATAGTACAACGAAGATAGTTGTATTTACCAACCTTTTGGGGAGTCGTCTCATGCACCAACTACGGCATGTCGCCGCGCATCTGCTCACCCCACTGCTGATGTGCCTCGGCATGGCACTGGCGTATCTGGGCGCGTTCCACCAGCCCGAGCCGAACCACCTGAAGGTGGCGATCGTGGGTGACGCACCGCAGGTCAAGGTGCTGGCTCAGACGCTGAAGGACCGGGCCGGAGACGCGCTGGAGGTTGTCACTCTGCCAGGTCGGGAGGAGGCGGTGCGGCAGTTGCGGGAGCGGACACTGGCCGGCGCCTACGTGCCGGAATCGCACGAAGCGCTGGTCGCCAAGGCTGGTTCCGACACCACGGCGATGGCGGCCGAGGCCGTCTTCGACCGGATCGCCGCCCAGCAGGGCGCACCGGTCGAGGTCACCGATATCGCTCCGCCGAGCACCGGCGATCCGACCGCGCAGGGCTTGTTCTTCCTGCTGGTGGCATTGAGCATCGGCTCCTACGGCAGCGTCGCGGCGATCGGCGCGGCCGGGGCGGGACTGAGCATGGGCGTTCGCGCGCTGCTGGGCCTGGTCACGTCGCTGGCGGTGAGCGTCATCGGACTCGGCGTCGCGGGGCCGGTATTCCATGTGGTCGACCACGACTACGCCGCCGTCTGGGCGATGTCGTGGCTGTATTCGGCTGGGATTCTCGCGGTGGGCATCGGGCTGCACACCTTCTTACGGCGCTGGACCACGCTGACGATGATGGTGCTGTTCGTGATGCTCAACTTCACGACATCGGGCGGCGTGTACGGGCCGTGGCTGCAGAACGATTTCTTCGGCGCGCTGCATTCGTTCTGGAACGGAGCGGGTTTCGTCGAAGGCGCGCGCACCCTGTTGTACTTCGACGGCGGTGCGGGATTCGGCAACCGGGTGTTGAGCTTGGTGCTGTGGCTGGCGGCCGGTGCGGGACTGGTCCTGGTGGCGGGCGGCTACGAGCGCAGGCTGCGCACGGCCGCGCGCACCGAGACGGTCGGCGTCACGGAACATGCGGCCGAGGAAGAGATCGAAGAAGCGGTCGGGGTCTGACGCACCCGAGTGTGGCGCTGCCCACACGCCGTCCTTCGCACGCCCTTGTGCTGCCAATATCCTGCTGCTCCAGTGCCTTTCGATTTTGTGGCGGAAATCCCGGCGCATACCGTTGTGTGGTCGATGGTGTGGACGGCGATGGAGGCCGCCGATGTTGGTCATCAATGAACGAACGACGGCGCCGCGATCCGAACAGCGCGTGCTCGACTGGATGCGGAGCTGGACCGGCCAGTACGTCATTGTGGGACTCGCGATCTCGGGGTGTTACCTACCCGACCGCGAGCGCAAGGACGAAACGCAAGAAGCCGATCTGGTGGTGATCACACCCAGGGCGGCGGTCGTCGTCGAGGTCAAGGGCACCGTCCCGGAGGCGACGAGCGGTGTCCTGTCGGTGCAGGCCAACGGACGCTGGCGGCTGTCCGGCTACGCGGGCGACCCGATCCACGTGCGCGACCACGACAGCAGCCCGTTCGACCAGGTGACGAACAACGTCTTCAACTTGAAGACGCTGGTGCGCAAGCACAATGCCGAGGCATTCGTCGACGGACTGATCGTCGTGGTGCCGCCCAAGGATTCGAACCTCACGCTCAACATCGAGTCGCGCAGGCGCGGATGCGCGGTGGTGCTCGGAGCCGGGCAGGCCGACCTGCGCGCGTGGTTCCACCGCACCGCGAGCCGCAAGCTCATCTGGACCGCCGAACGCACCCACGCCCTCCTGACGGACTTGAACCTGGGCGACCAGATCACCATCGACGACCTGGTGGCGGATGGTTTTCCGGCGGAGCGGAAGTTACGGGCCGGGACGCTGGCGGCGTTGGAGAGCGTGACGCGGAAGGCTCCCGAGCTCGAGGGTAGGACGTCCAGCGAGGATTCGGACACCGACGACGTGTCGGCTGGTTCGGACGCGCCACCGGTCGACGCCGTGCCCGAGCCGCACGACCTCGATCCGGATGCTGCGCGACTCAGCGAATCCGGTTCGACGCGAACCGTCGAAAACGGTGACGAGGCAGATGAGGGTTATCAGCAGGTCCCGCAGGTAGATCAGTCGCCCGCGTCGCAGTCCGCGATGCCTGCGCTGGAGCAGACCGACGCCTCGGGAACCGTGGCCGCGCAGGTTGTCGACGAGCACGAGGGCTCGGAGTTCGAGCCGTCGACGCGGCCCAGTGCCGAAAGCGCACAGCGAGCCCAAGGGGCGTCGTCGACGGCTGGACAGTCACTCGAGTACACGGATGTGCCAGGCGGCAGCCAAAGGGTGTCCGCGTCAGAGTCGCATTCCCCGCAGGCACTTGTCGCCGTAGCTGCGCAGGCGCAACCCGCCCAGGCGGATCCCTTCGCGCCGGAATACCTCGCGCCGGAGCCCGAATCACATCCCGCGGCGTCGGACCCGACAACTGATGCCGAGCACGCGGAGCCGCCTCGGTTCGAAGGCCGACTCGCGGCGAAGCCCGCACCGTCGTCCTTCACGGACAACTGGTCGTCGTGGATCGAGCCCGCCGCCGACCGGCCTCGGAGCCCACGTCCGGTGCAGGCGCCTCCGCCGAGCCGGCCCGCATCGTGGTCAACGCCCACCCCCGCGCCCGAGCCGCTGCGCCGACCCACGCCGACGGCTGTGCTCGAGCGCCGTCCACGGGTCCCGGTTCGCGAGCAGATAACCGCCCTGTCCGCGCGGATCCCCGGTCGCACCTCCGAGAAATCGAAGTCACGCGGCCACCGCTCGCAACAGATCGCCGCGGTGGCGCTGATCGTGCTGGTCATCGGCACGATATGGATACTGGCCGCCTCCTGCTCGACCCCCACCGGCGGCGCTGTGCAACCCACCCAAGCGCCTGTGCTCACGACCGAGGCGGTTCCCCCACCGCCGCCCGTCACGGAGACCCCGGCCCGCATGAACCTGCTGCCTCTGTGCACTCCGCTCACGCCGAAGTGCTGACGACGCAGGCGGGCATGCGGGGCCGATCGAGGTCGGCTCTCATGCCCCGGCGTGAAGGTAGGCGGCCCAGAGCGAGGGGGTGGCGGGAAGCGCGTCGCGCACAGCCTGGATGGCGCGATGCAGCGCGTATGCGGCATCGGTCACGTCCGGGTCGGTGACCAGAGCGGCGTAGAAGGCGTCGGCCACCTGCACGGCGATTTCGTCGTCGATGGGCCACAGTGTGCCGATGACGTGTGGGTATCCGGCGAGTTGGAACGCCGAGGTGAGGTGAATGGCTTCGTCGAGGAGCCGGGTGTTGGTGGTGAGGGCGGTTTCGCAGGCCGAAAGGTAGGCCAGACGCGCGTGGTCGAGGTGGACCGGGGCGAGTTCGGCGACGGTGAGCGGGTCCGCGTCGTGGTCGTGCAGCAGCAGGTGGCTGCGGGATGGGTCGGCCGGATCGGTGGTGCCGTGGCAGGCGAAGTGCGCGATGGCGCAGTCGGCCAGGCGATTCAAGACATTGGCCTTGGTCGGAAGGGTTGTGGCGGAGTCCGCTCCAGCGAGATCGACCTGGATGCCGGAGTCCGGCTCGGTGAGCGTGATCGACGACGACAGGTGGGCGGCGACCGTGCGGACTTCCTCGGGCACGTGGTGCAGGCGCCCCGCTACGCCGGGGGTGGTAGGCATCGCGACGATGAGTGCGGGCCTGCGTGCGGACGGCTCGGTGCTCGGTGAGCGCCGCCGCGCATGGCGGAGGGCGGCGATGGTGGGGGTGTAGGAGGAGACAACCCGGTCCAGCACCGCCCGGCCCGCGGGATCAGGTGGTGCGGTGTGATAGCCCGCGGCGTGGATGGGCAGTAGACCCAGCAGACCCCCGGGTATCCACCACACCCGCGGGCCGGTCCGGTCCACAGGGAACCGATCGCGGTAGCCCAAGGCGTCCAGAACCGGGCCTGCGGCGTTGTCCCACAGCCATTCCAAGATCCGGCTGAGCTGTCGTTGGGCGGTTTGCCGCTCCGGCCCGGTACCGCCGTGACCAGCGGCCTGCAAGGCTTCGTGGAAGGCGAGAACCTGGTCGATCACGGTCTCGAGCGGCAGGCCGGGCAGCGGCAGACAGGTCGCTGCGCCGGCGGTGAGCAGCAGCGCGTCGCTGCGGTGACCGCTGATGTTGAACACCACCACCGGGCCTCGGCCGGCCTGAGCGATGAGTTCCGCCGCCGACGGCGGCAGGGCGAAGTACTCGAATCCGCGCTGCGCCCGGATCCGCGCCAGCACGTCGTTCAACTCCCGCGCCGAGCGCGCCCGGTCCGCTATGGGGTCGGCTGCCGCGTCCGACGCGGCGGCGGCATGGGGAGTTCGGTCGAGAAGTTTCCGAAGCCGGACGAAATCGGCGGCCAGATCTGGATGCTGGTCTGCGAGGTCGGCTATGTCGCCGCGCACTTGCAACGCTTGGCTCAACAGCACCGCCCGCCCCGCCTCCAGCAGCTGCAATGCCAGGACGGGCCGCTGGTCCGGCGGTGTGGACGGATCGTCCAGCGCCAGTGCCGCCGCGTCGGAGGCGATTCCAGCGTACTCGCCCAGAGCATGTTGTTGATCCGACCGCGCCAACTCACGTGGCGCGACTTCGGGCAACAAGCGGACCGCCCGCCGCAGCAGTTCCGCCGCCCGGCCCGGCTGCGCCGTCGCGGTGAGCTCGGCGGCGCCGCGAGCAGCCCGGATGCGCAGGGACGGAGCCGCTGTGGCCAGTTCCGCAGCCTCCTGCAAGGCGGTCGTCGCCTCCTCCCGATCAGACGCCATGCCTGTCCGCGAGTATCGGGCCCGCAAAGCTTCGGCGAGGTTGACCTGCATGACGGCGTGGCCAGGGTGCCCGGTCGGGATGGCCGCGACCGCCTGCCGGGCGAGACGGATCGCGTCGTCCAGATCGTGTGTCGTGCCCGTCGATTCATACCGAATCGTCAGGGGCACGGCGAGGTTCGACAGTCGGTTGGCGCGTTCGGGGTGGTCGGTCGGCGTGGCCGCGACTGCCAGCCGGCCCATCCGGATCGCCTCGCCCAAGTCATCCGCCGTTTCCGTACGCTCGGAGCGCTTCCAAAGCACCACTCCGAGGTCGGCCAGTATCCCGGCGCGTGCGGGGTGGTCGACCGGGGTGATGTCCACGGCTTTCCGGAGCGTGGCTATGGCTTCGTCCGCGTCGGCGATCATGCCCGTCCGCTCGAACCGGCTCAGCAGGAAGGCCGCGAGTTCGGTCGACATGATGGGAAGGTCAGGATGGTCTTCGGGTGTGGCCGCGACCGACTGCCGACCCATTCGGATCGCTTCGTCCAGATCGGCCATCGCGCCGGTTCGCTGGAATCGAATCCGCAAAGGGATGGCTAGATTGGACAGATGGCGGGCTCGGAGGGGGTGGTCGTCCGGTATGGCCGCCACCGCTCGTCGGTTCGCGTATATCGCCTCGTCCAGGTCGACCGGGGCTCCGGTTCGATCGAACCGCTTCCACAATGCGACACCGAGATTGGACAGCAGCGTGACAAGATCGGGATGGTCGGGGGCAAGAACGTCCGCGGCATTCCGGAGGGTGGCGATCGCCTCGTCGAGGTCCGGCGTCTGCCCCGTACGGTGAAATCGGCTCACCAGGCAGATCGCGAGATTGGACCCGGTGGCGGCCGAGCCGGGATGGCCGGTGGGTGTGGCAACGACCGACTCCCGTCCGATCCGGATCGCTTCGTCCAAGTCGGCCATTTCGCCTGTCCGGTGAAACCGGCTCGCCAGGCAGGTAACGAGATTGGACAGTGTTTTGGCCAGGTCAGGGTGGCCGGTGGGCAGGGCTGTCACCGCCTGTCGGCCGAGTTCGATCGCCTCGTCCAGATCGGGCAGCTCGCCGGTCCGCTCGAACCGCTTCAGCAGGGTGACGGCGGAATTGGTCAGTATGCTCGCCAGATCGGGATGATCGGGAGACGTGACGTCCACGGCTTTCCGGAAGGTGATGACGGCCTCGTTCAGATCGCTCATTTCGCCGTTTCGCTCGAACCGCCGCAGTACCGCGACCCCCTGACCGGACAGGATGTTGCCGAAGTCGAAGCGGCCGAAGCCGGTTTCCACCGCCTGTCGGCCGACCTGAATCGCCTCGTCCAGGTCGGCCTGGGCCCCGGTCCTTTCGAAACGGTTCAAAAGGGCGATACCGAGATCGGACAGCGACACCGGGCGGACTGTTCGGTCGACGAGGTCCACATTCACGGCTTTCCGCAGGGTGGCGACGGCCTCGTCCAGATCGGCTGTCGAGCCTGTTCGCTCGGACCGGAGCCGTAGCGCTGATCCGAGGATGGACATACTTTCGGCACGGTCGGGATGCTCTGGGGCTGTGACCATTACCGCTCGTCGACCGATTTCGATCGCCTCATCTAGATCGTCCGGTAGACCCGCGCGTGCGAACCGGTGCACCAGAGCCCGGCAGAGGCTGGTCATGTGGTCGGCACGCTTGGGGTGGTCGGGGGATGTTTCTGCTATCGCCTGCCGACCTACTCGGATCGCTTCCTCCAGGTCGGCCTGCCCGCCCGTTCGCTCGGCCCTTAGCCGTAAGGAGATCCCGAGATCGGACAGAATGCTGGAACGCTCGGGGTGGTACGGGGCCGCGGCCACCGCCTGTCGGCCGAGTTGGATCGCCTCGTCCAGATCGGGCAGCGCCATCGTCAACGTGAACTGATGCCGCAGGGCGCGACTCAGCGCGCTGATCCTTTGGGCCCGCTCGGGGTGATCGGTGGGCGTGGCCGCGATCGTCAGCCGCATTGTCCGGGCCATCTCGTCCAGATCGGCCATCGCGCCCGTCCGCTCGAACCGGATCTTCAGGGCTGCAGCGATGAAACCCAGCAGGCCGTCCACGGGGCGATCGGGTGGCGTGGCGTCCACCGCGCGTCGAGCTGTCCGGATCGCCTCGTCCAAGTCGGGCGGCATCCCGGTCCGCTGGAAACGGATCCAGAGTCCGCCGCCGAGTTCGGTCAGTATGACGGCGAGGTTCGGGTGACCGGCGGGAGTGGCCTCCACGGCTTTCCGGAGGGAGACGATGGCTTCGTCCAGGTCGGCGATGGCCCCTGTCTGCTTGAACCGGCGATAAAACGCGTCACCGAGGCGGAACAGGCACAGCACCCGCGTGGGGTGGCCGTTCGGAAGGGTGGTCAGCTTGCGTTGCCACAGTTTGATTTCGGCCGTGATGATGGTGGCGTTGATCGTCATACCGCATCCATCCCCCTGCCCTATCGAGCCACGCTGATCACACGGCCACCCGTGGCACAACGGTTTACGGCGATATGATCACACGACACGCTCGCCGGATCGTGGCCTCGGCGGCAGTGCCCATCGTATTCACCTGTGCACCTGGGGGTTCGGTTGCCGCCGTCGCAAGATGCAACTCGGGTCACCGCCGGGCTGGCGTATCTGTGCGGTCATCTGCAGGAGATCCGCGGCACTCTCGGCGATGACGGGACGGACATTTCGACCCCGCTGCACAAGCTGCTCAGCTCGGTCCGATCGGGGGACGGTGCGGGCATCGCCGCCGCGCTGGACGGGGTGCACACCGCTCTGCGGGCGGCCGGCGATGCGCGCGGTGTGTATGGACACCACCGCGGTCTGGTGCCGGTCGGCGTGCACAGCATCGAAGTCGTCTACCGCTGCCCGCTCGAACGCTGCGACGGCCGCGACGATGTCGATGCCGAGCCGCCCCGATGCGCCGTCAGCGGACGGGAATTACGGCGCGAACGGCTCTCCTGATGAACGGGTTGTGGAGTGAACTCGCCAAAAAGATGGCCGAGAAATGGTTTTCGCTTCTCGTGTTGCCCGGCGCGTTCTATCTGGCGGTCACCGCCACCGCGCTCACTCTCGGCCACGCGCATGCGTTGGACATCGGCCTGCTCACCCGACATATCACCGACTACGCCAGAAATCCCGGGGTGACCAGCACGGGCGGGCAGGTCGTCGTCTTGGCCGCGATTCTCGCAGCCGCCGCGGCGGTCGGTTTCGTCGCACAATCGATCGGAACGTTTGTGGAGCGGGCTGTGCTGGCGGCGGAATGGCAGGCTTGGCCGATTCCCGTCCGGTTCGCCGCTCGGTGGTCGCTCGCCCGCCGTCAGCGTCGGTGGGACAGCGCCAACGCCGACTACCTCCGTGAATACCAGAATGCCTTGACTCCCGATCCGGCGTCCCGGCCCGACCCGGCGCTCAGGCACCGTGCGGCACGCGCGCGAGCAAGGATTTCGGTCGAGCGGCCCGAGCGCCCGACCTGGAGCGGCGACCGAATCCAAGCAACGGCGATTCGACTCGATCGCGATCACCATCTCGACCTTGCGACCGTGTGGCCGTCGCTGTGGCTGGTCCTGCCGGACCCCGTGCGCGAGCAGATCACCACCGCCCGCACCGCTCTCTCGCGAGCGACCACGCTTGCGGCCTGGTCCGTTCTCTACCTCGTTCTGACCGTCTGGTGGTGGCCCGCCGCACCTCTCGCCGTCGTCATCGCCGCGACCGCTCATCACCGAATCCGCGCTACCACCGATGCCTACGCCACCCTGCTGGAAAACGCCACACGCCTGCACACCACCACCCTCGCCACCCAGCTCGGCATCGACCACACCGGTCCCCTCGGCCCGCATCTGGGTCATGCCCTCACCCGCCACCTCCGTTCGTCGACCGCGTGACCATGGATGGATGCGGTGCCTGCATTCCCACACGTGGCATCCGGCGCTGAGTTGCATTCTGGTTGAATGGAATTGGCGCAACCGTGATGTTGCTCGTAGCACCGATCTCTGGAAGGACGCGTGTTCACCACTACCGAATCCGAGCTGGAAGATCTCTACGCGGCCATCGAGGAATCCGCGCGGCTATGGAACGTGCCCTGCACTCGAGAAGCTGTCCGGCCCACTCTGACCGCGTACGGCGCGATGCTCACGCGTTCCGTGATCTCCCTCCGAGTGGTCACCGACGCCCGCCGCTCAGGAGACCTCGACTACCGCTTCTTGACGCTGCCGAGCGACATCGACCCCTATGACATCGCCCTTTCCAACGAACTCATTTCCGAGACCGATCATCCGGTCGGCGCTCTGCTGGACGAGGTCCGGGAACGGTGCCCGATCCACAGCTACGGGATCGATATCGGTGTAGTCGGCGGCTTCAAGAAAATCTGGCCGTTCTTTCCCGCCGACGGCATGCAGAAAGTATCGGAGCTCGCCGAGCTACCGTCCATGCCGCCCAGTCTCGCCGACCACGCCGGCATGTTCGCACGTCACGGCTTGGAGGATAAAGTCGGCTTGCTCGGTATCGACTACCACGACAAGACGATGAACGTGTACTTCCCCGGACTGTCGGCCGACTATTTCGAACCCCGCGCCATCGTGTCGCTGCACCGGGATGCCGGACTCCCGGACCCGAGCGATGACTTTCTCTCACTCACCGAGAAAGCATTCGATATATACGCCACCATCAGCTGGGAATCGCGCCGAATCGAGCGCCTCTGTTTTCCGGTGATAACACCGGACCCGACAACGCTCCCGGTTCGAATCGAACCGCGCTTCGAGCAACTCGTCGACAAAGTTCCGATCAGCACGACCGACCGTCGATTCACCTATGCCGCTACCTCGTCGCCCGATGGGGAGTCCTACAAGTTCAGTTGGTTCTACCAATGGCAGCCCAGGATATTGGACAGGATGAAGACGTCCGATTCATAGAACTGTCGATCGGGCGTTCCGTGCCAGCTGAAGCAATACCACTCCTGCTGACACAGCCTTTCGATAGTGGTGGCGAGCGGAGAGTTGGGCGGCCGCCTCGAACCGCGCCGCCCTGATGCAGACGGTGAGCGAGCGGTTTCGGGTGAACAGGCGCGGTTCACGCTTGCCTCTGACGGCCACTGCTTCCACGGCCGTCCTACCGGACCGCCCGGTGGCGTGCCCGGCCGAGCCGTTCGAGCGGACTGCCGAGAGCCGTCGTCAGGTCGGCGACTCTACTCGCGCAGGTGGGCGCAACGGCGATATCGGCAGTGGACGCCGCGTCAGCATCTGCGTGGTGACGATTACGGAGTTCACGCCAGGACCGTCTGTGACGTGGGGAACGCTATTCAACCGGCAACAACCTTCACCCGCATGTTGTACGGCGAGCGGCGCTGTGGGCCTACACGGCCACGTATGGGGGCGACGGGGCAGTGATCTCACCAGGTACTGCCACCCGCGTGAAGCCGTGGGCTGAACTGCTCCACCTGGAAGCGGCCTGGTGTCGGGTCGCGATCTATCCCTTCGTCTGATCGGTGGTGGGCGAGTTCGCGCGCTGGTATCCCGGGTGGACGCCCACGTCCAGACCTTGTTGATCGGCGATCCGCGCCAGCAGTGACGCCAATTGATCGCGTTCGGCGGGGGACAACGCCGCGGTGAGGTCGGCTTCGTGGGTCTGGAGCACCGGCCAAAGTTCGCCCATCAGCTGGTAGGCCGCCGGGGTCGGGTGCAGTTCGTGGTTGCGGCGGTCGGTGGCGCTGCGGCGGCGTTCGACGAGGCCTTTGCGGTCGAGGTTGTCGAGTAGGGCGACGACGCGGCTGGGAACCACGCCGAGTTCTTCCGCCAGAGCGCGCTGGCTGCGACCGGGGGACATGGCGATCATGCGCAGCACGCCGATATCGGGGGGAGTCAGGCCGAGCGGGGCGATGCGGTCGGTGAACCGCTGGGTGGCGTGTGCTCCGAGCTGGGCGAGCAGGAACGAGACCTGCCGGGTAAGGGCCTGTCGCGGAATCGGGTTGTCACCCGCTTGCTCTCCTGCTGTCACCGGGTTATCGTACACACGCCTCAATCGTTCACCGCAGTGAACGATTCACCTAGAAGAACGGACTCTTGTAATGAGCGCTCCCGCAATCGCTTCCACTCCACCGCGGCCGGATATACCCAGGCTGGGCCCGTCGCCGGGGGTCTTCGCCACCGCCTCGGCGGCGCTGTTCGTCGCCGGGTTGGCCGCGAGCACCGTCGCGGCCGGTGGCGATGTGTTTCCTTCCCCGTTCGCCGCGCCGGACGACGCGCTGTTCTACTTCACCGACCACCGCGACGCGGTCCGGCTGGGAGCGACGCTGCAGTTCGCCGCCGCGATCCCCGGTGCGCTGTTCGTCGCCGCGATCACCGCGCGGCTGCGGACGCGGGGCGCGCTCGCCCTCACCGGAGGCGCGCTCGCCACCGGATTCCTGATGCTGTCGGCGGTGGTGACCTGGGTGCTGACGGTGCCGGAGGTCGTCGAATCTCCGCACTTGGTGCGCGCTTTGCACACGCTGGCCTTCCTCGCGGGCGGCCCAGGCAATGTCGTCTCGACCGGGTTGCTCATCGCGGGCATCGCGTCGCCGGTAGCTGCCTTCCGTACCTGGCTGGCCAGGCTCGGCCTCGTCATCGCCGTCGCCGGACTGGCTACCACGGCAACGCTGATGCGCACGGAGGCCGCCGTACTGCTGCCGCTGGCCCGTTTCACCGGCATGGCGTGGTTGATCGCCGCTGGCTTCCTCGTCTCGAAATCATCTGCCGCAGAAACGGAATGACCGATGAATCCGCACATTGAGAAGCTCGTCCGATTCCAGCGTCCCGAACGCTCGCTGCCCTACCTCCCCGGCCTCGGCGCCGACCGCGTCGCACCGCTGTTCGGCCTCACCCCCGTCGAATACGAAAAGCTCTGTGCCGATTTCGATGAGCAGGCGCGCTGGGCGGCCGCTGCCCTCCTGGACGACGCCGCGGTGGCCGCCGCGGTGGATCGGCTGCCGCTTCGACCCGGACAGCACGTGGTCGCCTTGGGCGAAAGTTCGACCGCCGACCGGCTGTCGTGGTTCGAAATCCTGCGCTATCTGCTCGACCTGCGCAGACCCGACGATGCCATTCGGCTCACCAATCTCGCCGTCTCGGGGGCGACCACAACGCAGACGCTGACGCTCGCTCCCGCTCTGGGTTTCCAGCGCCCCGACTGGGTGTTCTGCCAGCTCGGCGCCAACGACGCCCAGCGCATCGGCGGCCCCGGCGGTCAGCGTCTGGTCGGCCTGGCCGAGACCGAACGCAACTTGCGCATACTCCGATCCCGCGCCCCCGAACCGGCGCAGTGGATCTGGCTCACCCCGACCACGGTCGACGAAGCCCGCGTCGCCGCGTTCGAGCCTTTCCAGCGAATCGGCATCGCCTGGACCCGAGCCGACATCGCCGACACCTCGACCGTGCTGCACGACCTGGCCGAGCTGACCGTCGACGTGGAGAACGACACGCTGCCAAACGGCGAGGACCCGCTGCTGCTCGATGACGGCGTGCACGCCACGTTGGCCGGTCAGCAGGCCGTAGCCGCCTCGTTCGTCGCCGCGTTGGCGGAATTGTGAGGGGTGCGGTGGGGTCCGTGGATCGCGGTGGGATCGTGGCGGGCGCAGTGCTGGCGCTCGCGTCGACTGCCGTCCTCGCCGCGGGCCCTGCTGGCGCGGAAACCGATTCGCGCCCGGTAGGTTTCAACGCGCACGCTACATCCACCTCCGCCGTCATCGAGATCGACGCGGGCTCGCTCACCGTCGACGACGCCGTCCTCCGGATCACGGGCGACGACGGCCGTGTGCTCGCCGCAGCCGAACTCGCCGCTCGCGTAGACGATTTCGTCTTCCCGATCGCCGCGGAGATCACAGACCGCACAGTGGTCCTGACCCCGCAATTGGATCCAGAGCACGCGACCTACCGCCCGGTGTCCCTACCTTTCGAGGACCAGGCCCCATGGCGTTCGGAATACGACCGCGAACGCGACGCCTGGACCCGCCTGACCTCGACCATCTCAACCGGCGTCATGGTCGGCACCCTGGTCGGCGGAATAGGCGGCGCGGCAACGGGCTGCGTCCTGGGCGGCCTGGCCGGAGTAACCATCGCCTCGGCCACCATCATCGGCCTGTTCGGCCCGTTCCTCCCCGCCGCCCTCCTCGGCTGCCTGGGCGGCGTCGTGGCGATGGGCCCCCTCGGCGCCGTCGCGGGTCAACTACTGGTCTCGGCCCCGATCGCGATACTGGCCGCGGTGCAGTACTTCACCACGATCACTGCGCCCATGCCCACTCGATGACGCCCGGTCGGCACGCCGAACCATGGCGACGCTCTACGATGTGCAGCACGGGCGTGCCGCCGACGGCGTCAAGCTCAGCTACATGCAGGTCGCGGTCGTTCACTCGCAGCAGTCGTCACCAGGATGCGCCGAGCCAGTTGATGCGCCGCATGTGCCTGTGACTGAAGACGCCGACCTTCGGCCACTCGGGATTGCCGCGCGCTACGCGCGCCGAAGTGCAGGTCCATCTGGTCGGTCAGGTGGAACCCGAACACGATCCCGAGGTGGCTGAACTCCTCCAATCCCTGCGACTCTTCGGAGTAGGATCCATCACGGCTGCCGCCAAGGTAATGTTCTGTTTCGGAAGTAATCTCATTGTCTGCCGGGGGATTACATGGAACGTCCCAGCCCGTTGATCATGCCGAAGAAGGTCGCTGTCCGTTCAGTACGCGCAGAGCGCGACCGAGTTATTTCGCGCACTGTGAGTGAGCCCTACGGGGACAAGCCCGCCAGTCCTCTGGTGTATCGATCGGTCCTTCCGATTGTCGCCAGTGAGCAGGATGTCGTCTTCAATGGTGCACGAGCATGTTTCAAACGCTGGCTGGAGAGCAAGAAAGTCGATGTGCAGCTTTCGTCCGGCGTGCATCGAGTCGCCGCAGACAGGACTGTCACGGTCACTGACGCTTACGATGGCGGCGGCAGGCCGGTTGCGCTTCGATTGAGGATGCGTGAGAACGGCAATGACTCTCGTGCCCGGGGGATTTGGCAGACTACGCTGACTGCGGCGGTCAATCGCTTGGATGGCTTCGCCTTCATCGGTGTCGACGTTGAGCATTATCCCGCCCCGGAAGTTGGACGCCAGATGACCAGCTACAGTCCTCCGCGCGTGGCGCGTGAACTGCTGGAGCAGTTCACGATCATGGACGGGCGAACTCGCTTGTCATCGGTGCCGTATCACGTTGACGCAGGTGATGTCCCGGAACTGTACGACCGATTGACGGACCCCGAACGATCGCTGCCGCTGGTAATTGCGGTGGAGCCGGTCATCAGCAATCCGTCGTGGTATACGTTCGCTGACAGGACTGCCCGTGAGCTCGCGGGCTTGGCGACATTGCATCGTCTGTCCGATGCCGCGATGAATCGTTTCAATGCGATGGTGGGAGACACCCATGCAGTCCGACACGGTCAGTTCCGGAGGTACCTACCGGATGTCGCCGTTAACGATTGGGTGGATGGTCGGCGACATCGCTTCTTTATGTTCAGTTGGCTCAGGAAGAGCGACTTCCATGAGAAAGCTGCGCAAACGATCGCTCGTCAGCCGCGCCTTTTGTCGGCTCGAACACCTCAACCGGCCTTATTGAGCGAGGTCGAGTTCCCCGGTATTACCGACACATTGATCAGTGTCGACCCGTCGCACTCCACAGGCACTGTGTCGGACGTCGACTCGATGCTTTCCGACGCGGCGAAGCCGCATCTATCTGGGGTTATCGAGAAACTGCATGAAACCCAACAGCAGCTGGAGCTCTTGGAACGCAAAGCGAGGGCCCTCGAAATCCAAGTCCAGGATGCGGAACAGAGATACGAACATGAAGTCATCGATCATGACACGGACGCCAACGAGCTCGGCGACCTCCGCAAGACTGTCGCGGAGCTGCAGCGCCGACTTGTCGAAGCGGGTCGGTCGGACGAGGCGTACACGCCGGTCGAAACAGAGCCGAGTCCGACCTCATTCGACCAAATCAACCAGCTGGTGCGCACATCCATGACTAATCTGATTCTCACGTATGACCCTGATAAAGCAGTGGAGCTAGACGACGAATGGAAGGGTTCGACGTGGGCCGCGAAGGTTTGGGACTGCCTCTCGGCGTTGAATGACTACAGTGGGCTCCGACGGTCGAACGGATTCAGTGGAACATTCAGGGAATACTGCTCGAACGTTCCGCCAGGCGCGCGCGGCTATCCATCGACTCGTGTCGCGATGGTGGAATCGGAGTCCGTGCGGAACAACCCCAGAATGAGGCAGGAGAGAGTGCTGCCTGTCCCCCGCGAGATAAGTCGTACTGGAACAGTTTTCATGGAGTCGCACGTGAAGATCGACAGCGCGGGCGCTACGTCTCCTCGGGTGCACTTCTTCGATGACACTGCCGGCGAGACAGGAAAGGTGGTTGTCGGCTATGTCGGTCGTCACCTGAGAAACACGAAGACGAACTGACATCGAAGGTTCTGCTGATGCGGCGTGGATGAGCAGAGTCACCGGTCGAGAAGGTGCGTCTGGGTCGTGAACCCACCGGAACCAGTCGACGTCACCGGCCGCCCCCGGCACGAGCCGAGGAACCTGGGGGACGGTTGACGGTGGGGCGTGAGGTTCGTTGGTCATGATCAGCTTCGGGGTGCCCACGACCAGACGCACTGAGACTAATTGAAACGGAAGCCGAACACCCGCCGTGTCTGTCTCGTCGGTAAGTCGCTGGTCGAGTATGGACGGTCCTGCGTCGAAAGCTCCGTCGCTCTGCGCTTCGACGCTGTCGAGGAAGGCGGAGTTGAGCGCCACGATGTATTGGAATCTGTACTCGCCAACCGACCAAGATCTCCCACCTCGCTCTACCGGTACCGAAGCGCGTATCGGTTAGGATTCGCGTCATGAGTGATGGGGGGACACCAGCCTCGGGCCAGAACGTCGCGGTGGTGCCCGAGAAGGTGCGCGAGGTAGGCAAGTATGTCTACGAGTTGGCGGAGGCGCTGCGCGCGGCGTTGGACTCCACCGCGCAGGAGGTCGCTTCGCTGACCGATGGCGGCTGGTCCGGGGACGCGGCCAACGAATTCTCCGAGGGCTGGACCGAGGTCCGCGATGGCGGCGCCAGAATCATGACCGCCCTGACTGGTATGGCGGAAAAGCTCGGAGTCACCGCGGAAACCTATCAAGCACGCGATGAAATCAACGCTGCGTCTCTGAGCACTTCGAGTTTGGATCTGCCATGAACTCTCGGTTTTCCGTCGACCTGGACCATCTCGATGAGATCGTGGTTCGTCTGTCGGGTCTGGCCGGGTTCATCGGCGAGCATCTCGATGAGATCGATCACCGGGTCGCGACCCTGGCCGGTACCGGGTGGGAGGGGGTTGCGGCCCAGGCGTATGCCGATGCCCACACTCAATGGATCGCCGGGGCACGGGAGTTCGTCGAGGGTGTGAAGGATGTCAGCGACGCGGCGAAGGCGGCCCATGCGCGCTACACCACCGCCCACGACACGAACTACAAGATGTTCTCCCAGGGGTAAGACACATGGGTGTACTGGTTATCGACTGGCAGACCTACTACGACGCCGGCAAGAAATGCCACGCGCTGGCAACCGACCTCCGTGCCGCCGACAAACCGGTCCACGACGCGGTAAAGGGTGAATGCGCTGGCATGGCCGGGAACACCGCGGGCTGCGAACAATGGGGGATCACCTACGACCGCGTCGCCCGGGAAACGATGCAGACCTGCACGAACCTGGCCGACGCCCTCACCAACTTCGGCAACATGCTCTACGCGGCCGGGTACAACTGGGCACTGTCCAACAACTCCAACCCGATGCCCGACCGGCCCACCGTGACGGCGATGTCGGAGTACAAGGTGACCATCCCGACTTCGGTCGGCAATAACGGCGACGGTGTCACCGAGGGAAGTGGCAGTGTCCCCGGCTTCTACGACGCCCTGGTCGGGAAAGTCCAGGAGGAGTTCGGAAGCAAGCTGCCCAACGGCAACAAGGACAAGCTCGCGAAGGCCGCATCAACCTGGAAGACGTTCGCCGAACATAAGACCATCACCGATGCCGCATCCCGGATCACCGAGATCAGCAACCTTTTCAGCGACATCCAGGACAAAAAAGGCCTCGACCCCATCCTCGGTCACCTCACCACCCTCAACGGCGGCGCCACCCAGCTTGCCTCCGCGTCCCTCAACCTCGCTACACCTGTCGCGGAGTACAGCACCGCCACCTCCGAAACCCGCGACAAATTCAGGGACGCGGTCACCAACGCTTTGATAGCAGCCGGAACCACTGTCGTCATCGGTGTCGCCGCCTCCTGGATCACCGCCGCACTCAGCGACGTCGCCGCCGGTGTGGGCGTCGTAGCGATCGCGGGTAACACCGCCAGAGTGCTCAAAAGCACCTACGACGCCAGCAAACTCATCAAAATAATCGGCACTGCCTCCGCGGTGGCGGGCGTCGCAGCCTTCACCGTCACTGCGTTCGACAAAGTCCCCAGCCTCACCGATATCGCGCTCAAACTTGCTGCCATCATCGCCATGAAGGTTTACATCGATGATGAGGACAAATTCGAGAACTTGCCGCTGGCTCCGGGCAACCCGGCTCCGGGCATGACCGATGAAGTTGAAAAGTACATCCTCGGCAAGCATGTCAAAGGCGCTCCCAACTATAATCCGTCGAAGGGGACGTGGCCCGACACGATTACCGGCGAGGAACTCGATGAGCTGGCCGAAGCGGCCGAGAACTCACCGGCACGTGGACCCAACCACGACGGCAACTTCGAACGCGAGGTCGACGCCGGTAAAGTCATCGGCAGCGTGTCGGAGCAGTTGGGTGGTCACGCCACCAGTCGATACAAAATCATCACCGACCGATTCGGCGGCATCATCACCATGTATCCGATCCCGTAAAATCCAGGGAGTTGAATTGGGAATCGACATAGTTGTTCAAAATCAAATCCACGAACGGGTCGAACTGGTATACGGGGACGTGGAGGACACGCTTGTCAAGTATCGAGAGAATGCTCCGGCGGGCTCTCTACTTCGAGGTCTCCACGCGCACGCTGACACAATGTTCAACACGACCCAACTGGCCATGCTCTTGGACGAACTCGTACATCTGTCGCCGAACAACGATAAAGAAGCGGAGATGCTCGCAGTATTGCGCGATGCTGCCGAAGCCGCTATCCGTAGGAATGGGTATCTCTGGTTCAGTGGAGACTGAATTCGTGCACGTTTCCGCGTCTGCTGTAGCCGGTCCTGCGCGCGGCGCGCGGCGGTGAATTCGCGCATACGGGGTGCCCGGCACAACGGCCGGTATGGCCATGATCTCCGCGCTCATGCCCGCTCGATGACGCTCGGTCGGCATGCCGAACCAGGGCGACGTGCCGACTCCACAGTCGCGGGAGAGGAAAGGCACGTGTGCTACGTGCTGGTTCAGCGACACCCTTTCCTCATACACCGTCGTCGTCCTTCGGGAGGTAGTCGTCGACGCTCCGATGCCGACTGCTACGGGTTCGGCTCGGCTGTACGAAGCAGTTGCAAGAGCCCGGTGACCGCGGCGAATTGTTCTTCCGACAAGGGGTCGGTCGCGAAGTGCATCAAGTCGTTGCGAACGTTCCGGACTCTTTCCAGCAGATCGACGACCTGGCTTCGGTCCAGTCGCCAGCCGAGCTTGCGCCAGCGGTCGGGGTCTCGCAGGAGGAAGACGTAGTTGCCGAAGGTCAAATCCGAGGCGTCCTTGACCCGGGACTTCTGATGGTTGGCCACCGAGCCCTTGAAGTCCTCGAGGTCGAAATGTTCGTCGGCAGCACGACGCAACCGGTTCTCAGCCTCTTCGATCAGGATGAACGGACGTGCGAGCGTGCCGAACTGACGAGTGAGATCCGAGGCGGTCAGGATACCCGTGACTCTGACGCGGTCCTGATCCCGGACGAAGATGAATCCTCTGTCGTAGATCGCATCGATCTGATCGAGCAGAAGGGCATCGTGATCGACAACGAGGGCCGATACGGTCGCGTTCGCCAAGGTCGGGTCATCGCTGGCGATGTGTGCCTGCCCGATCGACTCCCAGGTCACCGCACCGTGATAGGTGCCGTCCTCATCGATGACAGCGACCTGGGAGAACTGGTGTTGCAGCATCAAAGTTTTGACGTAGGTCAGATCGACCGAGGACGGCACGTACACAAGCCGAGCGGGGAGGCTGCCGAGCCGACGAGACATCGGCTCGGGCTCGGTCACGTTCTCGATGTCCTCGGCCGCGCCGGTGACCGTGACGCCCCCGGGTTCTGTTCCGAGCGGCACAAGCGCGACGATGTCACTCAACGCGCCTTCGGTGAAGGCGGGCCGCGTGGTCAGTCCGTTGCTCGCGAGATCCGACTTGATCATGGAGATCACCGCGGCAGTGCGTCGTTCGACACCCCAGTGTTCGAGCAGGCTTCGAATGGTCAGCTCACGCGGATTCGATGGGTCTCTGGACGCGGCGTCGTCCAACAGCTCGGCCGAGCTGGTGGCCTCCTCGTCCCCGTCGAAGCCGGGATCGGTACCATGAGCCGCCAAATGCTCGATGCGTGTGGCGGCGTTGTGGCGGGTTAGGCCGCAAACCGTGAGAAGAGAGCCGAGGCTGGCCCGCAGATCGGGCCGGACCGCGTCCCACGGTATATCGGTGCGGAGCCAGTCGACTTTTCGCACCTGCCGGAATTCCTTCGGCTCGTCCTGACGGAATTCATACGAACCGCTGACTCTGCCGACCGCCAAGTATCCGGCATGGGTCTTGAGAGGCATCACCACGAGATCGCCGTACTGGATCTCGGTCTCGAATTTCCACAGCTGTCCGGCCCAATTACCGATCAACGCTCGACCGGCGTCCGGGTATGCCTGACGCAGAGCCGATTTGAGCTCATCCCAGGTTCGGTACCGGCTGAGGTCACCCACCTCGTCCCAGCCTAGGATGGCGAGGCCGTCCTGTAGCGCGCGGGCCTCGCGTTCCCCGCTTCGCCCAGCGCGGATCAACCAGGCCTGTTGTTCTCGCACGCGGTGCGCGTCTTCGGACATGATCGTGTATTCCCTCCCACTACAGTTCGCCGAACCCGGTTCGATTCATACCGGAGATCGCAGGTCTCCGCTCGGATTTCGACAGGATCAGCGGGTACGGCCGGTTCGAGGCAATGAATACCGGCGGGCCGGTTTTGCGGCCGCTGAAGACCCTAGAGAAGTACCGCCACGTTACTTGCAATTCATCGCATCGACGACCTACAGGATGATCCCTTCGGTGCACACATTCCGCAGGACAATTGGCACCACGGCGAAGGCGACGGACGGGCAGTTCTGCAAAACGGAAATCACGGCGGCCGACACGGACGTGGCAACCATTCACCTTGGTCAGGTCGAAGGAGAACTCGGCATCGCCGATAATCCGATCACCAAGCTCCCCTATCGGGATCTGGTACTAGCGGCGGCCCATTGAGACGACATTCCTCTGCTGCCAGATAAGTCGACGGGTCCAGCCGGTGTTCTCCCAGCCGGGGAGCATCGGCCCGCCTGGAATTGTGTCCAGCCGAGTCGTTCGAGCGGGCTGCCGGTGGCCGTCCCCAGCTGGGCGCGATTGTCAGCGCGAGAGCGCGACGAGTCCGATGGCGGTATCCGTGGCGGCAGCCGATCTCGTCGAGCCGGGTGAGTGGCGGCTGCCGGAATCCGCTGCGGCCGAGTTACCGCGGCACGGTTGTTGTCGAGGTCGGAGCGGGGTCGACGAGTCGTACCTCCAAAGGGGCAACGTTTGCGTCGAGACGTACGGCAGGGCTGTAGACACCGTCGGGAGGAAGATACCCGCGGATGTACGCGGCTCGTTGAACCGCACCGTCTTTTGTGAACACGAGAATGCTGCCACGCTCGGTGAAGATGGGTTCCATCTCGACCTGAGCGCCGACGAACGCCTCGACTTTCGCACGTGTGTCGGCGGTCACGACGTAGACCCGGTCCCAATCGCCGCCGGTGAGATCGCGGAGCAAAGCTGAGCCGTGCGTGCGGAAGAGTTCGTCCTTCTTCGCCTCCAGATCGGTGTCCTCGATCAGGTGTGGACCTGTCGGCCGAGGCTCCACGAATTCGAGATAGCGCGGGTAGCCGGGCGCCCGAATCTCGACGTCTGCGGTGTAAAGCCCTGAAATCAAGGGCACATCAACCCAACTCGCATGCTGAACACCGTTCCCTCGCACGAAGACCAGCACTGACGCGCCACTTTTGGAGAAGGTGTCCTCCATCTCCACTGGTGCACCGACTTCTCGCTCCACCTGTTTCCGGCCGAGGTATTCCTGCTGGTACACGTAGACGCGGTCCCAGCTTCCGCCGGCAAGGTCGCGCAGTGGCGCGGAGCCGCCCTTCCGCCACAGGTCGTTCAACTGTGCGGACAGCGCCTTGTCCTCACTCAAGTGCGGTTCGAACGGGCCGCCAGCCACATATGCCAGAAGTCCGACCACCGCCAACACCGGCACAGCGACGAGAAGAACGCCCCACAGCGCCCTGCGAAGCCACTTTCCCTTAGTAGTAGGTTCCGTTCTTGGGCTCACCGCGCGTCACCTCCGGGTCGTGACCACCTCGCGCCGGGGGCTCTCTGTCGGTAATCCCCGTGTCGCCGAATGGCACCTGGTTGCTGTACTTCAGTTGGCCGTCGGGTCCGACGACAACCAATTGACCGTTTTCTACCGCCTTCTTCACAAGCTCCTTCAGTTCGGTGGGCGACGCATTCGGATGCTCGGCTTGGATTCGACGGCCCACCTCGTTGTTGTGCAGGTCCATCGCCTCCGCGCTCGCGTGTGAAGTCGGACCGTCGATGCGCTCGTGCGCAGTCGTGTACGCGTTTGCCCAGTCCTGGCCGAATTCTTTGGACAGCAGAGTGTTCCAGTAGGCGTGCCGAAATGCGTCGGCGTGACCGTCGCCCACACCGCCCGCACGCGGCTTGTCCTCGAAGATCGTCGTTCCCTCCTCCGAGGCGGCCTGCTCGATCATGGCGAACGCCAAGACCCCATGCAAGTCCAGTTCTGACAGCATCCGCGCCTCACTGGCGGTAACTCGTCTGGGCTCGAACCCGGCGGCGGCCAAAGTTTTGCCGAACGCGCTGTCCGGATCGGTAGGGAACATGACCATTCCGTCTGGATCGGGTGTGACATTGTATTTGGCCAGCAGACGCTCATGGAGCGTCGCCGGTCCTGCCCCGGCGGGTCTGCCCTTGATCTCGGCTACTTCGGCTGGATCGGTCGCGAAGCGGTCCGCTGCCGACGGCGGCGCCAGCAGTCGAATATCTTTGATGACCTGAGTGATCTGAGGTGCCCACGTATCCATGGAGGAACCGATGTGCTTGGCTTGAGCCTGCAGACTGACGGTGTCATTGGTGGCCCGATCCTTGTCACCGCCGTCGGGCGCATGAACCGTCCAGTCCTGGTCAACCGTAAAGCCCTCGGACATGAGCAGCAGCGCTGTGGACGTCAAAAATGAGACGGCGTAGGACATGTCGTTGTAAGCGCCGGTCGCCAGTTCACCGAGCCGACCGTGCGCATCGGCGATCCTGCGAACGTCCTGGTACTCCTGATCGGCGCGATCTGTCGCGGCGCGGCTCGCGGCGCCCGACCACTCCAGTGCCTGGATCTGCCTGCGCATCGCGTCGGCCGTGGCGTTGAGCCCCTTCTCGACATTCTCTGCACGTTCGCCGAGCGCCTTCAGGGCCGATACGTCCAACGATCGAGACTCCGTACCAGCAGAGATACTGATGAGGTCGGCGAGCTTCGGAATCCACATCGGTAGGTTCTCGATTCAGTTCAACTCGCCCATGGCGTTCAACTGGTTGGCCAGATCGACGTCCACGCCGTGGAACGTTGTCGCCGTGAGATACAGCAGATGGGCCATCCATCGGTACCGTTTCTCCATCACGATCTTGGCCTGCTCGCTCGCGCCATCGGCGTCGCCGAGCGCGGTGGCGATCGGCGAATCACGCAGAGACTTGATGCAGTCAGCGGCATCCAGACGTGGCGTCTTCACTGGATCTTTGACGTCGTCGGCAATGAACTCCAACACGCGCGCTGCGTCTGTCAGCGTCACGGGGTCGATCTGCACTCCAGCCACCCCCACATCAACGGTCCCGGAGCGTACAGCGTACATAGCGGCGTGACCAGGCTGCCAGAGGTGGGGTGTGAAGTCGCTTCTTCAGGCGAGCAGCCGGTCGAGATTCCGAAGCCTGCGGTGAACCCTCTACCGTCGAACTCGTTGTTGGGCTTGCCGATCAACAGGTCATGGCCGTAGCGCTTGCGCGGCATCATGCTCCATTCTGTGTGCGGGCTACCGGGATGTGTGTGACCATGTCTTGCTCCAGACCTGCGTCACCAAGGGGAATAGTGAGGCAACACCGGAAAGAAATGCTGGTGAATACTATTCGCGAATTGGTCGCGAATCGCCGTATCTCGACCGAGGAGCTGCTCGCTCAGCTCGACGTCCGGGGGTTCCGGCGGCTGGAACCAACGGATCTGTTCATGCTCTGTCATGAGCACCGCATCGCGGAGTTCGACAAAACGACGGAGCACTGGTACGACCCGGGGCGTCCGGAAACGATGGCGGCCAGCGGGACCGCGGATCGGGCCCACGACGCGGTCGCGGACAAGTCGGCCAAGACCAGCGCGGTGTTTCGTCATGAGCTTCACCTGCTGCGTGAGCGTGTCGTTCGGACCTTTGAGGCGCCCGTGACCGCTGCCAGCCCAGTCGCACCCGGCTGGAAAGATATGGCCACAGCCGCACGCTCGGCGCTGATCCGGGAGAAGAGCGCGGTCGTCAGCAAGACGGGATGGCAGAACATCGAGCTGATCGACGGAGAGATTTTGGCCCGCAGCAAAGTTCGATTTCGACTCCTATGCTCGTTCCGTGAATCCACTGCCTAGATCGGTTGCCGAGAGCTGGGCCGATTCCCGAAATTTCGATGCAGCAGTTCTTTTCGCGGAGGCGCGAACAGTGGCGCTGCCGCCTGGTCAGCCTGTGCTGAGCGGTTGGTACCTACTTCGATTCCACGATGACAGCTTCTATGTCGGCGAATCTGTGAACCTCCGGGGCCGGATGGCCGGGCACCGCGCGAAGTGGGGCGAGGAGATCGCCACGGTGCGGTTTCGGCCGGAGATAGCGTCGAAACAGAAACTCAAGCGGCGTGAGCGGACCTTCACCCATGAGTTGGAGGCGCTCGGCGTACCGCTGCGGAATGTGATCAATGCGAGAGCCACCGCTGGGCGCGACGCCCTCGAGGAATTGCTGCCCGTCGGTGAGCAGGATCGATGGCTGGCCGACCCGCTGGTCTACAACGCCGCCGATGCGACGCCGCTGAAGCCGATGCCGGCGCAGGAGGTCCGATACGCGGCAAACGCGCGTCGGTACCAAGCGAGGCCGGGGGCTGATGAGGTCACCGCGCTGCTTCGCACCTTTTTGGACTCGTCGGTTCCCGTGCCGCGCGCGACTGAGTTCCAGTATTGGTCGGTCAGCACAGGCACCTACAGCGGCCAGCGCCGTTTCTGTGTGAGTGTCGGTGCGATGGAGGTATTCGTTGTCTCCGATGATCTGTCGGGCTTTCTCAATGTCCGCCGCAGCCTGCTGGTTCCCACCGTCGAGGCCGAACGCAAATTTCTGCGTCGGCATCCTCGGGTGCGGTTGTCGTATGGCGAGTATGCCGACGCGGGCAGTGACGACATCTCGGTGCAGTGCTCGACTCTGGACAGTCTCCGGCGCCTTGTCGATGACCCACACGTCACCACCGCCGCGGCCCGATTGGTTCTCGACATCATGCGTAAGCACTTCTGCATCTACACCCGTTACCACTGTCCGCAACTGGTGCAAGCGGTGTACCCCGAACACCCGCGGCCAGGGGTGCCGAGGGATTCCGCGACGAAAAGCGCCGAAGCCGTGCCGCAGCCGTCCGCATTTCAGGACAGCAGCGAATCCGTCGACGACGGAGGCAGGGGTATCGCTCAGGCATTTGATGCCGATGGGTTGAGCGGTTCGGTAACTGGTGAAGGGAGGACATGAGTTGCGCTTAGTCATCAGCGTGACGGCCGCGGTGAAGGGTGCTCTGGCCGCACTGTTCCTACCCTTGGTAGCACTTAGGGCATGGGTGGTAGTAAGAAGTACTCGATCAGCCTCCCGGAGGAGCTCGCTGAGCAGGCTCGAGCCCATGTCGGCCCGGGCGGCTTCTCCGCCTATGTCGCCGAGGCGTTGGGGCAGCGTGTGGCGATGGACAAGTTGGGGGAGTTGGTGGCCGATTTCGAGAAGGACAACGAGCCGCTGACGCGGGCGGAAATCGATGAAGCCCGGGCGGAGTTGGGCTTCGAGCGGCGCCGTCGGGGTTCGCGCGGATCGACCGCCTGATGCCGGACGTACTGTTCCTCGATAGAGCGGGGCTGTCCATGCCGTATCGGAAGGACCGCCGCATGCCTGCCTGGGTGCGGGCCGCCAAAGAAGACGGCGTTCGAGTGGCGACCACGGCTATAATGACTGTGGAAGCCGACTACAGCAAAGTGCGTGCCGCCCGGATCGCGTGGACGCTGTCGCAGATCGATGTGCATGCCGTGACTCGAGAGTTGGCCGGCCGGGCCGCTGCACTATTGCGCGAGCACGGCCTTGGCGGACACAAGTACGCGATCGATGCCGTCCTTGCTGTGTCGGCCCGCTCTGTTCAGGGGCTGGCGACGGTGGTGACGTCGGACCCCGAAGAGATGGCGTTGCTATGTGACTCGGAGATCGAGATCATCAAGGTGTGAGGTTGTTCGAGCCGTGAGCACGATCTAGAGAACCAACGACGCTGTATCGCAGTCCTGGTGCAGAGATCTCGTTCGGGGTCCGCAACCGTCATCACCCTCAGATACGAAACCGGGCCGGGTCGCTCGAAGGATTGAGCGATCCGGCCCGGCGGCATTGCAGGCGACTAACTAGTCGGCTCGAACGCCTCCGCGATGATCTCCGCCTGCTCCACCGCGTGCACCTTGCTCGACCCCGAGGACGGGGCCGACATCGCGCGGCGGGAGATGCGGCGCAGTCGGGTGTTGGCGAAGCGGGGTGGGAGGGTTTCGGGGAGGTTGAGGCCGAAGAAGGGCCAGGCGCCCTGGTTGGCCGGTTCTTCCTGGACCCAGGCCAGGTCGGTGGCGTTGGGGTAGCCCTCGAGGGCCTCGTTGAGGCGGCGGACGGGCAGCGGGTAGAGCTGCTCGATCCGGACGATGGCGACGTCTTCGCGCTTCTGCTTGGCCTTTTCGGCGGCGAGTTCGTAGTAGAGCTTGCCGCTGGTCATCAGGACGCGCTTGACCTTGCTGCGGTCGCCGATGCCCTGCTCGTAGCCCGGTTCGTCGAAGACCGAGCGGAACTTGCTCTCGGTGAAGTCCTTGAGGTCGGAGACCACGGCCTTGTTGCGCAGCATCGACTTCGGGGTGAAGACGATCAGCGGGCGGCGGATGCCGTCGAGTGCGTGGCGGCGCAGCAGGTGGAAGTAGTTGGCCGGGGTGGACGGCACCGCGACGGTCATCGAGCCTTCCGCGCACAGTTGCAGGAAGCGTTCGATGCGGCCGGAGGTGTGGTCCGGGCCCTGGCCCTCGTGGCCGTGCGGCAGCAGCAGCACGACGTCGGAGAGCTGGCCCCACTTGGCCTCACCGGAGGAGATGAACTCGTCGATGATCGACTGCGCGCCGTTGACGAAGTCACCGAACTGCGCTTCCCACAACACCAGCGCGTTGGGGTTGCCCAGCGAGTAGCCGTATTCGAAACCGACGGCGGCGTATTCGCTCAGCGCCGAGTCGTGCACGGCGAACCAGCCCGGGTTCTCGCTGCCGATGTTGTGCAGCGGGGTGTACTCCTCGGCGGTCTTGCGGTCGATGATCACCGCGTGGCGCTGGGTGAACGTGCCGCGGCGGGAGTCCTGACCGGTCAGGCGCACCGCGCGACCCTCGTCGATCAGCGTGCCGAAGGCGAGCAGCTCGGCGAAGGCCCAGTCGACCTTGCCCTCGTAGGCCATCTCGCGGCGCTTCTCCAGCACCGGCTTGACGCGCGGGTGCACGTTGAAGCCGTCGGGCACGTTGAGGAACGCGTCGCCGATGCGCTGCAGGATCGACTTGTCCACGGCCGTCACGACGGACGCGGGCACCGGCTGGTCGCCCTCGACCGACTCGCTCGGCTCCGGCGAATACTTCTCCAGCTCGCGGACCTCGTTGAACACCCGCTCCAGCTGGCCCTGGTAGTCGCGCAGGGCGTCCTCGGCCTCTTTCAGCGAGATGTCGCCGCGGCCGATCAGGCTCTCGGTGTACGCCTTGCGGACCGAGCGCTTGGTGTCGATGACGTCGTACATGTACGGCTGGGTCATCGACGGGTCGTCGCCCTCGTTGTGGCCGCGACGGCGGTAGCAGATCATGTCGATGACGACGTCCTTGCGGAACTTCTGCCGGAAGTCGACCGCAAGGCGGGCCACCCAGTCGCACGCCTCCGGGTCGTCGCCGTTGACGTGGAAGATCGGCGCGCCGATGAACTTCGCGATGTCGGTGGAGTACTCGGTGGAGCGGCTGTTCTCCGGAGCGGTGGTGAAGCCGATCTGGTTGTTCACCACGATGTGGATGGTGCCGCCGACCCGGTAGCCGCGCAGACCCGACAGGTTCAGCGTCTCGGCGACCACGCCCTGACCGGCGAACGCGGCGTCACCGTGCAGCATCAGCGGCACGACCGAGAAGCCCTCCGGGCCGTCGCCCTTGTCCAGCAGGTCCTGCTTGGCGCGCGCCAGGCCCTCGAGGACCGGGTCGACCGCCTCCAGGTGCGAGGGGTTCGCGGTGAGCGAGACCTCGATCTCGTTGTCGCCGAACATCTGCAGGTAGGTGCCCTGCGCGCCGAGGTGGTACTTCACGTCGCCGGAGCCGTGGGTGGCGGCCGGGTTCATGTTGCCCTCGAACTCGGTGAAGATCTTCGAGTAGGGCTTGCCCACGATGTTGGCCAGCACGTTGAGCCTGCCGCGGTGCGGCATGCCGATGATGACCTCGTCGAGGCTGTGCTCGGCGCACTGGTCGATCACCGCGTCCATCATCGGGATGACGGCCTCGGCGCCCTCCAGCGAGAAGCGCTTCTGCCCGACGTACTTGGTCTGCAGGAAGGTCTCGAACGCCTCGGCCGCGTTCAGCCGGTTCAGGATGTACTTCTGCTGCGCGACCGTCGGTTTCGCGTGCTTCTGCTCGACCCGATCCTGGATCCACTGCAACTGCTCGGGCTCGAGGATGTGGGTGTACTCCACGCCGACGTGGCGGACGTAGGCGTCGCGCAGGACGGACAGCACGTCGCGCAGCTTCATCTGGTCCTGGCCGTGGAAGCCCGCCACGTTGAACGTGCGGTCCAGGTCCCACAGGGTCAGGCCGTGCTGGGTGACGTCCAGGTCCGGGTGGCTGCGGAACTTGTCCTTCACCAGCCGCAGGGGATCGGTGTCGGCCATCAGGTGGCCGCGGTTGCGGTAGGCGGCGATCATCTCCAGCACGCGGGCGCTCTTGTCGACAGCGCGCTCGCGGATGTCCTTGCGCCAGCGGATCGGCTCGTACGGCACACCGAGACCGTGGAAGATCTCGTCGTAGAACTCGTCGGCGATCAGCAGTTGGTGGATGGTGCGCAGGAAATCACCGGACTCCGCGCCCTGGATGATGCGGTGGTCGTAGGTGGAGGTGAGCGTCATCAGCTTGCCGACGCCCAGATCGGCGATGCGCTCGTCGCTCATGCCCTGGAACTCGGCGGGGTACTCCATCGCGCCCGCGCCGATGATCGCGCCCTGGCCGTTCATCAGGCGGGGCACCGAGTGCACGGTGCCGATGGTGCCCGGGTTGGTCAGCGAGATGGTGACGCCGGAGAAATCCTCCGCGGTGAGCTTGCCGTCGCGGGCGCGGCGGACGATGTCCTCGTAGGCGGTGTGGAACTGCCCGAAGGTCATCGCCTCGCAGCCTTTGATGGCCGCGACGACCAGCGATCGGCTGCCGTCCTTGCCGGGCAGGTCGATGGCGAGGCCGAGGTTGGTGTGCGCGGGGGTGACCGCGTTCGGCTTGCCGTCGATCTCGGCGTAGTGCCGGTTCATGTTCGGGAACGCTTTGACCGCCTGCACGATGGCGTAACCGAGCAGGTGGGTGAAGGAGATCTTCCCGCCCCTGGTGCGGGCGAGGTGGTTGTTGATGACCAAGCGGTTGTCGATCATCAACTTGGCCGGGATGGCGCGCACGCTCGTCGCGGTGGGGATGCTCAGCGAGGCGGACATGTTCTTCGCCACCGCGGCGGCGGCGCCGCGCAGCACCTTGGACTCGTCGGCGGCGGTGTCGGCCTGCTTCGGGCCGGAGGTCGGCGCGGCGTTCGAAGTCGGCGCCGGGGTGGTCTGCGGTGTGCGTGTCGTCACAGCGGCGGGCTTGGCAGCGGCCGGTGCGGGCTTGGCGGCAGCCGGTGCGGGCTTGGCGGCGGCCGGGGCGGGTGCTTTCGGGGCCGCGGGGGCGGCGGCAGGCTTGGCGTCGTTGCGCGTGGCGGTGGCGGGCTTGGTGGCCGCCGGAGCCGGTGCGGGAGCGGCAGCTTGCGCGGTCGCGGGGGCGGGCTGGCTGTTGCCGGTGTCGCCACTCGCGTCAGGCGTGTAGTCGGCCAGGAACTCGTGCCAGCTCTCGTCGACCGATGATGGATCTTGTTTGAACTTCTGATACATCTCGTCGACTAGCCACTGGTTCTGTCCGAACTGGGATGTTGAGCTGCTCACAGCAGGTGTTCGCCTCATTTCGTTCTTCGCGCTGCGACGTTTGTGACGTGCCCGGCACGGGGATCAGCGGATTGCGCGCCGATGCGCCCTATCTGAGGATAGGCCCAGCAGCAAATCGGCCGATTCACTGACCACCCGACACCCCCGACCCTATTGGTGATGACCCGGCGTCACCCGAGAATATTCCCTCCGACGCCTGTGCCGCTGCCCAGAGCCGGGCATATGGCCCACCTGCGGCGAGCAGCTCCGTATGCTCGCCGAATTCCACGATCCGCCCGTGGTCGACGACCGCGATCCGGTCGGCGCGCGCGGCGGTGCCGAGCCGGTGCGCGACGATCACCGTGGTGCGGTCCCGGCTCAGCGATCTGCTCGCTGCCAGCACCGATGCCTCGGCGTCCGGGTCGAGCGTCGCGGTGGCCTCGTCGAGCAGCAGCAAGTCCGGAGCGACCAGTTCGGCACGGGCCAGCGCGATCAGCTGCCGCTGCCCGGCCGACAGGCCCCGGCCGCGCTCGCCGACGGGTTGTTTCATGCCGAGCGGGAGGCCGGCGATCATCTCCGTCGCGCCCACCGCCGCAGCCGCCGCGGCGATCTCGTCGGGGGTCGCGAATGGTTTCCCGAATGCAATGTTGCTCGCCACGTCGCCGGTGAACAGGTGAGCTTCTTGGGGGACGATGCCCAGCCGCGAGCGGTAGTCGGCGAGGCGATAGTCGCGCACGTCGACGCCGTCCACCCTGATCGCGTCGGGAGCGTGTCCTTCGGCTGCTGCGGCGGGCACTCGCGTGCGCTCGCCGGAATCCGGGCGCAGGTCGTACAGCCGCGCGAGCAACTTGACGACGGTCGACTTGCCCGCGCCGGTCGGGCCGACGAGAGCAAGGCTGGAACCCGCCGGAATGCGCAGCGACACACCGTCCAGCGCGGGAACACGACTTCCCGGGTAGTGGAAACGGACGTCGTCGAACGCCACGTCACCCCGCAGCGCGGATCCGATGGTCACCGGGTCGGCCGGGTCGGCGGCGATCGAGGAGGGGGTGCGCAGCAGGTCACCGATCCGGCGCAGCCCGACCCTGGCCTGCTGGTAATTGTCGAACACCTGGGACAGCTGCAGGATCGGCACGAACAGCAGCTCCAGATACAGCACGAACGCGACCAGCGTGCCGGCGCTGGTCGCACCGGTGGCGACCTCGCGCGCACCGAAGAACACCACCGCAGCCAGCGCCACGTCCGCCCATCCGACGACGAACGCGAAGTACAGCGCGATCGCCCGCTGCGCCCGCAACCGGCTGTTGCGGTAGCGCTGCGAGTACTCGGCGAAGCGGCGGGCGGCGCGCGGCTCGTGCCGGTTCGCCTGCACCGCGCGCAAGCCCGTGACGTTCTCCTGGAAGTCGGCGTTGACCGCCGACACGTGCTCGCGCGACACGGTGTAGGCGGCGGAGGACACCCGCCGGAACAGCACCGTCGCTATCGCGAGGGCGGGCACCGTCGCCAGCACGACCAGAGCCAGCGATACGTCGATGACCAGCAGCGCGACCGTGATGCCGACCAGCGTCAGCAGCCCGACCAGACTGGTGGCCACGCCGGTCTGCAGGAAGGTCGACAGCGCGTCGACGTCGGTGGTCATCCGCGTCATGATCCGCCCGGACAGTTCGCGCTCGTAGTAGTCCAGGCCGAGTCGTTGCAGGTGTGCGAAGCTGCGCACCCGCAGGGCGAACAGCACGCGTTCCCCGGTGCGCGCGGTGAGCAGCGTGGTGGCCGCGCCGACCGCCAACCCCGCCGCGGCCAGTACCGCGCCGAGCAGTGTCGCTCGGACGAGTGCTCCGGCGTCGTCGCCGAGCACGCCGCCGTCGATCGCGTAGCGCACCAGCGGCGGGAACGCGATGGCGATCGCCGCGTCCACGGCCAGCAGCGCCATCACGGTCAGCACCAGCCCGCGGACGGGACGCAGCAGGCGGGTGAGCCGGAAACCGGGATCCGGCTCGCGAATGCGTTCGCTGTCCGCGTCCGGCTGCTCGGTGGCAGGTGGCAGCCGCTCGATGGTCCGGCGCAGCTCGGGCGTCTCGCTGATGTCGGCCGCCGCCGCACCGAAGCGACGGCCGGCGGATCCGTCGCCGACTCGCCTGCCCGTGGCCGAACTCGCGTCCGGCTCGGGAGCGGGGTGCCCGGCGGGCGCGGGCAGCCGGATCACGCGATCGGCGTGGGCGAGCGTCGACTCCCGGTGCGCGAGGATGAGTGTGGTCCGTCCGCCCTGATCGGGCAGCGCGTCGAAGATCGCCGCCTCGGTCACCGCGTCCACCGCGGAAGTGGCGTCGTCGAGCACCAGGATGCGTGGACGGGCCAGCAGCGTCCTGGCCAGCGCGATCCGCTGACGCTGGCCGCCGGAGAGGGTGAGGCCGCGCTCGCCGACCACCGTGTCGTAGCCGTCGGGTAGCTCGGCGATGAATTCGTCCGCCGCGGCCTGGACGGCCGCCTGCCTGATCTCCTCGTCGGTGGCGTCCGGTCGCCCGAGCGCGATATTGGCCGCGATGGTGTCGGAGAACAGGAACGGATCGTCGAAGACGACGCCGATGGCGGCGCGCAGGTCGGCGGCGCGCACGTCGGCGATGTCGACGGCCTCGCCGATTCGGGTCCCGGCTCGCGAAGTCGGGGCTTTGATCGCGTCGACCGCGCCCGCGTGCGGCGCGGTGGGGTCGGTGAACAGCCGGATACGGCCCGCGTCCGGCGCGTAGAAGCGCGGAAGCAGCAGAGCGAGTGTCGACTTGCCCGAGCCCGCCGGACCGATGACCGCCACCGTCTCGCCGGGCCGCACGCGCAGATCCAGTTCGCGCAGCACCGGCCGCTCGGGATCGAAGCCGAAACTCAGCGCATCGAGCTCGATGCCGAGTGGGCCGTCCGGCAGCTCGACCGGGCGTTCGGGATCGGCGATGACCGGGGCGGTGTCGATCACTTGGAAGACCCGCTCGGCCGCCGCCCTGGTGAGCTGCGCCATGACGATCACCGAGGAGAGAATGCGCGCGGTGCCGGTCATGACGGCGACGTAGGCGGCGAACGCGACGAAGGTGCCGATGCCGATGCTGCCGTGCAGCGCGAGCAGTCCGCCGAGCGCGATGACCGCGACCATCCCGAGCTGCGGGATCGCCGCGACGGTCGGCGCGAAGCGCGCGTCGATCCGTGCGGCGCGCATCCGCTCCGCGAACAGCTTGCGACCGTGCCGCTCCAGCAGGTCGACCATCCGCGCTTCCTGGCCGAAGCCTTTGACCACCCGTACCCCGGTGACCGTCTCCTCGACGTGCTGGGCCAGATCGGCGGCACGCTGCTGCGCGGACCAGGTCGCCGCGTGCAGGCGCGGCCGCATGCGGTAGACCACCAGGCCGACCGCGGGCACCACGAGCAACGCGACGGCGGCCAGCGGCGGGGAGAGCCAGAGCATGACCGCGGCGGCGAGCCCGAATTCCAGCAGCGCCATGCCCGACAGCGGCACCATGGCCAGCAGTCCTTGGACGAGCTGTAGATCGGTGATCGATCGCGACACCACTTGGCCGGTGCGCAGGGTGTCCTGACCGACGCCGTCGAGCCGCTGCAGTGCGCCGAGCAGCTGCACCCGCAGGGTGTGCTGCACGTCCAGCGACAGCCGCCCGGCCAGCCAGCGCCGTCCGAATCCGGCCCCGGACCGGCTCACGGCCACTACCAGGATCAGCCCGGCGACCACGCTGATCGCCGCCGTGTCACCGATCCCGGCCGCGTCGACGGCCCGCTTGGTCAGCAGCGGACCCGCTGTCTCGACGATCGCCCCGCCGAGTACCGCGGCGGCGAGGCCGCCCAGCACCGCGCGGTGCGGTAGGCATTCGGCCCACAGCCTCCGTATCCAGCCCGGACTGCATCCCCCGTCCACGTCGTTCGCCCGTCCCCTTCGTCGTACCGCGTTCGTCATCGACGGTACCGACACCGGCCGACAAGTCGTTGTTCCCGGCGGGTCCTCGGATCACAGATCGCGGGTGCGCAGATTCCACCAGCTCGCGGCGCCCAGGCCGATGGTCCACAGCAGCAGGACCACCACGGCGGCCGGAGTAGGGGCGAGAAAGTCGCTGTCGGGATAGGAACCGACCGCCACGGTGCCGACGGTGGCGGAGACGGGCAGCAGGGTGACCACGCCCGGAATGCCGAGACCGCGCGCGGTCAGCCAGATCAAAGGCTCGGCGACGACACTCCAACCGAGCAGCAGCGCCGCCGCCTTGGTCGAGGACCGCAGCAGGATGCCCGCGCTCGCGCCGATCAACGACCAGCAGACCGCGGCGAGCAGCCCGCCGCCGAGCACCGCGAAGAACTCCCCGGTGACCGGGACCTTGCCGCGCCCCACGCCGAACAGCGCGCCGGCCGACACCAGTTCCACCGCCAGCGCCGCGGCCAGCGCGCAGCCTCCGATGACCAGGAACTTCGCGGCGGCGAGCCGGTCGCGGTCAGGGCTGAACAGCGTGGTCACGGCCATGCTGCGGTACTGGTACTCCGCGCCGGTCGCCAGCGCGCCGAAGACCGCCGCCGCCAGCACGACGAAGGCGAGGCCGAAGTAGAGCCCGATCGTCGCGGCGCCGGTGGCGGGCTGGCCGCGCGGATCCGGCGGCCCGGCCAGGCTCGCCGACGCGACGCTCGCCAGCAGCGCCACGACGATCGGCGCTGCGGCGAGCGTCCGGCCGCGCGGCATGGTGACGACCTTGCGCACCTCGGAGTTGACGTTCGGCACCAGGTCCGTGGGCAGGATGGCGATCATCGTGGGATCCCGTAGGGCGTCGGCGAGGGTGGCTGGGCGGGCGCGGAGAGGCCCGGGTAGTGCGGCGCGGGCGTGGCGGTGGGTCTGGTCAGCGACGCGAGCACGCGGTCGGGGTGGATCGGGTCGGGCACGATGCTATCGATCCGCACCTGCGCCGCGGTGGCCGCCGTCCTGATCTGCGCTTCGCTCGCCTCGGCGACGGCGAGGCGGCCGTCCGGCCGGATCACCGCGTCCGTGAATCCTTGTGCCGCAAGCGTGGTGGCCAGCGCGATGGGGGTGGACGCGGCGACGACCAGCCGGTCCGGATGCCCGCGCCGCAAGCGCGCCGGAGTGCCCTGGTACACCACCGTGCCCTCGCTCAGCACGACCAGTTGGTCCGCGGCGGGCAACACCGCGCCGAGACTCTCGCTGGTCAGCAGTACACTGCCGCCGCGCCGGGCGTGCTTGCGCAGGAAGTCGTGCAGCCAGCCGCGTTCGGCGGGGTCGAGTCCGTCCATCGGCTCGTCCAGCACCAGCAGCGGGGGGTCACCGAGCAGCGCGGTGGCCAGGGCCAGCCTGGTCTGCTGCCCGATCGACAGGGCGCCGATCTTCGTCCTGGCGTGTTCGTCCAGTCCGACCAGCTCGAGCACTTCGGTCACCCGGCTGTCGACGACGTTCGCCGCGGCCGCGTAGACCCACAGGTGTTCGCGCGCGGTGCGGGCCGGATGCAGTCCGCGCGGCGCGAGGACGCCGCCGAGCACGTTCGCGGAGCCCGCGGTGTTTCCCCGGGAACCGGGCCCGCCGACGGACGCCGTTCCCGAGGTGGGAGCGAGCAGGCCGAGCAGCACCCGCAAGATAGTGGTCTTGCCCGCGCCGCGCGGGCCCACCAGTGCGGCGATGGTGCCGGAGGGCACGGTGAAGCTGACGTCCGTCACGGCGGTCGCCAGCTCGTACTGCTTGGTCAGTCCCCGGACCGCGAACGCGATCGGCCGCGTCCCGCTCATCGCGGAGTGGCCGGAGGTCGCGGCTTCGCCGGGTCGATCGCGGTGAGCGGATCGGCCTCGATGACCAAATGGCGGTCGACCGGCCAGGTGGTGGGCGGCGGCCCGAATGCCTTGCGCGCGTTGGTGATCGTGGCCTTGCCGAGGGCGCGGTTGCCCGCGCCGCCGATCACCGCGCCGATGCCTGCGGGCAGTACCTTGCCCGCCATCAGCGCCGCGCGCTTGGTGATGAACCGGATGATGAACCGCTTCAGCAGCGAATCGTTCATGCTCGACAATCCGGGGATGCGGTTGGCGAAGGCCGAGCCCCAGTTCTTCGCGGAGGTGCCGACGCTCTTCTGCACGATCTGCATGCCGCTCTCACCCAGCACGACCGCCAGCACGAGCGCCCTGCGTTGCTCCTGGTCTTCCGGCGTGATGCCGTGCACCGAGGCCACCGCGAGGGTGAACACCGCCGACGCCTCCATGAAGAAGGTGGTCTCCGCGCTCACCGCGGCGATGGCCGCGACGGTGCCGACGCCGGGGAAGGCTGCGGTCGCGCCGACCGCGCTGCCGCTGCCGGTCACCGCGAGCAGGTACTGCTTCTCCAGTCGGTCGACGATCTGTGCTGGGCTCTCACCAGGGTGGGAGCGGCGAATGCGGTCCACGTACTTGGCGACCGCGGGGGCCTGCAGGCGGGACCCGGTGTCGAGCAGTTCGACCACCGTCTTCTCGAACGCGCCTTTGAGCATCGGCGGCATCCTCCTCTTCCGGTCTGCTGGGTAGAACTGTATGGCACCGGTTGCCGTCAGCTCGTCATGACAACGAAGTACCCAGCCGCATCGGTTCCACCGGCGGCTGCCTCGCTTTCGACCCGGGCGGGTGCGTCCTTACGCGGAAGTGTGGATCGCGGGCACGCGTTCGCCCGATGCCGGCGGGGGAGGTGGGGTTCCGTCGCCGAACGGCCTGCCGCCGAGAGCCTCTCGGCCGTGCGGGGTCAGCCAGTTCGCCAGGTCGGGGCCCTTGGGGATGATCCCGGTCGGGTTGATGTCCCGGTGCACCACGTAGTAATGCCGCTTGATCTGCCCGAAGTCGATCGTGTCGCCGAAGCCCGGGGTCTGGAACAGGTCGCGCGTGTACGCCCACAGCACCGGCATCTCGGCGAGCTTGGTCCGGTTGCACTTGAAGTGCCCGTGGTAGACCGCGTCGAAGCGGGCCAGCGTGGTGAACAGCCGGACGTCGGCCTCGGTGATCGTGTCGCCGACCAGATACCGTTGTGCGGCAAGGCGTTCGGAGAGCCAGTCCAGCCGCGCGAAGAGCCGGTCGTAGGCGGCGTCGTAGGCGTCCTGCGTACCGGCGAACCCGCAGCGGTAGACGCCGTTGTTGACGTCGCGGAAAACGGCGAGGTTCACCTCGTCGATCTCCGCGCGCAGCGGCTCCGGGTACAGCTGCGGCGCGCCGGGCCGGTGGTGCGCGGTCCACTCGGTGGAGAAGTCGAGGGTGATCTGCGCGTAGTCGTTGGTGACCACCTGGCCGGTCGGCACGTCCACGATGGCGGGCACCGTGATGCCACGCGGGTAGTCCGGGAACCTGGCCAGGTAGGCGTCGCGCAGCCGCGGGATGCCGAGCACCGGATCGACACCACCGGGGTCCAGATCGAAGGTCCAGCTCAGCTTGTCGTGCGTGGGTCCGCACAAGCCGAGCGAGAGCACCGGCTCCAGTCCGAGCAGGCGGCGCACGATCAGCGTTCGATTGGCCCACGGGCAGGCTCGCGCCGCGACGAGCCGGTAGCGCCCCGGCTCGACCGGGTAACCGTCGCGGCCGTCGGCCGTGATCCGGGTGGTGATGTAGTTCGTGTCGCGTTTGAACTCGCCGGGCTCGACGTAGGAACCGGTTTTGCTGGCCGACTTGGTCACATCGACAGTCTTCCAGATCGACCTCGTACGCTGACCGGATGAGTGAAACGAAGGCCACCCGTCTGGAACGAGACGTCACCGACGGCGGAGCGGAGGTGGCGACCCTCACGCTCGCCCATCCGCCGCTCAACCTCTTCGACCGGTCGATGCTGGACGCGCTGGTCGAGGACATCGCCGAGCTGTCGGCGCGGCCGCCGCGCGCGGTGCTGCTGCGCGCCGAGGGCAAAGTGGTCTCCGGCGGCGTCGACGTGCACGTCTTCGACGGCCTGACGCCCGAACAGGGCGCCGAGTTGTGGCGCACCCTGTTCGCGCAGATCATCCATCCGCTGGAGGCGCTGCCGTGCCCGGTGGTGTTCGCCGCGCACGGGTTGACCCTGACCGCCGCCTTCGAGATCGCCCTCGCCTGCGACATCCTGCTCGCGGCGCCGAAGGCGAAGTTCGGGCTGGTGGAGATCGTGGTCGGGCTGACCCCCTCCATGGGCGGCCCGCAGCGTCTCGCCGAGCGCGCGGGCTCGGGGCGGGCCCGCGAGTTCGTGATGACCGGCGACCTCTACGACGCGGCGACCATGGCCGAGTGGGGCGTGGTCAACGCCGTGCACGAAGACCTCGACACCGCGGCGCGCGCGCTGACCCACCGGCTGGCCGATGGCCCGACGAAGGCCAACGCGGCGACCAAGAAGATCATCGAGGCCTGGCGTTCCGGCGGTGTGGCACATGCGGATTCGGTGACGCCGGAGGTGTCCGGCGAGCTGTTCGGCACCGAGGATCTGCGGGGCGGCGTGCGCAGTTTCCTCGAGCAGGGTCCGGGGAAGGCGCGCTACGCGGGCCGGTGACAGCTAGGACACGTTCATCGCCTATTCCAGCGAAGTTGTGACATGCGTCATATAGTCGCAGTGCCTGATAACTCGAGGCACGCGGAGGACGAATGTCGCAGTTGCTCGTCGAATATCCCCTCACCGGCCCGCACGTCTGGGACAACCCGCTAGCTCGGGGCGCCGACGGGGTGCTGCGCTACGGAAACCTCACGCCCGCGCTCACCGAATTACTCGATCTTCAGGTGCACGCGTTCGGGAGCCGCGAAGCCGTGGTGGAAGTCGGCGGCCCGCGCCTGACCTACCGGGAGCTGTGGCACTCCGCTTCCCGCATCGCGGGCGGCTTGCAGGAGCACGGCATCGGATACGGGGACCGAGTCGCCGTCCACCTGCCCACCGGCGCTCGATGGGTGCAGGCATTCCTCGGCGCACTGCTCAGCGGAGCGGTACCGGTACTGGTGCACGACGGGCTCCCGGAGTCGGTGGCCGAGCGCGTGATCGCCGACAGCCGTGCCGATTTCGTGCTCGGCGGCAAGGGCGCCGAGACCGAGCTGCCCGACGGCGCCGCCTTTATCGATGACGGCGCGGCACTGGGCGACCTGGCGCTGCTGTGCTACACGAGCGGAACGTGCACGCCCAAGGGCGTGGAACTGACCAACGAGAACCTGCTGTCGGCCGTGCGTTCGGTGGTCGCGGCGCTGGACCTGCCGACCGACGGCCTGCGCAACCTGGTGCTGTTGCCGTTGGCGCACGCGGGCGGCTGTGTCGATCAGCTGTTGCCGACCTTCGCCGTCGGCGGCACCGTGGTGCTCACCCGGGACACCCGAGGCATGGCCGAAGCCGTCACCGCCGAGCGCGTCGACATGGTCTCCGCGACGCCGCGGATCTTCGCGGGCCTGCTGCCCCGGCTCGCGGAACTGCGCTCCGACGGGTTGCGCACCGAGGGCATCGCGCGGATCAGTAAAGCCGGTCATCGCGCCGCGTCTCCGGCCGCCCTCGCGGCCGAACTGCGCGGCGTGTTCCCCGCCGCCAGGCAGTGGTCGGTGTGGGGCGCGACCGAGACCAGCGGCATCGGCCTCGCGGTGGACGACGCCGAGCGAGCGGACTCGTCCGAAGCCGCCGCGGTACTCGGTTTCCCGTTCGGCGGAACGGAATTGGCGCTGTGGGGCCCGCGGGCGACGGCGGGGCGCGGCGAACTGCTGTGCCGAGGGCCGAATGTCACCCCGCGCTACTGGGACGACCCGACCACGACCGCGGCGCGGTTCACCGGGACCTGGTTCCACACCGGCGATCAGGTGACGATCGACGAAGACGGCTTGGTGCGCAGGGAACCGGTGCCCGTCGAGTGACCCTGTCTCACTCCAGCATTCGCTCGCGCAGCCGCCCGAGCAGGTCGGGCGTCAGTCCGATCGTCGCGAGATAGCCGTCCAGGCCGCCGTGCAACTCGCGCATCGAGGCGGTGGCGATGTCCAGGTATTCCTCCCGCACGCCGAGCAGGTCGATGGAGAGTTCCTCACCGCCGAGCAGCTTCGCCGTCATGAGCGCGCGCAGCGCCGGGACGGCTCCGTTGCTGAGCAGGTAGTCGGCCTGCACGTCGGTCTCTGTGACGCCGACCGCGCGCAGCAGCGTGGCGACGGCCCACCCGGTGCGATCCTTACCCGCCGCGCAGTGCACCAGCACGGCGCCGTCGCCGCGCAGGACGGACTCGGCGAGGGACGCGATGGCGGCATGCGCCTCGGGAAGTGCCGGGAACATCCGGTAGACCTCGAGCATGTGCGTGTAGGCGGTCTGCGCGGTCGCCTCGTGTGGCGGCGCCTCGGCCATGCGCGAGTCGAACGGGGTGATGCTCAGCCGGACGTCCGCGGGCAGCCGGTCGGCGCCGATGTGGTCGATCTCGCGCTGTCCGCGCAGGTCGTGGACGGCGCTGACGCCCAGGTCGCGCAGCGCGGCGTGGCCCGCGTCGTCGAGTCCGCTCAGTTGCGCCGAGCGCAGCAGGACGCCGGGACGGACCTTGGCGCCGTCGTCGGTGCGCAGCCCGCCGGTGTCTCGGAAATTGAACGTGCCGGAGAGGAAGTACTGGTCGGCGGGGGGCGAGAGAGTCACCGATCCAGGCTATCCGCAGCGCGGAACGAACAGGTGTCGGTAGCGGATCGAACCTCCCACGATAAGCTGACCGTTTTGAGAGGTTCCACTGTGGGATTCGCCACAGGATTTGGGCTGCTCGGCACCAGGACCGTACCGTTGTCAACGGTCTGCCGAGTGGCCGAGCACCGCCGAGATCCACCGTCATAGCGCGATTTCCGGGTGACACGGCCTGATCGCATACCGATCGCGGTTGGGTAACAAAACATTCTTTCAGTCTGGAATTACCCATCGAACCCGTTCTCAAACCCCGGAAACGCTCTACCATTGGTGAATGTTGGACCGGGCAGCTCAGGTGTTTCCCGATGTTGTCCGCCCTGTTCAGCGAGTCGCGCCGACGCAGGTGCGTGAGTTCTTTCGCCGAGAGGGAGTCGTCGTTGAGCGCACGTGGAGAAGTGATAACAGAAATCCGGCTACGACCTGCCGTCATCGAGGCGGTCGAAGCGGCGGCGGCCACGGTCGACTACAAAGGCCTCCGTGCGCTGCGCGTGCTGCTGCACGCGGGAGTCAGCGCCTACTGGCCGCTGGTCAAGGCCACGCCGGAGAGGCAGATCAGGTCGTATGAGATGACCCTGCAGGCGCTGCGCGCCCGCTGGGCGGTCAAGGCCGACTGCTTCCCCGATCCGATCGCCACGGAGTTCTACCAGGAGAAGGACGCGGAAGTCACCGCGTTCCTGGAGATGTGTGCCGAGTTGTCCGGAACCCAGTGGCTGGAGCCGGTGGAGGCGATCGCCTGCAATGTCGTGTCGATCGTGCAGGGCACGGTGCTGCGCTGGCTGGCCGACTGCAACGACGAGACCATGCTGGTGGTGCTCGACGAGATGGTCAGCGGGCTGGCCGCCAAGGCCGCGGAGCTCTGACAAATACTGGACGTTTGACCAACTTGGTGGTTGAGTTGTCCGGGTGACCGAGACGTCGCCGATCGCGGGGCTGCATGCGGCCACCGCCGAACTCGACCCGCCGCTGGCCGCCCTCGACCTGTCCACCCTGCGCGCGAACGCCGCCGATCTGGTGCGGCGAGCCGGTGGCACACCGGTGCGGGTGGCCAGCAAATCCGTGCGCTGCCGTGCCGTGCTCGCCGAAGTCCTCGGCGCCGATCTCACCGCGGCGGGCGGCTTCGCGGGCATCATGTCCTATTCCTTGCGCGAGGCGCTCTGGCTCGTGCGCCACGGGGCGCGCGATGTCCTGCTCGGCTATCCGAGCGTGGACCGCGCCGCGCTGGCCGAACTGGCGGCCGACGACATCGCGCTGCGCTCCATCACCCTGATGATCGACGACGCCGCGCAAATCGACCTGATCCGCGCCGCCGTCGGCTCCGATCGCGTGCGGCCACGTGTCTGCCTCGACGTGGACGCCTCCCTGCGGATCGGCCCGCTGCACCTGGGCGTGCGGCGTTCCCCTGTTCGCACGCCGCAGCAAGCGGCCACGCTAGCGGGCGAGGCCCGGCGGCGAGGCTTCGACGTGGCGGGCGTGATGACGTACGAGGCGCAGATCGCGGGGCTCCCGGACGCCAATCTCGCTGTGCGCCTTGTGAAGCGGGCGTCCGCGGCGGAGATCCGCAAGCGCAGGGCCGAGGTGCTCGCCGCGGTCCGGTCGGTGACCGGCGAACTCGAGATCGTCAACAGCGGCGGCAGCGGATCCATCGAGGTCAGCGTCGCCGATCCGGACGTCACAGAGGTGACCGCCGGGTCCGGGCTGTACGTGCCGACGTTGTTCGACGGCTACCGGTCCTTCACGCCGAGACCGTCGCTGTATTTCGCGATGCCCGTGCTGCGGCGTCCCGCCACCGGCATCGCCACCGTCTTCGCGGGCGGGTACATCGCCTCCGGCCCCGCAGGGCGGTCGCGAGTGCCCAAACCGGTGTGGCCGCGCGGGTTGAAGTTGATCGGCACCGAGGGCGCGGGCGAAGTGCAGACCCCGCTGTCCGGCGCCGCGGAACTGCGGATCGGCGACCGGGTGTGGTTCCGGCACGCGAAGGCCGGTGAACTGTGCGAGCGATTCGGCACCGTGCATCTGGTCGACGAGGACGGCTCCCGCGTCAGCGCGCCGACCTATCGAGGCGAGGGCGCCTGCTTCGGCTGACCCGCGCCGGTCAGCCGCAGGAACGCGCCCAGATCGGCGAGTTCGTCGGGGTTCGCGGGCAGGTATTCGGTGAGCAGCGGTGAGCGGATGACGATCGCCTTCCACATGGCCCGGCACAGCGCGTGGATCAGCCCGCGCGACAGCAGCGACGGCATGCCGTAGGGAGCGTCGGCGGGGGAGGAGGTGGTCATGGACAGCAGCACCACCGCCGCCTCCCGGCCGCGGAAGCGATCCGGCGTGCCCACCAGGACGTCCTCGATCTTCGCGCGGGCCAGCAGCGTCCGGATGCGTCCCACCTGAGCGGCGTACGGAGCGACCACGAAGATGTCGTGGGGGTGCAGCCTGCGCGTGGTCGCGCCGCTGGTCCATGACATGCCGAGCAGCGCGCGGACCCGGCGCACCACTTCGCGCGCTTCCGCGGGCGACTCGGTGGCGTTGCCGTAGTGGTCCACCAGGACGGTGTCCACCCCGGGGTCCTCGCCGTGCAGCTTCCGGGCCAGGGTGACCGTCTCGCTGGCGCGCAGGCGGCCGTCGTAGTACAGGCGGGAGACGGGTTCGCACACCGCCGGGTGCATCCGCCAGGTGCGGTCCAGGAAGTAGCCGCGCTCGGTGGGCAAGGTCTGGCGTCCGTCCGCCAGCCAGCCGAGCACCGATTCGCCGACCGGGGCCGGATGCGCGCCGCGCGCGGTGGACGCCACCGGATCGCCGAGCAGCAACAGATTGCGCGCGCACTCCGCGACGGACACCGTCTCGGCCAGCGGGAAGCGGCCCGCGTCGGCGATCACGAGCAGGTCGAGGCCCGCGCGGGGCACCAGATCCTCGTTCGCGAAATCGGCCGGTTCGCCGCCGAGGACACAGCCGCTGATCGCGTTGTCCAGGAATCGCGGGTAGCGGACGGCGTCGATCACCACCCACTCCGGTGCGACGGTCGCCGCGTCCTTCTTGGCGACCAGTTCCGGCAGCACACCCGCCCGCACCACCGCGTCGAGCAGGTTCTCCACGGTGGCGGGTGTTTGCGCGAGGATGCCGATCCGCCACTTGTTCCGAGTGATCAGCCGCTCCAGCACCCGGGCCGCGGTCGCGGTCTTCCCGGTGCCCGACGGACCCTGCACCGCGACGTAGGAGTGATCCAGAGCGCACAGCGCGGCGGTGATCGCCGCGGCGTAGTCGCCGTGCACCTCGGGCAACCGGACGTCGCCGTGCAGCCGGGGCGGGCGGCGCGCGAGGATGTCGAACACGGCCGTACGCGGCGTTTCCGGCAAGGTCATCAGCAATTGCTGCGCCGCGAGTTCGATCGCCAGTTCGGCGTTCTCATCCCAGTCCGGCAGGCCCGGCGCGATCGCGGAGGGCAGTTCGTCGTAGGGTTCGCAGCCCTCCGGCAGCGATTCCTCCAGCCGGACGGTGTCGTCGAATTCGGCGTCCACCGAGCAGCCGAGCACCGTCGCGGTAGCGGTCGCCCGCTGCCCCGCATCGGTCACCATGCCGGCCGGCATCGGTTGATCGTAGAAGGTGTAGACGGCGGTACCCGGGGTCAGCGCGCTCGGGCCGGGGGCGCCGCTGGAACCGGTGCCGATCCGTCCGGTCAGGGTGAGATAGCGCCGCATCCCCGGGCGGTCGGGGCGGCGATGCCACTTGGTGTCGACGGTGCCCCAGTCGGCGACCAGCACTCCCGGGGCCTGCGCCCATTCCTCCACCGGATGACTGAGCCGGTCGGCGTGCGCCCACCACAGCGGCTGCCGCTCGCGCCGGTGGTAGCCGAGCGTCGCGGCCATCAACGCGGCCGGATGCAGCGGATCGCCCTGCGCGGCGGCGTATTCCGCGAGCGCGGCCTCCAGCGACGACGGCCGGGACGACGGCGGTGCGGGCTCGCCGGCGACCGCTGAGGTGGACCGCGCGTCCGGAGTCCGGGTCCGGGTGGCGATGCGTTGCTCGGCCGCGCGATCGAGCAGCCAGTCGCGCAACCGCAGCACTGTGTGGCAATCGTGTTCCGCGGCAGCCGGATCGGTCACACCGGGAAGCAGTCGGCGCAGGCCGCCGAGCCGGTAGGAGGACTCGCCGACGAGCAGCGCGCCGCGGACGATCGGATACAGATCGACCAGAACGCCCTCGCACAGCAGTTCGTCTACCAGTTCCTCGTTGACCCCGTGCCGTCCGGTGCAGCGCAGCAGTGCCGTCCGCACCGCCGCGGAGTAGTGGTAGACGTGCAGGTCCGGATCGATCCGGCGGCGCTGGGTCAGGTAATCGAGCACCTGCTCGAGCACGCGGCGTTCGGCGGCCGCGGCGCGGCCGGGCTCGCTCGAACCGCTCGGTCCGCGCAACGAGAGGTGCACCGTGTCCGGGCCGCCGACCTCGACGACGAGCGGAGTCCGTCCGCCCCCCGAGACGGTGAGCGAGAGATCGCCGGGGGAAGGCGCGGGCAGAGCCCCGAGCACGGTCGCGTCGAGCACCGCGTAGGTCGGCTCGCCCGAAACTTCGCGGCGCAGCTGGGTTTGCGCCTGGCGGCGCAGCGCGGAAACGGTGCGCGGCGGCACGCCGGGCACCGAGCTCTCGGTGGTGGCCAGCCGATCGATGGTGTTCACCCCCGCTTCGCGCAGCCGGGCGCGGGCGGCGGGCGGCATGCCGGCCACGAGCAGCAGGTCGCGCGCGGCGGAGAGGGCATCGACACAGGTGCGGCAGCGGCCGCAGGCGAGATAACGAGGATCGCCCCACTGCACGGGCAGCAGTTCGCCGAGCTTCTCGTCCACGATGCGCTCCACCCGGCTCCTGCGCGCCCGATACAGCGGAAGCAGCTCGCTCAGCGCTCCGGCGCTGCTCTCCGTGCCGAGATGCAGCCGGACCAGCGGTGCGGTGAGCGCGCCCGAATGGTCGAGTGCCTCGGCGCAGGCGGCCAGTTCGAGCGCGGCGGCCACCCGATCGGCGGTCGTGGACGCGATGCCGTGCACGGTGTAGCGGACCCGATGTTCGGCTCGCACCAGAAAGTCGGCGGAGCAATGGAATCGGCCGTCGAAGAAGGTCGCGCCGTGCACCACGTGCGCGCCGGAGCGCAGCGCGGCGACCGTGTCGGCGTGCGCGGCGGTCAACGCCGCGACATGGCGGCCGGGTTCGCCCGGTTCGTCCGGGGGGCGGTCGATCTCGACCATTGCGCCGCCGAACCGCGCGCGGTAGTCGTCGAACAGGCGTCGACGGACGTCATCGGTTCCCGGAGCGGGTTCGTACCCCGATACGGCGCTGCCGGGGTCGGCCGGGATGGTGCCGAGTTCGGCGTCGAGGGCGCGCAGCAGGGCGAACTCGCAGTGCGCCGCGCGGACGAGATCGACGGCGGTGCAGACGACACGATCACCGAACACGAACAAACGCGGCCCTCCTGTGTCTTCGCGGGACACCCGCTGCAGGCGTGCGCCGAATTACACACGGACCGCAACACTGTAGCTAGCGCGTCTGACCTCGACGTACCCTGCCCGGCTCAGGAACGCGGCTTACGGCGCTCCGGCCGCTTGCCGCCCTCGCGCTCCCGGCGCTGGCCGCGGCTGAACGTGCGATGCTGCGGCGCACCCTGATCCAATTGCAGCTGAATGAGCACGCCACTGATCCGTGTGCGCCGCAACGCTTCCAGCGTTTCATCCGGCAGCTGCGCGGGCAGTTCCACCAGGCTGTGGTCGGGGCGGATGCTGATGTGCCCGAAGTCGCTGCGGCGCAGGCCGCCTTCGTTGGCGATGGCGCCGACGATGGCGCCGGGCACCACGCGATGCCGCTTGCCCACACTGATCCGGTAGGTCGCCAGCTCCGTTCCGGTGGCACGGTGGTGCGAGGCGCTCTGCCGGTCCTCGTCGAAGCGGCGAGCGGGACGTTCGCGCGGAGTCCGGTCGCGTTGCGGGCGCTCCACCGGCTCCGGCTCGGGCTCCATGAAGAAGTTGTCGCCGTCGTAGGAGCCCACCGCCAGCGCCGCGGCGATGTCGGCCAGCGGGATGTTGTGCTCGCGCTCGTAATCCTCGATCAGCTTGCGGAACAGCGGGAGATTCGACGAGGTGAGGTTCTCGGTGATGGCATCGCCGAACTTGGCGACGCGCTGGGCGTTGACGTCCTCCACGCTCGGCAGCTGCATCTCGGTGAGCGGGTGGCGGGTGGCCCGCTCGATCGCCTTGAGCAGATGCCGCTCGCGCGGCGCGACGAACAGCAGCGCCTCGCCGCTGCGCCCGGCCCGTCCGGTGCGGCCGATACGGTGCACGTAGGACTCGGTGTCGTGCGGGATGTCGTAGTTGACCACGTGCGAGATGCGGTCCACGTCCAGCCCGCGCGCGGCCACGTCGGTGGCGACCAGGATGTCCAGCGCGCCGGACTTGAGCTGGCCGATGGTGCGCTCGCGCTGGTTCTGCGCGATGTCGCCGTTGATCGCCGCCGCGGAGAACCCTCTCGCGCGCAGCTTCTCGGCGAGTTCCTCGGTGGCCTGCTTGGTGCGGACGAAGATGATCATCGCCTCGAACGACTCGACCTCGAGCACCCGGGTGAGCGCGTCCAGTTTGCGCTGGTGCGACACCAGCACCCAGCGCTGGGTGATGTTGGTGGCCGTCGAGGTCTTCGCCTTGACCGTGATCTCCACCGGATCGTGCAGGTACTGCTTGGAGATCTTGCGGATCGCGGCGGGCATGGTCGCGGAGAACAGCGCCACCTGCTTGTCGGAGGGCGTGTCGGCGAGGATGCGCTCGACGTCCTCCTGGAAGCCCATCTTCAGCATCTCGTCGGCCTCGTCGAGCACCAGATACTGCAGGTGCGACAGGTCGAGCGTGCCCTTCTCCAGGTGATCGATCACCCGGCCCGGCGTGCCGACCACGACGTGCGCGCCGCGGCGCAACCCCGACAGCTGCACGCCGTAGCTCTGCCCGCCGTAGATGGGCAGCACGTGCAGGCCGGGAATGTGCGCGGCGTAGCGGCCGAACGCCTCGGCGACCTGGATCGCGAGTTCACGGGTCGGCGCGAGCACGAGGGCGCGGGGGCTGCGACCGGTGGCCTCGAGCCCCATCAAGATCGGGATGGCGAACGCGGCGGTCTTGCCGGTGCCGGTCTGCGCGAGACCGACGACGTCGGCGCCGGAGAGCAACGGGGGAATCGTCGCGGATTGGATCGGCGAGGGCGATTCGTAACCGACATCGGCGATGGCCGCCAGAATGCGGTCATCGATACCCAGATCGGCGAAGGACGGGCCGTCAATGTCCCTGTCGTCGTCGCCAGGAACGCTGTCGACCTGATTGGTGCTCATTGAGCAGCAGTTTACTGCCTCCTGCTGGTCGTCCCGGCCACCGCCCCAATACGGTGAGATCTATGCAACTGGACAACTCGCCCGCGCATCGGGATGCGACGCCGGATCAGCTGGACGTGGCGGTCGTCCAGTTCGCCCCTTCGACCGCCCCCGCGGAGAACCTGGCCGCGGTGCGCGAACACGTGCGCACGGCGCGCGAACGGGGCGCGCGCGTGGTCGTTGCACCGGAATACTCGATGTTCGCCGTGACCCGGCTCGATGAGCGGGTCGTCGCCGTCGCCGAGCCGCTGACCGGCCCGTTCGTCACCGGCCTCGGCGCGATCGCCCGCGAGTTCGGCGTGTTCCTGGTCGCCGGAACGGTGGAACAGGTCGCGCCAGGCGGCGACCGGATTCGCAACACCCTCGTCGTGCTCGGCCCCGACGGTTCCCTCGTCACCAGGTACCGGAAGGTGCACCTCTACGACGCCTTCGGCCACCTCGAATCCGATGTGGTCGAGCCGGGCGCGATCGAGGCGCCCGCCACCTTCACCGTCGGCGATATCACATTCGGCATGCAGACCTGTTTCGATCTGCGCTTCCCGGAGGGCGTGCGCCGGGTCGCCGCGGCGGGCGCGCAGGTGCTGCTGCTGCCTGCCCAGTGGATCCCGGGACCGGGCAAGGTCGACCAGTGGACCACGCTGGTGCGGGCGCGGGCGATCGAGAACACCGTCTACGTCGCGGCCGCCGACCAGGCCGCTCCCCGGGGCGCGGGCGCGTCCATGATCGTGGACCCGGCCGGCGCGGTGCTCGCCGAACTCGGCGACGAACCGGGCGTGCTGACCGCCGGAATCGACCTGGCGTACCTGAGCAAGGTGCGCACGACCAACCCGAGTCTTGCCTTGCGTCGATTCGCGATCACCGAGCGTGGACCGGAGTAGCGTTCGGAATCGATGGTCTACACCGATCGGACCTCGGCCGGTCACGCGCTGGGTGCGCATCTGGAACACCTACGCGCGTCGGACCCGTTGGTGCTCGGGCTGCCGCGCGGTGGAGTTCCGGTGGCCGCCGCGGTCCGTGCGGTGATCGGCGGTGACCTCGACATCCTGCTGGTCCGCAAGCTGGGTGTGCCGTGGCAGCCCGAGCTGGCGCTGGGCGCCATCGGGGAGGACGGGGTCCGGGTGCTCAATCAGGATGTATTGGCGCACACCGGGATAACGCCCAAGAAGGTCGACTCGATCGAGGCGCGGGAGCGGGCCGAGCTGGAGCGGCGCAGGCAGGTGCTGCGCGGTGCGTCGCGGCCGATCCCGCTGACGGGTCGCACGGTGGTGATCGTCGACGACGGTATGGCGACCGGCGCCACGGTCGTGGCCGCCTGCCGGGTCGCGCGCCTGCACCGGCCCGCGCGCGTCGTCGCCGCCGTCCCCGTCTCCTCGACCGAGGCGATGCGCCGGGTCACCGACGAGGCCGACGAGGCGGTCTGCCCGTGGGTGCCGCGCTCGCTCGGCGGCGTCGGCGGCGCTTACCGCGATTTCCACCAGCTCGAGGACGCGGAGGTCACCGCGCTGCTGTGCTGATCAGATCTCGGTGATGCCCGTGCGGTGGCGCTGCGCCAGGTCCGCGTAGAAGCCCGGGTTGAGCCGCACCCACATCTGCGCCTGGGTGCCTTCGATCGGCCGTTTCACCTCGGCGGGAGAACCGGCGGCGAGCACGCCGTCGGGGATCTCCGCCCCCGGTGGCACCAGCGAGTGGGCGGCGATCATGCTGCCCGCCCCGATCTTGGCCAGGTCCAGCACCGTGGTCCCGTTGCCGACGATGGCCTCGGCGCCGACCGCGGCGCCGTGGAACACCACGCTGTGCGCGATCGTCGCGCCGGGCCCGATCTCCATCGGCACATCCGGCGGCACGTGCAGCACCGCGTTGTCCTGGATGTTGGCGCGTTCCCGGATGACGATCGGCGCCAGATCCGCGCGCAGCACCGCGCCGTACCAGATCGAGGCGCCCGCCTCGACCCGGACGTCGCCGATCAGGGTCGCCGTCGGCGCGACGAACGCGGTCGGGTCGACCTGCGGACGTTTGCCTTCGAATTCGTAGAGTGGCACTCGAACACCGTAAATGGTCCCGTGGCGCCAACCGGAGCGGTGTCGGGCATCCGCCGCGTGGCTCAGCGACGGATCCGATGCGGACAGGGTGGCGCGCCCCCGATCGTCGCGGCCGGTCGGTGTGCCGGGCCGGGGTCGGACTCGCGTCGGGTCTGCGCGCCGCTCAGCGCCCGGCGTAGGCCGTCGAGGTGCGCGCGGCCGCGGCGACGAGCGGTCGCAGCTGGGCGGCCAAACGTTCGGCGGTCACCGCGACGATGTCGACGTCCGTGCCGGTGCGCACCGCGTATCGGCCGTCGGCGACCACGTCGATCCAGCACAGCACGCCGAACGGGCGCGGTTCGCCCACGCCGCGGCGCGCGGAGACGACCATCTGGCCGATGCCTTCGCGCGGCTGCCGGAGCAGCTTGCGGATCCGGGACGGAATAGACGGGCCCGCGACCGGAACGGTGACCAGGTTGCGGCTGTCCTCGCCGACCTGGGACAGGGGAGCGGTCAGGCGCGGCAGCATGCCGGGATTGTTCTCCGGGAGCATCGAGACGATCCGCGGGCACAGGGTTTTCGAGCTGCCCGCGAACAATCGCACGTCGCCGCCGCGATCGGGCGTCGCACCGGGGCGTTGCGCGGCGACCACCGCGATGTTCCCGGCGGCGGCGCCGAGGATACGGATCGGCCGCGCCTCGGATTGCCGCCCGGTGTCGATTGCCGGTGGGCGTGGTCCACCGTTCTCGCGCGACGGCGGTTCTGACGCCGCGTCACGTTGACCGAACACCTCGACGCGCAGGTCCGGCTGGGCGAGGATGCGCAGCGCCGCTTCCAGATCCGCGTCCAGCACCTGAGCGCACCAGCGGTCGAGCGCGGGAAGTTGCGCGGTGCGTTCCGCGGTGTCGCGCGCCGAAAGGCGCACGGCGAGTGGATAGGGAATGCGATCCCCATCGGTGCGTGACCAGGCCAGCGCGAACTGATCCGGGGTCAGCGTCCAGTTCACTCGTACTCGGTCCATTCACCGAGCACAGGCGGTGTGGTCGGATCGAGCGACCCGATGAGTTCGCCGCCGTCGTCGGAGGGCTCGAGGAACGTGGGGAGATCATCGAGGTCGAACTCGTCGTCCTCGTCATCGATCGGCGCCAAGCGTGCGCTCGCGGCGTTCGCGGCCACACTCGAACCGCCGCGCGGGGTGTCGACGGCGGCCACCGCACCACCCATCAGGCCACCCATCGCTCCGGCGCCTAGACCGGTGACCGCCGCGTCGGAGCTGTCGTCGTGCTTTCGCCGCTCGTCGCGCTTGCGCTGCTCTTCGGACGGAACCTGGCCGCCGACGCCGGGCACGGCGGGCAGCGTCGTCGGCTCGCTCGTCGCCGAGGCGGGCGCGGTCGCCGGACCCGGCGATCCGGTGGCGGGCGCGGTGCGGAGAACGGAGGCGGCCGCAACCGTCGAGAGCGCCGCCGTGGCGGCGGGTGCGACTCGTGGCGCGGCCGGGGCCGGTGTCTCGTCCGCGACCGCGGCGCCGGTCGTCGGCACGGCGGCAGCGGCGGCGGACGTGGCGGGCGTCTCGTCGGCGGGTGTCGAATCGGTGGACGTCGCCGAGACGCTCTGCTCCACCATGTGGATCGGCTTCGGCGCGTGCGTCCCGAGCGAAGTGGGCTGCGCGTCGGGTGCGACCTGGGTTGTCCCGACGATCTTGCTCGTCGGCGTGGCGGTGGGAGCCGGGGCGGCCGATTGATCCGATTCGTCGGGGAACGCGGGCACGTCGGTGCCGGTGCGCACGAAAACCCCCGCGTAGATGTCGTTCATCGCGCGCACGACGTCCTGACGGGCGTGCTCGCTCGCCTTCTGCCCATCGACATTGCTGGTCGCCCGGGACGGATCGAGCAGTGCCGCCCCCAGATCCGGTGCGCCGGTGGACGGCTCGGTCACCGCGGCGCGCAGCGCCTCCGCCGCGTCGCTCGCCTGTCCGAGGCGCTGCGAGACGACCGCGAACACGTCGGCCAGGTCTTGGCCGCTCTGTTCGAATACGCGCACCACCGCGTCCGCGCTCTTGGCGGCGGAGCCGCGCCAGCCGTCGGCGATGGCCGCGCGGATCTCGGTGTGCGCCTGGAAGACCGCGTCGGCCAGGTGCGCTGCCGCGTCGCTCCACGCCTGCTCGCCGCCCGCGAGGACGGCCGGGTTCAGCAACTGGACCTTCGCGTGGATCTCGTCGTGGGCGAGGTTGTCGAACACTTCGACGTTCGGCGCGTAGGCGGGATCGGTGCGCCGGTGGGTGGCCCGCTGCCCGGCGCGCGGCATCTCACGCATGCGCGGCTCCCGTCACGTCGACCCGTTCGACCGCCTGCGCGAGCGCCTCGTCGGCCTGCTGGTAAACGGCGGCCGCGGCGCGGAAGGTCTGGGCGAGTTCTCGCGCGGCGGCGGCGTATTCGTTCAGTCGGGTGATCGCGCCGTCGGCCTTGCGCTCGAAACCGGCGCGCAGCGCGTCGCCGGAGGCGAATCCGCCGAAGCCGGGCAACGCGGTGGCGGCGCTCAGGATGCGGATCTGCTCGTCGACCCGATCGGCGAGCAACTCGTACTGGCGCGCGCACCGTTCGTGCGCGCCGTCGGCGACCAGGAGGCCGTCGATCCACAGCGAGCCGTCGTCGACCGCTCGGTTCAGCGCGGCGATGTCGACGCCGGGTGCGGTGACTTCCGCGAGCGGCTCTCCGCCGAACCCGTTCTCTTGCGATGGCATCTGCGCCGTCCCCCTTCCTCGTCCGAAGTGCGGTTACGGATGTCGTGCCAACCCCACGACGACACCCTGCATCCAATCCGCGATGTCGGCAGTGACCCGCGCGTGCACCGGCTCGTGCAGCAGGTCGTGCCCGGCGTCGATGTACTCCCGTAAATCTACCGATTCGTGGCGGCTAGTCCAGACCCTGATCGCATCGATCGGCGCGCGCCGGTCGTCCACGCCGTGCACCGCGAGCACCGGAAGACGCTGCGGCAGGGGCGTTCCCGGCGCGCCCGGCGCCCCGCCGCCCAGCGCGCGTTTCGGGACGCCCGACAGCACCAGGCCCGCCAGCGCGTCCGAGGGCAGGGCGGGCCGCAGTGGATAGTTCCGGTCCAGCACCGTCGAACCCGTTGCGGCATCGGCCGACTCCGGCACGGCGGCCCCGAGCATGCCCAGCGCGGTCACCGCGCCGAGCGAGTGGCCCATCAGGATCAGCGGCCGGTCGCCACGAGCCAGCTCGACCAGTCGCACCGCGTCCGCCACCAGCTCGGCGAGCGTGCCGGGCCGTTCCGGATCGCCCTCGCTCAACCCGTGCCCGGCGGTGTCCAGCGCCCATACCTCACCGGCGGGGCGCAGACCGCGCGCGAAGCGGTGGTAGTGGCCGCTGTGCTGGCCGATTCCGGGCAGCAGGACCACGGTGTATCGCGGGTGTTCGATCGGCCACCGCCGATAGTGCATCCGGCCGCGCGCGCCGTCGAAGAATGGCATCCACCGATAGTGCCAAAGATCGTGTCGCGGGTGGGACCGCGCGATTCCGCGCCGGAAACGGTTAAGATCCGCGGCGACTCATACCTACCGGAGCCCGAGGTGCCCGCGTTGCGAACTCTCCGCCGTCGAGGCGCCTTCCTCTTGTCCGCCGTGGCGCTGGCCCTCACCGGAGTGCTCGCGCCGGGCGCGGGCGCCGCGCCATCCATCGCCGCCTGCGACCCCGCGGTGGCGGTCACGGCCGTCGCGGCGCGAGTGCCGGTGCTCGACTGGGCGGAGAACCTGGGCTACGACGCGCAGGGCAATCTGTGGGTATCGCGGCTCTACCGCAATGAGGTGCAGCGTTACGACACCGCCGGCAACCTCACGGCGACTGTTCCGGTGGAGTTCCCCGGCGCGGTGCGGCTCGGTCCCGACGGACTGCTGTACGTGGTCTACGGTGACGCGCCGGTCAGCGTCGTCCGTCCCGGCGGCGTGCTCCGATTCGATCCGGCGGCGGCCGTGCCGAAGCCGGAGGTCTTCGTCTCCGGGTTCACGATGCCCAACGGCGCGGCGTTCGACCCGAGCGGCAACCTGTACGTCGCGACCCTCTCCGGCGTGATCAAGGTCCGTCCCGACGCCTCCCTCGACACCGAGTGGGCGGCGCCGCTGGCCGGACTGGCCGCCAACGGCGCGGTCGTGCACGACGGCGTGCTCTACGTGACCGCGAACGGCGGCCCGCTCGGCCGGATCGTTCGCATCCCGCTCGACGCGCCCGCGTCCCGCAGCACCGTCGCCGACTTGTCCTCGCAACTGGCCGGTCTCCCGGATTTCGCCGACGATCTTCTGGCCGATCCGAGCGGCATCCTCTACGTCACCACCCTCACCGGCCAATTGATCCGCGTCGATCCGACCTCCGGCGCTACCTGCGCCGTGCTCAACGGCCAGCCGCTCACCGCGGTCGCCGCCGTCCCCGGCCGTCCGGACGAATTGACGGCGAGCACGGAATCCGGCGCTCTCCTCCGAATCCAGCTCTCTCGCTGAGGTCGAGCCGCCGTCGTCGGGATCACAGGCTTCGGCGCCGTCGCGGTATCCGCGCGAAGAGGGGAGCGAAGCGGCGTCCATCTCCACATCGATCGGCGGCACCGTGTCGGCGCGCCCGGCAATCCGGCCGCGCGGGTATCGCGCCGCAGGGCCAGGAGGACCGCGTGTCCACGAGCCGGCACCGAACGCGCGGTCCACACACCGCAGCGAGGTGAATATGCTGTCCGGCAGAGGTTTTGATTACGCCTTGCTTGTGCAAGCGGCCGGTGATGCTGTCATCGGCAAGCGGGACCGGCGAGCTCAGATCATAGGTCCCTGCCGTGGGTTGATCGCGCGCTCGGCGCGGTCAGCGATGGCCCGCAGATGGGCGATGAGTTCCGGAGGCTCGTGAACTTCGAAGTCCGCTCCCAGCGCGAGCAGCCGGTGAGCCAACCATTCCGGCGCGTCGTCGCGCCGGGCGTCGATCCGGCAGGTGTCCGGGTCGATCGCGACGACATCGCCGGGGCTTTCACCCAGCCGCCCCGTGACACGGTCGGCGGAGGTGTGGACGGTCACTCGGAGCCGGAAGGACGGTGTGCCCCAGTCGGTGCGGCGGCCCGCGACGTAGGCGGCGGCATCGGCGGCGGGTAGCGCACGCGGCGAGAAGCGGGCGGCGGTGGGCTGCGGACGGTCGATCCGGTCGACGCGGTAGACCCGCCAGCCTGCCCGATCGAGGTCGTAGCCGACCAGATACCAGCGCCGCCGGGCGGGTACGAGGCCGACCGGCTCGGTGTTGCGCCTGGTCTCGCCGCCCGCCTCGTCGCGGTAGGCGAAACGCACCCGCTCCCGGTTGGTCACGGTCGCCGCGAGCGTGGCGAGCACCTCGGGGTCGGCCGTGGGCCCGTCGGCGGTGGGCGGGGTCAGCGCGACGGCGAGTACCCGCACCCTGCGTCGCAACTTCGCGGGCAGCACCTGCTCCACCTTGGCCAGCGCCCGGACCGACGCCTCCTCGATCCCGGCCACCGCGGACCCGGCGGCGGCACGCAACCCGACCGCGATGGCGACGGCCTCGTCGTCCTCGACCAGCAGCGGCGGCATCGCCGTGCCCGCCGCGAGGCGGTATCCGCCCGCAGCGCCGAGCGTCGCGGTCACCGGATAGCCGAGTTCGCGCAGCCGATCGATGTCGCGGCGCACCGTGCGGTCGGTGACACCGAGGCGTTCGGCCAATTCGCTGCCCGGCCATTCCCGTGGCGTCTGGAGCAGCGACAGCAGGCGAAGCAGTCGGGCGGGAGTGTCGTTCACGAATCAGATGATGCCGGAAATCTAGGACATGTTCGGTCCTAGATGCTGCTTAACGTCATCGCTGTACCGCAGCACCGACCGCCGAGGAGGCGTACCGATGACCACCGCCATTCGCCCGTTCCGCATCGAGATTCCGCAGTCCGACCTGGACGACCTGCACGATCGGCTCGCTCGCACCCGTTGGGCCGCCCAGCTGCCGGGCACGGGCTGGGATCGCGGCGTGCCGGTCGACTATCTGCGCGAGCTGGCCGAGTACTGGCGGACCGGATTCGACTGGCGGGCACAGGAAGCGGCGCTGAACGAGTTCCCGCAGTTCAAGACGCGCATCGAGGGGCTGGACGTGCACTTCCTGCATGTGCGTTCGCCGGAACCGGACGCGACGCCGCTGATCCTCACCCATGGCTGGCCGAACTCGTTCGCCGAATTCGCGGGGACCATCGGCCCGCTCGCCGATCCGCGTGCGCACGGACTCGATCCCGCGCAGGCCTTCCACGTCGTGGTGCCCTCGGTGCCGGGCTTCGGCTTCTCCGACGGGCCGCGCGAGCCAGGCATGACACCGGCGAAAGTGGCCGGGATGTGGCTGACCCTGCTGGATCGGCTCGGCTACCGGCACTTCGGCGCACAGGGTGGCGATCTCGGCGCCTACGTCGCGCCGGAACTCGCCATCGCCGCGCCGGACCGGGTGATCGGCGTGCACCTCGACGGCGGGATCGGGATGCCCACCGAAGCGGACGTGCCCACCATGACGCCGGACGAACGTGCCGAGTGGGACCTCATGCAGCAGTGGATGACCGGCGGCGTGGACCATCACGTCCTGCTGCGCCCCGCCCCGCAGACCTTCGCCCACGCGTGGACCGATTCACCGGTGGGCCTGCTCGCCTGGCTGATGCAGAAGTTCACCGAGTTCGCCCCGCTCGCCGACCGGGTGGAGGACGTGATCAGCCGCGATCAGCTGCTGACCAACGTCAGCCTGTACTGGTTCACCGGCACGGCGGCCTCGTCGTCCTGGCCGATGTACAACGGCCTCGGCGACGGCGGGTTCACCTGGCCGAAGGGACAGAAAGCGGTGCCGACCGGCACGTACGGCGGCGGCTCCGCGCTGATGCGGCGGCTCGCCGAGCGCGACAACACCATCGTGCACTGGCCGGAGGGCAACACGGGCAACCACTTCATCGCGATGGAACGCCCGGACGCGCACGTCGCCGACATCCGCGCGTTCTTCGCCGCCGTCCGATAGGGAGAGGCACCTGCCCGGCACGCGGTCGGTTCGGCGATGCGTGGAGCAGCCGGTGCCCGGTTGCTCGACGGGTGGCGGGAGTCCATGCGGCGGATCGGGCCATCCTGGCCGTTCGATTACCGACGCGACGGCGCGGTCGCATCGAGCGGCCGGGCCTGGGACGGTCGGGGCCGGACACGACGGTCGGCCGACAGCGACGAAACGTTGCTACGGGGTGGGTTCGCCGCCGGAGCCGCTCGGCGCGGGCTGAGCAGGGGCGGGGTTGGGCGCAGGAGCCGAAGGCGGCGGGGGCGGGTTGTCCGGCACCGTGAAAAGTCCCACGGTGGGAGTCATCACACAGTGGGCGAACGGGTAGTCGATGATGCCCCACATCGAAGCGAGCACCGTGCCGGGACCGCTGCGGACCGTCTTGGACAGCGTGGGCTGGCGGTACTCGGTCACGTCGTCGAGCGGGTCGATGCCGCTGGCGCCGGTGTTCACGTTCACCCAGGCGACCACGAGCCCGGAGGCCAGGGGAGCGCCGGAGTGCGAAGGAGTCGCGCTGAACCGCAGCTCGCCGGGCTCCACGTTCAGGTCACGGCCGTTGCCGGTCCCCTCGGTCGTCGCGGCGGCGATGATCGTGGTGATCGGGCCGTTGCTGCCGCAGCCGAAGGTGGGCGCGGCGTAGGAGAACGGGGTGAACACACTGGAGACCTCGCGCAGGTGCGCGGCGTCGATCAAGCCCGCGTAGCGCGTGAGCGCGGCGATGCCCTCCTGTGCGGACGGGTCGGCCCCCGCGATGTCGGTCAGATGCGCCAGGCCGGTGTCCACCGGCGCCTGGGTCTGCTCGGCGGTGGCGGGCGCGGAGAAGGTGAGAACCGCGCCGATGCCGAGGGATGCCGCGGCGGCCGCGGCGCGTGCGATGGTCCTGCCGTTCACTCGTTCTCCTCGATACCGAACCCTGTGGGCCCCCGGCCCACCTGCAGCAACGTACCAGCTCGCGACGGTCGCCGTCCCGGGGAGCGGTGCGGAATCCGACGCCGCGAACGGCGAGGGAGTCCCGCACCTGTGATCCAGTCGACAGGCGAGGATTACCGGGGGGTAGTTTGGACGCGGACGTACGAGACACGCAGGGAGATGCGTATGAAACTATCCTTGTCCCCAGACGACGTCGCCTTCCGCGACGAACTGCGCAAGTTCTATCGGACCGAGATCCCGGCCGACATTCGCGAGCGCGTCCGGGACGGCCGTGAGCTGACCCGAGATGACATCGTCACCGCGCACAAGATCCTCAACGACCACGGCCTCGCGGTGCCCAATTGGCCCGTGGAGTGGGGCGGCAAGGATTGGACGCCGATGCAGCGCCACATCTGGCAGGACGAGATGCAGCTGGCCTCGGTGCCGGAGCCGCTGACGTTCAACGCGCAGATGGTCGGCCCGGTGATCGCCCACTTCGGCTCGCAGGAGCTGAAGGAGCGTTTCCTGCCGCCCACCGCGGCACTGGACATCTGGTGGTGCCAGGGCTTCTCCGAGCCGGACGCGGGCTCCGACCTGGCGTCGCTGCGCACGACGGCGGTTCGCGACGGTGATTCCTACATCGTCAACGGCCAGAAGATCTGGACCACGCTGGCCCAGTACGCGGACTGGATCTTCTGCCTGGTGCGCACCGACCCGAGCGCGGCGAAGAAGCAGGCGGGCATCTCCTTCCTGCTGTTCGACGTGAAGTCGCCCGGTGTCACCATCCGCCCGATCAAGCTGATCGACGGCGGGTACGAAGTGAACGAGGTCTTCTTCGAGAACGTCCGGGTACCCGCCGATCAGCTGGTCGGCGCGGAGAACATGGGCTGGACCTACGCGAAGTTCCTGCTCGGCAACGAGCGCACCGGAATCACCGGCGTCGGCCGCACCAAGGTCAAGATCGGCGTGGCGAAGCAGTACGCGGCGAAGATCAAGTCGGGCAACGGCACGCTGCTGGAGGACCCGGTGTTCGCGGCGCGGATCGCCGAACTGGAGAACGAGCTGCTCGCGCTGGAACTCACCCAGTTGCGGGTGGTCTCCAACTCCTCCGACGGCAAGCCGAATCCGGCCTCTTCGGTGCTGAAGCTGCGCGGTTCGGAACTCCAGCAGGCCGCCACCGAGCTGCTGCTGGACATCGCCGGACCGGACGCCATCCCGGTGGGCGCGGACGACATCGCCTCGCCCGGCTGGGCGCAGCGCAGCGGCCCCTCCTACCTGAACTACCGCAAGACAACCATCTACGGAGGCTCCAGCGAGGTGCAGCGCACCATCATCGCCTCCACGATCCTCGGATTGTGAGGCGCAACCATGGATTTCGATCTCACCGATGAACAGGTCATGCTCCGCGACACGGTCCGTGACCTGCTCGCGCGCAACTACGACGCCGAATCACGTCTGAAGGTGGTGGACTCCGAACTGGGCTGGAGCCGCGACGTGTGGCGTCAGCTCGCCGAACTGGGCGTGCTCGGCCTGAGTTTCACCGAGGAGGACGGCGGCGTCGGCGCCGGTCCGGTGGAGACCATGGTCGTGCTCGAGGAGGTGGGCCGTAGGCTCGCGCCGGAACCGATCCTGGACGCGGTGCTGGTGCCCGGTGGCCTGGTCGCCGCGGCGGGCAGCGCCGAACAGCGGCAGCGGATCCTGCCCGAGGTGGCCTCGGGTGCGAAGCTGCTGGCCTTCGCCCATGCCGAGCCCGGGGTGCGCTGGCCGGCCGCGGAACTGGCGACCACCGCCACGGCGCAGGGCGATTCGTACACGCTGACCGGCGTGAAGAACCCCGTCGCGCACGGCGACAGCGCCGACGAACTCGTGGTCAGCGCCGCGCTGCCCGAGGGCGGCGTCGGTCTGTTCCTGGTTGCGCCGGACGCGACGGGTGTGGTCCGCAAGTCCTACCGCACGGTGGACGGCCAGCGCGGCGCGCAGGTCGAGCTGACCGACGCGCCCGCCGAGCGGCTCGGCGCTGCGGACGCGACCGAGGCCATCGAGTCGGTGCTGACCCACGCGCAGGCGAGCCTGTGCGCGGAGTCGGTCGGCGCGATGGAAGAGGCGCTGCGACTGACCACCGACTACCTCAAGCAGCGCAAGCAGTTCGGTGTCACGCTGTCGAAGTTCCAGACGCTCACACAGCGAGCGGCCAACATGTACGTCTCGCTGGAACTGGCGCGCAGCATGAGCCTGTACGCCACGGCGTCGCTGGCGGACGGGGCCGACGATCCGGTGATCGCGTCGCGCGCACGGCTGCAGGTCGGTCGCGCGGCACGTCACATCGGGCAGGAGGCGATCCAGATGCACGGTGGCATCGGCGTCACCGCGGAGTACCCGGTGAGCCATTACGTGGCCCGGCTGACCGCGATCGAGCGCACCCTCGGTAGCGGCCTCGAGCATCTGCGGGTGCTCAGCTCGCGGGTCGGCGACTACGAGTTGCCCGAACTGTAAGGAGTGCCGCGGTGGTGCGTTTCGCGCACCACCGCGTCATTCGTCGTCTCGCGGCGTCGTCCGCAGTTGGGTGGGCGCTTCGTCTGTCGAGTCGCTCGCCGGCGCTCGCGCGGCCGTCGGCCTCGGCTCCTCGGGGGGCGCCGCCTGCGTGGGGTCGTCGTGCGGATTTCCCGGGGACGGCTCAGCGGTGGTGCTGCTCATGAAGCCCGAAAATGGGGTGGGGTGCCGCTGGTCGGCCGGTGCGATCCGCCAGCTGGGCGACGGCGGGATGACGACCTTGGGGGTCGTCGAGCCGGTGGTGTTCTCGTGGACAACGGGTTCGGCGTACTCGCCTGCCTTGAGCGGCGGGGGCGGCACGTAGGTGTCGTGCTTACCGACGCCACAGGCGCCGATCAGGACGAGCCCGATGGAAACCGCTCCTACGGCGATCGCCGGACCGGCGATCTTGGCCCTGCTGCTTTCCAACGGTGACGCTCCTCGGTGTGTATCGAGTGGACTCACCTTACTCGAGGCCGGTCGGTCCGGCGAGGCGAGTGGTCGCTGGGTATGCGCCGGACGGCGCATTTAAAACAGTTCTGATTCAGATATCGAATTGGTCTCTTCGGCGTGTCGTGGGCACGTGTCGCTATCTTCCGGCGTCCCGGAGTCGTAGCGTGTGTGAGCAAAGTTACGCGTGAGACGCCGGTTTAAGGATGAGAGACACGTTGTGTGAGAACGTGATTGTGGTTCTCTGACCGGCGTCATCGAGGAGTAGATGATGGGAGCTTACTCGACAGCGTCGCGGCGTGGTTCGTCCCGCGCCGCAGAAGATGCCGTGTCGGCAACGGCACAGCATCCCGCGTCGAACCAGCAGGGCCGCTCGCTGTCCACGATCGTGTCGCGGACGCTCGCCTGGCTGATCTTCATCGGCGGACTCGTCGGGGCGGTGCTCGGCATCGCCGGACTGCACGTCGAAATCACCGTCGCCGGACTCATTCTCGCCTGCACCGCGGGACTGGTTCTGCTCAAACTCCGCGCGGGTGGCGGCGAAGCGGACGGACCGTAAACCGGCCGGTCGGCCGCCCGCAGGCCCGGCGACGGGCGTGAGAAACGAAGGCGCGCAAGATCTCAGGCGCCTACCGTGATCTGTATGAGGATCGAGATCACCACCGACGCCGCCGAGTTCCGCTCGGTCGCGGGGGCGTTCCTGCTCCGCGATCCGCTGCGGCACACCGTGCTCACCACGAGCGTCGCCAACCATGTCACGGGCATGGATGCCCCGGCTGAGCCATCGCGATTTCTTACCGTCCACGGCGAGGATGCGGCGGTGGTAGGCGCCGCCATGCGCGTGTCCGGTCGCGACGTGTATCTCGGCGCGCTACCGCCCGACGGCATTCCGGCGGTGGCTCGCGCGCTGGCCGAGGTCGTCCCCGAAAGCGCGGGCGTCGAGGGCGTCGTCGCGGACGCGACCGATTTCGCCCAGCACTGGTGTGGACTGCTGGGGAGAGATTTTCAGCAGTCGTACCGCACCCGGCTGCACCGGCTCGGCGCGCTGCGGATCCCGGACGTAGCCGGAGCGCCACGCCGCGCCCTGGAATCCGATGTCGCCCTGTGCGGGGACTGGCTCGCGGCCATGCGCGCGGAGTCCGGCATGGCGGCCGGACTGGACGAGGCCGCGATCCGGCGCCGCGTCGAAGCGGGCCGGTGGTGGCTGTGGGAACGCGACGGGCAACCGGTCAGTCTTGCCGCGCATCAGATCCCGATCCAGGGCTGGTCGCGGATCGGGCCGGTCTACACCCCGCCGGACGCCCGCGGACACGGGTACGCCAGCGCGGTGACCGCGCACGTCGCGAAGCAGCTGCGAGCCCAGAACCTGGAGGTCTGTCTCTTCGCCGACACCGACAACACCACGGCCAACCGGATCTACCGCGCGATCGGCTTCCACCCGACCCACGAATTCGCGCACTACGTCTTCGAGTAGCCCGCCAGGACGCTGCGCAGGGCGGCGGTGAACCAGGCGAACACCGGCGTCAGGCTCGGCGGCGCGGCCCAGCCGTTGATCACCGCGAGCAACCGCCAGTACCGCTCCACGCGTTCGTCATCGGCCACCGCGAGGCGTTCCAGCATCCACTCGCGCAGCGCGCGATCGTCGGGCCTGCCGAACGTGGCCGCGTAACGCGCGGCGAGGTCGGCCACCACCTCGGCCGCCGCGGGAGAGCCGGGCGTGACACCCGCCGCCATGGCCGCCTCGACCCGGTCGCGCACGGCCTCGGTGAGTGCGTGGTGCAGACCCGTCGCATCGCCCTCGGCGCGTTCGCGCGCCTGGTACTCGGCCATCCGCCGGATCGCCGCCCGAAAGTCTGTGTCGGCGGTAAGTTCCGCCAGTTCCGCCCACGCGGCCACCTGCTCGGGTGCGGGATCGTCGGGCAGGTCCGGCAGTGCGGTGCGCAGCAACTCGGTGAGTTCCGGGTTGGCGTCGAGTCCGCCGAAGGTCGCCTCAACGAAATCCTCGATCAGTCGATGACGTTCGGCAGCCGACAAGGTGACGAGCTTGTGCATGAGATCCAACTCCTGTGGGGTCGAGCCCTGCCCGGCCACCGCGCGCAGAACCGCTCGTCGCTGACGCAGGATCCGGATCTGGGTGTCGAGTGCGTCGGCGTGCGCCGCGGCGACCTCGGACAGCGCGAGCTCGTGGGTGAGCACGCGCCGGACGGTGGCCAGGTCGAGTCCGAGAGCGCGCAGCGTCCGCACCAGATCCAGTTCCGCCAGCGCGCGGACGTCGTAGAGGCGGTAGCCGGAGGGGCTGATTTCGGTGGGCAGGACGACGCCCTTGTCGGCGTAGAACCGGATCGTCTTGACGCTGAGGCCGGTGCGTTCGGCAACGGCGCCGATGGTGAAGCGGGTGTCGTCCATGTGCCTACCCTCGCGTCTCCCCCTGGGGGAAACTCAATTCAGCGGCGCGGATTTCCACCAATTCATGAACTCGGCTTCGGTGGCGATGAATCCGGCGCTGTACATCAGCATGGCGGCCCGTCCCGGGTCCGCGGAAAAGGCGGTGACCATTCGCGGCCGCAGGTTCCGGCTGTCGCGCAGGGTGTAATTCGTGTAGCTGTGCCCGCCGTTGTTGGTGGCGGTCGCGCGGTCGTTGGCCGGTAACGCCGCTAGCGCGGCCTGCGCGTCGGCCGGGGAGCCATAGAGGTAGAAGTCGAAAGACGCCTTGTTCGGCCCGCCGAAGCAGCTCCACATCACCAGCCAGGGGCCGAAATCCGGATCCTCGTGGTCGCGCGTCGTCGCGGAATCCGGTGCGTGGGCGAAACAGCCCGCCTTGTTGTACCCGGTTCCGGAGTGGACCAGGCGCTGGGCGGAGGTCTCCGGAAGCATGTCCGGGAACGCGGCGCTCAGCTCGGCCGCGCGGGCGCCGATGGCGGCACGGTCCGCGGTGGCCGAGACGCTCGTCGTCGGGCGCTGGGCGGTCGGCGGCGTGGTGGCGTCGGTGTTCCGCGTGGCCACCGTGGTGGTCGATGCGGCGGAGCCGGATGAGGTGTCGTGGAACGATGGCGCGGCGAGCGCAGCGGCCAGGCCCAGCGCCAGCACCAGACCTATCACGGCCTCCAGTCGCGCTCTCCGTCCGGGACGCCGCTGCGGACGAAGGCCCCCGCCCGCGCTCGGGAGCGGTGGTTCCGCGTGCAGCGGAGGATGACTCGGTGCGGGCCACGCCGCGGGCGCGGTCAGCGCTTGCCACGCGGCGGCGGCGAATTCGCCGCACGAGTCGAAGCGATCGGCCGCGTGCTTGGCCATCGCCTTGGCGAGCACGCCGTCCAGCGCCACCGGCAATCCGGGCCGCAGCCTGCTGATCGCGGGCGGCGGTGCGTTGAGATGCCCCTGGATCACCGCGACCGGATTGGTGGCGTCGAACGGCACCGTGCCGGTAAGCAACCGGAACAGCGTGCAGGCCAGCGAATACTGGTCGGCGCGGTGATCCAGCGGCGCACCGGACAATTGCTCCGGCGCGGCGTAGGCGAGGGTGGCGGTGAAGGTGCCGGTCTGGGTGAGCCGTCCGGTGTCGTCCCGGAATCGGGCGATGCCGAAGTCGGAGAGGAAGACCCGTTCCTGGTCTCCCTCGACGCGCTCCAGCAGAATGTTCGCCGGTTTCACGTCGCGGTGCAGCACGCCGCGGCTGTGCGCGAAGTCCAGCGCTTTGGCCGTTTCGGCGATGATCTGCACCGCCCGTGGCGGCGGCAGCGTCCACGCGTCCAGCGCCGCGGCGTCGGTGCCGTCGATGTAGCGCATGCAGATCCACGGCTGGTCGCCCTCGACGCCGCGATCGAACACCGTGACGATGTTCGGGTGATCCAGCCGTGCGACGAGGTCCGCCTCCCGCTCGAAGCGGGTGCGGGACTCGGTGTCGTCGAACAGGTCCGGGTTCAACAGCTTCATCGCCGTCAACCGGGGCAGCCGCGGATGCCGGGCCAGGTACACCGATCCCATCCCGCCGCGGCCGAGCAGGCGTTCGATGGTGTACCCCGCGAAGACTTCGCCGGTGTGGTGCATCGGTCAGTTCAGCGGAGCCGAGCGCCACCAGCGCAGCAGCTCGTCGACGGTGGTGTGGGAGAAGCCGTCGGTGTACATGAGGTACTGGGTCCGATCGGGATCGCCGGTGAACGCGGTGACCATCTTGGCGCCGTCGTCGACGTACTTGTAATTGGTGTAAGACTTTCCGCCGTTGGTGTCGGTGGACTTGGCGGCCGACGAGGGCAGGCCCTTCAGCACCGCCTGCACATCGGCGGGGGCTTTGTAGACGTAGATCCGGTAGTACGGATCCTCGTTGTTGCCGCCCTTGAAGCAGCGCCACTGCGCGGCCCAGTCACCGAAGTCCGGTTCGCCCTTGGACGGCGAAGGCGGCGAGCTCGGCGAGGCCAGCCAGCATTCGGCGCCGTTGTATCCGACCTCCTCGGACTTGGAGGCGGGCACCATCCGGGGGAACTCCGCGCTGACCGACTCGGGGGTCGCGTCGACGAGATTCGGCTTCACCGCCGATGTGGTCGTCGTGCCCGCGTTGCTCGAGCCCGAATCGGAGACGGCGCCGATGATGCCGAGCACCACCACGATCAACACGACCACGCCCACCACCAGGCCGATGATCAGGCCGGTGTTCTTCTTGCGCGGCGGCGCGGCCGAGTGGTGCACATGCGCGCCGTGCGGCGGGGCGAAGGTGGAAAACCCGGCCTGCTGCTGGGGATACGGGTTGGCGGCCGTCGGCTGGGGCGCGGGACCGGTGTGCGGCCGTGAGTTCACCACCGGCGTGGGCGGCGGAGTCGCGGGCGACGCCGAGGCGAGCGCGTTCGGCCCGCTGGTTTGCGGGGTGTGCACCTGGTGGCCAGGGCCGCTGACGTAGTGACCTTGCGCAGCCGGATACGGCGATCCCGTGGTGGGGATCTGCGGCCCGGTGGCCGGGCGCGGGCCCGCGGTGGGGTGCTGCGGCCCGGTGACCGGGCGGGGACCGCCCACCACCGGCATCGACGGCGCGCTGGAACCGGTCAGCGCCTGCTTGGCGGCCGCGGCGAATTCCGCGCAACTGCCGTACCTGTCGTCGGGTCGCTTGGCCATCGCCTTGGCCAGCACGCCGTCCAGCGCGAAGGGCAGGCCCGGCCGGACGCCGCTCAGCGCGGGCGGCGCGCCCTGCAGATGCCCTTGGATGACCGCGGCGGGGTTCGTCGCGGAGAACGGGCCGGTGCCGGTGAACAACCAGAACAGCGAGCAGGCCAGCGAATACTGATCGGAACGGTGGTCGAGCGACGCGCCGGTGAGCTGCTCGGGCGAGGCGTAGGCCAGCGTTGCCGTGAAGGTGCCGGTCTGGGTGAGGTGGCCGGTGTCGTCGCGCAGCCGCGCGATGCCGAAGTCGGTGAGATACACCCGCTCACCGCGACCGGCGCCGGAGCGGGCCAGCAGGATGTTGGCTGGTTTCACGTCGCGGTGCAGCACCCCGTTGCCGTGCGCGTAGTCCAGCGCGTCGGCGGTCTCCTTGATGATCTGCACCGCGCGTACGGGCGGCAGCGACTTCGGCTCCACCGATGCGGCGTCGATGCCGTCGACGTACTGCATCGAAATCCACAGCTGCTCGTCCTCGAGCCCGCGGTCGTAAACCGTGACGATGTTCGGGTGATCGAGCTGGGCGACCAGATCCGCCTCCCGTTCGAACCGCGCCCGCACCTCCTTGTCGAAGAACATCTCCCGATTCAGCAGCTTCAGCGCGGTCATCCGCGGCAGCCGCGGATGTTTCGCCAGATATACCGAGCCCATGCCACCGCGGCCCAGTTGCCGCTCGATGACATAGCCGGCGAAAACGTCACCGCTGGCCAGCATGACTGCTCCACTTCCCGCCGCCCGCCGGGACCCACCGGCGAACAGGCGTACAGCAAAAGAACGCGTGGCCGGAGATGGGCCCGACCACGGAAAACATCGAAACCATAGCAGTAATCGCGCCTCACCTATCGCTCGTCGAGCGTGGTGCGGCGCGGGCGATCGACATGCGTCGGACCGCCCGGCGGAGGCCGAGCGTCCGGAGGTTGCTGGTGCGGTCGCACCGCCGAGCCCGGGCGCATGGGCAAGTTCGGCAACTCGATCAGGCCGGGATGCGCCGGGCGGCGCGGCGGCAGGAAACTCGGGGACGGTCGAGGGGTTTCCCGCGGCCTCGGTCGGTGCTGCGGCGCGGACGCGTGGTACGTCGGCGCGGTCGGATACCCGTCGGGATGAATGCCGTGCGGCGCCGTCCGATGCCCGGCCCGCTGTTCGGCCAGCGCGGATTTCGCGGCGGCGGCGAACTCGGCGCAACTGTTGAAACGATCCTCTGGCCGCTTGGCCATCGCACGAGCCAGCACCGGATCCAGCGCGGGCGGCAAACCGGGACGTGCGCGGCTGAGCACCGGGATCGGTGCGTACAGATGGCTGTTCACCACCGCCGCCGGGTTGGCGCCGGGATACGGCGGCGCCCCCGTGAGCATCCAGAACAGTGTGCACGCCAGCGAATACTGATCGGCGCGGTCGTCCAGCGGCCTGCCGATCAGCTGTTCCGGGGCGCCGAAGGCGAGTGTCGCGGTGATCGTGCCGGACGAGCCGATCGTGCTCTCCGCGCCGCGGATGCCCGCGATCCCGAAATCGGTGAGCAGCACCCGCTCCGGTTGACCTATCGGCGCCTTGGCCAGCAGGATGTTGGCCGGTTTCACATCGCGGTGCAGCACCTGGTTCGCGTGCGCGAAATCCAGCGCCGCGGCGGTGTCGGCCGCGATCTGCACCGCGCGCCACGGAGCGAGCACGTCGACGTCCGCGCAGGAGGCGTCCGCGCCGGGCACGTACTGCATCGAGATCCACAGCTGCCGGTCCTCGGCGCCTCGATCGAACACCGTGACGATGTTCGGGTGATCGAGCCGTGCCACCAGATCGGCCTCGCGTTCGAAGCGGCGGCGGATGTCGGTGTCGGCGTACAGTTCGCGTTTGAGCAGCTTCAACGCCGTCAGGCGGGGCAGCCGAGGATGCTGGGCCAGGTACACCGTGCCCATGCCGCCATGGCCGAGGACGCGTTTGATGACGTAGCCCGCGAAGATCTCGCCGGTCTGCAACACCTGTACACCCCCTTGTCGAGTCGAGCGCGCGGACACTACCCATGTATCTCGATGAGCCATCGGGATGCAACACCTCGCGGCGCAACCTCGATTGTCGTCGGTAGCAGCCAGTACTGTGACCCGCATGCGCATTGGAGCACACGTCCGGCTCGACAGCGACCCGATCGGCTTCGGGGAGAAACTCGGCGCCGACGTCATCCAGATGTTCGTGGTCGATCCGCAGAGCTGGGACAAACCCACCCCGCATCCGCGGACCGAGGAGATTCTCGCCAGCCCGATCGAGGTCGTGGTCCACTCCTCCTATCAGATCAACGTCGCCAGCCTGAACAACCGCCTGCGCATGCCCTCGCGCAACGCGGTGGCCCAGCAGGCGAAGGCGGCCGCCGAACTCGGCGCGTTCGGTCTGGTGGTGCACGGCGGGCATGTGCGTTCCGACGCCGAGTTGGAGACCGGAATCGACAACTGGCGCAAACTGTTCGAGCGTCAGCAGGACAAAGGCGGCTTCGCGGTGCCGATCCTGATCGAGAACACCGCGGGCGGCAATCACGCCATGGCCAGGCATTTCGATTCCATCGCCCGGCTGTGGGACGCGGTCGGCGAGTACGGCGCCGGATTCTGCCTGGACACCTGCCACGCCTGGGCGGGCGGCGAGGAGCTGATCGGCGTCGTCGACCGGATCAAGGCGATCACCGGCCGGATCGACCTGGTCCACTTGAACTCCTCGCGCGACGAATTCGACTCCGGCGCCGACCGGCACGCCAACTTCGCCGACGGCACCATCGACCCGCAATTGCTCGCCGAGGTGTGCCGTACGGCGGACGCGCCGGTCGTGCTGGAGACTCCAGCGGACGGCCTGGCGGAGGACTTGGCGTACTTGCGCGAGCACTGTGTCTGATTTGCAGCGCCTGCGGCGCTCGTAAGACTCGCACCCGGCGGGGCTTGGTCAGCTCGGTCGTCCCGACGATGTTTGGGGAGCGCCCGGCAGAACGGAATGGAGCTGGGCGGTGTCCGGTTCGGGCTCGCGCTCGGTGGGCCGAAGTGGTGGTGCTTGCGCGCCGTTTGCGATCAGTGCGACGAAAACCCTGGTCAGGGGGGTCGTTTGGGTGGTCTGCTCTCCGGAGCAGTAACCGATCTCGACAGCGAAGGTGATCTCATGACGGTCGCACCCGCCACCCCATCCACAGCCTCGGTGACCAGGCTCGGCGCTCGTATCGGCGCGCGGATCGACAACGTCCGGCTCGGCGGAGACCTGGATCCGGCCACCATCGACGTGATCCGTCGCGCGCTGCTGGAGCACAAGGTCATCTTCTTCCGCGGTCAGGACCACCTCACCGAGGACGGGCAGTACGAGTTCGCCCAGCTGCTCGGCTCGCCGACCACCCCGCACCCGACGGTCACCTCGCATGGTGTGAAGAGCCTGGCGATCGATTCCGAGCACGGCCGCGCCAACAGCTGGCACACCGACGTCACCTTCGTCGACCGCGTCCCGAAGGCGTCCATCCTGCGCGCGGTGCACCTGCCGTCCTACGGCGGCGCGACTACCTGGGCGTCCACCGTCGCGGCCTACGAGTCGCTGCCGGAGCCGCTCAAGCGGCTCGCCGAATCCCTGCGCGCCGTGCACACCAACGTCTACGACTACGCCCGCGCCGAGGAGACGCCGCGTCCCAACACGGCCGCCTACCGCGCCGAGTTCGAGTCCACCTACTACGAGACCGAGCACCCGGTGGTGCGCGTGCACCCCGAGACCGGGGAGCGGGCGTTGCTGCTCGGCCATTTCGTCAAGCATTTCGTCGGGTTGTCCAGCACGGAGTCGCACGCGCTGTTCCGGCTGTTCCAGGACCGGGTGACCCGCCTGGAGAACACCGCCCGCTGGAACTGGGAGCCGGGCGACGTCGCCATCTGGGACAACCGCGCCACCCAGCACTACGCCATCGACGACTACGACGACCAGCCACGCAAACTGACCCGCATCACCCTGGCCGGCGATGTCCCGGTCGGCGTCGACGGCTCGACGAGCACCATCATCGCGGGCAACGCCGAGCACTACTCGATCGTCGAGGACACCCAGCTGCTCGCGTCCTGAACGCGGACCCCGCATGGTTGCCGGGCCTCCGGCTGTTGAGGGGCCATGCGGTGTCTTCGGGTCGCTGTGAGCCGTCGCCGAGGAGTCCGGCCTGCCATATATGCAGGTCGGGCTACGAAATGCCGTAAGTGACCTGACCGCGAACCGCGGCTTCGGTCGACTGGCCAGGCGGTCTTAGGAGTACACGAGTATTGCCCCGGCGCCCTAGGTACACCTAGGTCGCCTCAACAACTTGGAGACGACTGAACCGAACCGACCCAGCCCCGCCGGGTGCGAGTCTTACGAGCGCCGTTCGCGGCCCGTCTCGCGGCCGAGTGACCGAAGTGCATGCGACGCAGTCGCGAGTCTCGGTCGCTCGGGCGCGAGACTTCTCGGGGCCGTGAACACGCAGCGCCGCAGGCGCTGCAAATCGAACACAGCCGAGTGACCGAAGCGCATGCGACGCAGTCGCGAGTCTCGGTCGCTCGGCCGCGAGACTCCCCGGGGCCGCGAACACGCAGCGCCGCAGGCGCTGCAAATCGAACACAGCCCATACTGGTTGCCATGAGTATTCGGCCGCTGGACGGGGTGCGCGTCCTGGAGCTCGGCAATTACATCGCCGCGCCGACCGCCGGGCGCATCCTCGGCGACTTCGGTGCCGAGGTGATCAAGGTGGAACGCCCGAAAGCGGGCGACGAGCTGCGCAACTGGCGGCTCTACGGCGGCGACACCTCGATGCTCTACCGGACGATCAACCGGAACAAGAAGTCGATCACGCTGGATCTGCGCACCGAGGCGGGGCGCGGGATCGTCCTCGACCTGATCCGGCGCTGTGACGTGCTGCTGGAGAATTTCCGGCCCGGCATGCTGGAGAAGTGGGGTCTCGGGCCGGAGGTGCTGAACGAGGCGAATCCGGATCTGGTGATCACCCGGATCTCCGCTTACGGGCAGACCGGCCCGCTGTCGGAGCGTCCCGGTTTCGCGGCGGTGGCCGAGGCGATCGGCGGACTGCGCGAATTGGTGGGCGATCCGGACCGCCCACCCGTGCGCACCGGCGTCTCGATCGGCGACTCCATCGCGGGTATCTACGCCGCGTTCGGCACCGTGATGGCGCTGTTCCAGCGCGAGCGCCGCGCCGAGTCGGACACGCCGGTCCCGTTGCGGGAGCGCGTGATCGACGTGGCGCTGAACGAGGCGATCCTGTCGGTGATGGAATCGCTGGTGCCGGACTATCTCGCCTACGGCATCCAGCGCGAACGCGTCGGCGGCCGGATGGAGGGCATCGCGCCGAGCAACGCCTACCCGTGCGCGGACGGCACCAGCATCATCATCGGCGGCAACGGCGACGCCATCTTCCAGCGCTACATGGCGGTCATCGATCGGCCGGACCTGGCCGCCGATCCGGACCTGCAGGACAACGCGGGCCGTTGGCGCAATCGCGAGCGGCTGGACGCGGCGATCGGGGAGTGGACGGTTCGGCATACCCGCGACGAGGCGCTGAAGCTGCTGGACGCCGCCGCTATTCCGTGTGGCCCGATCTACACCGCGGCCGACATCGTGGCCGACGAGCAGTACCGGGCGCGCAACATGATCCAGTCGTTCACCGTGGACGTCGGCGCGCCGGAGCCCAAGGCTGTCGGCTTCCCCGGCATCGTCCCGGTGATCGGCGAACAGTCCTTGCCCATCCGCAGCGTCGGACCCGATCTGGGTGAGCACACCCGAGAGGTGCTGTCCGGCCTGCTCGGCATGAGCGAAGCCGAGATCGATGCGTTGGAGGCGCGATGAGCACGCGGCCACACGACCGGAGGCGTCCGAAGGGGCGCGACGCGAGGGAACCGCGCACGCCGGGCACCAGCAGGCCCACCGTGCAGCCGAATCCGACCGGGGCGGGCGAGAAGCCATGGGGCGGCGTGATGTGCGGCCACCACCGGGCGCGGGAGCAGCGATGATCGCGCCTTTGTTGCGCGATGTCACGTTGCGCGACGGACTGCAGCTGACCGGCAAGCTGTTGCCGGTGCAGCGCAAGGTGGACATCGTGCGCCGCCTGCTCGCGCTGGGGGTGCCCGCGCTGGAGATCGGCTCGATGGCGCGCCCGGACCTGGTCGCGCCGATGGCGAACACCATGGAGCTGGTCGCCGCGTTGACGCCGGAGGAACTGCGCCGCTGCTGGGTATGGGTGGCGACGCCGCGCCATGTGGAGAAGGCCGCCGCGGCGGGAGTGCGGAATTTCCAGTACTGCTTCTCGGTCTCCGACGCGCACAATCGGGCGAACATCGGACGCGACACCGAGGCCAGCGTCGCCGCCATGCCGGACGCGGTGCGCCTGGCCCGTGAGGTGGACGGGTCGATCCAGCTCTGCTTGGCGACGGCGTTCACCTGCCCGTTCGACGGCCCGGTCGACCCGGAACGGGTACTGGCCATCGCCCGCGACCCGCGCACCGAGGGCGCGGACGACATCGTCCTGGCCGACACGCTCGGACAGGCCCACCCCGGTGAGGTGTCCGCGCTGGTCGCGGCGGTGCGGGACCGGACGCCTCCCCGGCGCGTCGTCTTCCACGGTCACGACACCTGGGGCATGGGCGTGGCCAACACCCTCGCCGCGGTCGCGGCCGGCGCGGACATGGTCGACGGCGCGCTCGGCGGCCTCGGCGGCTGCCCCTTCGCGCCGGGTGCCAGCGGAAACACCGCCTCCGAGGACATCCTGTTCGCCACCAGGCCGGACTGGTTCACCCCAACCGCCCTGGCCGCCCTGGTCAACCTGTCGGAGGACCTGCTGTCCGAACTCGGCGAACCCAACCGCTCCCGCACCCTCGAAGGCGCCCGATCCAGAGCGTCCGCCTTCGAGTGGGTCGTAGGTGAGGCCTGAAACACAGGGTGTTCCCTGATGGCGTGCGGCGGCGATGCCGGTAAGACTGGACGGCATGACTTCGCAAGCCTTGGGCGCCGACACCGCCGACCTGGCGGCATCGACCGATGTCGCGGCCCACGCTATCGAACTGACCAAGGTCTACGGATCGGGCGACACCCAGGTCAGGGCATTGGACGGGGTGTCGGCCGAGTTCGCGAAGGGCGAGTTCACCGCGATCATGGGTCCCTCCGGGTCGGGCAAGTCGACGCTCATGCACTGTCTGGCCGGACTGGACAGTGCCAGCTCGGGCGCCGTCCGCATCGGTGACACCGACCTGACCTCGCTGTCCGACAAGCAGATGACGCGCTTGCGCCGCGACCGCATCGGTTTCGTCTTCCAGGCGTTCAACCTGGTGCCGACGTTGACGGCGCTGGAGAACATCACATTGCCGCTGGACATCGCGGGGCGAACACCCGATCGCGAATGGCTGGAGACGGTGGTGCGGCGGCTCGGGTTGGTCGGTCGGCTGACCCACCGCCCCAGCGAGTTGTCCGGCGGACAGCAGCAGCGGGTGGCCTGCGCCCGCGCGCTCGTGGGTAAGCCGGACATAATCTTCGGCGACGAACCGACCGGCAACCTGGACTCGCGCTCCTCGGAGGAGGTGTTGTCGATCCTGCGCGCGGCGGTGGACGAGTTCGGGCAGACGGTCGTCATCGTCACCCACGAACCGCACGCGGCCGGGTTCGCCGACCGGGTGGTGTTCCTCGCCGACGGACGCATCGTCGACGAAATGCGCGATCCGACCGCCGACACCGTGCTCGACCGGATGAAAGCGTTGGAGCAGGCGTGACCGGGCGTTCGCGGAAGATTCGGGGGCGGGCGTAATGGCTGGAAGTCCGATGCGCAAGGTCGCGCTGCGCAATCTCGCCGCGCACAAGGTGCGGCTCGCGCTGACCCTCTTGTCAGTGGTGCTCGGCACCGCGTTCATCGCGGGTTCGTTCGTGTTCACCGACACCCTGCAGAGCACTTTCGACGGAATCTTCGCCAACGAGGCGAAGGGCGTCGACGTTCGGGTCAGCCCGAAAGAACGTCAGGCGCAAGGCGTTCCGAACAATGTGGTGGACGAGCTGGGGAAGTACCCCGGCGTCCGCACGGTCGCGCCGAGCGTGAACGGACCGGTGGTGCTGCTCGATCCGACCGGCAAGAAGGCCGTGCAGACCGGCGGGGCGCCGACGTTCGGCAAGTCGTACCTGCCGCCGGAAAAGGCCGTCGCGGAGCCGGAGAAGTTCCTGCAAGGCGTCCCGCCCGCCCGGCCCGGCGAGATCGCGCTCAACACCGGCGGGGCCGACCGGGCCGGACTGAAGATCGGTGACCGCACCAAGATCCTCATCCCCTCCCAGGCCGATCCGATCGACGTGACCCTGACCGGCATCTACGAGGTTCCCTCCGACACGGGTGGGTTCATCGGCGTGCTGTTCGACGACACGCAGGCGCGCAAGCTGTTCACCGACGGCCTGCACGTCGCCTACGTCGACCTGGCGGCCACCGGCATTCCCGGCGACGAGTTGCGCGACAACCTCGCCAAGGCACTGCCCGGCTACAAAGTGCAGAACAGCGATCAGGTGCGTGCCGACCTGAAGAAGGAAATCTCCAACGCGCTCAACTTCATCAACTACTTCCTGCTCGCCTTCGGCGCGATCGCGCTGATCGTCGGCACGTTCATCATCTACAACACGTTCTCGATGATCGTCGCGCAACGCCTGCGGGAGCTCGCGCTGCTGCGCGCGGTCGGCGCGAGCAGGCAGCAGGTCGGCACGTCGGTGGTGGCGGAAGCGTTCGTCATCGGGTTGATCGGCAGTGTGGTCGGCCTCGCGGGCGGCGTCGCGCTGGCGTTCGGATTGTCGGCGGTGCTCAACGCCTTCGATCTCGGCTTGCCGACCGGATCGATGGCGGTGCGGCCGCGCACCGTCGTGGTCGGGCTGCTGGTCGGCCTCGCGGTGACGATGGTCAGCGCCTACGCGCCCGCGCGCCGCGCCTCGCGCATCCCGCCCGTGCAGGCCATGCGCGAGGAATTCGCGTCCATCGGGGAGTCGCTGCGCCTGCGCACGATCTTCGGCGCGGTGCTCGCGGTGCTCGGGGCGGTCCTCGTCGTGCTGGGCGCGCAGCGCACCGGTGGCTCGGCGGCCGCGACGGTCGGCGTCGGCGCGCTCGGGTTGATCTTCGCGGTGCTGCTGGCCGCGCCCGCGTTGTCGCGACCGCTGGTCGGCGGGCTCGGGGTGCTGGTGCGCCCGTTCGGGCCGATCGGTCGCATGGCGCGCAACAACGCGTCGCGCAATCCGCGCCGCACCGCCGCGACGGCCTTCGCGCTCACGCTGGGTCTGATGCTCGTCTCGGCGATCGGCATGCTGGGCGCTTCGGCGAAGGAGAGCGTCGGCGTGCTGGTCGACAAGGGCGTGCGGGCCGACTACGTGCTGGCGGGCCCGCAATTGCTCGGGGTGCCGTTCGGTGCCGCCGACGCCGCCCGGACGAAGGTGCCGAACGTGGCGCAGGTGGTCGGAATGCGGGGGGCCGCGTTCAAGCTCGGCGGCGATCAGGTGTTCGCGTCCTCACCGGACGGTCCGCTGACCGGTGTGCTGAACTACGAGATCGTGCGCGGCAGCGACACTCTCGGCGCCAGGGACATGCTCGTGTCCGAGGACGAAGCGAACGACCGCGGCTGGAAAGTCGGCGAAGAGGTGACCCCGACCAGCGTCGACGGCAAGAAGGTGCCGCTCACCGTCACCGGTGTGTACAAGAAGAACCCGCTGCTCGGCCCGATGGTGGTGTCGCAGACGGTCTACGACGAGGTGGTCCCGCTCAACTTCCGGACCAACTTCCTCGTGCTGATCAAGGCGCAACCGGGCGCGAATACCAGCGCGATGCGCGCCGACCTGGAGAAGGCCACCGAGCAATTCGTCGTGGTGCAGGTGCAGGACCGGGAGGAATTCAAGGGAGCGCAGGGCAAGCAGATCAACACCCTGCTGGCCATTCTCTACGGACTGCTCGCCTTGGCGGTGGTGATCGCGATCCTGGGCATCGTCAATACTTTGGCGCTGTCGGTGGTGGAGCGCCGCAGGGAGATCGGCATGCTCCGCGCGGTCGGCATGCAGCGCGCCCAGGTGCGCCGGACGATCTATCTGGAGTCGATGCTGATAGCGGTGTTCGGCGCGATCGTCGGCATGGTGCTCGGCCTGGGACTCGGCGTCGGATTCCTGCGCACGCTAAGGGATTTGGGTCTCGACCAGATCGCGATCCCGTGGAGCCAGCTGGTCCTGGTCCTGGTCAGCTCGGCGGTCGTCGGAGTACTGGCCGCGCTGTGGCCTGCGGTGCGGGCGGCGCGCACGCCACCACTGGCCGCGATCGCCGATCTCTGACAGGTCCGTGCGGCGCACAATCATTGTGCGCCGCACGGACTGCGGCAAGTTCTCACGTGAGCTTTCGCGGACCCGGGCTCGACGGGTGGACCCGTCGAGCCGAACGGCATCGATGAACGTGTCCCACTGACCTGGAGTGAACCCCCTCGGCCTCGAGGATCTGACGCAGAGTTTCGCGGCTGATATCGGCGATTCCGTTTCGTGATCTTCTGCAACCGCCGCCCCTTCCCGGGTTGCGGCTTGTTTCGCCAGGACGTCGAACGCTCGGCCGTAGAAAGCTATCTCGCTCAACCAAGATACGGACTCGTGCGCTGTTCGGCGTGGTGTTGCAACCGGAGCCGGACAGTCTCGTGCACGGGCAGCGTCTCGAGTTCTTCGAGTCGTAGGAACTCGACGGAGGTCGATTCATCGGATACGGAGATTTCCCCACCGGTCACCCTGCCGAAGTAGACCACTGCGAACTCTTGCCGGACCTCTCCGTCCGCGTGTTCGATCACGTGCTCAGGGTCGGTGTATATACCGAGCAAACCAGTGATCTCTATGTCCAGCCCGGTCTCTTCGCGGGTCTCCCGAACCGCGCAATCCTCAAGGGTCTCGCCTACTTCCATGATTCCGCCGGGTAGAGACCAGTTACCCGAGTCGCCACGGCGTTGCATCAGCACGCGCCCGTGCTCGTCGGTCACCAACGCGGACGCTCCCGGCTTCAGCGAGTTCGGCCGTGGTGCGTTCGGATCTCGGTAGTAGTCACGCCGTGAGCCCATTGGCGAATCCTTGCGTAGTTGAGTACGGGGTGATGGTGCCCCAGATCTGTTCGAACTGGTCGGCGAACGACTCGAATATCCCGTGCTGCGACAACCGGCGCACAATCATTGTGCGCCGCACGTGACTGCGGCGTGTCCTCGCGGGAACTGCTGTGGGCTCAGGCTGCGCCGGTGGAACCGTCGAGTCGAACGGCATTGGTGAACGTATCCCACTGGCCCGGAGCGAACACCAGGGCGGGACCGTTGGGGTTCTTGCTGTCACGAACCCCCACCATGCCCTGCTCCAAGAAGGCGACCTCAACGCAATCTTGGCCCATCGAGCTACGGGTGCTCTTGAACCACTCGGCTCCGGATAGGTCGATGTTCACGCCAAGTACTCCTTCATTCTTTGCCGAAGCAGCCTCCTGCTCGCGACTGCGTCCAGCGCGGTATGTCGAATGATCGTGAGGGCCTCGCGATACCGCCGAAGATCCGACTCTCCCTCAAAGTACATCGCACCAGTGAAGCCCTCAACGTAGACAACTGTCGGTTCCGCGACGCCACCTGCGGCGTCGAGGCCGTAGTCGAGGATCGAAAATGGTCCGACGGGTCCGCCGACCGGAAAGCCCGCACCGAACGGAAGAACTCGAATCGTGACGTTCGGGCACGTGCTCAGCTCCGCAAGGTGACGATGTTGCGCGGACATGATCTTGGGATTGCCGACGACCGCGTGCAGGACGGCTTCGCCGAGAATGACGTCGATTGTCGCCGGGTTCGCCTTGCGTGTGATGATCGCTTGACGCTTGGTCTTCAGTTCGATGCGGCGTCGGCGTTCTTCCTCGGAGTCTTTCGGAAAGTAGATCCGGTCGAGCGTCGCCGCGTAGTCGTTGGTCTGCAACAGCCCGGGAATGATGTCGGGTCGGAAGATCTCGATCTGGCGAGCACTGGCTTCCAGGCCGATGTAGACATTGAACGTCTCCGGAATGAGATCGCCGAAGCTGTGCCACCAGCTCTTCTCGGCTCCCTGCTTGAACAGGCCGACCATCGCGGCGCTCTTCTCGTGATCCAGACCTAAATTCTGGCAGAGCAATTCGATGTCACGTGCGCGCAGCCGGCCGACATCTCCCCGCTCCAGCCTGGACTGGGTACTCACACTCCAATCCATGATGGTGGCTACCTGTCCCTGCGTCAGGTTCTGCTCCTCGCGCGATTCACGCAGGTAGCGACCCATCTGTCGGCGCGGCAGCGACGCGCTTGTGCCTTGCTTCCCCATTCCGACCCCCTGGTAGGCATTATCAGTTCGATCGCCTTTCACTCTCAGTTTGGCGGTGATCCAGGGGATTTGGGCCGAATTGCTGAAATTTTCTGTTAGACAGCGGCAGCCTGCTCAGGCGGTGGTGTGCTTCCAGTACTCCGACCAGCTTCGAGGGGAATCAATGACCTACGCGAACGCAATCGAGCCGCCCATCGCGGGCAGGCCGAAATCATTGGGATTCATTCGGAATGACCTGTCCGGCATCCATGCCCCACGTCATGCCGCCGAGGTGTGGCGGCATGCTCTCGGACTGGGGCACCATTACGTGTACACCGTTCGTCCACCGGTCGATGTGGACAGTCCGATCGAGTACGTGCTCGGCCTCGCCGCAGGGCTCGGTGTCGATGTGATCGTCGTGTTCGAGCTGGGGCATGTGGATGATCGACCGGCCTTGATCTGCGACAGGGGATTCGATCTCGAGACCGTCAGCCCGCAGGGCACATGGACGCGCTCGTCCAGGCTCGTGTCCGGCGAGGGGGCGTGATGGGGGTCGAGACCGTTGTCGAGCCACCGCTGATCTGCGGTGACGTGGACGTGGAAATCGCTCATCGGATCATGCGGCGGCATCGGGCATGCCGCATCGACCGGTGCGCATGGAAACGTCTGGCGTATTACACGCTTGTCGTGCGTGGCCGGATCGTGCCGCAAACGCTCAGTCCGCGTGAGCGTGCCGCCGAGAGGAACATCCCGTTCCCTCCGATGGACGATGTTCGCGCCTCGACCGAGGTCGGTGTGGCGCCGCGAACGTTGCGGCACGTGTTGGACATGCTGAATCAGTCCTTGCTACCGCCAGGACGGGAGGTCGTGCCGCCGCTCGAAGGGGCGTGATGCCTTGAGTGTGTGGGATCTGGTGTGCAGTGCCGCCGCGACTGTCGGCGGCGGATCGTGTGTGGCGCTCGCGTTGGCCTGTCTGTGGCCGACCGGTTCGCCGGGACGCTCCGATGGGCGTCGCCGCCTCCCGGACGCCGCGAAGCGGGTGGCGTTCCGGTGGCCTGCGGAATGGACCTGCACGGCACCGCCGGAGCCCTTCACGGTCGCCGAAGCTCATGTCGCCATGCAGTGGCACCGCGAACACGGGTGTGCCCGCAAACGCGCCGCCTGGGGTGTGCTGGTGGCCGCAGGGCGGGTTGTGCCGGATTCACACCGGCGGAATGAGAGGCCGTGAATCGGGCCGGATCGATGTCGGCGAAAGCTCAGCCCTCTGGGGCCACATTCGCCCACCGGTGGAGGCAAGCGCGGATCGCCCGTGGAACGGCTGGAGCCGGTGGCCACGCCAGGTCGTCAGCCATGCTTCTGGCGTGCTCGGCGGTGCGGTCGATGGGTAGCGAAGATCGCGAGATCGCCTGTCTTGCAAGCAAACTCGAATTGGTGGCAGGCGGCTGTATACCCCGTCACATCTTGCTGAAGTTGTCCGTTCGGTAGTGCTAGTTTAAACGGAGGTTACCACTCCACTTAATTCTCGGTAAACGGCCTGATTCAACGGGGAAGGAGGCCGCGCGATGGTCGCTGTGGACTTCGGGGGTCCGGGCGCCGGGCTCGAGCTCGCGTCGGGCGGAGTCGTCGAACGGGTGCGCGCGGCCGTGCGCGGTCGCGGGGGCGAGGCGGTCGGGCAGCTTCTTCTCATCACGGTGCTCTACCTCGGGTATCGCGCGGGCCGTCTGATCACCGCCGACGACACGGGGCGTGCCCTGGTCAACGCGCACCGCTTGCTCGGACTCGAAGACCGGCTCGGCCTGCTGGACGAGCAGACGGTGCAGTCGTTGTTCCTGAACCGCGAATTCCTCGCGGTTCCGGCCAACTTCTACTACGCCAGCGCGCATTTCACCGTGGCCGTCGGAGTCCTGCTGTGGCTGTGGACGTTCCGGCCGGAGCACTATCGCTGGACCAGGAACCTCATGGCGGCGCTGACGGGAGCCGCGCTCGCGGTGCACATCCTGATCCCGCTCGCGCCGCCGCGCATGCTGCCCGACGAGGGTTTCGTCGATCTGGCCGTGCGATACGGCCAATCCGTCTACGGCGCCGCCGATTCCGGCGGTCTGTCCAATCAGTTCGCGGCCATGCCTTCGCTGCACGTCGGTTGGGCGTTGCTGCTCGGTGTTGCCGTCGTCGCCGCGACTCGCACACCGTGGCGCTGGCTCGCGTTGGCCCATCCGGCGCTGACCACGCTCGTGGTGGTGGGCACCGCCAATCACTACTGGCTGGACACCATTGTCGCTGTCATGTTGCTCGCGGTGGCCGCCGTACTGCATCCCCTCGTGGTGCCCGCGGCGGCCACGGCGTGGGGCGTGATGGGTCCCGTTTCGTCGAAACCCATGCTGACCAGCTCCTGACAGTCCATCACGCACCCGGCGGCGCTCACCGGAAAAGCGCTCCGTCGCGCGTACGATCGCAGAGCCGTCCTGTTCGCCCATCCGGACAAGGAGTTGCCATGGAACCGATGACCATCGCGGATCTGCTGTCTTCGCTTGCCATCCAGGTGTTCGCCCTGTTGGGCGGATTCCCCGGGGGTTACCCCGGCTGATCCGTTGCCGCTGCTTCCGCGCCGCTCTTCATCGCGGCGAGTGTCTCCCGCATGAGCGCGGGCATGGTCCGGCCGACGAGGGCCGATACCAGTGGTCGCAACGGGACCGCGGTGGGCTGGAACGAATAGGTCCAGGTCACCGCGGTCCGTCCGTCTTGATCGCGGAACGCGAAAGCGCCGTCATGGGACGTTCCTCGCCGACTTGCTGTCGCGAATACATGCGCGGCCGGGAACGGGACGGTGTTGTCTATTTCTCGCCGGAACCCTGATGCCGGGATTCCTACCGTCGATGCAATGGAAAGCGAACGGATCCCGGATGTCGGGAATGCTGAGTTGCGGACGCCTGTCGTGTGGTTCATGGCGCTGGCGGCCGCGCTCGGGACGGCGAGTGTCTACCTACTGCAACCGGCCGTCGCGGAGGTTGCCGGTTCCCTGCACGCCTCTACGGCGGCGACCGGCACCGCTTTGGCGTGCGGGCCGGTCGGCTATCTGGTGGGGTTGGTTCTGCTGGTGCCGCTCGTCGACCGGTTCGCGCCACGGGCCGTGGTGGCGGCCCAGTTCGTGGCGCTGGCGGTTGCCTCCGCCGCCGGTGCGGTAGCGGGATCGCCTTGGGGCCTTGGATTCGTCATGGGCCTGGTCGGGGCGGGGTCGGCGGTCGGGGCTCAGCTGAGTTCGGTGGCGGGGCGTTTCGCGCAGCGTCGTCGGCGGGCCACGGTCTTGGGTATCGTGACCGCGGGCATATCTGCCGGAATCCTCGCCGGGCGCATCGTCGGCGGCTGGCTCGCCGATGTGATCGGTTGGCGAGCAATGCTTTTCGTATTCGCTGTGCCGTGTGTCGTGGTCGCGGCGGTGTCCTTGTCCACCCTGCCGACCGCGTGGGGTCGCACGTATGCCGGATATCTGGATACGGTGCGCGGAATTCCCGGGCTCTTCGCCCGCTTCGCCGCACTGCGCCGGGCGGCGGCACGGGGAGCGCTGTGGTTCTTCGCGTTCTGTGCGATCTGGGCAGGTCTCGCGGTGGCGCTGTCGCAGCCTCCGTACTCATATTCACCCGAACGGATCGGCCTGTACGCCTGCGCCGGACTCGCCGGTGTCCTCGCGACCCGGATCGCCGGCGGATGGACCGACCGGGTCGGCCCGCGAAACGTGATCCTGGTGGGGCTCGCGCTCGCCCTTGTCGCGACGGTTGTCCTGGGCGTCGCCCTCTCGAACACTGTGGTGACCCTGGCCTGCCTCGGGCTCTTCGATGCCGGACTGTTCGCGGCCCAGGTGGCCAACCAGAGCACGGTCCTGGCCATCGACCCGTCCGCGCCTGCCCGCTTCAACAGTGCGTATATGTCTGTGTACTTCGTCGGAGGCAGCCTGGGAACCGCATTCGGCGCCGCCGCCGTCGGCTGGCTCGGCTGGCCCGGTCTGATCGCCCTCGCCGCGGTCGCCACGGCCGCGGCGGGCGGGGTCACCCTGGCCGACCGGCCGCGGCGGCACGCGGCCACGCAGCCTGCCCGATGAGCGCCCTACGGTGCGAGTTCGCTGCCACCCGGCTCCTGGGATCCCCTTGCCTCCAGGGTCCGGCGCATGACAGCCGACGCCTGTTCGACGAACTCGGCTATCGGCACAGTGAGAGCCTCGGGCAGGACATCGGTGTGCCACACGACCAGGGTCCCGCCTTCCTTGCCGGGCAGCGCCTGCATCGAGGCGTGGTGATGGGAGGAATGCAGACTGCCTCCGACGATGGAGTACGCGATACGCCGGCTCACCGGGTCGAGGTCGACGAGCCGTTCCACGACGACGGTGCCGTCGGCGAAGGTGACGGTACGGGTGTCCGCGTCGAGCCGTGCGTCGGCGACGAGACCCGGGCCGAGGCGCTCGTGCACCGCGCCGAAATCGCTGACAGCGTCCCATACCTGCTCGGGCGTGGCGTGGATGTCGAATTCTTTGTGAACGGATGCCATGAGGTCCTCCTGGTCGGGCCGCGGTGATTCGGTTGCCGTCTCAGCATTCCCGCCGGCCCAGCCGCGGGTCTTGAAGATCCTTGCGGGCGTTTTCGTCGTACCCTCGGCGTACGGTCCGCAGGTGCTGTCCACGACAACCGTTGCCGCCCGGCCCGAGTTCACCGTGACCACGGTGAACTGCCGCTCCGACCACACCCACTTCTCGGACCCGGAGGTCCGCGACGACCATCGCCTCGTGCTCGTGCGCCGTGGCCGGTTCCAGCGACAGTCCGACGGCGACCGGGCCGACCTGGATCCGACAGTCGGCTACCTGGGCGTACCGGGCGAAGAGGAACGGTTCGCCCATCCCGCCGGCGGCGACGTCTGCACCGTGGTGACCGTCGCGCCCGGCCGTTGGGAAGGGGCCGTCGATCCGCGTGCGGTGTACATCGATGCCCGTATCGATCTCGCGCACCACCGTGTTCTCGCTGCCGTCCGAGGCGGCGACATCGACTACGCGTTGACCGAGGAGCTTGTCCGGCTCGTCGCACTCGCCGCCGGATGGCCGATCCCTCGGTCGCGGCCCACCGACCGGGCGCTGGTTACCGCGGCCCGCGAGGCGATCATCGACGGCGCACCGGAATCGGTGGGCCTGCAATCTCTGGCCGCCTTACTGAAGGTCTCGCCGTACCGGCTGAGCCGGGTGTTCTCGCAGCACATGGGGCTGTCGCTGACCCGCTACCGCAACCGAGTACGGGTCGGCCGGACCATCGACCGGCTCACCGACGGAGAAACCGGCCTCGCCGACCTCGCCGCGCACCTCGGTTTCGCCGACCAGGCACACCTGACCCGCACCGTCCGCGAACACCTCGGCCACACCCCCACGGCGCTGCGCCGTCTACTCACCGAAACCACTTGACCGAGCCGCTGAGACGGGGCGCGGAATCAGCCTGCGCCGCTGCACCTTCCCAGGCCTCGCGCTTCCAGCCCGGGCGACGTGGGTTGGCGACATAACGACCGGCTCGAGCTGCGACGGCGCACCGTCGACCTACGCGGTGGCGATTTGCTGGTCCCGCGTGGCAGACCCGGAGGGACTCGCGTCAGTGCTGGGCGGCGTTGGCGTGGGCCCAGGACTGGACGTCGCCGCGGTCGAGAGCCAGTGCCAAGAGTTCCGGGAATTTGTCGGGGGTGCAGGCGAAGGCCGGGATGCCCAGTGCGGCGAGGGCTGCGGCGTTGTCGTGGTCGAAGGCGGGGGCGCCGTCGTCGGAGAGGGCGAGCAGCACGACGACCTGCACGCCGGAATCCTGTAGCGAGCGGACGCGGCGCAGCATCTCGTCGCGGATGCCGCCCTCGTAGAGGTCGGAGATCAGGACGAACAACGTATCGGCCGGGCGGGTGACCAGGGACTGGCAGTAGGCGAGGGCCCGGTTGATGTCGGTGCCGCCGCCGAGTTGCGTGCCGAACAGCACCTCTACCGGGTCGTCGAGTTTGTCGGTCAGGTCGACGATCTCGGTGTCGAAGACCACCAGCGAGGTGCGCAGCGACCGCATCGAGGCGAGCACCGCGCCGAACACCGACGCGTACACGACGCTGGCGGCCATCGAACCGGACTGGTCTATGGCCAGCACCACGTCCCGCCGGACCGCCTGAGCCTTGCGGCCGTAGCCGACCAGGCGTTCGGGCACCACGGTGCGATGCTCGGGCAGGTAGGTGGCGAGGTTCTTGCGAATGGTGCGGTCCCAGTCGATATCCCGCAATTTCGGCCGGGTGACCCGGGCGGCGCGGTTCAGCGCACCGGACACCGCGGCGACGGTCTGCGCCGCGATGCGCTGCTCGATCTCCCGCACCACCTTCTCCACCACCATGCGCGCGGTGGCCTTGGTGGTCTCGGGCATCACCCGGTTCAAGCTCAGCAGGGTGCCGACCAGGTGCACGTCCGGTTCCACCGCCTCGAGCAGTTCCGGCTCCAGCAGCAATTGGGTGAGATCGAGCCGCTCCACTGCGTCGCGTTGCATGACCTCGACGACGGAGGCGGGGAAGTAGCTGCGGATATCGCCGAGCCAGCGGGCCACGCGCGGCGCCGAGCCCTGCAAACCACCGGTGCGCTTGCCGGGCGAGGTCTCCTCATCGGTGTTGTACAGCGCCGACAGCGCCCGGTCCATCGCCGCGTCGGCGCCGGAGCCCAGCCCGCCCAGTCCCTCCTCCGCGGCCGCGCCGAGCACCAATCGCCAACGCCGAGATTGTGCTTCGCCGGTCACGGCGTGTCCTTCCGAGCGCGAGCGCTGGCGTCGGTGTGGCGTCGCCCCGCTGCCTGATCGATCATGCTGTGTCCCGTTCCGGCATCAGCAGGGCCCTGCGTGGTCATGGTGCGCTGCCGCTTTCGGGCCCGACCGCTTCCGCAGCGTCGCTTTTCGGCATGGGCGGGGCCCTGTGCGGCTACGTTGCGCTTCCGCGTCAGCTCCTGGCGGCTCATGCCGTATCCGACTTCGACATCAGCGAGGCCCTGTGCGGTTACGCTGCCCTGCGGCCTTCGCACCTGACCGCTCACGCAGCGTTCGATTCCGGCATGAGCGGGATCTCGTCTCGTCATGCACCGCTGCTCTTTCCGACCACTCATACCGTGACCCCCAGAATCTCCGCCGCCGTGTGCACCGCGGTGGTGGCTCGCTCCGAGTCGATGCCCGCGACGGCCGCCGCCGCGGACACCGAACCGCCGTCGCGGACCGCCTGCCCGATCGCGCGGCGTTCACCCGATTCGAACGCGCCGAAGGTACGGCGCAGCAGCGGCAGCGTCTCGACGAACGTGTCGTCGCCGAGTCCGCGCAGCCAGTCGTCGATGAGCCGCAACAACTCCCGATCGTGCACCAGAAGCAGGCCGCGACCGCCGAGGAATCCGTCTATCCACGCCGCCTTGGCCGAGGCGGTGGCGCCCACCGAGAGGGCGGCGGACAGTCTGCGCGCGGATTCGGCGTCATCGATGCGACCCGCGTCGGCGAGCAAACGGACCGCACGACCGACCAGCGCGCCGTGTACGTCGTCGCGGTCGGCGACCCGGCGCAATGCGGCGAGCCACTCACCGGTGGCCCAGCCGTCGTCCCTGGTGTGGATGGCGGTGTGCGCCGCGTCCAGCAGACCGCGCAGCTCGGTGGCGGCGTCGGTGTCCAATCCGGTGACCGCCGCGGGCAGGCCGGCGCAGATACGCACCAGCAACCCATCGGCCACGTGGGCCAGCGCTTTGGTGTCGGTGCCGCGCACGTCGCCGTAACGCAGTGTGCGGATCAGGCCGGGCAGCGCGGCCAGCAGGTGGGTGACGTCGTGGTCGAGCGCCGCGGTGGATTCCAGCCGGGCGATCAATCCGTCGGTGGCGCCGCCCAGGTCGGCCAGCAGCGCGACTTCCAGCGCGGCGGTCAATTCGCCGACCGAGCGGTCGGCGCGGCTCGCGGTGTCGAGAATCTTCGCCTCCGCCGCGGCGCGGATGGTGGTGCCCCAGCGAGAGGCCTCGATGATGGAGATCGCGTACTCGGGCTGCCATCGCAGCGTCCAGGTTTCCCGGAAGGTGCCCGTGCTGCGCACGTCGCTGGTGGTGAGCGTGCCCCACTCGATGTCGAGCACCCGCAGCCGATGTAGCAGGCGCGACCGCCGCACCTCGCGATCCTTACGCAGATCCAGGTCGACGGTACGGATCGAGGGCTCCTGCTTCATCCGCAGCGACCGGATGGTGGCGCGCAGGTCCGCGTCCAGCGGCACGGTCGGCGTCTGCTCCGGAACGGCCCCGAGCGCCTCGCCGACGACGAGTTCGCCGATCACCAACCGCAGCATCGTCTCGTCGCCGCCGCACAGCACCGACCGGGTGGCCTCGGTCACCTCCGACAGACCGGGGAGCGGGCGACCGCGCAGCGCGGCGAGGGTGTCGGCGAGCCGGACGGCCTCGATGACGTGGGCGCTGGAGACGGGCAGATCGTGGGCGCGCAGCACACCGGCGACCTTGGTCAGCCAGCGGGCGATCGGCCGCTCGGTGGCGGTGAACAGGTGGTGGTACCAGCCCGGTGAGGTGACGCCCGCGCCGTAGCCGGAGGTCGTGGACAGCCGCGAATGCGTCCACGGCACCCAGGTGAGCCTGGTTTTGATCTTCGGAAGGCCCTTGAGCATCCGTGCGTCCGGCGCGGCGGGACCGAGCGCGCCGGTCAGCGCGGGCGCGTGCCACGCCCCGCACACCACCGCCAGCCGCATCGCACCGTCTTTGAGGGCCTTGCGCATCGTCTGGCGCATATAAGCCTCGCGCCGGAGGGTGTGGGCGTCGACCACGAGTGGTTCGGGCGGTGGTTCCGGCACGAGGGCCGATTCGGCTACTGCCTCCGCGACCGAATCCAACTCCGACGTAGAGTCCATTCGATCGCGTCCCGATTCGGCGGTCGGTCGGTCATCAGCCGGTTCGGTGCCCGCAGGCCCCTGGCGCGCCGGGCTGTCTTGCGCGGCCGACGTCGGGTCGCCATGCGTGGCGTCGCGCTCGGCGCCTTCCCGCAGCGCGCCCATCGCCTCGGTGATCGCGTCGAACGCGTCCGCGTCCGGCACGGTTTCGACGACGGCGTCCCACCAGCGTTCGGCGTCGTCGTAGCCGCCCGCTTCGGCGAGCGCGGCGAGCGGATCGAACCGGTCGCCGGGCTCGTCCTCGGTCGCGAGCGTGACGCTCGCGGGCAGATCGCAGAACCGTACGGGCACCGCGTTGTCCGCGCCGTACCGCAGCGCCTGCCACTCGGGGGAGAACACCGCGTACGGCCAGAACGCGGCCGTGGCGGGGGCGTCGGGCACGTACGCCAGCAGCGCGACCGGAGGGGCCATCCCTTCGGCGGCGGCGAAGCCCACCAGCGGATCGGCGTCCGCGGGCCCCTCGATGAGGATCATGTCGGGCCGGAAATCCGCCAGGGCCATCCGCAGCGAGCGCGCCGAGCCGGGACCATGGTGGCGGATGCCGAATACCCTGGTCACAGGGGCGGTTTCGACACCGGAGGTCACCCGGTGACCTCGCGGCAGGCGCGGTAGAAATCCGCCCAATCCGGTCGCTCGCGGACCACGGCCTCCAAGTACTCCGTCCACACCACCGCGTCGGCCACCGGGTCCTTGATCACCGAGCCGAGCAGCGCGCCCGCGATGTCGGAGGCGCGCAGCACGCCGTCGCCGAAGTGCGCCGAGAGCGCGATTCCGTTGGTGATCACCGAGATCGCCTCGGCCGTGGACAGTGTTCCGGACGGCGACTTGAGCTTGGTCCGGCCGTCGGCCGTACTGCCGGAGCGCAGCTCGCGGAAGACCCGCACCACCCGCCGCACCTCTTCGGCCGCCGCGGGCACGGTCGGCAGTTCCAGCGCGGAGCCGAGCTGCTCGACCCGCCTGCTGACGATGGCGACCTCCTCGTCCTCGCTCGCGGGCAGCGGCAGCACGACTGTGTTGAACCGGCGGCGCAACGCGGAGGACAACTCGTTCACCCCGCGGTCGCGATCGTTGGCGGTGGCGATCACGTTGAAGCCCTTCGCGGCCTGCACTTCCGTGCGCAGTTCGGGCACCGGCAGCGTCTTCTCGGACAAGACGGTGATCAGCGCGTCCTGTACGTCCGACGGGATGCGGGTGAGCTCTTCTATGCGGGCGATGGAGCCCGTCCGCATGGCCGTGAGCACCGGCGACGGCACCAGCGCCGCATCGCTCGGTCCCTCGGCGAGCAACCGCGCGTAGTTCCAGCCGTAGCGGATCGCCTCCTCGGCGGTGCCCGAGGTGCCCTGCACCAACAGCGTCGACGCACCGCTGATGGCGGCGGAGAGATGCTCGGACACCCAGGTCTTGGCGGTGCCCGGCACCCCGAGCAGCAGCAGTGCGCGGTCGGTGGCCAGCGTCGCGACCGCGACCTCCATGAGCCTGCGCGGGCCGACATACTTCGGGGTGATCACGGTGCCGTCGGGCAGGGTGCCGCCGAGCAGGTAGGTGACCACCGCCCATGGCGACAGCCGCCACGACGGCGGGCGTGGCCGGTCGTCGGCGGCGGCGAGGGCGCGCAGCTCGTCGGCGTACGCCTGTTCGGCATGGGGGCGCAGCAGATCCGGCGTCGGGTCGGTGGTGGTCATCGCAACTCCTCGAGCATCATCGAGCGGTTGTTGAGGTCATGGGCGAGCTGGTCGAAGGCCCGTTGCCAGGCGGGATCGTCGCATTTGCGGGCCACGGCGGACAGTGCGGCGGCGGCGGCGACGGGGAGGTGGACCGAGGCCGCGGCGAGCAGCGAGCGGTGCGCGTTCGGTGACGCGCCGTGCGTCTCGGGGCGCCGCGCCGCCGCCCGCGCCCGCTCGAACAGCAGCAGCACCACGTGCTGGGCCAGCGCTTCCGGCCACGGATGGCCCATCGCGGGCAGCAGCGCCTCGATCTCCGACAGCCAGGAGCCGTCCAGCCGCACCAGGTGCGCGGTCCGATCCGGCAGCGGTAGCAGCGCGAACAGCTCCCGTCTGCGCAGCATCGCCAGATCGGTGGGCACGCCCGCCTCGAACAATGCCCGCGCCCACGTCGAATCGTGTTGAGCCAGTGCGGCGTCCACCCAGCCGTCGAAGATGGGCTGCCGGAACCGGTCTTCGATCGTGGCGCGCACCGCCTGTTGCGGTGTGCCGAGCACACCGGTCCAGTGCGCCAGCGGCGTCGCGGCGACCACCTGCCGGAGCCGGGCCGCGGACACGTCGGGCGCGCCGTTCCAGCGGTAGGCGAATTCGATGGTGCGGTCGGTGATCCCGTCGCGCTGCGCGGCGGCGTCGGGCCGGTCGGGCAGCGTGAGAACCACGTTCATGTGCAGCATTCGGTGCTCGGCGCGGATCCACGCGCTTGCTCGGGCGCGCATCCGCTGCGAGAACGCCGATTCCGGCAGTAGTGCGAGCAGTCCGGCGGCGGTGCGGCGCACGTCGGCGCGCCGGTCGTCCAGCGCCGTTTCCAGCAGGGGCTCGTCGTCCGGGCCGAGCCCGTCGGCGAGCACGGCCAGCAGTTCGGCCTTCAGCGGCCCGGATTCCTTCGGCCACGCCGCGGTGAGCTCCGCCCTGGCCGCGCCCGCGTCGCCGCGCCGGAGGTCGGCGAGCCAGTCGCGCCGCTCGGGTGGTCGACCGAACAGCCAAGTGTCGGTGGACCGTTCGACGGGCAGCCGCACCAAGTCGCGCCGATCCGGATGCCGGGCCGCCAGCCAGCTGCCGCGTGTGCCCGCGAGGCGTAGCAGCGGCTCGCGCAAACCGGCATTGATCTTCGCGTGCTCGAGCAGTTGCTCGCACAGCGCGCCCGGCGCCCGGTAATCGTGCGGCCGCGCCGCGTCGAACCATTCGGGCAGGAATGCCGAGCGTTCCCGCAGCATGCGTGCCAGGCGCACGGCAGCAGGGCTCGGCAGCGACGGACGGGGATCGTCCGCCGCGGGTTCCGGTGCCGCGGCAGTGGCGGGCACGACCCCACCCCGAGTGAAAAGGTCTTGTAGCGCGGCTGTTTCGAGCAGTCGCAACGCGGGATCATGGGGCAACCGGTCGGCCGCGCGTGCGATCGCGGGCGCGAGTGCGGCGAGATCCGGGGCGCGGCGCGCGGTGCCGAGCAGCGCGACGGAGGTGAGGTCGGCACTCCCGGTCGGCCCCGCGGGCGGAGTCGCGTCGGGCACGAAGGTCTCCGTGGGTGCCAGATCGATCACCTCCCCCGCGGTGAACACCGAAATCGGCTCCCATCCGTCGGCGCTCCACTCGCCGGCCACCGTCACTGGATGACCGCCCGAGACGGCCAGCAGCGTCCACGGTTGTTCGCCCGGCCGGATCGGCAGCGCGCTGCCGCCGGATTCGGTGAGGTACCAGCCCTCTTCGGTGCGGGTGGGTATCACATCGGCCAGCAGCATCGGCCACGAGCGCAGCCACGGATCGGCGCCGAGCGCGGACGCGTGCGCGGCGAGCGCGGCGGCGATGGTGGCGGGGTGGTTCGCGTCGGCGGGCAACGTGGTGAACGGTTCGACCGTGCCGTGCCGCTCGCCCCACAGCGCGCGCAGCGGCGCGGCGCCCGGGTAGAAATGCAACTCCGCGTCGGCCAGTTGACCCAGCGCGGGAACGTCGGCGGGGAAGCCGGGGGAGCCGAAGGAATGGTCGACCACCAGCGCCCAGCGCCTGCTCTCCCGCCCGTACAGCCAGGTGCGCCGGGTGTAGAGGCGCTCGTCCTCGGTGATCCGCGAGCCGAACACCATCCACCGATCACGCACCGGAGCCTCGGCGCGCACCGCCTCGGCCGGATTGGGGTAGCCGACATGGGTGCGGATGCTGGCGCGCAGCGCGGGCGATACCGCGTCGAGCTGCCGGTGCGCGGCGATCAACAGGTGCATCCGCGCGTACTCGCGCAGCACCACGTCGGGCCAGTCGGTTCTGGTGGCCACGGCGGCCGGGAGCCTGCGCAGAGCGGAGGCGAGGCCGGGGGCCTGCGCGTCGACCATCCTGGCGGCCACGGCCTCGAAGGCGCGATACGAGCGATCGGCCTGCGCGAGCCCGGTGCGTACCTGATCACCGAGCCAGACGTCGAGTTCCTCCAGCCCCGCCGTCACCCGCACCCGGCGCTGTTCGGCGGTGGCCGGATTCGGGGTGCGGGGCCGCTCCGCGGTCGCGGCGGCCCGCGCCGTACGGCCGCCGATCCACGCCGCCGCGTAGTCCGCGGTCTCCGGTGCGACGGCGACCTCGCCCGCGGACCAGCGCAGCAACAACGACAGCGCGTGTTTACAAGGAAACTTGCGGCTCGGGCACGAGCACCGGTACGCCGGACCGGACAGGTCGACGATCGTCTGATAGGGCGTGGCGCCGCTGCCCTGGCACCGGCCCCACAGCGCCGGGCCGTGCTGCCCGCACTCGCGCCAGCGACCCACCAGCTTGCGGGCCGCCGAGAGCGAATTCGCATCCGGCGCCAACGCCGTGACCTGGGCTTCGGTCCACTGCGTCGTCATCGGCTCGCTCCGGCTCGCTGCTGCCTCATCGCCTTCCTTCATTGCTCGGTTGACCGGATTTCTACCCCAGCGCACCGACAAGTACCGCCGCCGGCGCCGCGCTGCCCTCGGAACCGCTTGTCCCGGTGCCGCATTCGTCTTTCGAACGAATCTTGCGCCGATCGGTGCGCTCTGGCATTCTGTCCTGTTCGGCTCGACCGAGCCACCCGGACCGGGTGTAGACACCATCGAGGCTGCCCGCCGGGGTTGGCGCGAGGGGTGGACATCGAGACATGGCGCAGGCGTTTCGATGACCATATATCCATCCCCGCGGGCAGATTCGCTCGGGCGCGGTGGGCGATTCCGGCGTGATCGGGTAGCGTTCCGCACAGCTTCGACAAGGCGCCGTGCACGGGGTCGGAGGACGTGTTGCGGCTCGATGGTGGAGGGGTTTTTCGCATGCGCCTGGATCCCGACGCTGTCGACGCCGCCGGTTCCACGGACGCGCCGCCCCGACTGTCGGAGGTGGTGACGAGACGCCTGGCCGAGGATCCCGCGGTCACGCCGTCGATAGCGCGGACCGTGTTGCGCGCCATCGGCGCCGCCGAAACAGAGGACGCGTCAACGGCATTCGATCACTCCGGGATCTTCCTCAGCGCCATCCGGGTGTGCGGTTTCCGGGGTATCGGCCCCGAGACGACGCTGCAACTGCCGCCCGGGCCCGGCCTCACGCTCGTGGTCGGCCGCAACGGCAGCGGCAAATCCAGTTTCGCCGAGGCCGCGGAATTGGCGATGACCGGAGGGAACCGCCGGTGGGACGGTCGCTCGGCGGCGTGGCGGGAGGGCTGGCGCAACCTGCACGACGGCACGGCCGCCCGCATCGAGCTGGAGTTGCTCACCGCCGGTGCCGCGCCGCGCCTCACCATCGCCAAGGAATGGGCGGCCGACGCGGACCTGCAGGACGCGCACTGGACCCAGCGGTATCCGCCCGCGCCGCCGACGGGATTCGACACCGACCGGTGGGCGGCCCAGCTCGAGCTCTACCGGCCCTTCCTGTCCTACAGCGAACTCGGCGCGCTGGTGGACGGGAAACCGAGCGACCTGTTCGACGCGCTGCACCAGCTGCTCGGTCTCGACGAACTCACCCTGGCGCAGGAACGGATCCGGATGCGCCGCCTGGAGCTGGAACGCGCCGTGCGGGATTCGCGTCAGGAACGCCTGGAACTGCTGGAGCTGCTCGCGTCGGTGGCCGACGATCGCGCGGTCCGGGTCGCCGGGCTGCTGCGGCCCGCCCAACCGGATCTCGCCGCGGTGGGCCGGGAAGTGCTCGGCGCGGTGGACGATCCGACCGGACCGGACGGCCTGCGCGCCATCGTGCGGCTGGCGCTGCCCGAAGACGCCGAAGTGGAGGCGGTGGCCACCCGGCTCGAGGAATGGGGCGCGGCGCTGGCCGCGGGAGCCACCGCCGACGCCGAAGCCGATCTGCGCCTGCTGGAACTGCTGCGCAAGGCGCGGGAACACCATGCCGCGAGCGGGCCGTGTCCGTGCCCTGTGTGCGGCCGCGGCGCACTCGACGACGCGTGGGCGCGCGAGACCGATGCTGCCATCGAGCGGCTGACCGCCCGAGTCGACGCGCTCACGACCGCGCGGATCGAGCTCGGCAACGCGGTGCGGGCCGCTCGGGCGCTTCCCGACCTCGTTCCCGCCGAATTGGATTTCGATCCGCGCAACCCGCCGTCGGTCGACACCACGGCGGTGCGCGAGGCCTGGGCCGAATGGGCCGCGCTGACCAACACCGAATACGCCCCGGACCTGCCCGCCCGGCTGCGCGCCGCCCACGCGCGACTGGTCGACGAACTCGACCTGTTGCAGAAGGGCACCCGCAAGGAACTCGACCGCTTGGACGAGGTGTGGACGCCGCTGGTGCCACGGATCGTGGCCTGGCTGGAGGGCGCGCGCGAGGTGGCCGCGCACGCCGCGGAGCTGCGCACCGTGAAGAAGGCCGAGGACTGGCTGAAGTCGGCCACCGCGGGTCTGCGCGGCGAGCGCATGACGCCGCTGGAAACGACGGCGCGGTGGGTGTGGCGCACGCTGCGGCAGCAGAGCAACGTCGAGCTGGGCGCGATCCGTTTGCAGGGCAACGCGGGCACCGCGCGCCGCGTGCTGCTCGACGTGACCGTCGACGAGGTGGACGGCGCCGCGCTTGGCGTGATGAGCCAGGGTGAGCTGCACGCGCTCGGTCTCTCGCTGTTCCTGCCGCGCGCCACGGTGGAGCAGAGCCCGTTCCGTTTCGTCATGATCGACGACCCGGTGCAGGCGATGGACCCGGCCAAGGTGGACGGCCTGGCCCAAGTGCTGGCCACGGTCGCCTGGACCAGGCAGGTGGTGGTCTTCACCCATGACGAGCGCCTCGCCGAGGCGGTGCGGCGGATGCAGCTCGACGCGACCGTGCTGGAAGTGCAGCGCCGCGACCGCTCGGTGGTCGAGGTGCGGGTGTCCAGCGACCCGATTCGCCGCTATCTGGACGACGCCCGCGCATTGGTGCGCACCCCGCAGTTGCCCGCGGCGATCGCCGACGAACTGGTGGCCACGTGCTGCCGTTCCGCGGTGGAGGCGGCCAGTCTGGCCAGGGCGCGGCGCACCCTGCTCGCCGCGGGCATGGATCACGCGGAAGTGGAACGCCACATCGATGCCGCGCATTCGACCCGGTCGAAAGTGGCGCTCGCGGTCTTCGGGGTCGGCAGCAAGGTCGACGACTTGAACAAGAACCTCATCGCGCGCGAAGGACGGTGGGTGGTGGACGCATTGCGCGACGCCACGGCGGGCGCGCACGTGCCGATCGGGCGCGATATGCGTGAGCTGATCGGTGAGACCGAGAAGTTCGTCGCGTGGCTGGCCCGGTGAGGCGCCGATGAGCGGGCGGCGTCGGCCGGTCGGCGCACGTCGTGGACCCGCGGGCGGCGGACGCGCGGCCAGGCACGGGCAGCGTGGGCCGAACAACGGCGCGCAACGCTCGCGCGCGAATCGGCCGTCGGTCGCCGAGCGGCTGGAAACCGTGGATCTGTTGCTCGCCGGATCGGTGACCGCCGCGGGCGGGCTGTGGTCCCGCGCGACGGCCTGGATTCTGCGGATCGCTCTGGAGCAGGCCGTCGACGAACTGTGGCTGCGGCTGGCGCCCCCGCTGGTCCGCTGTCCGATGCGGGCACAGCTCATCGCGCTGCGCGCCTTCGCGGGACCGGACGTGGCGGCGCGCGTGGCCGTGCTCTGGGCGGCGCTGTCGCGCGCCGCGCACCATCACGACTACGAACTCGCGCCGAGCGTCACCGATCTGCGGCGCTGGCGGGAGCAGACCGTAGCCTTGGCCGAGGACCTGGCGGCGGTGCGGGCGCGCCGGGATTCCTGACACAGGTCGGAAGGGCGCGGAATGAACAAGGCACGGCGCTGCCCGTGTGGGCGTGGCGAGGCATTCGAGGACTGCTGCGGTCCGGTGTTGAGCGGCGAGCGTCCCGCTCCCACCGCCGAAGCCCTGATGCGGTCGCGCTACACCGCGTTCGCGGTGGGCGATGTCGACTATCTGCTGCGTTCGTGGCATCCGCGCACTCGCCCGGCCGCCTTGACCCTCGATCCCGCCCAGCGCTGGTTGTTCCTGGAAATCACCCGGACCGATCGAGGTGGACTGTTCGACGACACCGGCACGGTGGAGTTCGTCGCGCACTACCGCGACGCGGGCGGTCGCGGCGCACTGCACGAGACCAGCCGGTTCGCCCGATCCGACGGCGCCTGGGTCTACCTGGACGGCACGCACGACGACTGAGCGGTAGCGTCAGCGGGCATGGCACGCGTCGCGATCGAGTACTGCACCCAATGCCGCTGGCTGCTGCGGGCGAGCTGGATGGCGCAGGAATTGCTCAGCACCTTCGCCACCGACTTGGACGAAGTCGCGCTGCTGCCTGGTTCGGGCGGGGTCTTCCGGATCACCGTGGACGGCGAACAGATCTGGGAGCGCAAGGCCGACGGCGGATTTCCCGACATCACGGTGCTGAAGCAGCGGGTGCGCGACCGGGTCGCACCCGAGCGCGACCTCGGTCATGCCGACCGGCGCGAGTGAGACCGCGCCGGGAACTCAGCCGCAGCAGCCGCCACCGCAGCAGCCGCCGCCCGCAGGGGGCGCCGCCGGGGTTGGTGCGGGCGCGCTCGCGCCGCCTCGGGAGACGGTGGCGAAGGTGGTCAGCAACTTGACCGTGTCGTCGTGGCCGATCGGGCAGGTCGCCGGCGCGGCCGACTCCGCCATCGGACGGGTCACCTCGAACGTGTCACCGCAGCTGCGGCACCGATAGTTGTAACTCGGCATCCGCTCAGTTTAGGGCCTGTGCCGCCGGTGCGTTCGGATCGGCCTGCGCCAAATGCTTCGCAGCCGCGGGCCGCGTCCGTAGCGTGGCTGGGCAGCGCGGCGATGAAGAGGTGACGGCGATGGCGGACGGCAGCGCGGGAGCGGTACTTCGAGCGTTGCTCGAGCTGGGTCCGGCTCCGCGCAGTTCGATCGCCAGACACGCGGGAATCTCACCCGCCACGGTGACGTGGCAGACTCGCGCGCTGCTGGAGGCGGGGTTGATCGTCGAGCTGCCCGAGACCGCCGGCGCGTCCGGGATCGGCCGACCGCATAGCCCGCTGGCGCTCGACACCGCCGACAACGTGGCCATAGCGGTGCACATCGCGGCCACCCACACCACCGTCGCGGTGGTGGACATCGGCGGCACGCTCCGGCAAACCACGAAGGTGCCGCACCGCACGCACGCCCCGTACGACATCCTGGCCACCGCCGCCGCCGAGGTGTGCCGGGTCCGCGACGAGTCCGACGGCCTGCGGATCGTGGGTCTGGGCGTGGCTACCGGCGGCCGGGTCGACCGAACGGCGGGGTCGGTGGTGGACCATTCCTTCCTGCGCTGGCGTGACGTCCCGGTGCGGGAGTATCTCGCCGCGCGCACCGGATTGCCGACCCAGCTCGACAGTCACACCAGAGCGCTGATGCACGCCGAGCAGCTGTTCGGCCGCATGGGCGCGACGGCGAGCTCGGTGGTGCTGTTCGTCGGCAACGTGATCGATGTGGCCATCGCGGTGCACGGGCAGGTGCACTACGGGCCGCGGTCTGGAGCCGGATCGATCGAGTCGCTGCTCGGCCTGGGCGCGGGAAAGAGCGCGGGCCCGCAGGGGGGTTCCTCGCTCGACGACTACTACTCCGATCATGCACTGCTCGAGCGCTGCGGCGTGGCGTCGACCATGCCCGAATTGGTGGCGGTGGCGGCCGAAGGCGCGCCCGTGCGCGGGCTGTTCCTGGAGCGCGCCCGCGTGCTCGGCCGGGTCGTCGCGGCGCTGATCGATCTGCTCGATCCTGAATCGGTGGTAGTGGTCGACCGCGGCCGTCGCGTCGGCGGCGTGTGGGAGGCGTATCTCGCGGCAGTACGCGAACATTCGCTGTTGTGTACCGACCCGGCCGAACTGGTGGTCGGTTCGTCGTTCGAGGGGCGAGTCCTGGAGATGTCCGCAGGGGCGGTGGTGCTGCACAGCCTGTTCCACACTCCGCTGCGCGCGCTGGAGGCTGCTGTTTGACTCCGACTTATTTTAAGTAGAACGAATATTGACGTGCGGCACGGTTATTCGGGAAAGTTCTTTCATGAAAGAAATGCACCGAGCCATTGCCGGGACCGGATCGCAACTGCGGTGTTGTCCGGGAGCGAGATATTCCCGAGAACACCGGATTCGACCCAGGAAATCACCGTGCGCAATTCTCTCCGGCGATTAGCACTCGTCACCTCCGCCACCGCTCTGCTCGCCGTCTCGTGCGCCACCGATGAGGGCGGCGACACCGATCTGAAATCCGCGCTGCCGACCACCGTTCCGGCAGGCACCTCGTTGTCGGTGGCGGTCAACACCACCCGCGTCGCGCTGGAAACCTCCGGTGAGATCGGCAAGCTGCCGTTCACCGTGTCCGCCTGGCCCGCCGTCTCCGCGGGCCCCGACGTCATCCAAGCCTTCCGTGGCGGTTCGGTGGATATCGCGACGAACGCGGGCATCCCGCCCATCCACGCCCACGCGACCGGTCTCGACGCCAAGATCGTCGGCGTCAAAGTCCGTGACATCCCGAACTATCAGCTGGCCACCGCACCCGGCGTGACCGTCAACTCGATCCAGGAATTGCGCGGCAAGAAGATCGGCTTCTCGCCTGGTCAGGCCCAGGGCGTGGTGGTGCTGCGCACCCTGCGCGCCGCGGGCATCGGCCTGAACGAAGTGCAGCTGGTGGAACTCAACAGCCCGCAGTTCCTTACCGCGTTGCAGGGCAAGCAGATCGACGTCGCCCCGCTGGGGGAGCCGACGCTGACCAAATACCTGGACAAATACCGCGGGCAAGGCGCCACGGCGGTGGCCACGCCCGCGGTGGACGCGCTGACCGTGCTGTGGGCGCCGACCGCGGTCCTGCGCGACTCGGCCAAACTCGCGGCCGTCCGGCAATTCGTCGAGTTCTGGGCGCGCGGCGATGTCTGGGCCTGGGAGCACCAGGAACAATGGATCTCCTCTTACTACGTGAAAGACCAGGAAGTCTCCGCGGCGGACGGCCGGCGAATTCTGGATACGACACCGCGCCCCTATTTCCCGGACAATTGGGACAAAGCGATCGCATGGGAGCAGGACACCGTCGACTTGCTCACCGGTTCGGGCTATTTCGGCAAGCGGTTCGACGCGAACGAACTTTTCGACCGCCGCTTCGAACGAGTCGCCGCCGAGGCGGTGACCGCGAACTACCGCACCCAGGACACCCGGTGAACCGCTCGAGCGCCCGCACAACACAGGAGTCGCCATGACCATCGCACTGACTCGCACCGTAGCGGCGCCGCCGTCACGGACCGACGGATTCGTCGAACGCAGGCAATTGCGCAGGCTCGGGCTACGCAAGTCCGTTCCGTTCGCCCGGATGCTCGGCGTGCTGGTAGTTCTCGGCCTCTGGGCGGCAGGCGCGCACTTCGGCTGGCTCGACGAACGCAAGCTGTCGGCGCCGTGGACCGTGCTGGAAACGGGCTGGGACCTGCTCGTCAACGGTTCCCTGGCGGCGAACGTATCCGCCTCGCTGCAGCGCGCGGGCATCGGCCTCGGCATCGGCGTGCTGGTCGGCACGACGCTCGCCCTGATCGCGGGCCTGTCCCGATTCGGTGAGTCGCTGGTGGACGGCCCGATCCAAGTGAAGCGGGCGATCCCAAGCCTCGGCCTGATTCCGCTGATGATCCTCTGGCTCGGCATCGGCGAATCGTTCAAGATCGTGCTGATAACCCTCGGCGTGGTGATCACCATGTATATCCAGACGCACGCCTCGCTCACCACCATCGATCAGCGGCTGGTGGAACTGTCGGAGGTGCAGCGGGTTTCGCGGGCCACGTTCATCAGGAAGGTCGTGGTACCCGGTTCGCTGCCCGGCTTCTTCCTCGGCCTGCGACTCTCGGTGACCGGCGCGTGGCTGGCGCTGATCGTCGTCGAATCCGTCAACGCCATCGACGGGTTGGGCAAGATGATGCAGAACGCCCAGAACTACGGCCAGGCCGACGTGATCCTGGTGGGCCTCGCGGTCTACGGCACGTTCGGACTGTTGTCCGACGGTGTTATCCGGCTGGTCGAGCGGAAGGTGCTGTCGTGGCGACGGACGATCGCGGGGTAGGCGTACAGGTCCGCGGACTGACCCGCGGTTTCGGTGAACGCAAGGTGCTGGACGGCATCACGCTGACGATCCCGGCCGGGCAGTTCGTCGCCCTGCTCGGCCGCAGCGGGTCGGGCAAGAGCACGCTGCTGCGCGCGCTGGCCGGACTCGACTACGACGTCGCCGGGTCGGGCACGCTGCGGGTGCCCGCCAAGACGTCGGTGGTGTTCCAGGACTCCCGCCTGCTGCCATGGCAACGGGTGCTGGCCAACGTGCTCTACGGCCAGCCGCGCTCGCGCAAGGCCGCGGCGGTGCGGGTACTCACCGAGGTCGGTCTCGCCGGACGCGAACGGGCGTGGCCCAACCAGCTCTCCGGCGGTGAGCAGCAACGGGTTTCGCTGGCCCGCTCCCTGGTGGGCGAGCCGGACCTGCTGCTGGCCGACGAACCCTTCGGCGCGCTGGACGCGCTGACCAGGATCAAGATGCACGAGCTGCTGCGGCAACTGATCCGGCGCCGCCGCCCGACCGTGCTGCTGGTCACCCACGACGTGGACGAGGCGATCGCGCTCGCCGACCGGGTGCTCGTGCTCGACGAGGGGCGCATCACGGTCGACCTGCCGGTGGACCTGCCCGCCGAGCGCGACCCGAGTCTGCCCGAATTCCAGCGCGTCCGTCGCGCATTGCTCGCTTCGCTGGGCGTCGCCCCGGCCGCTGTCTGAAAGGACCCGACCATGTCCGGTAAACAACTGCACCTCAACGCCTTCCTGATGTCGGTGGGACACCACGAGGCGGCCTGGCGGCTGCCGGAAAGCGATCCGTACGCGCACACCGACATCAACTACTACGTCGAGCTGGCCCGCACCGCCGAGCGCGGCAAGCTGGACTCGATCTTCTTCGCCGACAGCCCGGTGCTGATGGGCGATCCCGGCCGCAGGCCGAGCGGCAAGCTGGAGCCGACCGTGATCCTCACCGCGGTGGCCGTGCAGACCAGCCGGATCGGCCTGATCGCCACCGCGTCCACCAGCTACAACGATCCCTACAACCTGGCACGCCGGTTCTCCTCGGTGGACTGGGTGAGCAACGGCCGGGTCGGCTGGAACATCGTCACCACCGCGGGCGCCGACGCCGCGCGCAACTTCGGTCTGGACGACACCCCGGACCACCAGCTGCGTTACGAGAAAGCCGCCGAGTTCGTCGACGTGGCCACCAAGCTGTGGGACAGCTGGGACGACGACGCGATCGTCGCGGACAAGGGCCTCGGCATCCACACCGACGCGAGCAAGGTTCGCAAGATCGGCCACCACGGCGAGTTCTTCAAGGTCGACGGTCCGTTGAACGTGCCGCGCTCGCCGCAGGGCTACCCGGTGCTGGTGCAGGCCGGCTCCTCGGAGGATGGCAAGAACTTCGCCGCCCGCTACGCGGAAGCGGTGTTCACCGCGCAGCAGACGCTCGAGGACGGCAAGGCGTTCTACACCGATCTCAAGCAGCGCGCGGTCGCGCTGGGCCGTGACCCGGAGACGATCAAGATCCTGCCCGGCATCGTCCCCGTCATCGGCGACACCGAGGAACAGGCACGCGAACTCGACGCCGAACTCGAGCGCCTGATCTCGCCGGAGTACGCGCGCCGCCAGCTGGCCGCGCACTTCAAACTCCCGATCGAGCAACTCGACCTGGACAGCGAACTGCCGGAGGATCTGCCCACCGAGGACGAGATCCAGGGCGCCAAGAGCCGGTTCACGCTCATCGTGAACCTCGCCCGGCGCGAACGACTCACGCTGCGTCAGCTGATCGGGCGGCTCGGCGGCGGCCGCGGGCACCGCACCTTCGCGGGCACGCCCGAACAGGTGGCCGACACCATCGAGCACTGGTTCCGGGAGGGCGCCGCCGACGGGTTCAACATCATGCCTGCCGTGCTGCCCTCGGGACTGGAGCGCTTCGTCGACCAGGTGGTGCCGATCCTGCAGCAGCGCGGACTGTTCCGCACCGAGTACACCGAGACCACCCTGCGTGGACACTACGGCCTGGACCGGCCGGCCAACCAGTACGACACCGCGGATGCGCTCGTGGTCGCCCGATGAGCTCGGTTCAACCGGATCCGTCCCAGCCGGGATGGATCCGGTACCTGACGCGCCGCTGTCTCGAGCACCGCCGCCTGGTCGTGGCCGCGGGCGCCGGTGCGCTCGCGGCGGCGCTGCTGACGGCGGTGCTGCCCCTCATCGTGCGGCACGTGGTGGACACGCTCACCACCACCGCGGCGTCGGTGGCGCCGTGGGCGGCGCTGCTGCTGGTCGTCGGCGCGGCGCGATTCGGGTCGTCGTTCACGCGCCGGGTGGCGTCGTCCCAGCTGTCGCTGGGTGTGCAGCACGATCTGCGCCGGGACCTGTTCGCCGCGCTGCTGCGGCTGGACGGCCGCGAGCAGGCGGACCTGCGGACCGGTCAGGTGGTCAGCCGGGCGATCACCGACGTCACGCTGATCCAGATGTTCGTGCAGCTCATTCCCATGGTGGCGGGCAATGTGGTGCTGCTCGCCGGTGCGCTGACCCTGATGACCCTGATGTCGCCCGCCCTGACCGTGATCGCGCTGCTCGTGGTTCCCGCCTTGTGGATCATCACCCGGCGCAGCCAGCGCAAACTCTTCCCGGCCAACTGGGACGCGCAGGCCCGCGCCGCCGAGGTGGCGATGCGGGTGGAGGCCGCGGTCGCCGGGGTGCGAGTGGTGAAGGGGTTCGGCCAGGAACGGCACGAGCTCGACGGATTGGCCGCCAAGGCACGGGAGCTGTACCGTTCCCGGCTGCGCGTCGCGCGCATCACCAGCCGGTTCACCCCGGCGATGCAGGCCGTGCCCGCGGCGGGACAGGCGCTGATCCTGATCGCGGGCGGCCTGCTGGCGCTGTCGCAGTCCATCACGCTGGGCACCTTCTTGGCGTTCATGACCTATCTCGGCTCGTTCGTCAGCCCGATCCGGCAGTTCGCCATGCTGCTGACGGTCAGCCAGCAGGGCAAGGCGTCGCTGGACCGGGTGCGCGAGGTGATCGAGGCGCCGACGCCGGTGGAACGTCCCCAGGTCGAGACGGTGCGCGGCAGTACGCCCCCGCGCGTCGAGTTCCGCGGCGTCGGTTTCGGTTTCGACCGCTCCCGGGTGCTCGACGGGCTGGAACTGACCGTAGAGCCGGGCGAGACCATGGCGATCGCGGGCGGGGCGGGCAGCGGCAAATCGACATTGGTGCAATTGCTTCCGCGGCTGGTCGACCCGGACGCCGGGGCCGTCCTGTTCGACGGCGTCGACATCCGCTACCTGTCCGACGCCCGCGACCAAGTGGCGATGGTGTTCGAGGACACCCACCTGATGGCCGACAGCATCCGGGCCAACGTGGCCTATGGACGCCCGGCGGCCACGGACGAAGAGGTCTGGCACGCCTTGTATCTCGCCGCGGCCGACGGGTTCGTGCGGACACTGCCCGAGGGACTGGATACCAGGATCGGCGAGCGCGGGCAGCGGCTGTCCGGCGGACAGCGGCAGCGCATCGCGCTGGCCCGCGCGCTGCTCACCGACGCGCCCATCCTGGTTCTCGACGACGCCACCTCGGCCATCGACGCGCAGGTCGAGGAACAGATCTACGCCAGGATCGCGGCCGAGGTGCGCGGGCGTACCACCATCGTCGTCGCGCATCGCCTGTCCACCCTGGCGCTCGCCGACCGGGTGGCCGTGCTCGACGACGGACGGGTGGCGGAACTGGGCACGCTGCGCGATCTGCAACACTCCGGCGAGTTGTTCCGCGCGCTGTTCACCCCGCCGGAGGTCACGGGCATCGGCGTGGACGCCGGGCTCGCACGGCCCGAGGCGCCGACCTCCCCGCTGTGGGTCGAGCCCGCCGGGGACGATGATGACGGCGCACGCACCCTGGAGCAGGTGGCGAAGGCGTTCTCCCAGCGTGCCGCCGGTGCTCCTGCCGGAGCGGGCCGGGCGGCGGGGCCGGGGATGCTCGCCGCCGCGCCGCCCAGCGGTGACGTGCAGGAGCTGATCGACCGCCTTCCCGCGCTGACCGGTGAACCGGAGGTCTCCGAAACCTTCTCGCACACACCGGATCCGGAGTTCTCGCTGCCGCGGCTGCTGCGGCCGTTCGCGGCGCCGTTGCTGGCCGGGCTCGGTCTGGTGGGGCTCGACGCCCTGGCGCAGGTGCTGATTCCCTTCCTGGTGCGTTACGGCATCGACCACGGCGTCCTGGCCGGCGCGCGCGACGTGCTGCTGGTCGCGGCGGCGCTCGCGCTGCTCGTGGTCGCGGTGGACTGGGCGATCAGCGTCGCGCAGGTGCGGGTCACCGGTCGCGCGGGCGAACGGCTGCTGTACGGCCTGCGAGTGAAGACCTTCGCGCAGTTGCAACGGCTCGGCTTGCAGTACTACGAGCGCGAACTCGGCGGCCGGATCATGACCAGGATGACCACCGACGTCGACGGGCTCTCCGCGTTCCTGCAAACCGGCCTGGCCACCGCGCTCACCAGCACGGTGACCATCGCGGGCGTGGTGATCGCACTGCTGGTCATCGACGCGCGGCTGGCGCTGGTGGTACTCGCGCTGCTCCCGCTGCTGGTGATCTCGACGGCGGCGTTCCGGCGCGCGTCGGTGCCCGCCTACAACCTCGCACGCGAGCGGGTCAGCATCGTCAACGCCTACCTGCAGGAGAACGTCGACAACATCAAGGTCACCCAGGCCTACCGGCGCGAGGAGCGCAACCGGGCCGAGTTCGAGCGGCGGTCCTGGGACTATCGCGACGCGCGCCTGCGCAGCCAGATCCTGATGGCCGTGTTCTTCCCGTTCATCGAGTTCATGTCCGTGGTGGCCACGGCTGCGGTGCTCGCGGTGGGCGTGCACCAGGTGCGCGAGGCCGTGCTCACCGCGGGCACGCTCATCGCCTTCCTGCTCTACGTGGATCTGCTGTTCGCGCCGATCCAGCAGCTGTCCCAGGTCTTCGACAGCTACCAGCAGGCCGTGGTCGGCGTCGATCGGCTCGGCGAACTGCTGCGCACGCCGGTCGCCACCCCGGACGCCGCCGACGCGCGTCCGGTGACCCGCCTGAACGGTGCGATCGAGTTGCGCGGAGTCGGATTCACCTACGAGACCCGCGCCGAGCCGGTGCTCTCCGGCATCGATCTGCGCATCGAGCCGGGGCAGAAGGTGGCGCTGGTCGGCGAGACGGGCGCGGGCAAGTCGACGCTGGTGAAGCTGCTGGCCAGGTTCTACGACCCGACCGAGGGCGCGGTGCTGGTCGACGGCGTCGACGTGCGCGACTATCGCTTGCGCGAGTATCGCAAGCGGCTCGGCGTGGTCCCGCAGGAACCGTTCCTGTTCGGCGACACCGTGCGCGCGGCAATCTCGTACGGCAAGCCGGAGGCCACGCCCGCCGACATCGAGTGGGCGGCGCGGGCAGTCGGCGCGCACGAGATGATCGCCGCGCTGGAGCACGGGTACTACCAGCCCACCGGCGACCACGGACGCAGCATGTCGGCGGGCCAGCGCCAGCTGCTCGCGCTCGCGCGGGCCCAGCTCGTCGAGCCGGACATCCTGATCCTGGACGAGGCCACCGCCTCGCTGGATCTGGCGACCGAGGCCAGGGTGCGGGCCGCGGTGGACGTGCTCACCGCCGGGCGCACGACCATCGTGGTCGCGCACCGGCTCGCCACCGCCGCGGACGCGGATCTCATCGCGGTGGTGGGCGAGGGGCGGCTGTTGCAGACCGGCACGCACGCGCAACTGCTCGGCGAGGACGGGCCGTATCGCCGCTTGTGGGCTGCGTACGTCGGCGACGACACGGCGTCGGTCGGTGACCGGGAATCGGAGGCCGCGACCTGATCCCGCGCCACCGTGACAGCAGGAGCATTCTCCTGGCTATCCCCAGGTGGCGGTGGGTGCCTGCGCTCGCGTGACCGATTCGACACCGCGGCGCCGGCCAGGGGCCTGAACAGCGGATGAATGGGAGTCGACGCGGCAATGTCACGGCATCGCGACGCTCTCGTACTGATCTTCGACGTACTCTCGAAAAAGAAGTATGAGGAGGTCTGCGATGCGCGCTCAGTTCTCCGAGGCGGTGCCCGGTCCCGACGGTTCGGCCGAGCCCATCGCGCGAACGGCCTACGGCGACGTGCGTGGTGTGCGCGAAGGGCCGGTGTCGGTCTGGCGCAGCATCCCCTACGCGGCGGCTCCCACCGGTCCGGCCAGATTCGCTCCGCCACGGGCCCCGCAGCCTTGGGACGGGGTGCGCGACTGCACCGCTTTCGGGCAGATCGCGCCGCAGACGATGGGCACCATGGTCCCCGTCGACTCCGGCCTGGCCATGGGCGAGGACTGTCTGTGGCTCAACGTCTGGTCACCGCGGCCGGAGACGGGCGATCCCACCCGTGGCCCGGACACCGAGCCGCGCCCGGTGCTGGTCTGGCTGCACGGCGGCGCGTACTGCCTGGGCACCGCCGCGCAGCAGATCTACGACGGGCGCAAGCTGGCCGCGGCCGGTGACGTCGTGGTCGTCGGGGTCAACTATCGGCTCGGTGCGCTCGGCTTCCTCGACCTGTCCTCGCTCGGCGACGACTTCGCGCCGAACCTCGGCCTGCGCGACCAGATCGCCGCACTGGAGTGGGTGCGCGACAACATCGCCGCGTTCGGCGGCGATCCCGGCAACGTCACGCTCTTCGGCGAGTCCTCCGGCGCGGGTTGCGTCACCGCGCTGCTGACCGCCCCCCGCGCCGCCGGGCTGTTCCACCGGGCGATCGCGCAGAGCCCGCCCGCTACGACGGTGTTCGGGCAGGAACGGGCCGCGACGGTGGCGCAGCGGTTCCTCGAGCTGATCGAGCTGCCCGCGACCAGGGCCGAAGAGCTGCTGGACTGCCCGATCGAGCGGATCGTGGCGGCGGCGGGGGTCCTGCTCGACGAGATACCGCTGAAGGAGCCGGGCCGACTTGCGGCCGCGCCCGTGGTCGACGGCGATCTGCTGCCGACTTACCCGATCGACCGGTTCCAGCGCGGACAGTCGCACCGGGTGCCGTTGATCATCGGCACCAACAAGGACGAGGCGTCGCTGTTCCGGCTGCTGCGCTCGCCGATCATGCCGGTGACGCCGGACGCGGTGAACGCGATGCTGCGCGACGTCGCGGCGAGCCACCCGGAGATGTCCGCGGAGCGCATCGCCGAGATCACCTCGGCCTACCCGGACCTGAACAAGGCGCGCGGGGCGCTGGCGATGTCCACCGACGCGGCGTTCCGGATGCCGGCGCACTGGGTGGCCGACGGTCACGCCGAGCACTCGCCCACCTGGATGTACCGCTTCGACTACGCGACCCCGATGCTGAGGGCCGCCCGCGTCGGCGCCGGTCACGCCACCGAATTGCCTTACGTCTTCGGCAATTTCGGGACACTGAACCTCGATCCGACCTTCTGGCTCGGCGGCCGCAAAGCGGCCATGGAGGTCTCCGGGCGCGTGATGCGCCGCTGGCTGGCCTTCGCCGCGCACGGCGTCCCCGCCGCGCTCGACGGCTCCAAACACTGGCGGCCGTATCGCCTGGGCGACCGCGCCACACTGCTCATCGACGGCGTCGATCGCGTGGTCGACGACCCCGACCGCGACCTGCACACCGCCTGGGGACAGCAAGCCGTCGGGTTCTCCTAGCAGAGGTTCTTCGCGCAGCACGCGAATTCGGGTCGTCCGCGCCGTCGGCAGGCGCCGGAAGTGGCGGCAACACCAGCCCGATCGCGCCGCCGCCGGATGCCAGGTCGATCGGGCACCCGGCGAGCGTGAGCGCCTCAGACGTCGGTGGAGAAGCGGATGCCGCCGTCGGGAATCTCCACGCCGGGCCAGACGCGAGCGCCGCGCAGCAGTTCGCAGCGGGCGCCGATGTTCGCGCCGTCTCCGATGACGCCGTCGCGGACCAGCGCGCGGGGGCCGATGCGCGCCCCGAAGCCGATGATGGTGCGCTCCACCGTCGCGCCCGCCTCGATCACCGCGCCGTCGAAGACGACCGCGCCGTCCAGGCGCGCGCCCGCGCCGATCTCGGCGCCGCGGCCGACGACCGTGCCGCCGATGAGCACCGCACCCGGAGCGACACCCGCGCCGGGATGCACCAGCGATTCACCGCGCTGCCCCGGCAGGGCGGGGGAGGGTGCGATGCCGCGCACCAGATCGGCGGAGCCACGCACGAAGTCCTCGGGCGTGCCCATGTCGCGCCAGTAGGAAGCGTCGACGTACCCCTGGACGCGGGCGCCCTCGGTCAACAGCGCAGGGAACACCTCGCGCTCCACCGACACCGGACGCCCCGCCGGGATCTTCTCGATGTACTCCCGGCGGAAGACGTAGCACCCGGCGTTGATCTGATCGGTCGGCGGATCCTGGGTCTTCTCCAGGAACGCGGTGACCCGGCCGTCCTCGTCGGTGGGCACGCAACCGAACGCGCGCGGGTCGCTGACCCGGACCAGGTGCAGCGTCACGTCGGCGCGAGTCGACTCATGGGTGTCGAGCACCGCGCCGAGGTCGGTTCCGCCGAGCACGTCGCCGTTGAACACCATCACGTTGTCCGCGCGCAGCTTGGGCAGCACGTTGCGGATCGCGCCGCCGGTGCCGAGCGGCTCGGTCTCGGTGACGTACTCGATCTCCAAGCCCAGCTCGGAGCCGTCGCCGAAGTGTTCCTCGAACACTTCGGCCTTGAACGACGTGCCCAGCACCACGTGCGTGATCCCGGCCTCGGCGATACGGGCGAGCAGATGGGTCAGGAACGGGAGCCCGGCCGTCGGCAGCATCGGCTTGGGCGCCGAAAGGGTCAGCGGCCGCAGCCGCGTGCCCTGCCCGCCGACCAGGATCACCGCGTCGGTGCCTGTATTTCCTGCCATCAAGCTCCCCTGTTCACAAGGTCGTTTCTCGCCGCCGTCGCCGGTTACCCGGCGTCGCGCGCCTGCTGGCGCAGGGCAGATCGAACCGCAATCCGCGAGCGGACCGCAAGTCCGGCCCGCAGCGCCAACCGCAGCGGAGCCTGCCACCAGTGCGGATGCCGGTCGGCCTGGAACCGGTAGGCGCTGGCATGGTGGGCGGGCAGCATCACTTCGGGATGGCGGCCCGCTGCGTGACCTTTGGCATGGGTTACCTCGGCGTCCGGCACGAAAACGTTGTGCCAACCCGCCTTGCCCATCCGGTCGCCGAAGTCGACGTCCTCCATGTACATGAAGTAGCGCGAGTCGAAACCGTCGATCGAGTCGAACGCCGCGCGCCGCACCAGCAGGCACGACCCCGACAGCCAGCCGACGGCTCGCTCGGAGATCTCCTCGTTCTCCTGCCGGTACCTGCGGGTCCACGGGTTGGACTTCCACACCGTGCCCAGGATCGCGTGTCCGGCGCCGTCGAGCAGGCCGGGCACCCGGCGGGCCGACGGGTACACGCTGCCGTCCGGCTCCAGCACCAGCGGACCGAGCGCGCCCGCGCGCGGCCAGCGCTTGGCGGCGGCGAGCAGTTTGTCGATGGAATCGGTGCCCCAGCGGATATCCGGGTTGGCGATCACGACGAATTCGATCGCCGGATCGATCTCCGCGACCGCCCGGTTGATCGCGCCGCCGTAACCGATGTTGCCGCCGGTGCGCAGCAGCCGCACGTGCGAATTGGCCTCGGCGACCAGCTCCGGCACACCGTCGACCGACCCGTTGTCGGCGAGGATCACCTGAGGCTTCTCGGCGGTGGCCCCGGCTAGAGTGCTGATGAAGTGCTCTAGGTGCTCACCCGGCGAGTAGGTCACCGTGACGACGGCCAGGCCCGCGGGCGCGGCGGATTCGGAATCACTCACGACAGCCAACCTTAACGGGCGCAACCGCAAGCCGTCCGTCGATGGCTCGCGCTCGTCCGCAGCCGAGGTGGAGGATGCCGGACAGGCGAGCGCGCGTCGTGTGTCGAGCGGAGGCCCGCCCGGCTGGCGCAGCGGGACATCCTCGGGGCGATACCCTGCGCGTGGCCGGAATGAAAGCGCAGACCCCTGACGGGCGCTGCGGCGATCTGCGCATGACCGGGGTGCGAGAGTACGCCCGACGGGCGCAGCCGGACATCGTCGGTCGACAGCCTGCGCGTGGTCGGAGTGACAGCGGAGGTAGGCCCAACGCGCGCAGCTCGACCCGTCCGTCGATGGCTCGGCATGCCGCGAAGGCGGGGTACGCCTGGCGGACGGAGCCAGGTGTCGTCCATCAGCCCGCATGACCGGAATGAAGGCGGAGGTACGCCTCAATCGGCCTGCCGCGCCAGCGCGTCTCCCAACGCGGTCCGCCAATCCCGCAGCGGCGTGAGCCCGGCGTCGTTCCAGGCCCGCGGCGAGAGCACCGAAAACGCCGGGCGGCGTGCGGGTCTGGGGAAGGCGGAGGAGTCGCACGGACGGACACGCCCCGGATCGGCGCCGACACCGGCGAACACCGCTCGGGCGAGCTCGAATCGGCTGGCCCGCCCGGCGTTGGTGGCGTGCAGCACCCGCGGCGCGTCCGGCCTGCCCGCCAATTCCAGCAGCGCGACGGCCAGGTCGGCGGCGTAGGTGGGCGAGCCGACCTCGTCGTCGACGACGTCGACCGTGTCGCGTTCGCGCTCCAGCCGCAGCATCGTGGCGACGAAATCGCCGCCGCGCCCGGTGTATACCCACGCGGTGCGCACCACGTGCGCGTCCGGGCAGCGGCTCAGCACCGCCTGTTCCCCGGCGAGCTTGGACGCCCCGTAGACCGACGTCGGTCCGGTCACATCGGCTGTGTCGTACGGCCGATCCTGGGTACCTGGGAAGACGTAATCGGTGGACAGATGGATCAGCCGGGCACCGAGGTCGGCGCAGACGTCGGCGAGCACGGCCGGTCCGGTGGCGTTGCCCGCGTACGCCGCCTCGGTTTCGGTTTCGGCCAGGTCGACGGCGGTGTAGGCGGCGCAGTTCAGCACCACGTCGCCGGGCGTGAGCACCGCGCGCACGGCGGCGGGGTCGGTGATGTCGAGTTCGGGGCGCCCGTAGCCGCTGGCGGCCGGAGCGAGACGACGCAGTTCCCGGCCCACCTGCCCGTGCGCGCCCATGACGACGAGGCGAGCGGACGCGGTGGAGTCGGGCGCGGTGGGGTCGGTCACGGGCGCAAGTCTGGCACGCCGCCACGTCCTCGGTTGCGGCCGTTCGCGCCCGCCGTTCGATAGCCTTGTGCTATCGGGGGATCCCGAAACCGGGCGGGGCGAGCGGTAACCATGGTGGCGGATCGGTTGCGCACGCGTCGCCAGGACACCGAGTTTCGGCGAGAGGATGCGGACTTGTCGCAGCGGAGGGGCACATCGGCGGCGTCGCGGGCGACCGGGCCCGGCGACCGGGCCTTCGGGCCGCTGCGCTCGCTCGCTGTGGCCGCCGCCGTGATCGTGCTGGTGCTCACCGGTTTCGCCTGGCACAGCGTCGACGGGCTGGTGGCCGACATCGAGCGTCTCGGCGATCTGGGCCTCGGCGGCGGTCGCGACGGCGCGGTGGACATCCTGCTGGTCGGTGTGGACAGTCGTACCGACGCGCACGGCAACCCGCTGTCGGACGCCGAGCGCGCGATGCTGCACGCGGGCGACGAGGTCGGCACCAACACCGACACCATCGTGCTGCTGCGCGTGCCGAACGACGGACGCTCGGCCACCGCGATCTCGATCCCGCGCGATTCCTACGTCAGCATTCCCGGCCTCGGCATGGGCAAGATCAATTCCGCCTACGGCGCGACCAAGGCGGCACAGTTCCAGAAGCTCCTCGACCAGGGCGTCTCGAACGCCGACGCGGAGCGGCAGTCCACCCAGGCGGGCAGGCAGGCGCTGATCAAGACGGTGGCCGGGCTCACCGGTATCACCGTCGATCACTACGCCGAGGTGAGCCTGCTCGGCTTCGCGCTGCTCACCGATGCCGTCGGCGGCGTCGAGGTATGTCTGCGGAACCCGGTCGACGAGTGGATGTCCGGCGCCAAGTTCCCCGCCGGACGCCAGCGCCTGGACGGGCCGCGAGCGTTGAGTTTCGTGCGCCAACGCCACGATCTGCCGCGCGGCGACATCGACCGCATCGTGCGCCAGCAGGTGTTCATGGCACAGCTGGTGCAGCAATTGCTCAGCGCGAAGATGCTCGGCAACCCGGCCAAGCTCCAGCAACTCAGCGACGCGGTGGGCCGGACGATCGTGCTCGACGAGGACTGGGACGTGCTGGCGTTCCTGCAGCGGTTGAAGGATCTGTCCGGCGGGCAGGTGAAATTCGAGACCATTCCGGTCGCCGACCTCAACGGCGAAACCGGCAGCGGTGAATCCGTGGTCAAGGTCGAGCCCAAGGCGGTCAAGTCCTACGTCGCCTCGCTGGTCGGCGGCGACCCGGCCCCGCGCAACGCCGAGCCGGGGTTCGATCCGGCGACCGTGACGGTCAGCGTCTACAACGCGGGCGGCATCGGCGGACTCGCGGCCGAGGTCGCGCAGGCCTTGAGCGCCAAGGGCTTCCGTCAAGGCACGGTGTCCAACTACAGCGGCGGCCACGTCACCGGCAGCCGCGTGCTCGCGGCGGACACCTCCAGTCCGAAGGCGCAGGCGGTCGCCAAGGCGCTCGGCGGGCTGACGGTGCTCGCCGATCCGGCTCTGTCCCCGGATTCGGTGAGTGTCGTGCTGGCGAGCGACTATTCTGGTCCGGGCTCGTCGGCGAGCCGGATGTTCGACCTGTCCGGAACGTCGACCGCGGCCACACCAGTCCCGCCCGCTCCACCGATCGACGCAGGCCAGAACGGACCGAAATGCGTGAACTGAACCATGCGTGACATCGACCAGGCACATACTCTCACCGAAGCGGTGCTCGATCCCATCCTCGCCCGCGAACCCGCGGGCCCGCGCGTCACCTACTACGACGACGCCACCGGCGCGCGCATCGAGCTGTCCGGCGCGACGCTGGCGAATTGGGCGGCCAAGACCGCCAACTTGATTCGCGACGAGTTCGGCCTGAGCCCGGGCGCGCGGGTCGCCGTCCTGCTCCCCGCGCACTGGCAGACCGCCGCGGTGCTGCTGGGCTGCTGGTGGGCGGGCACCGAGGTGGTGTTGCATCCGGACCGGGACGCCGATCTGGCCCTGGTCACCCCGGACCGCCTGGACGACGCCGACGGAGCGGGCGAGGTCGCGGCCCTGTCGCTGGACGCCATGGGCTCGCCGGTGCGCGACCTGCCGGTGGGCGTCACCGACTTCGCCACCTCGGTGCGCGTGCACGGCGACCAGTTCCTGCCCCGCGGCGCCGGCGTCGCGCTGGACGGCATGCCGGTCGCCGAGGTGCTCGCCGAGGCGCGGAAATCGGCGATGCGCCAGGGCTTCGCCGAAGGCGACCGAGTGCTGTCGAGCACGCCGTGGGACACCCCGGCCGAACTGATCGACGGATATCTCGCGGTGCTGGCCGCGGGCGCTTCGCTGGTGCAGGTGGTCAACCCGGATCCGGCGCTGCGTGAGCGGCGCGTCGCCTCGGAGCGGGTGACCGCGCAGCGCGGCTGAGCGGCTCCTACCACGGTATAAGCGCCGAATCCGACCTGAGGACGTTCCACAAGCGGGCCGGGTTCCGTACGGTGGACTCATCGGCGACGACGACGGGGTTGGACTTATGAAGCCACATTATTGGTTCCGCTGGTTGTCCGTGCAGGGCGCGCCTCGTCTCGTTCTGCGCCTGCAGGCGCGTCGCGGTGACCCGTTCGCCGAACTGATGGGCGGACCGGCCGGTTTCGACGACCCCTATCCGCTGATCGAACGTCTGCGCGGCGAGACGAGGCTGATGCGCACCTCGATCGCGTGGGCGACCTTCGACCACGAGCTGTGCCGCTCCATCCTGCGCGACAGCCGCTTCGGGGTGCGCACCACGGAGAGCTTCAACATTCCCAAGCCGCTGCAGAAGCTCGCCGAACGCTTCCCCTTGCCGCCGAATCCGGTGGAGCCGCCGTCGATGCTGGTCATCGATCCGCCGGAGCACACAGCCATGCGCAAACCGGTGGCCTCGGCCTTCACCCCGCGCGCGATCCGCAGGCTGCGCGACCGCGTCGAGACGGTCACCGAGGAACTGCTGGACGATCTGCCCGCGCACGGTTCGGCGGACCTGATCCGCTCGTTCGCCGCCCAGGTGCCGATCGCGATCATCTCGGAGATGCTCGGTTTTCCGGACGAGGACAAGGCGCTGTTCCTGGACTGGGGCGATCAGATGACGCCCCTGCTGGACGTCGGCATCCCCTGGCACGCGCACCGGAAAGCGATGCGGGCCATGGAGGTGATGAACGACTACCTCGACCAGCACATCGAACGGTTGCGTCGCGCGCCGGGCGAGGACATCCTCAGCAGCCTGGTCGCCGCGGGCGAACTGGACTCCTACGCGCTCAAGGCCACCGCGAGCCTGCTCATGGGCGCCGGTTTCGAGACGACGGTCAACCTGATCGGCAACGGTGTCGCGCAGTTGCTGGCCCATCCGGATCAGCTGGAGCGGCTGCGCGAGGCGCCGGAGCTGTGGCCGAACGCCGTCGAGGAGATCCTGCGCTTCGACTCCCCGGTGCAGACCACCGCGCGGACCGCGCTGACCGATGTCGAGATCGACGGCGTCCGGGTGCGCGAGGGCAACACAGTGGTGCTGTCGCTGGCGGGCGCCAACCGCGATCCCGCGGTCTTCGCCGATCCAGGACGTTTCGACGTCGGGCGCGACAACGCCAAGGACCACCTGTCGTTCAGCAGCGGCGTGCACGTCTGCCTGGGCGCGAGTTTGGCCAGGATGGAAGGCGTCTACGCCCTGCAAGCCCTGTTCGAGCGGTTCCCCGACCTGCGGCTGGACGGTCCGCTGCGGCGGCGCGCGCTGTTCACCCTGCACGGGTACGAGCGCATGCCGGTGCACCTCGGCCAGCGCGCGCAGGCCCCGGAGCCGGTCTGATCAGCCCGTGGTCTTCCAGACGTAGCGGGTCTTCGGGCGCCCGGCCCGGCCGTAGTCGGAGCGGCGGACGACCAACCCGTCGTCGGCCAGCTTCTCCAGATAACGCCATGCGGTGATGCGCGAGACGCCGATCGAGGTCGCGGTGTCCGCGGCCGTCACACCCTCGGCCTCGGCCGCGCGCACGGTGCGGGAGATCTCGTCGAGGGTCTGCGGCGCGACGCCCTTGGGAGTCGTCGCGCGCTGGTCGGTGGTGCGCAGGGCGCTCAACGCCCGGTCGATGTCGTGCTGGGAGATGGCGCTCTCCCCGGCAGGGAGCGCGGTGCGGAACTCGCGATAGCGGTCCAGTTTGTCGCGAAATGCGGCGAAGGTGAACGGCTTCAGCAGATACAGCACGACGCCGTGCGACACCGCGGTGCGCACCATGGCCAGGTCCCGCGCGGACGTGATGGCGATGACGTCCGGGCGCGGCGCCAGGCCGGTCAGTGCGGCGGCGACGTCGAGGCCGCTGGCGTCCGGAAGACCGATGTCCATCAACACCAAATCGATCGGCGTGCCCTCGGCCGCGGCGTCGGCCGCCGCTCGCATCGCCTCGCGTCCGGTGTGGGCGATGCCGACGGGTGTGAATCCGGCGATGCGCTCCACGTAGGCGCGGTGTGCCTCGGCGATCAGCGGCTCGTCCTCGACGATCAGCACGCGGATCATCGTGCCTCCTTTCGTGGGATCGTCACGGTGACCGCGCTTTCGGGATCCCGTTCGGTATGGATGCTTCCCCCGTGACGGGCCACCAGCCGGTGGACCAGCGCGAGACCGAGCCCGTGGTGGTCGGCTTTGGTCGAATAACCGCGCTGGGACGCGCGGGCGAACGTCTCCGCCGACATGCCGGGGCCGCTGTCGGCGACCCGGATGTAGAGCGTGGACTCGTCCGGGGCGTCCGCCCATTGGTGGCGCAGCGTGACCTCCACCCAGCCGGAGGTGCTGTCCGCCGCCGCATCGATCGCGTTGTCGACGAGATTGCCCACCAGCGTGACGGTTTCGTGCGGGGACAGCGGGTCCACCGAGTCGAGCGCGGTGTCGTCGGTGATCGTCAGCTCGATGCCGCGCTCGGCGGCCTGGTTCACCTTGCCGAGCAGCAGAGCGGCCAGGGCAGGCGCGCCCACCGCGGCGAACAACCGATCGATCAGCGACTGGGACAGCTCCAGTTCAGCCGTGGCGAACTCGACGGCCTCGCGGTGGCGGCCCAGTTCGACCATGGTGACCACAGTGTGCAACCGGTTGGCCGACTCGTGCGCCTGCGCCTGCAACGACGCCGCGAAGCTGCGCACGGAATCGAGTTCGCCCATCACCGCCTGCAACTCGGTGTGGTCGCGGATGGTCATCACCGTGCCGATCGCCCGGCCTTCCCACTCCACGGTGTCCTGGTTGACCAGCAGGATCCGGTCGGTGGTCACGTGCATCTCGTCGCGGACGGTGCCCCAGCTCATCCGTTGCAGCGACAGCGGGAGGTCGCTGCGCCGCACGTCACCCGCGGGCAGGTCGAGCAGGCGGCGCGCCTCGTCGTTGACCACCTCGGCATCCTCGCCGGACGCGCCGAACACCACCAGGCCCTCGTGCACCGAATGCAGGACGGCGTCGTGGTGCTCGTACATCGCGCGCAACTCGTCCGGCGCCAGGCCGTGGGTCTGCCTGCGCAGCCTGCGGCTCAGCAGGAACGATCCGCCCGCGGCCAGCGCCAGCCCGGCCGCGGCGACGCCGAGGATCAGCGGGAACTGAGTAGCGACCTGGTCGCCGATCTTCGCGCGGGTCACGCCCGCGGAGACCAGAGCGACGATCCGCCCGTGGTCCTGGACCGGAGTCACCGCCCGGATGGAGGGGCCGAGCGTGCCGGTGAAGGTCTCGGTGAACGTCTCGCCCGCCAGCGCGCGATCGATGGTGCCGCTGAACGGCAGTCCGATCATCGCGGGGTTGGTGTGCGTGTAGCGGGTCCGATCCAGCGCCATGACCACGATGAAATCCATGCCGGTCTCGCGCCGGATCTCCTCCGTCACCGGCTGCAACAACGCCGTCGGATCCGCGCTGTGCAGCGCGTCGATGGTCGAGGGTGCATCGGCCACGCTCACCGCGACGTCGGTGACCTCCCTGGTGGTGGTGACGTCGCTGTCGTGCCTGGCGTCCAGGACCGCGAGCACCACGCCGATCCCGATCATCACCGCCAACACGACCAACTGGAAGACGAACGCCTGCCCGGCGAGGGAGAGCCGACCGCATCTCACAAGCTCTGCCTCCGCTGAACGTAATGCACCAAACAGTGACCGGGATCACCCGGCCGACCATCATTCTGCCTGGAAGGCGTGAGCCACTTCGCGTCGGTACCTTTCGAAGGGAAATCCTCGCTATGAGCGACACGACTCGAACGCGGCGCGACCGCACCCATTGGCTCTATCTGTCCGTCATCGTGGCGGTGGTCGCGGGCGTCCTCGTCGGCTGGCTGGCGCCGGGCGCCGCGCAGTCGTTCGCCCCGCTGGGAACCATTTTCGTCAATCTCATCAAGATGATGATCGCTCCCGTCATCTTCTGCACCATCGTGCTCGGGATCGGCTCGGTGCGCGCGGCGGCCACCGTCGGCAAGGTCGGCGGACTGGCCATCGGCTACTTCCTGGTCATGTCGACCATCGCGCTCGGCATCGGTCTGGTCGTCGGCAACCTGCTGCAACCCGGCGCGGGACTGAACATCGCCACTTCGGCCAAAGCCGGTCACAACCTCGCCGATACCGCGCACAGCGCGGGCGGTACCTGGGAATTCGTCCAGAACATCGTGCCGTCCACGCTGCTGTCCTCGCTCACCACCGGCAACGTGCTGCAGGCGCTGTTCGTCGCGCTGCTGGTCGGATTCGCGGTGCAGGCCATGGGCACGACGGGCGAGCCGATCCTGCGCGGCGTGGCGCTGCTGCAGAAACTCGTGTTCCGCATCCTGGTGATGATCCTGTGGCTCGCGCCGATCGGCGCGTTCGGCGCGATCGCCAACGTGGTCGGCAAGACCGGCTTGGACGCCGTGGCGAAGCTGGGCACGCTGATGCTCGCGTTCTACCTCACCTGCGTGGTCTTCGTCTTCGGCGTGCTCGGTCTGCTGCTGTGGAGCGTGTCGCGGGTGTCGATCTTCAAGCTGGTCCGCTACCTCGCGCGGGAGTACCTGCTGATCGTCGCGACCTCGTCGTCGGAATCGGCGCTGCCACGGCTGATCGCGAAGATGGACCACATGGGCGTCGAGCGCACCACCGTGGGCGTCGTTGTGCCAACCGGCTATTCGTTCAACCTGGACGGCACCGCCATCTACCTGACCATGGCATCGCTGTTCATCGCCGAGGCGATGGGCAAGCCGCTGTCCATCGGCGAGCAACTCGGGCTGCTGGTCTTCATGATCATCGCGTCCAAGGGCGCGGCGGGCGTCACCGGCGCGGGACTGGCCACGCTGGCGGGCGGATTGCAGAGTCATCGGCCCGAGTTGCTCGACGGTGTCGGCTTGATCGTCGGCATCGACCGCTTCATGTCCGAGGCGCGGGCGCTGACCAACTTCTCCGGCAACGCGGTCGCCACGGTGCTGATCGGCACCTGGACCAAGACCGTCGACGTGGATCGGGTGCGCGAAGTGCTCGATCGCAAGTTGCCGTTCGACGAGCGGACCATGGTCGACGACGACCACGGGACGCCCGCGCAGGCGCGGGAATCCGAGACCAAGGATCTGGTCCAGGCATAGCGCGCGCACGACGAAGGGTCCGCAGGATCTGCGGGCCCTTCGTCGCGTCCGGGATCAGGCCTCCCACTTCTCCGGGTGCAGATGGTGCTGGGTGAGGGCGTTGGCGTGGCCGTGCCCGAAACCGTGCTCGGTCTTCAGCCACTCGACGAGTTCCTTGTGTGCGGCCAAACCGGTCTCGCGCATGGCGGCCTTCCACTCTTCGATGGTGCGGCCGTACTTGGCCTCGATGGAGGGGAAGTAGGACGCGGGGCCGTGCGGCTTGGTCGCCATGGTCGATCTCCTTGCTCGTGCGTTCGATGGTGCAGACGGGGCGGCCGCCGGAAAATCATCGCATCGGCCCGTCATGCCGCCGCGGACTCGCCGCTGCGGGCCTACTCGGACATCGCGGTGGCGAATCCGTCGCTCTACGACGCGATGTTTCTGATGAACACAGCCTCACCTTCGGCTTGGAGGCGCCGCTGCCGCTGCGGGCGGCCTTCGGCGAGCTGGAAGCCATGTTCCGGCCCTTCGTCGATGCGCCCGACCTCGGCGCCCGCACTGAGGTCGCCTGGAGCTCACTGCACGGCCTGGCCACGCTGGACCGGGGTGGACGACTGCGGCCGGAACTGCGCGATCGACGCCTGGCCTTGCTGGTGGCGGAACGGCTCGCCGCCGTGGGCGCGGCGCGGGCCTGAGGTCCGTGTCGGCATGCCCGTCGCCGGTAGCGTGGGGGTATGGCTGATGTGGTGGTGGTCGGCTCCGGACCGAACGGCCTCGCCGCCGCGGTGATCCTGGCTCGGGCGGGGCTCGCCGTGGAGGTGTACGAGGCCGAGGCGACGGCCGGAGGTGGGTCCCGTACGGCGGAACTCACTCTGCCCGGCTACCGGCACGATCTGTGCGCGGGCGCGCATCCGATGGCGGCGGCCGCGCCGCTGTTCCGCGCGTTCGACCTGACCGCGCACGGTGTCGAGTTGCTCGCACCGGAGGTCTCCTACGCGCATCCGCTCGACGGCGGTGTGGCCGGACTGGCCTGGCGAGATCTGGATCGGACGGTCGACGACCTCGGTGCCGACGGCCCGGCGTGGCGCAAACTGTTCGCTCCGCTGGTGCGGCACTGGCCGGACGTGGTCGACATCGCGATGTCGGATCTGCGCCGCATCCCGTCCGGGCTCGCGACCTCGATCCGTTTCGGCCTGCGCACCCTGGAGCAGGGCTCGCCGCTGTGGGACATGAGGTTTCGCGACCAGGTCGCGCCCGCCCTGCTGACCGGCATCGCCACCCACGCGATCATTCCCCCGCGCGCCGTCACCGCCGCGGGCGCGGCGCTGTTGCTCGGCACGCTGGCCCACGTCGAAGGCTGGGTGATTCCGCGCGGCGGCAGTCAGGCGATTCCCGACGCCCTCATCGCCGAACTCGAACGTCTCGGCGGACGGGTGCACACCGGCCACCGGGTCGACTCGATCGACGAGTTCGCCGGCGCCCGCGCCGTTCTGCTCGACCTCGCCCCGGCCGAACTGCTGCGTATCGCCGGGCATCGGTTGCCCGCGCGGTACGCGAAGCGTCTGCGTCGTTTCCGGTACGGCGGCGCGGCCTGCAAGATCGACTTCGCCCTTTCCGGGCCGGTGCCGTGGCGAGCCGAGGGCTGCGCGCTGGCCGGAACGGTGCACGTGATCGGCACCCGCGCCGAGGCCATGGCCGCCGAGCACGCCGTGGCGATGGGACGACACGCCGACCGGCCCTACGTGCTGTCCATCCAGCCGGGCGTGGTCGATCCCACTCGCGCGCCCGAGGGCGGCCACACGTTCTACACCTACGCACACGTGCCCAACGGCTCCACCCGCGATGTCAGCGAGGAAGTGATCGGCCAGGTCGAGCGGTTCGCGCCGGGTTTCCGCGATCTGATCGTCGCCAAGAACGTGATCACCGCCACCGAAATGCCCTCGCACAACGCCAACTACATCGGCGGCGACATCTCGGCGGGCGCGATGACCCTGCGCCAGTTCGCCTTCCGCCCCGCTCCGCGCTGGAACCCATACGCCACACCGATTCCCGGTGTCTATCTCTGCTCGTCCGCGACGCCCCCGGGCCCCGGGGTACACGGTATGTGCGGGCTGCACGCCGCGCGCCACGCCCTGCGCGACCGCTTCGACATCCGCACCGATCCGCTCGACCTCTTACGCACCCCGGCTTTCCAGCATCGCTGAGGACTGCCCCGGTCGCCGAGTCGCTAACTCGTGGCGGGCTCGGTGCGGTAGAGATCGGGTTCGAGGTAGATGACGCGCGCCGCGGGTACCGCCGCGCGGACGCGGGACTCGGCCTCATCGATGGCACCGGCGATCGCCGCGATGTCGAGTCCGGGAACGACGCCGACCTTCGCGGCCACGAGCAGTTCCTCCGGGCCGAGGTACTGCGTCTTGAGGTGGATCACCCGGTCGATGCGGGTCCGGTCGACCAGGTTCGCGCGGATCAGCCGGTTCTCCTGCGGCGTGGCGCCCTCGCCGATCAGCAGGCTCTGCATCTCCACGATCAACACGACCGCGATGACGCCGAGCAGCCCGCCGATGGCCAGCGTGCCGACGCCGTCCCAGACCGGGTCGTCGGTGAGCATGGTCAGGCCGACGCCCGCGAACGCGAAAACCAGGCCGATCAGCGCGCCGGTGTCCTCCAGCAGCACCACCGGTAGCTCGGGGCTGCGCGAATTGCGGATGAACCGCCACCAGCTCGCGTCGCCCTTGAGCGGCGCGGACTCGCGCACCGCGGTGGTGAAGCTGTATGACTCCAACGCGATCGCGATCACCAGGATGATCACCGCCACGATCGGCGAACTCAGCTCCTCCGGATGCTGGATCTTGTGGATGCCCTCGTAGATGGCGTAGCCGGACCCGAGGGTGAACAGCACCAGCGCCACGATGAACGAATAGAAGTAGCGGTTGCGCGCGTAGCCGAAGGGGTGCAGCTCGTCGGCTTCCTTCGCGGCGCGCTGCTGGCCGAGCAGCAGCAGTGCCTGGTTGCCCGTGTCGGCCACGGAGTGCACGGCCTCGGCGAGCATCGATCCCGAGCCCGTGATCGCCGCACCGACGAACTTCGCCGCGGCGATCCCCGCGTTCGCGGACAACGCCGCGATGATCGCCTTCTTGCCACCGCCAGCCGACATGGAAGCATGTCCTCTCTGTTTTCGAGATACCCGCGAACAGACTAGGACACCTGGAATCCGGCGTTCCGGATCGGTCAGCGGGTCGCGCCGACGGACGCGCAGAACAGCTGGACGTCGCCGTCCACCGCTTGGGCGCGAATATCGGTGTCCACGGCGGAGATCCACGCCGCGCCACCCCGGGTGAGCTCCAGCGACGAGTCGTTGCGGAACAGCCGCACCGTCCCCGCGGTGCACAGCACGATGCCCGGTCCCGCCGCGGTCAGCGGCACCCGGGCGGAACCCGCGACCAGGTCGAAGCGGCGCAGCGCGAACTCCGGTGCGGGCGTGCGATAACGCACCGACCCGTCACCGGCGGGCTCGGGTAACACGGCAGGCAAGTCGATCGGCTCGAAATCCAGCACCCGCAACAGTTCCGGCACGTCGACGTGCTTGGGGGTGAGCCCGCCGCGCAGCACGTTGTCGGAGTTGGCCATGATCTCCACGCCCACCCCGCGCAGGTAGGCGTGCAGATTGCCGGCCGCGAGGAACAATCCTTGGCCGGGCTCCAGGGTCACCCGGTTCAGCAGCAGCACCGCCAGCACGCCCGCGTCGCCCGGATAGGCCTCGGCCAATTCTAGGGTCGTGCGCGCCTCGGCCGTGAACTCACGGGCGCCTTTGCCCGACAGATACCGCACGCAGCCGTCGAGCACCTCGGGCAGCAGCGTGGTCAGCACGTGGTGCGGCAGCGTGATCCAGGTGGTGAACAGTGTGCGCAGGCCCGCCTTGTCCGGTTGCGCGGCAAGCAGTTCGCAATAGGGGCGCAATCCGTCCACCGCCAGTGCGCGCAGCAGTGCGACGGTGCGGTGCGGATCGCGGAAACCGGCCAGCGCCTCGAACCGGTCCAGCGCGACGACCAGCTCGGGCTTGTGGTTCTCGTCGCGGTAGTTGCGCAGTGGGGAGTCCAGCGGCACCTTCGCCTGGTTCTCCCGCGCGAAGCCGGCCCGCGCCTGCTCCGTGCTCGGGTGCGCCTGCAGCGACAGCGGCTCCTCTGCGGCCAGGATCTTGAGCAGGAACGGCAGCTTCTCGCCGAATCGTTCTGCGGCCGAGCCCAGTTCCCGGCTCGGGTCGGCGGCGATCAGTTCCAGCAGCGACGTGGTGCGGTTACCGGTTTTCACGTGCGCCGGATCGGCCGGGTGGGCGCCGAACCACAGTTCGGCCTCCGGATGCGCCGACGGCACCGGCCTGCCGCACAGCTGAGCGAGCGCGGTGCGCGAGCCCCAGGCATACGAGCGCAGCGCACCAACGAGTTCGTGCACTAGTAGCTTCCCCCGTACTGCCCCTGGCTGTCGGCCGGAGCCGTCCGCGAGCCGAGCAGCCGCAGGTAGGCGGCGGCCATCTCCAGTCGCAGCGCGAGCACCGCGAGCTGTTCGAGTTCGGTGCCGTTCGCCTGCGCGGACTCCTCGGCATGGGTATGCGCGGGCGCGGCGGGGTCGGTCATCTCGGTGTGCAGCAGGTCGACGTCGGCGTTCACCAGATCGGCGTCCACCAGGTTCCCGCCCTCGCCACCGAACACCGCGATGCGACGGCGTGCCGCCGCCCGATCGCGATCGGCGCTGAGCACGAACACCCGGACGCGCTCAACCGGCGCGGGCCCGTCCAACTCCTCGTCGTGGAACATCGGGTCGAAGTCGGGCGCGGATTCGCCTGCCGCTTCGGCCATCCGGGTCCGCGCGGCCACGGCCTCGGCCAGATCCACCGCGGTGGCGACCTTGCCCGCGGACTGCAACAGCACCTCGGCGCCGTGCTCGGCCAGTTCGGCGGCGGCGGGCGAGTCGCCCGCGAGCACGATGCCCCGCTGCTGCATCCGGGCGGCCAGCGTCTTGGCGGGGTTGTGGAAGACCTCGTTGTGCGGGCCGTCGCGTAGCGCCTCCGCGTCCAGCACGTCGGCCAGGTCGGCGAGTTCCGGGACCGCGGCGCCGGTGCGCTGGGGGTCGACCGCGCGCAGGACCGCGATTCCGGCGGCCAGGAAGCGCAACAGGCGGTTGTACCCGAGAACTTGGACCCTCGGTTCCAGGACGGCGGCGCGTCCGGCCGCGGCGGCGCGCAGCGGCCCCTCGTGCGGCGCGGCGACGACCACCTCGGCGCCGCGACGCAGCGCCCGGTCGACGGCGTCGATCAGGCGCGGATCACCCGCGTCGTCACCGGAGACCAGGACGACGTCCAGCGGCCCCACCCACGGCGGCAGGGCGGCGGCGGGCACGACGGGTAGGCCCGCGCGATCGCCGAGCGCGGCCACGAGCAGTCCGGCGGCACGTGCGGCGCGTCCGGAACCGGAGACCAGCACCACGCTGCGCGGTCGCAGATCGGCCAGCCGGGCCAGCGCGTCCTCACCGACGGCCGCCGCGGTGGCACGCACCTGGGCGCCGCCAGAGGCGGCTGAGCGAAGGGCGCCGCCTGCGTCGGCGGCTTCGAGTGAAGCGGCATCGTCGAGGTCGAGCACCGGTGTTCCAGCGATCATCGGGCGTTCCACCTCCCCTCATCGCGCTGTGTCTTTTCCGCCCCCGCGCCCACCCGGTCCAGCTGCCACACCGAGACCGAGTCGGGCGAATCCAAGGCCTGTGATTCCACTATTCCAGTCAGGACCGCACGATGCTCAGGATCTCGGTCACGAGTGCGTCTACTTCCTCCGCCGATCGGGCCTCGACGTTCAGCCGGAGCAACGGCTCGGTGTTCGACGCGCGCAGGTTGAACCAGGCGTTGTCGGCCAATTGCACGGTCACCCCGTCCAGCCGGTCCACCGAGTGCGCCCGGTCGGCGAAGGCGTCCACCACGGCCAGCGTCCTCTCCTCGGCGTCGGCGACGGTGGAGTTGATCTCGCCGGAGGCCGCGTAGGTGGCGTAGGACGCCATCAGTTCCGACACCGGCCGGTCCTTCTCGCCCAGCGCGGCCAGCACGTGCAACGCCGCGAGCATCCCGGAGTCGGCGCCCCAGAAGTCGCGGAAGTAGTAGTGCGCGGAGTGTTCGCCGCCGAACACCGCTCCGGTGGCGGCCATCTCCTGCTTGATGAAGGAATGGCCGACCCGGGTGCGTACCGGCGTTCCGCCCAGTTCGTGCACGAGCTCCGGTACCGCGCGGGAGGTGATCAGGTTGTGGATGATCACCGCGCCGGGCTCCTTGGCCAGTTCGCGCTCGGCGACCAGAGCGGTGATCGCCGACGGCGCCACCGGGTCGCCGTTCTCGTCCACCACGAAGCAACGGTCGGCGTCGCCGTCGAAGGCGAGGCCGATGTCCGCGCCGGACTCGCGGACCAGCTTCTGCAGGTCCACCAGGTTCGCCGGGTCCAGCGGGTTGGCCTCGTGGTTCGGGAAGGTGCCGTCCAGCTCGAAGTACAGCGGCACGATCGTCACCTGGGGCAGCGTGCCCAGCACCGCGGGCACCGTGTACCCGCCCATGCCGTTGCCCGCGTCCACCGCGATGGTGAGCGGGCGGATATCGCCCAGATCCACCAGGCCGCGCAGGAAGTCGGCGTACTCGGTGAGCAGGTTCGATTCGGTCGCGCTGCCGCGCTCGCCCGGGTACGCGGGCACGCCGTCGACGAGTTCGTTCTTGATGGCGGCCAGGCCGGTGTCCTGCCCGACCGGAAGGGCCTTGGCGCGGCACAGCTTGATGCCGTTGTAGCGGGCCGGGTTGTGGCTGGCGGTGAACATGGCGCCCGGGCAGTCCAGGCGGCCGGAGGCGAAGTACAGCTGGTCGGTCGAGGCGAGACCGATGTGCACCACGTCGAGGCCCTGGCCGAGCACGCCGTCGGCGAAGGCGGCCGACAGCTCGGGGGAGGAATCCCGCATGTCGTGACCGATGACGATCCGGTTCGCGCCCTCGGCGCGCATCAGCCGTGCGAAGGAGGCGCCGACGTCCCTGACGAATTCCGCGTCGATCTGATCACCGACCACACCGCGAACGTCGTAGGCCTTGATCACCGCGTTCACGAATTCGGCAGAGCGGGCGACTGTCATGCCCAATACCCTAGTGGTTGCGCCGGACCGGTCCGACACCGTCCTCGTCCGATCAGGACGGCGGGTCGGGCAGCACGCGCAGATGGCCGCGGCGACCCGTTCGTGTGGTGCGCGGCGGCGGGGGAGCGTAGTCGCGATAGCCACGCTGTTCGCGCTCCGGTGGGCGGCGGCGCAACCCCGCCTCCCGCACCGCCTCCGCCAGCGCGGTCAGGTCGTCGTCGTCCGGTGTGCTGGAGGAGAATCCGCCTTCGTGGCGAACCAGTTCCCAACCCTTCGGAGCGGTGATGCGTGAGCCGTGCGTTTCGCAGAGATCCCAGGAGTGCGGTTCGGCGACCGTCGCGAGTGGTCCGACCACCGCCGTCGAGTCCGAGTACACATAGGTGAGCGTCGCGACGGCCGGATTCTTGCAGCCTGGTCGGCAGCAACGACGCATGGGAATCACGCCGATGAGAGTAACCCCCCTGGCGCGTCGATGGGGACAGACACGCTTGAAGAATCTCGGTCCGTTCGTCGCGGAACGAGGGCAGCGCGACGTCCCACAGGGCCGTGACGGGCCCCGCGGTGATCTGGACGACTTCGCCGTACGCGCGGGCGACGGTGTCGCCGGTGCGCGACATCGGTGGTGCGTCGTGGCGTGGGTTCACGGAGTACCCAGCCGGTGACCGGCCTACACGCCCGCGCCTGCCCCGCAACGGCATTCGGGAGCCGCCGCCACCCGGATGGGTGCGATTCACTCCGCTTCCGGGTCGATCACGTCCGGATCGACGCCGAGGTAGGTCGCGACCTGCTGGACCAGGACTTCACGCAACAGATCCACCAGGTCGTCGGGGTCGCTGGCGCGCAGCTCGAGCGGCTTGCGGAACAGCACCACCCGCGCCCTGGTCGCAGCCCCGTGCCGGTCGACGCCCGCCGGGATGAGCCGGGAGAGGGGAACCGGGCCGTCGGCCACGACCTCGTCCGGCCAGGTGACCGAATCGGGATGCAGCGGACGGATTTTCGGAACGTCGTCGACCGCGATGTCGAGCTTGGTGAGCCGGTCGTGCCAGCGGGAGTCCAAGGGGGCGAACGCCTCCAGCACCAGCCGGTCGAACTTCTGGCCTCGGGTCCGCCAAGCGGGCACGGTGGGTGGCAGCATCGGCCCGCGCACTCCGCGGCCGCGGCGGATCACCGACCGCGCGGTCGGCGGTCGACGCTTACGGGAACGTGCCATGAGAGAAAATCTAGGCCAGTCGGCTCCGGTCGTCCGCATCGAGGCGGTCGGGAACTGTCCGGTCGTGTCGCGCGTGCCCGGAGCGCCACGGTGGACGGGCGGCTCCGGGCATCGCGGATGTCTGTCAGCCGATGCCGCGCTTGAGGCGGCGGCGCTCCCGCTCGGAGAGGCCGCCCCAGATGCCGAAGCGCTCATCGTGCGCGAGCGCGTACTCCAGGCACTCGTCGCGTACCTCGCAACCCATGCAGATCCGCTTGGCCTCGCGGGTCGAGCCGCCCTTCTCGGGGAAGAACGCCTCCGGATCGGTCTGCGCGCACAGGGCGCGCTCCTGCCACTGCTCTTCGATGGATTCGAACATCTCGTCGAAGCCGGTCACGACCAGGCTGAGCCGGGGCGCCGTGACTCCGTCACCCCCCTCTTGGTCCTTCCAGCCGCCGTTATCTGCGCAGACGCCACGTGCTGCGCCTGCTGTGGAATCGGTCGGCGAGACCATCTCGTTGGCCATCGCTCCGCCTCCTCACTGTGTGTTAGCGCAGAATGATTCTTTCCGTCGGACCAACACGCATACCGACGGCCATACCCCGCGACGTTGTCCCGCGGACGTCCCCGAGCTTGTCACACCGATGCGAACACTTGTTCGAAATGCCGTTCGCGCGTTGATCTCTCGCGCGAACCCGGAATGACATGTCTGTGATTAGACACGCCGGACGCTGCGATGGTCAAGCCGCCGTCGCTATTCCGTTACTATCCGCAGCCGCATTCCGAGTCCCTCTTGTGATCTGCGATAGCAAATGTATAGCAAATTTGCCGCGAACGGGAGCCTTCGCGTCAGCGCATAGGCTGTGCGGATGTGACTGGACAACAAGCGGACGCCACGCTCGCGAACGGACCCCGGATCGCCGTGCTGGTCGGCGGTGTCGGTGGCGCGCGTTTCCTGCAGGGCGTCAGGGAGCTGCTGCCCGAGGCGGACGTCTCCGCGATCGTGAACGTCGGCGACGACGTCTGGATGCATGGGCTCAAGATCTGCCCCGACCTCGACACCTGCATGTATACCCTCGGCGGCGGTATCGATACTGAGCGCGGCTGGGGCCGGGTCGGCGAGACCTGGCACGCCAAGGAGGAGCTCGCGAAATATCATGCCCAGCCGGACTGGTTCGGCTTGGGGGACCGCGATATCGCCACGCATCTGATCCGCACCGAAATGTTACGCGCCGGATACCGGCTCTCCACGGTCACCGAGGCGCTGTGCAACCGGTGGCAGCCGGGCGTGAAACTGATCCCGGCAACCGACGATCGCTGTGAAACGCATGTCGTGGTGTCGGATCCGGACAAGCCTGGCGAACGGCGCGCGATCCATTTTCAAGAGTGGTGGGTTCGCTACCGCGCGAACATCGACACCCATGGATTCGCCACAATTGGCGCCGATGAAGCCAAACCTGCCCCAAATGTGATCAATATCATAGAATCCGCCGACGTGGTCCTCCTCGCGCCGTCGAACCCCGTCGTGAGCATCGGCGCCATCCTCGCCGTGCCCGGCATCCGGGGCGCGCTGCGCACCACCCCGGCGAAGGTGATCGGCGTGTCCGGCGTGATCGACGGCAAGCCGCTGCGCGGTATGGCCGACGAGTGCCTGTCGGTCATCGGCGTGGAGACGACGGCCGAGGCGATCGGCAGGCACTACGGCGCACGCTCCGCCACCGGCATCCTGGACGGCTGGCTGATCCACAGCACCGACACCGCCGAGGTGCCAGGGGTCGAGGTGCGTAGCGTGCCGTTGTTGATGACCGACCCGCCGACCACCGCCGAAATGGTGCGTCAGGCGCTGGATCTCGCTGGAGTCGCCCTGTGAGCACACCGACCGACCACGCGGCCGGAGAGCTGCGCATCCTGCCCGTCACCGGGCTGCCCGAATTCCGGCCCGGCGACGACCTCGCCGAGCACATCGCCCGCTGCGCGCCCTGGCTGGCCCACGGTGACGTGCTGGTGGTCACGAGCAAGATCGTCGCCAAGGTCGAGGGACGCATCGTGGAAGCGCCGCTGGACCCCGAGGAGCGCGACGCGGCCCGGCGCAGGCTCGTCGACCAGGAGGCGGTGCGGGTGCTCGCCCGCAAGGGCCGCACCCTGATCACCGAGAACAAGCTGGGCATCGTGCAGGCGGCCTCCGGTGTCGACGGCTCGAACGTGGAGAAGGGCGAGCTCGTGCTGCTGCCCACCGACCCGGACGCCAGCGCCAAGGCGCTGCGCGCCGCCCTCGCCGAACGGCTGGGCGTGACGGTCGCGGTGCTCGTCACCGACACGATGGGCCGAGCCTGGCGCAACGGGCAGACCGACGCGGCCATCGGCGCCGCGGGCTTGCGGGTGCTGCACGACTACGCGGGCGCGGTCGACGGCCAGGGCAACGAGCTTTTCGTCACCCAGGTGGCCGTGGCGGACGAGCTGGCCGCCGCCGCGGACCTGGTCAAGGGCAAACTCGGGGGTGTCCCGGTCGCCGTGGTGCGCGGGCTGCCGATCGTCGACGACGGATCGGGCGCCGCCGATCTCCTGCGCGGCGGCACCGACGACCTGTTCTGGCTGGGCACCGCGGAGGCCATCGAACGCGGTCGCAAGGAGGCGATTCTCCTGCGTCGCTCGATTCGCCAGTTCGCCGACGTGCCGGTCGATCCCGAACGGATCCGCTCGGCCGTGTCGGTCGCGCTGACCGCGCCCGCTCCGCACCACACCCGCCCCGTGCGGTTCGTGTGGCTGCGCACGCCGGAGCTGCGCGCTCGTCTGCTCGCGGCGATGGCGGAGAAATGGCGCACCGATCTGACCGCTGACGGGCTGTCGCCGGAGCGGATCGAGCGCAGGGTCGCGCGTGGGCGCATTCTGTTCGACGCACCCGAGGTGATCATTCCGTTCTGTGTGCCGGACGGCGCGCACGACTATCCGGACGAGCGCAGGCGAGCGAACGAACGCACCATGTTCACCGTCGCGGTGGGCGCGGCGGTGCAGGGCCTGCTGGTCGCCTTGGCCACCGAGGGCATCGGCAGCTGCTGGATCGGGTCGACGATCTTCGCCCCCGAGGTCACCCGGGACGTGCTGGGCGTGGCCGAGGACTGGAGTCCGCTGGGCGCCATCGCCATCGGTCATCCGCTCGAAGAGCCGACCCCGCGGCAGCCCGCGGGCGCGGGGTCCGGGCTGGTCGAGCTGTGAAGCGCCTCGATTCCGCAGTGCGAGAGTGTCGCCGGTGAGCGTGGAGTCGCTGCACGCTTCGGCCACCGAGTTGCTCGAGGCTTGGTGTCCCGGAACAGATCCGGAGCGATCGCTGCGGGAAGCGATGCTGGCCTTCCTCGGTTCGGCCCCGCGTGGTTGCCTGCGTGAGCACGCGCCGGGCCACATCACCGCCTCCGCGGTCGTCTTCTCCCGCGACGGCCGCGAGGTGCTGCTCACTCTGCACCCGCGGGTCGGACGCTGGATCCAGCTCGGCGGCCACTGCGAAGAGCGGGACGAGACGGTCGCCGGCGCCGCGTTGCGCGAAGCGACCGAGGAATCCGGCATCGCGAACCTACGGCTGGAGCCAGGGCTCTACGGCGCCCAAGCGCATCCGATCACCTGCTCGCTCGGCGTCCCCACCAGACACCTCGACCTGCTGTTCCGCATCACCGCCCCCGCGGGCGCGATCCCGGTTCGCAGCCACGAATCCACCGACCTGCGCTGGTGGCCGGTGAACGCCCTACCCGCCGACGCCGACGTGCTGCTGCGCTGAGTCGGTCCCTTCATTCCACGCCGAGCCCCGGGCGGAGTTGTCTCCGGCCGGGGCTCGGTTCGTTGGACCCGGAGGAAGTTTACAAATTGCGTGATTTGTCTAGACAAGCGACAAATGTCCGTATATCGTCCAGAAGTGAGGTAATGCACGTCACATGTGGCGTGCCCTTCGGGAATGGAGACAACGATGTCGACGCACGCGGACATGTCCGCTCAGCCGGTGGAGGTGCCGGCCTGGCGGGATCGCAAGCGCTACATGTGGCTGTGGGGCTTGTTCGCTCCGGCCGGCCTGTTCATCATCGGTCTGCCGCTGATCTGGGGGCTGAACGAGTTGGGCTGGCATCGCCTCGCGCAGGTGCCGTTCTGGCTCGGGCCCATCCTGATCTACGTATTGATCCCGATCGCGGACATCTTCTTCGGCCCGGACGGCGACAACCCGCCGGACGAGGTGATGGAGTACCTGGAGAACGACAAGTACTACCGCTACCTCACCTACCTGTACCTGCCGTTCCAATACGCCTCGCTGGTGATGGCGGCCTATCTGATCACCGCCGACGACGTGAGCTGGCTCGGCATCGATGGCGGGCTGCACTTGGTGGACAAGATCGGGCTGGCGATCACGGTCGGCATGATCGGCGGCATCGGCATCAACACCGCACACGAACTCGGCCACAAGAAGGTGGACCTGGAGCGCTGGCTGTCGCGGATCGCGCTGGCCCAGTCCTTCTACGGGCACTTCTACATCGAGCACAACCGCGGCCACCACGTGCGCGTCGCGACGCCCGAGGACCCGGCGAGTTCCCGTGTGGGCGAGACGTTCTGGGCCTTCTGGCCGCGCACGGTATGGGGCAGCCTGAAGTCGTCCTGGCAGCTGGAGAAGGCCCGGCTGGACCGGCTCGGCAAGAAGCCGTGGAGTCTGCGCAACGAAGTACTCAGCGCCTGGCTGATGTCGGCGGTGCTGTTCGCGACCTTGGTCGCGGTGTTCGGCATCGAGTTGCTGCCATACCTGATCCTGCAAGCCGTGGTGGGCTTCAGCCTGCTGGAGGCGGTCAACTACCTGGAGCACTACGGCCTGGTGCGGCAGCGCACGGCGAGCGGCAGGTATGAGCGGCCCGCCCCGGTGCACAGCTGGAACAGCGACCACATCGTCACCAATATCTTCCTGTACCACCTGCAGCGGCACAGCGATCATCACGCCTATCCGACCCGCCGCTACCAGACGCTGCGCAGCTGGGACGGCGCGCCCAACCTGCCGAGCGGCTATGCCAGCATGATCATGCTCGCCTACTTCCCGCCGCTGTGGCGTCGCGTCATGGACAAGCGCGTACTCGCGCACTACGACGGCGACATCACCCGGGCCAACATAGATCCCGGCAAGCGGGAGAAAGTGCTGGCGCGCTACGGCTCGGGTCGGGCGGAAAACGCTGCCGGAAAGGACGCGGCGTGAAAGCGTATCGCTGCCCCGTCTGTGACTACGTCTTCGACGAGGCGAAAGGTGAGCCGCACGAAGGTTTTCCGCCGGGCACCCGGTGGGAGACGGTGCCGGACGACTGGTGCTGCCCGGATTGCGGCGTGCGGGAGAAGATCGACTTCGAACCGATAGGGGCCACGAAATGAACGAGTACAAGCTTTATCAGTGCATCCAGTGCGGCTTCGAATACGACGAAGCCGAGGGCTGGCCGGAGGACGGCATCGCGCCGGGAACCCGCTGGGACGACATTCCCGACGACTGGACCTGTCCGGACTGCGGCGCCGCCAAGTCGGATTTCTTCATGGTCGAAATCGAGCGGTCGTGAGATTTTGACTGCGGCAGGCGCCCGTGACAGTGTCGCGGGTATGCCGCGCACCGGAACCAGGATTCCCTACCAGGAGGCCGCGCGGGACCTGCTGCGGACGTCGGTCCTTGACGCGATGCGCGAGCTGCTCACCGAGCGGGATTGGTCCAAGATCACGCTCGGCGACGTCGCGGCCAGGGCGGGCGTGAGCAGGCAGACCCTGTACAACGAGTTCGGTTCACGCGGCGGCCTCACCCAGGCCTACGCCCTGCGCCTGGCCGACTTCCTGGTCGATCACGTCGACGCCGCCATCAACGGCAACGTCGGTGACGTCCGCGCGGCGTTCCGCGACGGCATGGCGAACTTCTTCTTCGACGCGGCCTCCGACCCGCTGGTGCAGTCGCTGGTCGCGGGCGAGGTGAAGCTGGATCTGCTGCGCCTGATCACCCTGGACGCGGGGCCGTTGCTCGAGCACGCGACCGCGCGGCTGTCGCGCGCCTTCCAGTACAGCTGGGTGGCGTCGACGGCGGCCGAATCGGACGTCATCGCGCACGCGCTGGTGCGGATCGCCCTCAGTTACATCCCCACTCCGCCCGGTCCGGGGCGGGACGCGCCCGCGGAATTGAGCGCGCTGCTGAGTCCCTACGTCGAAGCGATCCTGGCCGCGCGGGTGCAGAGCTGAGCCCGCGCGGGCAACCGGCGCGCGACTGGCGCATATGCAGCACATTGAAAACCGACTGCGTAGCTTGTAATAGCGATCATGTCTCAACCCACCACTTGGTTGTAACAGACAACAACTCAAGAAGTATTCTCATGCGACGGTGTTCGGGTCTTCTTCGAGTGGGGCAAAAGTGCAAACGGTTGGCAAACCCGTGGGATCGCCCGATCCCAAACGCCATCTGTGGGTCCTCGGCTTGCTTCCGCCTGCGTCCGCGTTGCTGCCCTCGCAGTTGGTGCTGCACACCGGCATCCCGATCTTCTGGTGGATCGGCCCGATCATCGTGCTGATCGTGATCCCGGTGCTGGACTGGTCGATCGGCGTGGACGGCAACAATCCGAGGGACGAGGACTACGAGCGGCTCTCCAACGACCGGTACTACCGGTGGTGCACCTACCTGATGCTCCCCGTGCAGCTGATCGGCTTGGTGATCGCGAGCTACATGTGGGCCGGGGACGAACTGAGCGTGGTCGACAAGCTGGGTCTGGCCGCCACTCTCGGATTCGTCAGCGGTATCGGCATCAACGCCGCCCACGAGCTCGGGCACCGGGTCGAGCGCCTGGAGCGCTGGCTGGCCAAGATCGCGCTCGCCCAGTCCGGATACGGGCACTTCTTCGTCGAGCACAATCGCGGCCATCACGTGCGGGTGGCTACTCCGGAGGATCCGGCCAGCGCGCGCCTCGGCGAGTCGCTGTGGGAGTTCTTGCCGCGCAGCGTGTCCGGAAGTTTCCGCTCGGCGATCGTCTTGGAGCGCGAGCGGCTCGCACGCAAGGGCAAGGGTTGGTGGAGCGTGCAGAACCACATCCTGCAGGCCTGGTCGATGACGCTCGTGCTGTTCGGCGCCTTGGTCGCGGCGTTCGGCTACCAGGTGCTGCCCTGGCTGCTGCTGCAGGCCGTGATCGGCTTCGGCCTGCTGGAGACGGTGAACTACGTCGAGCACTACGGCCTGCTGCGGGCGCGCCGCCCGAACGGCATGTACGCCCGCTGCTCGCCGCGCGACAGCTGGAACAGCGACCATCTGGTCACCAACATCTTCCTGTTCCACCTGCAGCGGCACAGCGATCACCACGCCAACCCGGGCCGCCGCTACCAGACGCTGCGCACCTCCGAGCAGGCCCCGCAACTGCCCGCGGGCTACGCCGCCATGATCGTGCTGGCCGCCGTCCCGCCGCTGTGGCGGCGGATTATGGACGGCCGCGTGCTCGCCCACTACGGCGGCGACATCACACTGGCGAACATTCAGCCGCGTAAGCGGCGTCGCATCCTGGCGGCCCGCGGCGTCACGGCGTGAGCCGAATCCGAGGCCGGTCCGCCCGTCGGAGGGACGGCCGCGTAAACCGCACCCCGTCGTGAGCGACTAGCCTTGCCTCGGTACTTGCCGAACCAGGAGAGGCTGATGACCACCTCAGAACTTCGCACGTCGTTGACCGCCGATGTCCGCAACGGCATCGACTACAAGGTGGCGGATCTGTCGCTGGCCGATTTCGGCCGCAAAGAGATCCGTCTGGCCGAACACGAGATGCCCGGTCTGATGGCGCTGCGCCGTGAGTACGCCGAGGTGCGGCCGCTGCAGGGCGCGCGCATCTCCGGCTCGCTGCACATGACCGTGCAGACCGCGGTGCTGATCGAGACCCTGACCAGCCTCGGCGCCGAGGTCCGCTGGGCCTCCTGCAACATCTTCTCCACCCAGGACCACGCGGCGGCCGCCGTGGTCGTCGGCCCCAGCGGCACCGTCGAGGAGCCGAAGGGCACCCCGGTGTTCGCCTGGAAGGGCGAGACCCTGGAGGAGTACTGGTGGGCCGCCGAGCAGATGCTCACCTGGCCGGGCGAGCCGGCCAACATGATCCTCGACGACGGCGGCGACGCCACCATGCTCGTGCTGCGCGGTGCGCAGTTCGAGAAGTCGGGCGTGGTGCCGCCGGAGGACGAGGACCACTCGGCCGAGTACAAGGTCTTCTTGAACCTGCTGCGCGAGCGCTTCGAGTCCGATCGCGGCAAGTGGAGCAAGATCGCCGAATCGGTGCGGGGCGTCACCGAGGAGACCACCACGGGCGTGCTGCGGCTCTACCAGTTCGCGGCGGCGGGCGAACTGGTGTTCCCCGCGATCAACGTCAACGACTCGGTCACCAAGAGCAAGTTCGACAACAAGTACGGCACCCGCCACTCGCTGATCGACGGCATCAACCGCGGCACCGACGTGCTCATCGGCGGCAAGAAGATATTGATCTGCGGCTACGGCGATGTCGGCAAGGGCTGCGCGGAATCGCTTGCCGGACAGGGCGCCCGGGTGCAGGTCACCGAGATCGACCCGATCAACGCGCTGCAGGCGCTGATGGACGGCTACGACGTGGTGACCGTGGAGAAGGCGATCGGCGAGGCCGACATCGTCATCACCGCGACCGGCAACAAGGACATCATCACCCTCGACCACATGAAGGCGATGAAGGACCAGGCCATCCTCGGCAACATCGGTCACTTCGACAACGAGATCGACATGGCGGCGCTGGAGCGTTCCGGCGCAACGAAATTGACGATCAAGCCGCAGGTCGACCTGTGGACGTTCAAGGAGACCGGCCGCTCGATCCTGGTGCTGTCGGAGGGGCGTCTGCTCAACCTCGGCAACGCGACCGGCCACCCGTCGTTCGTGATGTCGAACAGCTTCTCCAACCAGGTGATCGCGCAGATCGAGCTGTGGACCAAGCCGGAGGAGTACGACAACGAGGTCTACCGGCTGCCGAAGCACCTGGACGAAAAGGTCGCGCGCATCCACGTCGAAGCGCTCGGCGGCGAGCTGACCAAGCTCACCAAGGACCAGGCCGAGTACATCGGCGTCGACGTCGAGGGCCCGTACAAGCCGGATCACTACCGCTACTGAACGCGCTGCCGGTGTCCCCGTCGACGGTCGGCGGGGACACCGGCGCCCGTCACCTCGCGCCCGCCCGCAGCGCCCGGCATCCACGCTGGTCAGCCGCTGCGGGCGTCCGGTGTGCGGCGGGGTAGTGTGCCTGGTCATGGGAGTGCTGATAGCGGTCGAAGGGCTCGACGGCGCGGGTAAGCGGACGCTGATCGAGCGGGTGGTCGCCGATCTGCGTGGTCGCGGACTGCGCGTCGCGACGATGGCCTTCCCGCGCTACCGCGTCTCGGTGCACGCCGATCTGGCCGCCGAGGCGCTGCGCGGCGCGCACGGCGACCTCGCGGGCTCGGTCAGCGGCATGGCTCTGCTGTTCGCGCTGGACCGCGCGGACGCCGCGGACGGGCTGTCGAAACTGTTGGCCGACAACGACGTTGTGCTACTCGATCGCTATGTCGCTTCCAACGCCGCCTATTCGGCCGCCCGGCTTGGGCAGTCGGCGGACGGCGAAATCGTTACATGGGTGGGCGAATTGGAGTTCGGCAGATTCGCTCTGCCCGAGCCCGCGCTGCAAGTGTTGCTGGACGTGCCCACCGAGCTCGCCGCCGAGCGTGCCCGCAGGCGTGGCGAACTCGACGCCGAACGCGCGCTCGACGCCTACGAACGCGACGGCGGTCTGCAGCATCGCACCGGCGCGGTGTACCGTGAGCTGGCCGAACGCGACTGGCGCGGACCCTGGTGGACATACCGATCCGACGACGGTCCGGCGGCGCTGGCCGCGCGCATCGCCGAAATCGTTGGTCGATAAGGTTGGTTGTGCCGCGGGTTCACACCAGTGTTGGCGTGGCGGCCCGATCCTGGCCTGGGAGATGACAACATAGTAGTTATGAAGCCGAAGATTCTGGTCGTCGACGACGATATGGCACTCGCTGAGATGCTCACGATCGTCTTGCGCGGGGAAGGGTTCGACCCGCACGTGGTCGGCGACGGCACACAGGCCCTGGCGGCGGTTCGCGAGATCCGCCCCGATTTGGTGCTGCTGGACCTGATGCTGCCCGGCATGAACGGCATCGACGTGTGCCGTGTGCTGCGGGCCGATTCCGGAGTTCCGATCGTGATGCTCACGGCGAAGACCGACACGGTCGACGTCGTGCTCGGTCTGGAGTCCGGTGCCGACGATTACATCGTCAAGCCCTTCAAGCCGAAGGAGCTGGTCGCCCGGGTGCGGGCCCGTCTGCGCCGCACCGAGGAGGAGCCCGCCGAGCTGCTGTCGATCGCCGATATCGTGATCGATGTGCCCGCGCACAAGGTCAGCCGTGGTGGCGCGCAGATCTCTCTGACGCCGCTGGAGTTCGACCTGCTCGTCGCCCTGGCCCGCAAGCCGCGCCAGGTGTTCACCCGTGAGGTCCTGCTCGAGCAGGTCTGGGGTTACCGGCACGCCGCGGACACCCGCCTGGTGAACGTCCATGTGCAGCGGTTGCGGGCGAAGGTGGAGAAGGATCCCGAGAACCCGGAGATCGTGCTGACCGTCCGCGGTGTCGGTTACAAGGCCGGACCGCCGTGATCCATGGCGTCTTCGCGCGTCTGGAACGATCGCTGGCTCCGGTGGTGGCCTGGTTCCAAGCGGTCGGCATTGCCCTAGGCCACCTGTGGCGTCGTTCGCTGCAGTTGCGCGTCATCGTGTCAACGCTGACGCTGTCGCTGATCGTCATCACGATCCTCGGTGTGGTGCTGACCAGCCAGATCACCGACCGGCTGCTGGACGCCAAGATCAACGCGGCGGTCGAGGAGATGGACCGTGCGCGTAACACGGTCGAGAGCCAGCTGGCCGGTGTGCACGACATCGGTGCTCAACCGCAGCGACTGGAAGAGGCTCGCAACGCACTGTCCAATCGCGGCGGCAGCGGCCAGTCCACCGGCGCCGCGGGCAGCTTCGTCTCGGCGCTGAGCGTCATCGGCGGGATGCCGCCGCAGCAGATCCCTCGCGGCCCGATCCAGGAGGTGCCCGACGAGCTGCGCCGGTTCGTGCAGCGCAACCAGGTCAGCTACCAGTTCGCCACCGTCGAGGACGCGGATGGCTACAGCGGTCGCGCGCTGATCATCGGCAGCCCGAGCGCCGAGGTTCCGACCCTGGAGATCTACCTGATCTTCCCGCTGGCCAACGAGGAACGCAGCCTGTCGCTGATGCGCGGCACCATGCTGGTCGGCGGCATCGTGTTGCTGGTCCTGCTTGCCGCGATCACCGCGCTGGTCACCAGGCAGGTGGTGCTTCCGATCCGCTCCGCGGCCAGGATCGCCGGCCGGTTCGCCGACGGCAGGCTCAAGGAACGCATGCTGGTACGCGGCGAGGACGACATGGCTCGGCTGGCTCAGGCGTTCAACGAGATGGCCGAGAGCCTGTCCAACCAGATCACCCAGCTGGAGGAATTCGGCAATCTGCAGCGCCGGTTCACCTCCGACGTCAGCCACGAGTTGCGCACACCGCTCACCACCGTGCGCATGGCCGCCGACCTGATCCACGGCAGCAGCGACGACCTCGACCCCGCCTTGGCCCGCAGCGCCGAGTTGCTGGTCAACGAGCTGGACCGGTTCGAGGGCCTGCTCAACGACCTGCTGGAGATCAGCAGGCACGACGCGGGCGTCGCCGAACTCCAGGTCGAATCGCTGGACGTGCGGATGTGCGCGCGGGCCGCGATCTCGACCGTGCGCCACCTCGCCAAGGACGCCGGGGTGGAGATCATCAGCGACATGCCGGAGGATCCGCTCGTCGCCGAGGTCGATCCGCGCCGGGTGGAGCGGGTGCTGCGCAATCTGCTCGCCAACGCGATCGACCACAGCGAGGGCAAGCCGGTGCTGATCCGGATGCGGGGCGACGTCGAGAGCAACGCGGTCGCCGTCGTCGTGCGGGACCAGGGCGTCGGCCTGCGCCCCGGCGAGGAGAAGCTGGTCTTCAACCGGTTCTGGCGTTCGGACCCGTCGCGCATGCGCCGCTCCGGCGGCACCGGCCTCGGTCTGTCGATCAGCGTGGAGGACGCGAACCTGCACGAAGGCAGACTCGAAGCCTGGGGTGAGGTCGGGATCGGCGCCAGCTTCCGCCTGACGCTGCCGCTGGTGCGCGGTAAGAAGCTCGGCCCGAGCCCGCTGCCGCTGGAGCCCGCGCGCAAGACGATGCACGTGGTGGAGCCGGAACCGCCCGCCGATCGCGACACGACCGATACGGCGCTGCCGGTCGCCGCCGAGCCGGGCGCCGCGCAGGTGACCGACGCCGCGCCACAGGGCGCGCACGCGGGCACATCCGATCCGGTCGGCGTGCGTGCGGAGGGCGCGAGCGAGGTGGCCGAGACCGACAGCGATGAGCTGGACGGCACGGACGTCGAAGGCGGCGCGGCCGCGGAGCCGAGCGTGAGCGAGTCGTCCGGAGCGGCCGACGGTACGGCGACGCCCACCGACAGCGCCGCGGCCGAAGAGCCGCTCGCGTCCGGGGCGAACGGATCGCCCGCCTCGGAGTCGGCGCAGACCGGGGGCGGCGCGGCGCGCGAACCGGGGGACGTACAGTCATGAGAATGCGTGTCGGATCTGCGCGGATGCGGCGGCTGACCGTACTGACAGCGGCGGTCCTCGCGGTCGTGATGCCGCTCACCGCCTGTGCCAGCCTCCCCGAGTCCTCCGCGCCGGAGGCGCTCGGCACCATCAATCGTGAGCCCACCTCCGAGGGCCCGCCGGCCCCGCTGGCCAACCGCGATCCGGATCTGCTGCTGCGCGATTTCCTTCAGGCCACCGCCGATCCGGCCAACCGGCATCTGGCCGCAAGGCAATACATGACCCCTGCGGCCTCCACCCAGTGGGACGACGCGGCGGGCACGGTCATCGTCGAGAAACCGGACACCCTGCGGGAGTCGCGTTCCGGGGACAAGGCCAACTATCTGATCCGCGCGCGCAAGGTCGGCGAGCTGTCCGCGGACGGCGGGTACCGGCCCAACGACGACATTCCGTTCGTCGAGAACAAGATCGAGCTGACCAAGATCAACGGCGAGTGGCGCATCGACGAGTTGCCCGACGGCGTGGTCATGGACTCCACCGCGTTCTTCAAGTCCTACCGCCGCTACGCGCTGTACTTCATCGATCCGGGCGGCAATATGGCCGTGCCGGACCTGCGCTGGCTCGCGGTGCCGAAAGCGCAGCTGACCCAGCGATTGATCAGCTCGCTGCTGGAGGGGCCGCAGCCCGCGCTGGCGTCGGTGCTGCACAGTGAGCTGGCGCCGCCGATCGCGGTGCGCGGGGCGATCACCAAGGCCAACGGTGATCCCGACGGCGTCGGCATCGGGCTCGGCGGTGTCCGGATCGATTTCGCGGGCGCGTCGGCGCTGAATCCGCGCGAGCGCGAACTGCTGGCCGCGCAGGTGGTGCTCACCTTGTCCAGCGCCGACATCCTCGGGCCGTACATGCTGTTGGCCGACGGCAAGCCGCTGGACGAGCGCTTCGCCGCGAACGGCTGGAGCGTGGCGGACGTGCAGCAGTTCAATCCGGCGACCGCCGCGCGCAACCAGGTCGGGCTGCACGCTCTGCGCGGCGGCGGGCTGGTGCAGATCGCCGACAACGGCGGTATCACTCCCGCTCCGGGCTACTTCGGCGGAGTGAACAACCTGCAGTCGGCGACGCTGTCCGCGGACGGTCAGCTCGTCGCCGCGGTGGCGGAAGCCGGACGACCGCCGGGCGCGCCGTCGCGGATCTTGATGGTCGGCACTTACGGCGGCAACGCTTTTCCGGTGGCCGATGGCTTCACCATCACCCGGCCCTCGTGGACGGCGGACGGCAGCGCGGCATGGGCGGTGGTCGACGGTGACCGGGTGATCCGCGCGGTCAACGACCGCGGCACCGGAAACGTCTCGATTCAGAACGTCGACATCTCGAGGTTGACGGCGGCATCCTCGGCCACGGCGCCGCGGCTACCGATCACCGAACTCCGGATCTCCCGGACCGGGGCGCGGGCGGCGATGATCGCCGACGGCCGGGTGTACGTCGCGGTCGTCGCGCCGCAACCGGACGGGAAGCTGGCGCTGACCTCGGCGGTGCCCGTCGGTGTCGGACTCAGCACGGCCGCGGTGTCGGTGGACTGGCTGGACGCGGACACGATCATCATCGCGCGCGAGGGGAATGTGGACCCCGTGAGTACGGTGTCGGTGGACGGCTCGGAGCCGACCCCGTTGACGTCGCAGAATCTCACCGCCCCGGTGCGCTCCGTGAGCGCGAGCCCCGACCATCAGTACGTCGCCGACTCACGTGCGGTGCTGGAGCTGACCTCCGCCCCGGACCAAGGCCAGCCCTACTGGCGTGAGGTGCCGGGTCTGGGCGCGAACGCCACGCCCGTCCTGCCCGGCTGAGCGGCGACCTGTCGCGGGGAGTACGCGAGGCCGGCCGCACGTCGGCACTTCGGAAGGCTCGCTCACACTCGGAAGAATCCGGCGCGGGCGCGCATGGCGGTTCGAGCAGGGAGCGAGCGCAGCGTAAAAGACTTCGCCGCAAGGGCATAGCGTTCTGCCAGGTGCATGCTGTCGACATGATCGAGCGATTCTGTCAGGGGGCGGGCGCACACTCGGTCGATGCGAACCCTGCTCGATCTGGTGTTGCCCGCCGCCTGTGCGGGCTGCGGACGTTCCGGAGCCGATTGGTGCGCCGATTGCGCCGTCACGTTGGCCGGTCCGCCGGTGCGGGTGTGGCCGCGCAACGACCCGGGCATTCCGTGCTGGGCGCTGGGGCCGTACGCAGGGCCCGCGCGGCGGGCGGTGCTCGCCGCCAAGGAACGGGGACGACGGGATCTGGCGCTGCCGCTCGGAAAGGCGTTCGCGGGCGCGCTCGCCGAACTGCGTTCGCCGGGTGTTCCGTTGGTACTGGTGCCCGCGCCGAGCCGACGCGTGGCGGCGCGGCGCCGGGGCGGCGATCCGGTGCTTCGCTCGGCGTCGGTAGCTACCCGATGGCTGCCCAACTGCCGAGTGGTGCCGGTGTTGCGAGTGGGGCAAGGGGTGCGCGATTCGGTGGGCTTGACACCCGCCGAGCGCGCTCGCAACCTGAAGGGGCGGGTGACCACGACGCCCGGCCCTGCCGCGGACTGGGGAGTACCGGCGAATGCCGAGGTAGTGCTGGTCGACGACGTGCTGACCACCGGTGCGACGGCCTTCGAGTCGGTGCGCGCGCTACAGCGCGCCGGGTTGCCGACACGTGGCGTTCTGGTTACTTGTGCTGCTTGACTCCGGGAAATTTGCGTGAACACTGGCGATCAGCCCGTCGGCGGACTAGCGTCGCGGACACACACCCGAACCGCAAGTTTGGAGGTGGCGCCTCGGACGTCTAGTGCCGAGCAATCGTCGTTCGGCACGGTTCAATCCCGCCGCACTGGAATCGGTCGGTGCGGCCAGATCCGGGAGGTACGCGTGACGACTTCTTCACGACCTTCAGTGAAAGATCCCGCTGCTTCGGTGCTGGAGCCCAGCACCCAGGAAGCACTCGAGCAACCCACTGCGGAACGACCACGAGCGCCGCGCGGCGACATCGTGGTGAAGGGCCGCAACGTCGAGGTGCCCGATCATTTTCGTATCTACGTCGCGGAAAAACTCTCCCGATTAGAACGCTTCGACCCGTCGATCTTCCTCTTCGACGTCGAGCTGTTCCACGAGCGCAACCGTCGTCAGCGCAAGAACTGTCAGCGCGTCGAAATCACCGCGCGCGGAAAGGGTCCCGTCGTGCGGGCCGAGGCCTGCGCGGACAGCTTCTACGCCGCATTCGAGTCGGTTACCGCGAAGATGGAGAGCAGACTGCGCCGCACCAAGGACCGGCGCCGGGTGCACTACGGCGACAAGACGCCGCTGTCGGTCGCCCAGGCCACTGCCGATCTGGTGGACGACTCCCTGTTCGACCGGCTCGCCGAGTCCGGCGCCGCCCACGCGCACCAAGAGCGGGAACCGGAGTACGAGGAGGGTCCCGGCCACATCGTGCGCACGAAGGAGCACGCGGCGACGCCGATGTCCGTCGATGACGCCCTGTACCAAATGGAGCTCGTCGGCCACGACTTCTTCCTGTTCCAGGACAAAGAGACCGACCGGCCTTCGGTGGTCTACCGTCGTCACGCCTTCGACTACGGCCTGATCCGCCTGGCCTGACGAAACGGAAACCACCCGTCCCCACTTCTCCGGGCATTCGGCTCACCGGCCGGATGCCCGGAGATTTTCGTCGATGCGCCCTCGGCGGGCCAGCGGCGGGCCAGCGCGAGCAGCAGCCGCAGATCCGAGTCGATGTCGCCGACGGGCAGCCGCACGGGCTGGTCGAACTGCCGCGGGGTCACGGCCGCGCCGTTCGTCTTCGCGGCGATGGCCTGCACGATCTGTTCCACGTAGTCCGGCCGGCTCGTCTCCCCGGGCAGGTAGTGCCGCAGGTGCATCAGGGCATCGCGGATCTCCACCGTCATCCGGATCAGCCGCGCTTCGGATCCGAGGGGGATGTCCGGCTCGAGCACGACCTCGGGCACGGCCGCGGTGAGATCGCGCCACAGCGGCCGCAGGCGACGGCAGTACCGTCCGGCGCGGTCCCAGCCCGCGCGGGCCCGCAGCCCGGCGAGCAGCGGCACGGCGAGCAGCGCCGCGCCGAGCGTCGAGGCGGCGAAAGTCGGTGCCGCCCAGCGCACCATGGCCGGGTCCGCGGCCGTACCAGGCGCCGCCAGCCGCACGGCGGAGACGACCAGGCCCGCGGAACCGACGACCAGCGTCGCCAGCAGGGTCGCGTAGACGATCCGTTCGGCGGCGGTGGATTCGGCCGAGCGCAATTCGCGCAGTGCCGCGCGCCAGGCCAGCCGACCGGCGGCGAGCAGCGGAAGCCACAGGATCGACCAGACCACTACCGTCGGCCAGTCCGATGCTTGCCCCAGCAGCCTGCCCTCCTGTCGGGCCGGAGTGCCGACGGCAAGGATGATCGCGCCACCCACCAGTCCGGTGAAGTCGTAGACCCGCTGCCGAGCCGATGCGGAGACCGGGTCGGCGCCCGACCACAGCCGGGCCGCACCGTACAGACCGGCCACCTCCATCAGCAGTGTGACCATCGAAAGCTGGTGCAGCAGACTGCCGATCCCCGGAGCGACGCCGCGCTCGAGCAGGACCAGCGTGGCCGTACCCCACAGCAAGGCTCGATTGAGCAGCCGGTCGACGGCGGCGTGGTGCAGCACGATCAACCGTCCGAGGACGACCACTGCGACGAAGACGATCAGCGGTATCGCGATCGGCGCGGGGATCGGTGAGTTCACCGCCGCCGGTCGCGGAAGAACGTGCGGTGCAGCAGCGAATCGCGACGCGGTGGACGCATGGCGTGCAGCATCACCATGTCGGCGAAGGTCTCCGCGTCGCGCTCGCGCAGGGTGCCGTAGTCGGTGCGGCCGAGCACGTGGGCGATCGACTCGGGCGAGATCGAGGGCAGCAGGTCGGCGACCGCCGCCACCGTCGGCGTGCCCGCGGGCGGCTCACCGGGCCGGTGCTGCTCCGGGCCGTGCCCGAGCAACATGTGCCCGAGTTCGTGCACGATGATGTGCTCGGCATGCCATTCGGTGGTGTCCGCGCCGTAGACGATGACGTCGCTGTCCTGCTTCGCGATCCACAGGCCGCTGCCCGTGCCGCAACCGGTGCCTGCGAGCAGCGCGGTATCGATCGGCAACAGGCTGATGCTGCGACCACGGTGCGCCGCGACGGCATCGAGGTAGGTCTGCAGATTCCATGGGTGGGGTATCGGGAGGTCCCGGGTCAAGCTCCGGAACCGGGCCTGGATGGCCATGTGATCGGTCTCCTACAAAAGCTCAGTGGCCCATGTAGGGAAGCATGTTACCGACTCGGCGGCATCGATCCTTCTGTGCTCTGGATGATCCTGGCGAGCATGGCCCGATCGATGTTCGAACCGCGCAGCGCGACGCTGGCGACGTTCGCGTCTCGCATGGTGGCGAGGAGTTCGAGTTCCCGGTCGATCGCGTCCGCCGCGGGTCCGCGGGTGAGCAGATAGTCGGCCGCCACGCCGAAACTGCGCGCCACCGCCGCGAGGATCTCGACATCCGCTGTGGCGCCCGCGTTCCGGTCGTCGAACTCGCCGTCGCGCAGGCGCTCCAGGTAACCGGGCGGCACCGTGCGACCGAGGAATTCGCCGATCTGCTCGGCGACGGATTCGGTGCTGCGTTCCGGTGCGTTGCGCGGATGCACGACGGAGAACAGCCGATTGATCTTGTGGCTGAGGGTCAGCTCCGGGCGATTCGATCCGTGGTCGGTCATGGCTGCCTCGTCACTCGCCGTTTCGAACCGCTGTCGTGGCCAGGTTGGCCGCCAGCCAGCGTGCGCGGAATCGGGCTTCGGTCGCTGCATCGATATCCTCCGATCGACCGGCCAGCCAGCGGCGGTACCGGCGTTCCTGTAGCTCGTCGGGGTCGCTGGACTCCGCGGGGACCGCGAGCAAGTGCGCGAAGGCCATTTCCACCAGCGGATGCAACTGCTTGCCCGGTCCACCGTTGCGTTCGAGCATGGCGGTCGCGTATCGCGCCGACAGCTTGGAGACCACCCGGTTGAGTTCCGCGATCGCGGCGACCACCTGCGGGTCGGTGGTGCGGCCGTGCTCGACGGCGTCGTTGAGACTGCCCGATGCCGCGAGAAGGCCGGTCAGGTCGGAGATTTCGAAGCGGATCGCGTCCGGCCCCGCCACCACCGAGTCGCCCGCGCCGCGCGCGGAGTTCGCGGGTTCGTCGGCGGCGGGTACGCCGCCCGCGTAGGTGCGTGCGGCACTGCCCGGCAGCCATCGCAGCGGCGCGTCGAGCTTGTTCAGCGTCTGCATGCTGATGGTCGCTTCGCCGTCCTCGATCTTCCTGATGGTCGGCGCCGAAGGTCCCCCGAGGTCGCCGATCTGTAGCTGGGTGAGGCCGAGCTCGTCCCGGCGTTCTTTGATGATTCGCCCGAATCTCTTCTGCCGCGACAGCTCCGAAGGGCTATGCATAGTGCGTTCATGGTAAGCCGATGGGAGGCTCAAGGCAAACAAATAGAAACTATTTGGAAAGTTAGTCGAAAGTTTGTTACGGTTCTTTGCGTCGGATGACGGAGTGCATGCGACGGTTCCGGGACGGGCAGGGGCGTTCGCCGGGACGGGCGTCTCGGTCCGTCGCGCAACGGCGCGCGGCGGACCGGTTCAGCGGCGGTGGAGGGGATCGTCGCTGCGTCGGGGTTCACCGTCGGCGAAGGGGGTCGACGGTGAACTTACTTTGAAGTAAGTTTGGTGGTCCCAGGCTTTCGAAAGGAAATCGCATGGCCACCAGAGCTGCTCGCCGTGCTGTGATCGTGTCCGGTGCGCGCACGCCGTTCCTGCGTGCGTTCACCGGATACACCCGGATGGACTCCATCGCGCTGGCCGATGCCGCGGTCCGTGGACTGCTGGAGCGCACCGGGCTGCCCGGTGCGGAAGTGGAGGCGATCGTGTGGGGCGGGGTCATCCTGCCCAGCGCGGCGCCGAACATCGCCCGCGAAGTCGCGTTGGACCTGGCGCTGGACCCGGGCTGTGAGGGCTACACCGTGACCAGGGCCTGCGCCTCCGGTCTGCAGGCGGTCACGTCGGCGGCGGCCGCGATCGAGCGGGGCGAATACGACGTCATGATCGCGGGCGGCAGCGATTCCACCTCCAACGCCGAGGTCAAGCTGCCGCAAAAGGTCGTGCACGCGGCGGCGCCGCTGGCGCTGGGCAAGCCGAAGCCGAAGGACTACTTGTCCGCGGTCGCGCGCTTGGCGCCGTTCACCGACCTGCTACCGAGCAGGCCCAAGATCGCCGAGCGCACCACCGGCGAGGTGATGGGCGAGTCGGCCGAGAAGATGGCTCGTATCCACGGCGTGAGCCGCGCGGACCAGGACGAGTTCGCCGCCCGCTCGCATCACCGCGCGGCGGCCGCCATCGACTCCGGCCGGTTCGATGACGAGGTGCTGCGGATCCGCACGCCCGAAGACGCGGAGATCCGGCGCGACGGTCTGGTGCGCGGCGACACCAGCGTCGCGAAACTGGCCGCGCTGAAACCGGTTTTCGCCGCCGACGGCAGCGTGACCGCCGGCAACGCCAGCCCGCTCACCGACGGTGCCGCCGCGGTGCTGCTGATGAGCGAAGAGAAAGCGCACGCCCTCGGATATCGGCCGCTGGCGGCGTTCCGGTCGTGGAGCTACGTGAGCGTCGACCCGGCCGATCAGGTGCTAATCGGGCCGGCCATCTCGATGCCACGCGCGCTGGAGAAAGCCGGAATGTCCTTGGCCGACGTCGATCTCGTGGATATCCACGAGGCCTTCGCCGCCCAGACCTTGGCGGTGCTTACCGCACTGGCCAGCGACGAATGGGCCAAGACCAGGCTGGATCGCGATACCGCCGTCGGCGAGGTGGACGTCGACAAGCTGAACGTGCACGGCGGCTCGATCTCGCTCGGTCACCCGTTCGGCGCCACCGGGGCGCGCATGGTGACCACCATGGCCAACGAACTGACTCGCACGGGCAAGAACGCGGCCCTGCTCGGTATCTGCGCCGCGGGCGGCATCGGCGCATCGGCGGTGCTCGAACGCGTCTGAGGCGACGTATAAGTGGCCCTGCCGGAGCCTCTCAGGCCTTGCCTGTGAAGCCCCGGCGCTTGCGCCCCTCGTCCGCGAGGATGCGCAGACAGGTCTGGTGCTTGGTCTCGCCGGGGACGCCTTCTCGACGCAGGCGCAACGTCGCCTGTGCCAGATCGATGCCCAGCTCGCTGGACAGCCGAACAGCATCGACATTGGCCATTGCACAAACCTCCTGGAACCGACGAAAACCACGATGAAGCGCACTGCGTAAGTGACAGTTTCGCCCTTGTCGTACCCAGTGGGGATCCGATTGAAGCATGAACGATCCGCACATTTGGGTAACGATGCGCGGAAGGTCAGCCCCGATAGGTCTCGCGGTGCACCGCGTCCGTGAGGGGTCTGCCCGCGCGCCAGCCGAAGCGCTCCAGATCGGGAATGCGCTGGAACTCGCGCACCGGCCCGACGCACAGCCAGGCGACCGTGCGGACGCCCTCCGGGAGGCCGATCAGATCGGACAGGAAACCGGGATCGTAGAACGACACCCACCCCACGCCGATGCCTTCGGCGGTGGCGGCCAGCCAAAGGTTCTGGATGGCGAGAACCGCGGAGTAGATACCGGTTTCGGGCACCGTGGCCCGGCCGAGCACCTGCGGCCCGCCGCGATCGTGGTCGTAGCAGACCACGATCCCGGTACCGCTCTCCGAAATGCCCTCGATCTTGATCGGCTCGAAGGTGGCGGCGCGCTCGGGTGGCAGCGCGTCGTGGAACTCGATGCGCTTCTGTGCCACGTGTTCGGCGAACTCGCGCAGCGTCGCCGGCTCGCGGACCACCACGAAATCCCAGGGCTGCGAATTCCCGACGCTCGGCGCCCGGTGCGCGGCATCCAGCAGCCGCCACAATGTCGCATCGTCGACGAGTTCGCCGGTGAACTCCGCGCGTACGTCACGACGGCGCCGGATGGCCTCGTAGACGCTCAGAACTTCAGCATGCACCGTCCGAGTCAATCAAACCCGGCGAACTCGCCGCACACGGCGTTGGCTCCTGCGTCGCCGACCGACCGCGGCGTGGCGGGAGTGGAAGTCAGCCTGCCGCGGACACGCGGCGCCGGGCCAGCCGCCGCCGTCCCCCGGCGAGCGCGGTGCGCAGACCGCGGCGGCGGCCCGTCACCGGATCGATGGAGGCGGCGGTGTGGCCCCCGAACTTGCGTTCCGAGGCGGTCTCGGGCGCATCGTCGGCGGTGGCCCGCAGGTACTTGTTCGGCAACGCCAGTTTGAGGATGGTGCGCCACGCCTTGAAGTACTGCACCGGCAGCGAGCCGGTGGTGTAGGGCAGGTCGTACTTGTCGGCCAGCTCGCGCACCCGCACGGCGATGTCGGCGTACCGGTTGCTCGGCAGATCGGGGAACAGGTGGTGTTCGATCTGGTGGCTCAGATTGCCGGTCATGAAGTGCATGACCGGGCCGCCGGAGATGTTGGCGCTGCCGAGCATCTGGCGCAGGTACCACTGGCCGTGCGTTTCGCCGTCGATGTCGGCCTTGGTGAACTTCTCCGCCCCGTCGGGGAAGTGCCCGCAGAAGATCACCGCGTTGGACCAGATGTTGCGGATCGCGTTCGCGGCCAGGTTGGCCGTCAGCGTGGAGAAGAACGCGGGACCGGTGAGGGCGGGGAAGACCACGTAGTCCTTGAGGACCTGCTTGCCCATCTTGGTGAGCGCCTCGTCGCGCTTGCGCTCGAACTCGGCCCGTTCGGGGGAACCGGGCTTGTACCGGCCCGCCACCAGTTTGCCCAGCTCCAGGTGCTGGATGGCGACGCCGTACTCGAAAAACAGCTGCAACAGCAGGTTGTAGACCGGGTTGCCCAGGTTGAACGGCTTCCAGCGCTGGTCGCGGGTCACCCGCAGCAGGCCGTAGCCGATGTCGTCGTCCATGCCGAGCACGTTGGTGTACTTGTGATGCAGGTAGTTGTGGGTGTGCTTCCAGTGCTTGGCCGCGCCGGTGTTGTCCCACTCCCACGAGCTGGAGTGGATCTCCGGATCGTTCATCCAGTCCCACTGCCCGTGCATGACGTTGTGCCCGATCTCCATGTTCTCGATGATCTTGGCGGTGGCGAGCAGTGCGACGCCTGCCAGCCACGCGGGGCGCTTCGGGCTCGCGAAGAGCACCGCACGGCCGCTGATCTCGAGAACGCGCTGCAACCGGATGACGTTGCGGATGTACTTCGCGTCGCGTGCGCCGCGCGAGGCTTCGATTTCCCGCCGGATCGCGTCGAATTCCGCGCCGAGTGCTTCCACGTCGGCCTCGGTGAGGTGCGCATATTCCTTGACATCCGAGATCGCCATGCGGGTTACTTTACCGTAAGTTACGAAACCGTAGGTTGCGAGGTGCGCCGCACGGATGTGTCAAATACCTTATTGCGATCCCGGCTGTCGAATGGTAGGTTAGCGCGCCCTGCCCGGAAAGCGAAAACGCCTGTCCCGCTTCGCTTTTTCGCGCAGCGCCGCTTGTTCATGACGGGCCCGTTCCTGGAACGCGAGCTTGGCCTCGCGCAGCACCTGCCGCTCGTGTTCGGCCTTCTCCTGTAGGGCCGCCTTGGCCTCGCGGAGCATCTCCTTCTCCTGCCGCGCCTTCTCGCGCAGCGCGATCTTCGCCTCGTGCAGCGCCGAACGCAGGCCGCGCCGCTCGCCGGTCTCCGGATCGACGCGCAGCCAGTGCGTGGATTCCGCGCCGAGCGACGGCAGCGTGATACCGGCGAACTTGCGCTCGGAGGAGGTCTCCGGCGCGTTGTCGGCGGTGGCCTTGAGGAACCGGTCCGGCAGGGCCAGCTTGTGGATCGTGCGGAAGGCCAGCAGATACTGCTTGCCCAGCGACCCGGTGGTGTAGGGCAGGTCGTACTTGTCGCACAGCTCGCGGACCCGTACCGCGATCTCCTGATACCGGTTGCTCGGCAGGTCGGGGAACAGATGGTGCTCGATCTGGTAGCAGAGGTTGCCGCTCATGAACGCCATGGCGGGCCCCGCTTCGAAGTTCGCGCTGCCGAGCATCTGGCGCAGATACCACTCGCCGCTGGTCTCGTTCTCCAGCTGTTCGACGGTGAACTTCTCCGCGCCGTCGGGGAAGTGCCCGCAGAAGATCACCGCGTACGCCCACAGATTGCGCACCAGGTTCGCCATCGCGTTGGCCTTCAGCGTGTGCTTGAACGCCGGACCCGTCAGCGCGGGATGGATGAGGTAGTCCTTGGCCACCTGACGGCAGATCTTGCGGGCGAACTCCACGTTCGGACCGGAGGCGACCTCCCAGCGCGGGGTGTCCGACAGCTCCTTGTCGATGCTCCAGTCGTGCAGCGCGATGCCCCACTCGAAGGTCGCGGCGAGCAGCAAGTTCGCCAGCGGCTGCACCAGATGGATCGGCCGCCACTGCTCGTCCCGGGTCATCCGGAGGATGCCGAAACCGAGGTCCTCGTCCTTGCCCAGCACATTCGTGTAGGTGTGGTGGGAGTAGTTGTGCGCCCGGCGCCACTGCGCGGAGGGGCCGGTCATGTCCCACTCCCACGAACTGGAGTGGATCTCCGGGTCGTTCATCCAGTCCCATTGCCCGTGGCTGACGTTGTGCCCGAGCTCCATGTTCTCGATGATCTTGGCCACCGACAGCATCGCGGTGCCTGCCAGCCAGGCCCAGCGGTTGCGGCTGCCGAACAGCACCACCCGGGCGGCTACCTCGAGACCGCGTTGCGCCGCGATCGTGCGCCGGATGTACTTCGCGTCGCGCTCGCCGCGCGACAGCTCCACCGAACGCCGGATGGAATCGAGTTCCTGCCCCAGTGTCTCGATATCGGCCGCCGTGAGATGCGCGAACGTCTTGATGTCGGTGATGGCCACCGGGGTCCTTTCCCTACTCGATACACCTCGAGGGTACCTGCCGGACTAGACGTCCAGGGTGCAGTCGCCCGCCGCCGCCGAGATGCAGGTCTGCACCTTGTCGCCTTCGCGGCGCTCCTCACCGTTGCGCAGGTCGCGCGCGTGTCCGGAACTCAAGGTGACCACGCAGGTCTGGCAGATGCCCATCCGGCAGCCGAACGGCATCTGAACACCGGCGGACTCACCGGCCTCGAGCAGGCTGGTCGCGCCGTCGGCCGCGACGCTGCGACCGGTCTTGCCGAAGGTGACCGTGCCGCCCGCACCGACCGCGGAGCGTTCGATCTCGAAGCGCTCCACGTGCAGCCGGTCCGACAGCCCCGCGTCGCGCCAGTGGTTCTCGATCTCGTCGAGCATTCCGGCCGGGCCGCACGCCCAGGTCTGGCGTTCGCGCCAGTCGGGGACCTCGGTGTCGAGATCGGCGAGGGCGAATTTGCCCCGCTCGGCGGTGAGATGCAGGCGGGTGTCGAAGCCGGGATTGCGGTCGCGCAGCGCGCCCAGCTCCGCGCCGAACATCACGTCGTCGGAAGTGCGCGCGGAGTGCAGGTGCACCACGTCGGTGAACACCTCGCGGCGGTCCATCGCGCGCAGCATGGCGATCACCGGCGTGACGCCGCTGCCCGCGGTGAGGAACAGCACCTTCTCCGGCGGCGGGGACGGCAGTACGAAACCGCCCTGCGGGGCGGCGAGCCGGACGACGGTGCCGACCGGCACGCCGCTGACCAGGTGGCTGGACAGGAAGCCTTCCGGCATCGCCTTCACGGCGATGGAGATCAGCCGCTTGCCGCCGTGGCCGGGGTCGGACCAATTCGGCGGACAGGTCAGCGAATACGAGCGCCAATGCCAGCGGCCGTCCACCAGGATGCCGATGCCGATGTACTGGCCGGGCTGGTATTTGAAGTCGAAGCCCCATCCCGGCTGGATCACCAGCGTCGCGGAATCGGCGGTCTCCTTGCGTACCTCGACGATGCGTCCCCGCAGCTCGCGAGCCGACCACAGCGGGTTGGCCAGGTGCAGGTAGTCGTCGGGCAGCAGCGGTGTGGTCACGCGCGCAAAGGCTCCGCGCAGCACGTTCAGCTTGCCGCCGCGCTCGGCGACGCTCGCGGCGGGCGCCTCCAGCCACGCACGGACGCTTCGCACGGAGCTCCCAATTTTCGAACCCATCGCTGCCGTTGGTCTCCCTGTCGTCGGATGCGCGGGCCGCCGTCTCGCCGATCGGAGGCCTCGCCAGCAAGGTTACGGCATCGTAGGTTACGGCGGCAGGTCAGTGGGGCGCCCGCCGCGGCGATTCAGAGGAGCTCGAGCAGAAACGGCAGCTCTTGGGCCGCGTACCAGGCCAATTGATGGTCCTCGGCGTCGCCGAGGACGAACTCGGCGTCGGTGTCGCCGAGATCGGCCGCGTCCACCACGTCGACGGCCTTGGCAACCTGTGGTTCGGCGTCGGCCAGGTCGACGTGCACCGAGGCGATCTGCTGGTAGCCGATCGGGCCCGCCAGCCGGACCACCGCGTCGTCGAGGTCGGGCCGCAGCTTCGCGCCGGTCACGTCGGCGGCGATCACCGCACGGCGGTAAACCGGGTTACCGCCCGCCGCCGGCGCGGCCTCGTCGTCGGAGTCCTCCGATCCGATCGCCTCGCGTTCGGCGGCCAGCAGTCGCAGCGAGGCGCGCGCGGCCTCGTTCATGGCGACTTCGCCGAGTTCCTCGTCGTCGCCGGAGGCGTAGGCCTCGCGCAGCGCGGGCGTCACCGCGAACGCGGTCCCGCCGACGGGGGCCAGCTCACGGTTGCCGACCAGATCGCGCAGCATCGGCACCGTGGCCGGGATGTAGACCCGCAGCTTCTTCTGATCAGACGCAGGCACCGAGCATCTCCTCCATGGAATCGCGCACCGCCGTGGCGAGCACGCCGATGTCGGCCATCGCGTCGCGGTCGGCGTTGAGACCGTAGAAGACACGCCCGTCGTAGGACGTGATCCCGATACTCGACGCCTGATTGCGCAGCAGTGGCGACACCGGGTACATCTCCAGCATCCGCGCGCCGCCGATGTACATCGGCGCCTGCGGACCCGGCGCGTTGGTGATCACCAGATTGAACGTGTGTTCTGCGAACGTACTCGCCGCTCGCACACTCATCGCATGCAGGCTGGCCGGAGCGAAACCGGCCAGGTGCACGAGCGTACGCGCGCGGACGCCGCGCCGCTGACGACCGTTGAGTTCGGAGGCGTGCGCGATGTGCGACAACCGCATCACCGGGTTCGGTTCGCCCACCGGCAGATCGATCAGGAACGACGACACCTCGCTCGCCGAGTGCGTCTGGTCGCCCTCGTTTCCCTCGACGTACACCGACATCGGCACCACAGCTCGCAGCGTGGTGGACTCGGTGAGCGCTTCCCCGCGCGACAGCAGCCAGTTGCGCAGAGCGCCGGTGACCACGGCGAGGATGGCGTCGTTGGTCGAGCAGCCGAACCGCTTGCGGATCGTCCGGTAATCCGCCAGGTCGGTGCGCACCACGTCGAAGCGCCGGTTTCGCGAGGTACGCGTGTTCAGGGGGCTGGCGGGCGCACCGGTCGCCGCGGTGCGCACGGCGGCGACCACCGACTCGACCGCCTTGCCCGCCGTCCCGACCACCGCGAACGCGCCCGCGCTCGCCTCCCGGGCGACCTCGAGGGCTTTGCGCGGCTGTGCGGCGAGGTGTGCGAGCGCGCCGACCAGCAGTTCCATCTCACCGGGTTCGCGCGGCGCGATCCAGTCGTCGCAGGCCAGTTCGCGGGGAGCGGGCCCCGCGTCGAGGATCACATGGCCGATCTCGAGCGCGGTGTCCCCGTCCACCAGGGCGGAATGCGTCTTGGTGAAGATGGCGCAGCGGCCGTCGGACAGCCGTTCGATCAGGTACATCTCCCACAGCGGCCGGGCCGGGTCCAAGGGGTGGGAGACGAGGCGGGCGACCAGGTCGTGCAGCTGTTCGTCGGTGCCGGGACCGGGCAGCGCCGAACGCCTGATGTGGTAGGTGATGTCGAAACGGCTGTCCTCGACCCAGACCGGCCGCCCCAGCGACAGCGGGATCTCCCGCACTTTGCGCCGGTATCTCGGTACCAGCGAGAGCCTGCTCTCGACGAGATCGACCAACCGGTCGTAGTCCAGGATCGGCGCGCCCGAGCTGTCGCCGGGATCGGTGTTCCGCACGATCGCGAGAGAGCCGATATGGATCGGATTGCTGCTCGACTCGAGCCGGTAGAAGGCCGTGTCTTGCGGCGTCAGTCTCGTGATCACGCTGCCCGGTACTCCTTTTCCCGATGCCGCCCCCGCTTCATTGTGCTGCCGCATCAACCGTTGGCCCGGCCGTTGTGGCATTTCTGATGAATTCCGTACACGTTTTTCCGCGCCGGGGGCCCATGACACGCTGGTCGACTCGAGTTCTGCGAACCGATTCGATCACAGGGCGGACCCGGATGCATGGCCGAACCGTCCGGGTGGCCCGCCGGGCACCTTTTCCAGCCGGGCGCGACCACTTAGCGGCAGGTCCACGCAGCGCCGCAGGCGCTGCACATCCAACAGACCATTACCATGGGGCATGCAGCGGATTCCGCGCAACCGCGTGGGCCGCACCGGCCCGGGGGCCGACGACACGATTTGACACACCGACCAGAGGACTGACGAGACCCGTGCCTGCGCTGACACTGACGAGGTTGCTACGGATTGGTGAGGGTCGCATTGTCAAGCGGCTCTCGCATTTCGCCGACCAGGTCCTCGCCCTCGAACCGGAGTACGAGGACCTCAGCGACCTGGAGCTACGGGCCAAAACCGACGAGTTCCGCGAGCGGTACGCCGAGATGGTCGAGGACGGCGAGACCGATCCGCTCGGCCAGCTGATGGCCGAGGCGTTCGCCGTCGCGCGGGAGGCGTCCTGGCGGGTGCTCAGCCAGAAGCACTACAAGGTGCAGATCATGGGCGGCGCCGCGCTGCACACCGGCAACATCGCCGAGATGAAGACCGGTGAGGGCAAGACCCTCACCTGTGTGCTGCCCGCCTACCTGAACGCGCTCAGCGGCGACGGCGTGCACGTCGTCACGGTGAACGACTACCTGGCCAAGCGCGACGCGGAGTGGATGGGCCGCGTGCACCGCTTCCTCGGCCTCGAGGTCGGCGTGATCCTGTCCGGCATGAGCCCCGCGCAGCGGCGGGTGGCCTACAACGCCGACATCACCTACGGCACGAACAACGAGTTCGGCTTCGACTACCTGCGCGACAACATGACGCACTCGCTCGACGACCTGGTGCAGCGCGGGCACAACTTCGCCATCGTCGACGAGGTCGACTCCATCCTCATCGACGAGGCGCGCACCCCGCTGATCATCTCCGGGCCCGCCGACGCCTCGTCGAAGTGGTACGCCGAGTTCGCGCGGATCGCGCCGCTGCTGAAGAAGGACCTGCACTACGAGGTCGACATCAAGAAGCGCACGATCGGCGTGCACGAGGCCGGCGTCGAGTTCGTCGAGGACCAGCTCGGCATCGACAACCTCTACGAGGCCGCCAACTCGCCGCTGGTGAGCTACCTGAACAACGCCGTCAAGGCCAAGGAGCTCTACACCCGCGACAAGGACTACATCGTCCGCGACGGCGAGGTGATCATCGTCGACGAGTTCACCGGCCGCATCCTGGTCGGCCGCCGCTACAACGAGGGCATGCACCAGGCGATCGAGGCCAAGGAAGGGGTGGAGATCCAGCCGGAGAACCAGACCCTGGCCACCATCACCCTGCAGAACTATTTCCGCCTCTACGACAAGTTGTCCGGCATGACCGGTACCGCCGAGACCGAGGCCGCCGAGCTGCACCAGATCTACAGCCTCGGCGTGGTGCCCATCCCGACCAACAAGCCGATGATCCGCGCCGACCAGTCCGACCTGATCTACAAGACGGAAGAGGCGAAGTTCTCCGCCGTGGTCGACGACGTCACCGAGCGGCACGAGAACGGCCAGCCGGTGCTGATCGGCACCACCAGCGTCGAGCGCTCGGAGTACCTGTCCAAGCAGTTCACCAAGCGCGGCATTCCGCACAACGTGCTGAACGCGAAGTTCCACGAGAAGGAAGCGGAGATCATCGCCGAGGCGGGCCGGCCGGGCGCGGTGACCGTCGCGACGAACATGGCAGGCCGCGGTACCGATATCGTGCTCGGCGGCAACCCGGACATCATCGCCGACATCCTGCTGCGCAAGCAGGGGCTGGACCCGGTCGAGACTCCGGAGGACTACGAGCGCGCCTGGCTGCCCACCCTGGACCAGGTCAAGGCCCAGACCGCCGAGGACGCCGAGTTGGTGCGCGAGGCGGGCGGCCTCTATGTGCTCGGCACCGAGCGGCACGAGTCGCGCCGCATCGACAACCAGCTGCGCGGCCGCTCCGGCCGACAGGGCGACCCGGGGGAGTCCCGCTTCTACCTGTCGCTGGGCGACGAGCTGATGCGCCGATTCAACGGCGCCGCGCTGGAAGCGATCATGACGCGGCTGAACCTGCCCGACGACGTGCCGATCGAGGCGAAGATGGTCTCCAAGGCCATCAAGAGCGCGCAGACGCAGGTCGAGCAGCAGAACTTCGAGATCCGCAAGAACGTGCTCAAGTACGACGAGGTGATGAACCAGCAGCGCACCGTCATCTACGGCGAGCGCGATCGGATCCTGCGCGGCGAGGACATGGAGGGCCAGGTCCAGAGCATGATCACCGATGTGATCACCGCCTACGTGGACGGCGCCACCGCCGAGGGCTATGTCGAGGACTGGGATCTGGAGAAGCTGTGGACGGCGCTGAAGACGCTGTACCCGGTGAGCCTGGACTACCGGGACCTGACCGGCGAGACCGAGGTCGGCGAGGCGGGCGAGCTGACGCGCGAGGAGTTGCTCGAGGCGCTGCTGGACGACGCGCACGACGCCTACGAGCGCCGCGAGGCCGAGATCGACGGCCTGGCGGGCGAGGGCAGCATGCGCAATCTGGAACGACAGGTGCTGCTGTCGGTGCTCGACCGCAAGTGGCGTGAGCATCTCTACGAGATGGACTACCTCAAGGAGGGCATCGGCCTGCGGGCCATGGCGCAGCGTGACCCGTTGGTGGAGTACCAGCGCGAGGGCTTCGACATGTTCACCGCGATGCTCGACGGCCTGAAGGAGGAGTCGGTCGGCTTCCTGTTCAACCTGCAGGTCGAGGTGCAGCAGCCGCAGCCGGAGGGCGTCGCCGTCGGCCAGGGTCTTCGTTCGCCGGTCGGAGCGATGACCGCCCCGCGCCCGCTGCCCACCGAGGAGGCTCAGGTCGCCAACGGCCACGCCGCACCGGCGGCCCTGCGCGCCAGGGGTATCGATGACACCGCCCCGCGCGGTTTCAGCTACTCCGGCCCCGACGAGGGCGGCCGCGCCGCGGTGCACAGCGACGCCGAGGAATACGGCGTGGACGGTGGGCCGCAGCCCACCCGTCGCGAGCGCCGCGAGGCGGCCCGCGCGGAGGCGAAGGGCCGCCGCGGCCCGAAGTCGCGCCGCCGTCACTGATCCGCTGAATCACGAAGGCGCTCAGGGTTTTCCTGGGCGCCTTCGTTGTTTTCCGTATGCCGAAGCGTCTTCGCAAGGGGGATTACCGTCATGTCTGCGTGTTACACCGAACTACACCCGAACGGTGGGCGAGTCAGGAGGACCACGACGGCCTGGCCCCGCCGACGAAGTTGGAGTGCTTCTGGATTCCGCTGACCGCCGCGCATGTGCTGCAAAGTGGGCAGAGCGCGATGATCGGTCGGCTTTTCGACTGAGTCTCGGACGGCCGAGGCGATTACCAGGGATCGTTGGAGTTCAGGGCGACCAGCAGGCGGCGGATGGCCGCCACCCGGTGTTCCTTGCCCGGCAATTGGTCCAGCGCGCATTCGGGATCGGCGGGCGGACCGAGATGGGTGCAGCCCCGCGGACAGTCCTCGATGGCGTCGGCGAGGTCGGTGAAGGCGGCGATGACGTCGTCCGGCGTGATGTGCGCCAGACCGAACGACCGCACGCCCGGCGTGTCGATGACCCACCCGCCGCCGGGTAGCGGGAGCGCGACCGATTGGGTGGAGGTGTGCTTGCCCTTGCCCACCCCGGATACCTCGCCCACGGCCCGCTCCGCCTCCGGCACAAGGCGATTCACCAGCGTGGACTTGCCCACGCCGGAGTGGCCGATCAGCGCGGTGAGGTGATCGGTGAGCAGATCGAGTACCGGATCGAGCGGATCGTCGATGCCGCCGTAGACGATGGTGAGGTCGAGATCGTCGAAAGCGGCGGCGAATTCGGAATCGGCCGCCAGATCGTGTTTGGTCAAGCACAGAACCGGTTGCAGCCCACCGGCGTACGCGGCGACCATGGCGCGTTCCACGAAGCCGGTGCGCGGAGGCGGGTCGGCGAGCGCGACCACGATGAACAGCCGCTCCGCGTTGCCGACCACAATGCGCTCGAACGGATCGGTGTCGTCGGCGGTGCGGCGCAGCACCGTCCGGCGGTCGGCGACCCGGACGATGCGCGCGAGGGTATCCGGTCGCCCGGACAGGTCGCCGACCACGTCCACCTGGTCGCCGACCACGATCGGAGTGCGGCCCAGTTCCCGGGCGCGCATCGCGACGATGCGGCGATCCGGATCGCCGCCGAGCACACATCCCCACCGGCCCCGGTCGACCGAGACCACCATGGCCGGCTCGGCGTCGCTGTGCTGCGGCCGGGTCTTGGTGCGGGGACGGGAGCTACGCCCCGGACGAACCCGGACATCGGATTCGTCGTAGCTGGCCGCGGATCGTCGTCCCCGGCTCAGTGCGCCGCTCCTTCGTCGGATAGCGCGGGCGCGAGCATCTGCTCCCACAAAGCGACGAAGTTCGGCAGCGTCTTGGCCGTGGTCCCGATGTCCTCGATCTCGACGCCGGGCACCCGGAGGCCGAGAATGGCTCCCGCCGTGGCCATCCGGTGATCGGCGTAGGAGTGCCACCTGCCGCCGTGCAGTTCGGTGGGCACGATCTCCAGTCCGTCCTCGGTCTCGGTCACCTTGCCACCGAGGCGGTTGATCTCGGTGGACAGCGCGGCCAGCCGGTCGGTCTCGTGCCCGCGCAGATGGGAGATGCCGCGCAGCACGGACGGGGAGTCGGCCAGCGCGGCCAGCGCGGCGACGGTGGGCGTCAGCTCACCCACGTCGTGCAGGTCGATATCGATGCCTGCGAGCCGGTCGGGGCCGTGCACGGTGAGCACGCCGTCGAAGATCCGCGCTTCCGCACCCATCCGCACGAGGATCTCGCGGATGACGTCGCCCGGCTGCGTGGTCAGCCGCGGCCAGTGCGGGATGCTGACCGTGCCGCCCGTGATCGCGGCCGCGGCCAGGAACGGGGTGGCGTTGGACAGGTCCGGCTCGATCTCCCAGTCCACGGCGCGAATCGGCCCGTGCTCCACGGTCCAGGTCTGCGCCTTGAAGCTGTCCGCGGGCGCCTGCACCCGCACGTCGGCGCGCCGCAGCATCTCCACGGTCATCTCGATGTGCGGCATCGAGGGCAGCGCCTTGCCATCGTGGTGCACCACCAGTCCCTCGTCGAAGCGCGCGGCCGACAGCAGCAGGCCCGAGACGAACTGCGACGACCCGGACGCGTCGATCGTCACGGTGCCGCCGCGCAGCGCGCCCTCGCCGTGCACGGTGAACGGCAGTGCGTCGCCGTCGATATCGGCGCCGAGCGAGCGCAGCGCGTCCAGGATCGTGCGCAGCGGCCGGATCCTGGCCTGTTCGTCACCGTCGAACGCGACATCGCCCGACGCCAGGGCGGCGACCGGCGGCAGGAAGCGCATCACCGTGCCCGCGAGCCCGCAGTCGACCGTGCCGCCGCCCAACGGCGCCGGGGTGACGGTCAACGTGTCGCCCGCGCCCTCGATGTCCGCACCGAGCGCGCGCAGCGCGGCGATCATCAGGTTCGTGTCCCGGCTGCGCAGCGCACCGGTGATGGTGGACGGACCGTCGGCCAGTGCGGCCAGGATGAGCGCCCGGTTCGTGATCGATTTCGATCCGGGCAGGGTCACGGTCGCGTGTACAGGGACCTCGACATGGGGCGCTGGCCAGAAGTTCACTCATCCATCATCACACGGTGCTAGTTTTCCAGCGCTTGCGGCGCTGGGTGTTCGCGGCCCTCTTGTGGCTCGCGTGTGCGCGCCCGCCGCTTGCTCCTTCGTCGCGTACGCGGCGGCCGCGCACACGCGAGCCGGGCCGCGAACGG